>JBQTJT010000066.1:0-14400 GCA_052386855.1 Reyranella sp.
TGTGGGACCGCTTCGCCGTGGTCGCGCGCTCCACCACCATGCAGGTGCGCAACCTCGACTTCGTGGCCGCCGCCTGGTGCGCCGGCTGCTCGCGCTTCCGCATCCTGACCCGCGAGGTGCTGCCCAATATCGCGAGCCATCTCGTCGTCGTGGCGACGCTCGAAGTGGCGCTCGCGATCCTGCTCGAGGCCGCCCTGTCGTTCCTGGGCCTCGGCGTGCCGCCGCCGTTGCCGTCCTGGGGCCTGATGATCGCCGAGGCCAAGGACTACATGTTCTTCTCGCCCTGGGTGATCGTGATCCCGGGCGTCGCCCTCTTCGTGCTGGTCCTCGGCATCAACCTGCTGGGCGACGGGCTGCGCGATCTCTTCGGGGCGAGGACGGATACGTGACGGCGCTCCTCGAGGTCGAACAGCTCGAAGTGGGTTTCGGCAGCCGCACCTCGGCGGTGCGCGGCACCTCGCTCACCGTCGAGCGCGGCGAGACCCATTGCCTGGTGGGCGAGTCGGGCTGCGGCAAGTCGGTGACGGCGCTTGCCGTCATGAACCTGCTGGCCCGCGGCGGACACCGAAGGGCCAAGCGCCTCAACTTCCAGGGCGAGGATCTCCTGAAGCTCGACGACAACGGCATGGCCCGGCTGCGCGGCAACGCCATGGCGATGATCTTCCAGGAGCCGATGACCAGCCTCAATCCCGCCTACACGGTGGGCTCGCAGATGACCGAGGTGCTGCGCCGCCACAAGGGCTCCAACCAGCGCGTGGCCACCGACCGCGCCGCCGATCTTCTGGCCCGCGTCGGCATCACGGCGCCCGGCCTCCGCCTCGGCCAGTTCCCGCACCAGCTCTCGGGCGGGCTGCGCCAGCGCGTGATGATCGCCATGGCGCTGATGTGCGATCCGCAACTCCTGATCGCCGACGAGCCGACGACGGCGCTCGACGTGACGGTGCAGGCCCAGATCCTGCGCCTGCTGGCCGATCTGCAGCGCGACCTCGGCCTCGGCATGCTGCTGATCACCCACGACCTCGGCATCGTGGCCCGCGTCGCCACCCGCGTCTCGGTCATGTACGCAGGCGAGGTCGTGGAGAGTGCGGCCACCGCGCAGCTCTTTGCCGACCCGAAGCATCCTTACACTCAAGGCCTGCTGCGCTGCGTGCCGGTGCCGGGCAAGCAGCGCCAGGACGAGCCGCTGGGTTCTATCCCCGGCACGGTGCCGCGCGTCGGTCCGGGCTTCGAGGGCTGCGCCTTCCGCGAGCGCTGCTCCTTCGCCGACGAGACCTGCGCCCACCAGGTCTCGCGCAAGACCGCGAGCCCGGGTCACGACTATCTCTGCCGGTTGCCGGCATGAGCGGCTCCGCGTCTCTGCCGGCGATCGAAGTCCGCGGCGTCCACAAGACCTTCCGCGTCAAGGGCGGCATGCTGGGCAAGGACCGCCATGTCGTGGCCTGCGATGATGTCTCCTTCGCCGTGCCCCAAGGCGGCGTGCTGGGCGTGGTGGGCGAATCCGGCTGCGGCAAGTCCACGCTCGCCCGTCTGATCCTGGGCCTGCTCGAGCCGACATCGGGCGAGATCGCGGTCGAAGGCCAGAAGATCTCCGACATGGACCGCAAGGCGCGTGCCCGGCTGATCCAGCCGGTATTCCAGGACCCGTTTGCCTCCCTCAATCCGCTCGCCCGCGTCCGCGACATCGTGGCCATGCCGCTGCGCGCCCAGGGCAGCATCGACCGCGCCGAAGTGACCAAGCGCGTCGACGAGATGCTGGCCCGCGTAGGCCTCACGACCGAGATGGGCGCCCGCCTGCCGACCGAGCTCAGCGGCGGCCAGCGCCAGCGCGTCGCCATCGCCCGCGCGCTGGTGCTCAGGCCGCGCATCGTGGTCTGCGACGAGCCCACTTCGGCGCTCGACGTCTCGGTGCAGGCCCAGATCCTGAACCTGCTGGCCGAGCTCAGACGCGAACTCGGCCTCACCTATGTCTTCATCAGCCACAACCTCGCCGTGGTCGAGCATGTCGCCAGCGAAGTGGCGGTGATGTATCTCGGCCGCATCGTCGAGAAGAAGCCGACCGAGGCGCTGTTCCACCAGCCCGAGCATCCCTACACCAAGGCGCTGCTGGCCTCGGTGCTGACGCCCGAGCCCGGCCTCGGCGTGCCCGACGTGGGCCTGGGCGACGTGCTGCCCGACCCGGCCAATATCCCGCCGGGCTGCCGCTTCCATCCGCGCTGCCCGATCGCCGAGAAGCGCTGTTCTACGGAAACGCCGCCGCTCAGGCCTCGGCCCGGCGGCGGCGTGGAGTGTCTTCTCGTTCCCTAAAGGCGGCTGGCTACTTCCACTTGGCGTAGTAGAAGCGCGGCAGCTCGTCGGGGAAGGTCTTGAACTCCAGCGCCTTCACGAAGGCGTAGGTGTTCACGTAGGTGAACAGCGGCATCCAGTAGGCCTTCTCGGTCATCAGCTTGATGGCCGCCGAATAGGCCTTCTTGCGCGCCTCGGGATCGGAGGTGGCGCCGCCGTCGGCGACCAGCTTCTCGAGCTCGGGATCCTTGGAGTAGTTGTCGAGTGCGCCGGCGCCATACATCACCGGGAAGATCGCCGAGACGTCGTTGACCGAGTAGCTGCCCCAGCTGCCGTGATAGAGCGGGTTCTCGCCGCGATGATTCTTCTGGATGGCGGGCGACACCTGAAGCTGCGTGATCTTGGCCTTGATGCCGACGGCGGCAAGGTCGTTCTGCTGGGCCGCACTCCACGAGGTCGGCTGCACGTAAGTCACGAACTCGGTCTCGAAGCCGTTGGGGAAGCCCGCCTCGGCCAGCAGCGCCTTGGCCTTGGCCGGGTTGTAGTCGTACTTCACCGCGGCATCGCCGTCGCAGCCGAACTGGCTGGGGAAGCAGGGCGCCGGCGGCACGCGGCTGCCGCCCTGCACCAGCTTGTCGGCGATCGCCTGACGGTTGATCGAGTGCCAGATCGCCTGGCGTACCTTCAGGTTGGTCATCGGGTTGCCCGCCCCGGTGCGTCCGGCGGCGTCGAGCTGCAGGTAGCCGACGCGCATCGATTCCTGACGCACCGCCTGCAGGTGGGGCATCTTGTTCACGTCGTTGGCCTGGTCGGGATTGATGTTCCACATCCAGTCGGTGCGCTGCGCCAGCAGCTCGGTCACCGAGGTCGCGAGGTCGGGCACGAAGCGCACATGCAGCGTCTTGATCGCAGGCTTGCCCTTGGGCGAGCCCGCCCAATAGTCGTCGAAGCGCTCGAACACGACTTCCTTGCCCTGCTCGTTCCTGACGATCTTGTACGGCCCGGCGCCGACCGGCTTGGCGGCAAAGCCCTCGGGGCCGACCTTCTCGCGATACGCCTTGGGATGGATCGGCGTCACCATGGCGAGATATTCCAGCGCCGCCGGCGTCGGCCGCTTCATCTTGATGCGCACGGCGAACTCGCCGGTCTTCTCGGCCTTGTCGATCCAGGCGTAGTTGGACGGCGTCGCCACCTTGCTCGCGGGATCGGCCGCCATGTTGATCGTGTAGACCACGTCGTCGGCGGTGAGCGCGCTGCCGTCGTGGAACTTCACGCCCTGGCGGATGGTGAGGTCGAGCGAATTGTCCTCGGCGAACTTCCACGCGGTGGCCAGCGACGGCTTGATCTCGAAGGTCGCGGGGTCGCGATGCACCAGCATGTCCCAGGCCTGATGCGCCAGGATCAGCCCGGTGCGCTGGCTGTTGAAGTACATGTCGACGTTGGGCACGGCGTCGGTGAAGTTGATGCGCAGGATATCGGCGCTTTTCTGGGCAAGGGCGGGACCGGCCAGCGCCATCGAGGCGGCGGCGAGGAGCGCGGTGCGGCGGATGATTTTCAAGGAAGCCTCCTGTTTGTTGGTCGAGCCTAGGCTGTCGCGCCACAATGAGGCAAGCTTCACGCCAACTGAAGGGGACCCGATATGACCGCCAGGCTCACCGGCAAGACCCGCAGCGATGCCCTCGCAGCCCTCAAGGACTGGAAGGAAGTTCCGGGCCGCGATGCCATCCAGCGCAGCCTGAAGTTCGCCGACTTCAACCAGGCCTGGGGTTTCATGACCCGGGTGGCGCTGGCGGCCGAAAAAGGCGACCATCATCCCGAATGGTCCAACGTCTACAACAAGGTCGAGATCGTGCTCTCCACGCATGACGCGGGCGGGCTGTCCGAAAAAGACGTGGCGCTGGCCAAGTTCATCGATTCGCTCGCTTGAGAAAATGTCCGTGCCTTGCGGAAAAAAAGAAAATCGACTTCGGGATTTTCCGCCGTCGCGGATCTGCCGCCCAAGTCCCTGACCCGCCTCATCTTTCCGTGCCGCGACCGCCTGGAATAATGTCCGCGAGAAGCGGACATGATGGAAACTGACATCAGTCCTTTTCCGGCAGCGGCGGCAGGTGGGCGATCAGTCGCAGCAGCAGCCGGTCGTTGAAGCGCCTGACGTGCCCGACCTGCCGGCCGCGGTACCAGACCGGCTTGATCTCGGGCGTCGTCGCCCGCCGATGAGCCTCCGCCTCGATGGCCTCGCGATAGATTTGCATCGCGAATTCGCAGCGCGTCCGGAACACGGGCTCCTCGCGCCAGCGCCGCGCCGTGCGCTCGTCGATGCCGGTGCGCGCCGCGGCGTCGGCATGATTGCCCCAGCGCGCGAGATGGCGCTCGTAGTCGTACTTCTTGCGCGCCAGGGTCCGCTTGCGCGGCGCCGGCGGCTTCTGGGCCAGCACCTCGGCGGGAACCTCTTCGATCGGACAGCCGCTCCAGACCATGTCTTTCCTCCTCCGGAATCAAGCAGGAGAGAACTATAGGATTTCCGCTTGATCGTCAATATCCTATACATCGACGTACGGTGGCGCTCGTGCCGGCGTTCTGACAGCAGCGCGTTCGTCAGGCCGGCGGCAGCCGCATGACCTCGTCGAAGTGCTGCCGCACGCGCACCGCCGAATGCTCGAGCAGGAGACGGCCCGCCCGCTCCGCCGCGTCGGCGTCGCCCGCCGCGACACAGTCGGCCAGCCGTCGCCAGTCCGCCGCCGACTCCTGGCGCGCCGCCGAGGTCAGGAAGCTGCTGGCCTGTCCGCGGATGAGCTGCCAGGTGCCCATGCCGGCGAGGCGCTTGTAAATGTCGGGCAGATGGTTGTTGCCGCAGCGATCGGTCAGCACGGTCTGGATGCGGACGGACTGGGTGGCGAAGGCTTGCGGTGACGTCGCTGCAATCGCTGCCATGCGTTCGAGTTCCGTCACCATGGCTTCGAGCTCGGCCAGTGGCTGCTTGTCGGCCCCCCGCCCATGACGCCGCGCGTAGCGGCCGGCCGCCAGGGCGAGCAGGGCGGCGCGCAGTTCGAACAGGTCGTCGAGATCGCTGCGGGAGAATTCGGCGATGCGGGCGCCGGAGCGCGGGATGCGCACGACGTAGCCCTGGCGCGCGAGCGCGATCAGCGCCTCGCGCACCGTGGCGCGGCTCACCGCATGGGTCTGCGCCAGCTCCTCTTCCTTCAGCCGGTCGCCCGGCCGCAGCCGCCCCGTCATCACGTCTTCCAGCACGCGGTCGGCCAGGCGCTCCGGCAGCGACTTCACGAGTTTGCCGAGGGGCGTTTGCGGGGGCGTTTCCGGGGTGGGGCTGGCGTTCATGGTCGGCCAATCTTATCTTGTCTGACAATAAACAGTATATTGACCGATCAGGACCGTTCTGGCTAGAGTCGGGCCTGGGGAGAAAACGAGAGATGAGCATGATCAAGATCATTCCTCTGGGGTTCGCGGCCGGCGCCCAGGTTGTCGGCGTCGATCTCAGCAAGCCTCTCAGCGATGCCGACCAGCGCCACATCAACGAGGCGTGGCTGGAGCACATCGTGCTGGTGTTCCCGGAACAGAACCTGACGCCCGAGGAACAGATCGCCTTCTCGCGCCGCTTCGGTGTCCTCGACGATCATGAGTCGCAGGCCCCCTCGACGCTGCATCCGGAGCATCGCGAGATCCTGGTGCTGTCGAACAAGGTCGTGGGCGGCAAGAAATCCGGCACCTACAATTCCGGCCGCAACTGGCACACCGACCTCAGCTACACGACGCGCCTCGCCAAGGGCGCCATCCTGCACTGCAAGGAAAAGCCGCCGGTCGGCGGCGACACGATGTGGGCCAACCTCACTCTCGCGCTGGAGACTCTCACGCCGCCGATCCGCCGGCTGATAGAAGATCTCGAGGCGCTGCACGACGTGACGCTGGTCCGCGGCATCGAGCAGCGCGACCCCACCGTGGTGGCCGAGATGAAGAAGCGCAATCCACCGGTCATCCATCCGGTGGTGCGCACGCATCCGGAGACCGGCCGCAAGTCGCTGCTGGTCAACCAGCGCATCCGCCGCTTCCTCGGCATGTCCGACGAGGAGAGCCAGAACCTGCTGGCGATGCTGAACACGCATGCGACCTCGCCCGAGTTCGTCTACCGCCACCGCTGGAGCGTGGGCGACGTGGTGATGTGGGACAATCGCTGCAGCTGCCACGTGGCGCTGGGCGACTTCGATCAGACCAAGCCGCGCGTGATGTTTCGCTGCTCGCTGGAAGGCGAAGTCGAAACCGGCCGCATCGCGCGGGATGTCGCCGCCAGCGATCGCGAAACCATGCTGCAGGCCGTCGCCGCCGTTTCCTGAGCGGCGCCAAGAACTGCTCTCAATAAAGAAGCTATCTGGAGGAATTCACATGACTCGCTTGAAACTTGCGTGGTTGCTCGTCTGCAGCATCGTGGCGTTCGCCGCCCCCGGCCTGGCGCAGACACCGGCCTTTCCCGACAAGTCCATCCGCATCGTCGTCGCCTTCCCGCCGGGCGGCGCGACCGATGTCATCGCGCGGGTACTGGCGCAGGGGCTGACCACGGAACTCGGCCAGTCCGTGCTCGTCGAGAACAAGGGCGGGGCGAGCGGGATCATCGGCTCGGAGATGGTCGTGAAGTCGCCGGCCGACGGTTACACGCTGCTCTTCGCGCCGAGCTCGCACGCGACCCTGCCCGCGCTTTATCCGACCCTGTCGTTCGATCCGATCAAGGACTTCACACCGATCGCCACGGTGGCACGTACGCCCTACATCCTCGTCGTCCACCCGGGCCTCGAGGTGAAGACCGTGGCCGAACTGCTGGCACTCGCGCGCGCCAAGCCGGGTTCGCTCGCCTACGCCTCCACCGGCATGGGAACCGCGCAGCATCTGGCCGGCGAGGTGCTGCAGCGCACCGCGAAGGTCGAGATCCTCCATGTGCCCTATCGCGGCAGCGGCGCGGTGCGCGCCGACCTTCTGGCGGGCCGCATCCAGACCATGTTCGACAACGTCGCGGTGATGCTGCCCTACGTGCAGCGTGGCGAGATGCGCGGCCTGGCCGTCACGGGGCCCAAGCGTAGTGCGCTGGTGCCCGAGCTGCCGACGCTGCGCGAACTCGGCCTGGAAGCGGCCGAGATCGAAGGCTGGTTCATCCTGCTCGGGCCGGCTGGCGTGCCCGATGCCGTGGCGCAAAAGCTCAATGCCGCGGTGAACAAGGTCCTCGCCGCGCCCGCCACCGCCGAGCGGCTGGCCACCATGGGCGCCGAGCCGCTGATCGGCCCGCCGAAGGATGTCGTCACGCTGGTGAACGGCGACCGCGACCGCTGGGGCAAGGTGATCCGCGACGGCAACATCAAGCCGGAGTAGGTGTTTTCCGCCGGCTTCCGCATGAGCTGATCGGTCGATTTCAACTATTTGCAGTCACCCCGACTTCCTCTAGGTTGCCGCCGGGGAGTTGAAGGGCGTGGTTGTCATGACTGGCGTGTTTGAGCGCGGGCGCGCGTATCGTCCGCCGGCGCTCCTGTTGGTTGCTGTCTGCCTTGCCTCCCCGGGCGCATCGGCCCAGACCGCGACCTGGCTGCTCAATCCGGGAACGAGCGCCTTCGGCACTGCCGGAAACTGGTCACCCGCCGTCGTGCCGCTGGGCACGGCGACCTTCGGGATTTCGAATACGACGACCATCACCTTCCCGACCAGCCCGACCGTCGGCAGCTTCCTGTTCAATGCCGGCGCCTCGGCCTACACCTTCAGCGACGTCAGCCTGACCCTGGACGGCACCGGCATCGTCAATAATTCCACGCAGACCCAGACCTTCAACCTCAATACCAGCGCAGTCAGTTTCAACAATTCCGCCACGGCCGGCAACGGCGTCACCTTCAATGTCAACGGCAGCGTCTCCCTCAACTTCAACGACAGCAGCACGGCCGGCCGCGCCACCATCGTCGTCAACAACGGCAGCAGCCTGAATTTCGAGGACAACAGCACCGCCGGCAGCGCCATCATCACCAACAATGCCGGCGGCACGTTCTGCTTCTGCAACAACGCCACGGCCGGAAATGCCACCATCGTCAACACCGGCACTGGCGCGGTGCTGAACTTCTTCGGCAACACCACGGCCAGCACCGCCAACATCACCAACGCCACCGGCGCCACCCTCAACTTCGAGGATGCGAGCTCGGCCAGCGCCGCCAACATCACCAACACCGGCGGCACGGTGAACTTCAACGACACGAGCAGCGGCGGCACCGCCCGCTATGTCGGCAGCTCGGGCACGCTCGACATCTCGGGCCTCAGCTCGACCGGCACGGCGATCGGCTCGGTCGAGGGCGCCGGCGCCATCGTGCTCGGCGCCAAGGCGCTCACGGTCGGCGGCAACAACCTCTCGACCACGATGAGCGGCGTCATCTCCGGCACAGGCGGCTCGCTGGCGAAGCAGGGCACCGGCACGCTGACGCTCAGCGGCGCCAACACCTTCACCGGCGGCACCACGGTGAACGGCGGCGGACTGCTGGTGAACGGCGGCCTGGCAAGCGGCGTCACGGTGGGCAGCGCCGGTCTCCTGGGGGGTGGCGGCACCATCACCGGCACCGTTACGAACGGCGGCATCGTGGCGCCGGGCAATTCGATCGGCACGCTCACGGTCAGCGGCTCGTTTACGCAGAACAGCGGCGGATCGCTCCAGATCGAGGCCAATGCCGGCGGCCAGAGCGATCGCTTGAACGTCACCGGCGCGCCCGGCACGGCTGCGCTAAACGGCGGCACGCTTGCGGCCCAGCCGATCGCGGGCGGCATCTACGCCATGCGCACGACCTACACCGTGCTGAACGCCACCGGCGGCATCACCGGCACCTACGCCAATGTCACCAGCAGTCTGCCGTTTCTGACGCCGTCGCTCAGCTACGACGCCAACAACGTCTACCTGACGCTGGTCCCCGGCGGCTTTGCACGCGGCGCGCTCACCGGCAACCAGAGGGCGGTGGGCGGCGTGCTCGACCGCAGCGTCGCCACCGCCACCGGCGACTTCGCCACCGTGATCGGCGCCATCGCCGGCCTCAACCTCGTGCCGGGCCAGCAGGCGATGGATGCGATCAGCGGCCAGGCCTATTCGGGCTTCGGCAGCGCCAACCTGGCCGGTGGCCAGCTCTTCATGAACGTGCTGGGCCAGCAGATGAGCATCGCACGCGGCGGTGCCGGCGGCGCGCGCGTGGCGCTGGCCGAGGCCTGCCAGTCGGCCGATGTCACGCTCTGCGACGGCGCGGCGGGCCCTTGGAGCCTGTGGGGCAGCGCGCTGGGCGGCACCGGCAGCGTGGCCGGCACCGGCGGGGCGGCGACCCAGACCTACAATTTCGGCGGCTTCTCGACCGGCGTCGACCATCGCTTCGATCCGCGCTTCCTGGCCGGCATCGCGGTGGGCTACGCCGGCGGCACGCAGTGGCTGAGCGGCTTCACCGGCCGCGGCACGTCGGACAGCTACAACTTCGCGCTCTATGCGAGCTTCACGCCGTCGTCCTTCTACATCGATGCGCTGGCGGGCTATGGCTACAACGACAACCAGATGCTGCGCCAGATCATGATCCTCGGCCTGCCGACGCGCACCGCGCAGGGCCGCACCGGCGCCAACCAGTTCACTGCCCAGGCCGAGACCGGCTACAAGGTCGACATCTTCCCGCGCGCCGACGCCTCGATCACACCCTTTGCGCGCCTGCAGGCCGCGACGGTGACGCAGAACGGCTTCACCGAATCGGGCGCGAACTCGCTCAATCTCAGCGTCGCGCAGCAGACGACCAACTCGGTGCGCTCGATCCTCGGCGCCGAGCTGGCCGGCTTCATCGACGCCGGCTGGCGCGACAGACTCGGCGTCCAGCTCCGGCTGGGCTGGGCGCACGAATATGCCGACACATCACGGCCGATGACGGCCACCTTCGCCGGCGCACCGACCCTCGGCTTCACCGTCTATGGCGCAGCACCGCAGCGCGACGCGGCCATCCTGGGCCTCGCGGCCAACACCGCCATCGCCGAGTCCTGGGGCCTGTACCTCCGCTATGACGGCGAGGTCGGCACCGGCATCGACAATCATGTGTTCAGCGCCGGCCTGCGCATGAGCTGGTAGGCGATCGGGCGACGTGCCAGGAGTGACGTTTCCGGATCATCGCGTGCTCCCGAAAAAGTGAGGGAAAGCACGGCCGTCACTTTCGCGAAACCTCTGGCAATCGATCCGGGAATTCCCAAATGGGGTTACGGAGAGATGACAATGCCCAATAAATTGATGGTTGGACTATTCACGCTGGCTGCGACGATCGGCTTGGCCGGGTCTGTCGTGGCGGCGGAAACGATGGTCGACGCGCCCTATTATCATGAGGACGAAATGTCCGGGACTGTGCAGCCGGCGCCGAGCATGCCGCTCGCATCCGGTCGCGTCGTCGCCGTCGACCGTGCGGCTGGCAAAATTACGCTCGCCTATCCGGCGATCCCGCAGCTTCTGCTGGAGGGTGGCACCCGGAATTTTGCGGTCCAGGACGCCGCGGCGCTGACCGGCCTCACGCCCGGCGACAAGGTGCGCTTCGGAGTCGAACGCGAAGGCCGAGACTTCATCGTCAAGCGCATCGTGAACAACAACTGAGGCAGGCGCCGAACGCCAGCGCCAGCAACGAAGCCTTGCGTGCTACGTTAGGCATCCATGGCCGTGACGCATTTCCGCCGAGCAAGGATTCTGGCCCGCCGAACAAGGATTCTCGCCGCCCTGCTGGCTGCCACCACTCTTTCGGGCGTCACCTTGTCCGCCTGCGTAAGCGGGGGCGCGCCGGTCAATGTGTCCGGCGTGACGCTGGGCGGCGACAACTATGCGCCGCAGTACGATTTCAGCGAATTCTGGGCAGCCACCGACAACAGGCCCTTCCGCGTGATCGTCGCGGGCAATCCCTTCCCGTCGCTGCCGGTCGAGGAGGTGAAGCAGCGGCTGCTGCCGGTGATGCAGGCCAACAAGCCGCGGCCCAACCTCACCTTCACCTATGCGCAACCGGCGCAGGAGCAGCACCCCGACTACCGGCTGGTGCTGGTGTTCGATCCGGCCAACGACCTCGGCTCCGGCGCTGTGTGCAACGGCGTCACGCGCTTGAAGCCCGCCACGCCCGGCCGCGTCTATGTCTACGGCGTCTATTGCCGCAACGATCTCGCGCTGTCGGAAACCATGGGCTGGACGCAGGCGACCGGCCCGGACGATCCGAGGGTCGGCGCGCTGTTCTCGCAGCTCTTCCTCGTGCTGTTCACTGACCGGCCGATGCGCCGCGACCGCTTCGTCCCGTTCGGGCGCTGGTAGGTCCTACTTCGAGCGGCTGGGCACGGGATGCCACTTGGAGGTGTCGCCGGACTTGCCCTTGGACTCGGCCGCCTTGAGGTCGACCGCTTCCTTGGAGTCGAGCGCGCGCTTGGCTTCCTGCGCCGCCTTGTCGACCTTGCCCTTCTTGATGAAGTTGGCGGTCGATTCGTTATAGGCCTTGGTGCCGCGGTAGCTGCCCTCGCCCTCGATGCCGTTCTTCGCATTCTGCCTGGTCATGGCACGCTCCTTTCGATGGTTCGAAGGGAGCAACGCCCGGACCGGCGGCGGGATGCGTGACTATTTCTGCAAATACGGCTCGACCTTGCCCTTGAGCTTGATGGTGAGCGGGTTGCCCTTGCGGTCGACGGTCTTGCCGACGGCGAGGCGGACCCAGCCTTCGCTCACGCAATATTCCTCGACGTTGGTCTTCTCCTCGCCGTCGAACTTTATGCCGACACCGCGCGTCAAGAGCGCCTCGTTGTAGAACGGGCTCTTGGGGTTGGTCGACAGGCGATCCGGCAGGGCCGGAGCGGCGGCGGGGGCAGGCGAAGGGGTGTCGGTCATGCCCCTAGCTAGCACGTCAGGCGGCCAAGACCAGTGCGTATAAAACGCCCGCCAGGGCGCTCGCGAGCAGCACCGGGAGCATGCCGATCCTGAAGCGGAAGATCGCCACGGCCGCGGCGATGGCGAGCGCAAGCGTCGGCACGTCGACCGACCGCAGCACCGGCAGGTCGACGGCGGCCCCCATCCAGCGCACCGGCACCAGTTCGGCGAACAGTACATGGAGCGCGAACCACACCGCGAGGTTCAGGATCACCCCCACCACCGCCGCCGTGATGGCGCCCAGCGCCGCGCCCAGCGCCTTGTTGGCGCGCAACGCCTCGACGAAGGGCGCGCCGAAGAAGATCCAGAGGAAGCAGGGCACGAAGGTGACCCAGGTGGTGAGCAGCCCGCCCAAGGTCGCGGCCAGCAGCGGCGACAGCGCGCCGGGCTCGCGCCAGGCGGCGAGGAAGCCCACGAACTGCGTCACCATGATCAACGGGCCGGGCGTGGTCTCGGCCATGCCGAGCCCGTCCAGCATCTCGCCCGCCGTCACCCAGTGATAATTGTCGACCGCCTGCTGCGCCACATAGGCCAGCACGGCGTAGGCGCCGCCGAAAGTGACGATGGCCATCTGGCTGAAGAAGATGGCGATCTTGGTGAAGACGTTTTCGCCGCCCAAGCCGACATAGAGCGCCGCGATCGGCACCAGCCAGAGCGCCAGGAACACCGCGGCGATGGAGAGCGACCAGCGGATGTTGGGGCGCGCATGCGCCGGTGTCTCTTCGCCCAGAAGCGAATCGGCGTCGGCTACCTGCTTGTCGCCGACCTTGCCGTGGCCCCCGCCCGCGAGAAACGCGGGCAACCCGGCACGTCCACCGACATAGCCGACGAGGCCCGCCACCAGGATGACGACCGGAAACGGTACGTCGTACAGGAACAGCGCGAGGAACGCCGCCGCCGCCAGCCCGCGCATGGTGTTGTTTTTCAGCGCGCGCTTGCCGACCCGCAGCACGGCCTCGATCACGATCACCAGCACGGCGGCCTTCAGGCCGAAGAACAGGCCTTGGACGATCGTGACCTTGCCCAGCAGCACGTAGATCCAGCTGAGCGCCATGATGGCGAGCAGACCCGGCAATACGAAGAGGGTGCCGGCGAACAGCCCGCCCTTGGTCTTGTGCATCAGCCAGCCGATGTAGATGGCGAGCTGCTGCGCCTCGGGACCGGGCAGCAGGGTGCAGTAGTTCAGCGCCTGCAGGAACCGCTGCTCGCCAATCCACTTCTTCTCCTCGACGATGATGCGATGCATGACCGCGATCTGGCCCGCCGGCCCGCCGAACGAGAGGGCTGCCACGCGGGCCCAGACCTTCATCGCTTCGGAGAAGGGAACGCCGTGGTCCTTCATTTTCTGCTGCCTTGCTTACCTGAGAACGAGCTGTAGAGGTCGTCGAGAAGGACGGCGCCGCGTTCGAGGCGCTGGGTGTCGTCAACGTGCGAGGCGGCGATGCCGGCAATCAGGCTGCGGACGCCCGCGGCTTCCTCACGCCCGTACTTGCCGTCCTTGAGATCGATGTCGTGGATGATCTCGCCGATCGCGACCAGGGCCGGATCGTCGAGCTTCGCCTCGGCCAGCAGCACCTCGAAGGTGCAACGGTCGCCGCGGTGGGTGAACTCGCCTTCGAACATGTCGAAGCGCAGCTCGCCCGGCTGGGCGGCATAGCCGGTGCCCGGCACGAACTTGAAGCGTGCCGCCTCGTCGATGAAGCGGCGGATCAGCCAGGCCGAGGCGATGCGATCGACCTGCACGCCCTCGCGCGTCACCCAGACGCGATTCTTCAAAGGGTCCGATGAAGCTCCGGTTTCGGTTGCGATCACGGCGTCGCCCTCCTTATGCAGACCGGCCTCGAGACCGGATACCAGCCCCTCGGCCGGTTCGCGCCCGTCGGCGCCGAAAAAATCGATGGCGACGATTTCGTCGAGCTGCTTGCGCAGCCGCGTCACCTGGGCAGCGAACTCCGCTTCGGTGCTGTCGGAACGCTTGCCGCCAAGCTCGCGCGCGGCAGCCGCGATCCCGGCATAGTCCTCGTCGCGCGCGGCGTCGAAGAGCGCCTGGACCTCGCCATCGCCCAATCCGTCGACCAGTTGGGCCTCAACGACGAAGGCCTCGCCGCCCAGCTCGGCGATTTCCTTGATCAGCCAGGCGAAGTCTTCCTGCGTCTCGGCATTGGCCGGCAGGGCATAGACGGAGTTCTTCACCG
>JBQTJT010000067.1:0-102533 GCA_052386855.1 Reyranella sp.
TCTACGGCGCCGACGCCGACCTGCCCAACATGCGCGGCGTCGTCCAGCTCGCCAAGAAATACGGCATGTTCCTGCATTCGCATTCCGATGCCGACGCCGTCGTGCGCCATTTCCAGCAGGATCCCGACGCCAAGGTGCTGTGGGCGCATTCCGGCTTCGAGCGCCCCGAGAAGGTGCGCGAGATGCTGCGCCGCTATCCCCGGCTGAGCTGCGACCTGGCGTTTCTCACCGCGCACGCCTCCAACGGCAAGGTGGCGCCGGCCTGGCGCGAGGCCTTCCTCGAATTTCCCGACCGCTTCGTCGTCGGCACCGACACCTTCACGCCGGAGCGCTGGCATTACGTGATCGAGCATGCCCGCTGGTCCAGGGCCTGGCTTGCCGACCTGCCGCCTGACGTCGCCCGCAAGATTGCCTACGAGAATGGCGATCGATTGTTCGGCGGCGCCCAATGAGATTTCTCGCGGCACTGTTCGCGCTTCTGTTCGCGAATGCCGCGTGGGCGGATTGTCCGCTCGACCTTGGACGCGGAACCGGTTGGGTGGTCTTCTCCAACCACTACATGATCGCCTTTCGCCCCGATCCGATGCAGATCGAGGTCGGCCAGCCGTTCTCCCTGTTGTTCAACGTCTGCACCAAATCGAACAGCCCGGCCGAACTCGTGGCGGTCGACGCCGCGATGCCGGAGCACAAGCACAGCATGAACTACCGGCCCACCATCCTGGCAGGGAAGGACGGGCGCTATCGCGTCGATGGCCTGATCTTTCACATGCCCGGCCGCTGGGAGCTCTCCATCGACGTGCGGGCGGGGGAGGAAAGCGAACGCCTGACGCACGACTTCATTCTCAAGTGAAGAGACTGCTGCTTCAGGTGTTGTTGCTGGCGGCATTCGTGCCGGCGGCCGCGGCGCAGCAGTTGCTCGACTGGTCGGACGACGAGGTCCGTGCCGTCGGTCGGCACGGTCCGTGGCCGCCGGCTCAGGTGCGCGATCCTTCCAACCGGGTTTCCGGCACGCCGGCCGGGATCGCCCTCGGCGAGCATCTCTTCAACGATCCACGACTCTCCGGAAATGGCCAGATGAGTTGTGCCACCTGCCATCAGGCGGGGCGCGACTGGAGCGACGGCCGGGCGAAGGGTTTCGGCACGGTCGATCTCAGTCGCCGGACACCGTCGCTGTGGAATGTCGGTTTCGGTCACTGGTTCGGCTGGGATGGGGCGGGGGATTCGCTCTGGGCCCAGACCATTCGGCCGATCGTGGACTCGCAGGAGATGGGCAGCACCGTCGCGCGGATCGCGACCCTGCTGCGCGACGACAAGGAGCTTGCCTGCGGCTACCGGCGCGCCTTCGGCGTTGCCGCCGGAGATGACGATGAACTGCTGCTGGTCGATGCGGCCAAGGCATTGGCGGCCTTCCAGGAGACCCTGGTCACGCCCCGCACCAGCTTCGACGCTTTCCGCGATGCGCTGGTGGCCGGCGATCGCGCCGCCGCCGCACGTTATCCGTTGTCCGAACAGCGCGGCCTGAAACTCTTCGTCGGTACCGGCAACTGCGACACCTGCCATTTCGGACCGCGCTTCACCAACGGCGAGTTCGGCGATGTCGGTATCGGCTTCTTCGTGCGGCCGGGCGAGGTCGACTCCGGCCGCCTCGGCGGACTGGCCAGGCTGGCCGGCAGTCCCTTCAATCTGCTCGGCCGCTACAACGACGATGCTTCGGGCGCGAACACCGCACGCACGCGCCACGTCCAGCGTCTGCATGCCAACTTCGGCGAGTTCCGCGTTCCTGGTCTTCGTCAGGTGGGCCGCAGCTCGGCCTACATGCACGACGGCAGCATCGCCACATTGGAGGAGGTCGTTCGGCACTATGCCGAAGTGAATCCGGACCGCCTACACAGCGACGGCACGCCGCTGGTGCGTCCTCTGGGCCTCTCGCCGCAGGAGCGGACCGATCTGGTGGCCTTCCTGCGTTCACTCGACGCCGATCCGCCGCAGCGTTCAGCGCCGCCGCCGCTCTGCCCCTAGTCCTTGTTACGGACGCAGCCGCGCCAGCGCCGATTCCAGGATCCAGGCCGCCGCCGCCGCATCGACTCGCTCCGCGCGCTTGGCGCGGCTCATGTCGTAATCGTCGATCATGCCGCGGGTGACGGCGGCGGTGCTCATGCGCTCGTCCTGGAGGACGATGGGAAGTGCTGCGAGCAGCGGCGGTCCATGGGCGGCGATATTGGCCGCGAACTGGCGGATGGACTGGCAGCGCGGGCCCTCGGTGCCGTCCATGTTGAGCGGCAGGCCGATCGCCAGCGCCTTGATCTCGTGTTTCTTCGCCAGCTCGGCAAGTACCGCGAGGTCGGCCGCGAGCCTGCTGCGTTTGATGGTCGTCAGCGGTGTCGCCAGCATGCGGAGTGCGTCGGAGGTCGCGAGGCCGATCGTCTTGCTGCCGACGTCGAGCGCCATCAGGCGCCCATCGCGGATCAGCAGCGCCTTCAGCTCGGGAAAGTCCATGATCGCCATATCAACCGGCCTTGGCGCTGAGCCAGGTCATCGTGTCCTCGGCGACGCGATCCCAGCCCGGCTGCCCCAGGACCCAGTGGCCCTGGTCCTTGTATTCGGCGTGGTCCGAAACGTGCGCGAACTGGCGCGCGGTGCGGCGCACGACGCCGGGCGGCACGAGCTGGTCCTTTTCGGCGCCCACGAACAGCAGCGGCACGGTCAGGCGCCGCGGATCGACCGTCGCGGCCTTGGTGGCATCTAGCCAGGGCAGGGCGATCTCGAACAGGGCGCGGCCCGATTCGTGCACGAACGAGGCATGGATTTCCGTGGCCTCGTGCGGGTCGGTCGTGTTGAAGGTGTAGGCCAATGCCTCGCCGAGCGTTGCCCGGTGCGGCTTGCGCCACCATGCCCAGCTCGCCTGGATGCGCAGGAAGGCCAGCAGGTTGGACGGCCTGATGGCGACGACACTGGCGGGCGGTGCCGGCGTCAGCAGGACGCCCGCCGTGGCCAGGCCTTTCGCGCAAAGCAGCAGGGCGATGAGACCCCCCATCGAATGTCCGATGATGACAGGCTTCTCGGGCAGGGCCTGCAGCACCGCCTCGAGATCGGCGACATAGTCGTGCAGGCTGGTCGTGCCGAGAGCGGGCGGCGGAGACTCCGGCGGCGCATCGTGATGGCGCAGCGACGGGGCGATCGTCTGCCATCCGCGCGCCTCGATGAACGGACGCCAGTTCCGCCAGACGTCGGCGGTTCCCCACATGCCGTGAATCAGGACTGCCAGCCGGGCCATCGACAAGGTTATAAGGCGGTCCCCAGCCCGGGTCGACACGGGCCGCAACCGGAGTAAGTTGGCCAAGTGAACGATACGATCTACGCCCTCCTGGCGATTGCGATGGTGCTGCTGGTGGTCAGCGTTCTCGTACCGCTGGCAGAGAGATTTCGATTGCCGCACACCGTCCTGCTGGCCATCGCCGGCATGGGCATGGGCTTTCTCGGGTCTTGGATCATTGCGACTGACATCCGGCTGTGGGCGCTGGGCGACGCCTTCGTCGGCCTCGACAAGCTCGAGGTCGGCACCGACGTGTTCCTGCCGCTGTTTCTGCCGCCGCTGCTGTTCACCGCCGGCCTGACCATCGACGTCCGGCGCCTGATGGACGAGGTTCACGCCGTGCTGCTGCTGGCGGTCGTGGCGGTGCTGATCTGCATCGCCTGCGTAGCCGGCGTCGTCCATGTCGCCACCGGCATCGATCTCGTGGTCTGCCTGCTGCTCGGTGCCGTGGTGTCGACCACCGACCCGGCGGCGGTCATCGGCATCTTCCGCGATGTCGGCGCCCCCAAGCGGCTGTCGATCCTGGCCGAAGGCGAGTCGCTCCTGAACGACGCCGTTGCCATCGCCGCGTTCGGTCTCTTCATCGGCATCATCGCATCGCGGTCGGTCCCCGATTCCGTGGGCGCCATCGAGGGCAATCCGATGTCCGCGGTCGGCGTCTTCCTGCGCGAGTTCATCGGCGGGCTGCTGCTCGGCTTCGCCATGGCCCGTGCCGCGATGGTGATCCTGCCGCGGCTGGGCGAGTCGGACGCCGCCATCGCGTCGGTGACGGTGAGCCTCTGCTACTTGAGCTTCGTTCTGGCCGACCGGTATCTCCACGTTTCCGGCGTCGTTTCGGTCGTCATGGCGGCGCTCACGGTGGCGGCCTACGGGCCCACGCATCTTCATCCGCGGCAGTGGACCGCGCTGCGCCAGATCTGGACGCAGCTCGAGTTCTGGGCGAGCTGCCTGATCTTCGTGCTGGCCTCGATGCTGGCGGCCAACGTGCTGCTGCACATCAGCTGGCTTTATGTCTGGGGCGTTGTCGCCGTGGCCGTGGGCGCCTTCGTGGCGCGCGGCCTCGTCGTGTTCGGCATGCTGCCCGTGCTCGAAGCCACCAAGCTCGTGCAGCCGGTCGACAATCGGTACAAGGCCATCCTCGTCTGGGGCGGCCTGCGCGGGGCGGTGACGATCGTGCTGGCGATGGTGGCGGCCGGCGACCTGAGACTGCCGATCCAGGTGCGCGAGTTCATCGCGATCTCGGCCGTGCTGTTCGTCCTGTTCACCCTGTTCGTCAATGCCACGACGCTCGGCCTCGTCATGCACGTGCTCGGGCTCGACAAGCTGAGCCGCCTCGAACTGGCGCTGCGCGACCGCGTGCTCGCGCTGTCGCGGGTCAACGTCGCCCGGCACTTGCGGCAGATCATGCGGCAGCAGAATGCCCGAGCCGGCGGGATTGACGTCGACCCGTCGTCGGCCGGCGACCCCGAGATCGAGTCCGTACCCCAGGAGTTGGCGCTCGATCTCGGGGAGCGCGTCAAGATCGGCCTCGTGACCCTGTGTACGCGCGAGAAGGAACTCTATCTCGAGCTTTTCGAGCAGCAGATCCTGTCCCGGCGCATGGTGGCGGTCCTGGCGGCGCGCGCCGACCGGCTGATCGACACGGTCCGGGACCGTGGCGTCGAAGGCTATGAGGAGTGGCTGGACAAGATTGCCCGGCCCGAGCTCGGCTTCCGCCTCGCGCTGTGGCTGCATCGGCGCTTCGGTATCGAGGGCATGGTGACCGAGCGGCTGGCCGACCGCTTCGAGATCCTCATGGTTTCGCAAAGCGTCCTGGGTGAGCTTGCAGCCTTCAACATCAGCTCGGTCGCCGATCTGCTCGGACCGGACGCCGAGACGCGTCTGGCGGAGCTGATCGGCAACCGCCAGACCGCTGTCGAAGGCGCCCTGCGCGCGCTCTCGCTGCAGTACCCCGGCTATGCCGAGTCGATCGAGGCCCGGCAGCTCGAACGGGCAGCGATTCGTTTCGAATCGGCGGAGTATGCCCGCCGCCTGCGCGAGGGCATCATCAGTCGAGAGGTCTACAACGACCTGCGCGAACAGCTCGCCGAGCGCCGCGGCGCCATCAGCCATCGTCCACCGCTCGACCTCGGCCTGGAACTGGTCGCCATGATCGGCCGCGTCTCGCTGTTCGCCGCACTCGACCGCGACGCCATCATTGCGGTCGGCAAGCGGCTGCGCGCCCTGGTAGCGCTGCCGGGCGAGAAGATCGTTGCCGCCGGCGGCAAGCCGGATGCCATGTATTTCGTCGCCGCCGGCGAGGTCACGGTCCATGCCGGCACCGTGTCGATAACGCTCAAGGAGGGTGACTTCTTTGGCGAGATGGGCCTGCTCAGTGCCCAGCCACGCAGTGCCGACGTCGTGGCCAACGGCTACTGTCACCTCCTCGTGCTCTACAAGAAGGACTTCAATCAGTTGCTGGGGCACCGGCCCGAGGTCCGCGCCGAAATCGAGGCAGTCGCGGCGCGCCGGGTCGCCGACAACCTGAGCCAGAGCAAGGCCGCGTCCTAGACGTCTCGGCTTGGTTGCCGGCGCAGGGCAAAACGGCTACCAACCGCGCCCAATGCGGGTTTTGGAGACAAGGCAATGGCGCTCGACAAGGACACGGTGGCACGCATTGCGCGGCTTGCCCGTCTGAAGGTTCCGGACGAGGAGCTTGGCGCCCTGGCCGGCGAACTGTCGGGAATTTTTTCCTGGATCGAGCAGTTGAACGAGGTCGACACGGCAGGCGTCGAGCCGCTGTCCAGCGTCTCCGACGTCACCCTGCCGCTGCGCGCCGACAAGGTCACCGACGGCGGCATGGCGGCCAAGGTGCTGGCCAATGCACCCGGCGGCGCAGTCTACATCGACCCGTCCGACAAGAATGCCGGCGGCTTCTTCACCGTTCCCAAGGTGGTGGAGTAGGCCATGGCAGCTCTTACCGATCTCACCATCGCCCAGCTCGGCGCGGCACTGGCCAAGAAAGAGGCGAGCGCCGTCGAGGTGGCCGACGCCCATCTCGCCAAGCTCGACGAGCATCGCGCGCTCAACGCCTTCATCACCGAGACGCCGGAGAAGGCGCGCGCCATGGCAGCGGCCTCCGACGCGCGCCGCGCCAAGGGCGAGGCGGGTCTGCTCGAAGGCATTCCGCTGGCCATTAAAGATCTGTTCTGCACCGAGGGGGTGCAGACCACGGCGGCCTCGCACATTCTCGAAGGATTCGTGCCGCAGTACGAGAGCACGGTGACCACCAATCTCTGGAAGTCGGGCGCGGTGATGGTCGGCAAGACCAACCTCGACGAATTCGCCATGGGCTCGTCGAACATGACCAGCCATTTCGGCGGCGTCGAGAATCCGTGGAAGCGCAAGGGCGACAACCGCAAGCTGGTGCCGGGCGGCTCGTCCGGCGGCTCGGCGGCGGCGGTCGCGGCCTACATGGTGCCGGGCAGCACCGGCACGGACACCGGCGGCTCGATCCGCCAGCCGGCGTCGTTCTGCGGCATCGTCGGCTTGAAGCCCACTTACGGCCGCTGCTCGCGCTGGGGTGTCGTGGCCTTCGCCAGTTCGCTCGACCAGCCGGGTCCGTTTGCCCGCACCGTCGAGGACTCGGCCCTGCTGCTGCAGGCGATGGCCGGCCACGATCCCAAGGATTCGACCTCGGCGCCGCTCGCCGTGCCGGACTTTGCCGCTGCGGCGCGCAATCCCGACATCAAGGGGCTGAAGGTCGGCATTCCCAGGGAGTATCGCGTCGAGGGCACGTCGCCCGAGATCGAGACGCTGTGGACGCGCGGCATGGAAATGCTGAAGGCGGCCGGTGCCGCGCCGGTCGAGGTCTCACTGCCGCATACCAAGTACGCGCTGCCGGCCTACTACATCGTGGCACCGGCGGAGTGTTCGTCGAACCTCGCGCGTTACGATGGTGTGCGCTTCGGTTTGCGCGTGCCGGGCAAGGACCTGGCTGACATGTACCAAAACACGCGTGGCGCCGGCTTCGGCAAGGAAGTGCGCCGCCGCATCATGATCGGGACCTACGTGCTCTCGGCCGGCTACTACGACGCCTACTACAAAAAGGCGCAGCAGATCCGCTCGCTGATCGCCCGCGACTTCAACCAGGCCTTCGAGAAGTGCGACGTGCTGCTGACGCCGACCGCGCCGACCTCGGCCTTCGCCGCCGGTGAGAAGATGGACGATCCGGTGACGATGTATCTCAACGACATGTTCACCATCCCGGCCTCGATGGCGGGTCTGCCCGGCATCTCGGTGCCGGCCGGTCTCGACAAGGACGGCCTGCCGCTCGGCCTGCAGCTGATCGGCCGCGCCTTCGACGAGGAGACGCTGCTGCGTGCAGCGGCGGCGCTCGAGAAGGCCGCCGCTTTCGCTTCGCGGCCGGCGGGGTACTGAGTCGGCATTCCGCGGCGTCGTCTCGAGGCGTACACTCCCGGCAACCCGGGAGAAACGAACATGGCGGATTTCGATCTGGTGGTGCGCGGCGGCAACCTGGCGGACGGCACGGGTGCTGCCATCCAGGAAGCCGACATCGCGGTGAAGGACGGCAAGATCGCCGCCACCGGCAAAGTGAGCGGGCAGGGCGCCGAGGAGATCGACGGCAGGGGCCTGCTGGTCACGCCGGGCTTCGTCGACATTCACACGCATTATGACGGCCAGGCCACCTGGGACTCTCGGCTGCAGCCGTCGAGCTGGCACGGCGTCACCACCGCGGTGATGGGCAATTGCGGCGTCGGCTTCGCGCCGGTGAAGGTCGAGGACCGCCGGCGCCTGATCGAATTGATGGAAGGCGTGGAGGACATTCCTGGCGCGGCGCTCGACGAAGGGCTCAAGTGGTCGTGGGAATCGTTCGGTCAGTATCTCGACGCACTCGAAGTCCGGCCGCGCGACATGGATCTCGGCGCCCAGCTGCCGCACGGGGCACTGCGCGTGTTCGTGATGGGCGAGCGCGCGGCCAGACTGGAGGAGGCCACGACCGCGGAAGTAGCAGAGATGCGGGCGCTCACGGCCGAGGCGATGCGCGCCGGCGCGCTGGGCTTCACCACCTCGCGCACGCTCAACCATCGCACGGTGAAGGGTGATCCGACGCCGTCGCTGCGCGCCTCCGAGGAGGAACTTCTCGGCATCGCGCTCGGCATGAAGGATGCGGGCCGCGGCGTCATCGAATTCATCTCTGACTTCAATACGCCCGATGCCGAGAGCGAATTCGCCATGCTGAAGCGTCTGCTCGATGCCAGCGGACGGCCGTTCTCCGTCTCTCTGGCGCAGCGCCACTCCCGGCCCGATGGCTGGCGGCGCCTGCTCGGCCTGGTCGAGGGGCTGGTCGCCTCGGGCCATCAGGCCAAGGCGCAGGTGGCGCCGCGGCCGATCGGCGTGCTGCAGGGTCTGCAGGCGAGCCGCACCCCGTTCTCGATGTGCGCCTCCTACAAGGCGATCAACGACAGACCGGTGGCCGAGAAACTCGCGATCATGCGCGATCCGGCATTTCGCGCGAAGCTGATGCAGGAGGCGGAGACGCCGCTGCGCTCGGAAATGGCCGCGCGCCTCACCGATTTCGACCGCATGTTCCCGCTCGGCGACCCGCCCGACTACGAGCCGCCCAGGGAAAGCTCATTCGGCGCCCGGGCGGCGCGCGAGGGAAGGCATCCGCGCGAGCTGGTCTACGACTTCCTCGTCTCGGGTGAGGGCAAGGGGTTCATCTTCGCGCCGTTCGCCAACTATGCGGCCTACAACCTCGATTGCTGCAGCGAGATGATGCAGAGCCCGCACACGCTGATCGGGCTGGGCGATGGCGGCGCGCATGTCGGCTTGATCTCCGACGGTTCCTACCCGACCTATCTGCTGTCGCACTGGGGCCGCGACCGCAAGAGCGGCAAGCTCGACGTGTCGTGGCTGGTCAAGCGCCATACCCAGGACAACGCCAACGCCGTCGGCCTTGGCGACCGCGGTGTCGTGGCGGTCGGCAAGAAGGCCGACCTCAACGTCATCGACTTCGACAGGCTCCGCGTCGAGGCGCCGGTGATGAGGTGGGACTTGCCGGCCGGCGGCAAGCGCCTGCTGCAGAAGGCACGCGGTTACCGCGCCACCATCGTCTCCGGCGCCGTCACCTATCGTGACGGCGAAGAAACCGGCGCACTGCCGGGCAGGTTGGTCAGGGGGCCGCAGGCGGCCTGACGACGACTAGCCCGCCCTGAGGTTGTTGTCCTTGATGACCTTGCCCCAGAAATCCTGCTCCTTCTTGACGTAGGCGGAGAAGGCTTCAGGAGAGTTGAGTACGATCTCCATGTCGAACTGGTCGACGAACTTCTGAGTGACGTCGTCGGTGCGCACCGCCTTGGAAATTGCCGCATGCATCTTGTCGATGATCGGCTTGGGCGTTCCGGTCGGCGCATAGACGCCCCACCAGGAGAACGAGGGCAGCGCCTTGACGCCCTGTTGCGCAAGGGTGGGCGTGTCGGGCGCAAGCTTGCTGCGGGTTTCGCCGGTGACGCCGACCAGCTTCAGCTTTCCGGCCCTGACGTGCGGCATCATGTTGGCGAGGCTGGTGACCGACAGGTCCGTGACGCCGGCCAGGGCGTCCTGGTAGAGCGGTCCACCCCCCTTGTAGGGGATGTAGTTCATCTGGAAGCCGTTCTCCTTCTGCAGGAAGGCGATGAAGATCTGCGCGAGGCTGGAGCCGAGCGATCCGATGGCGATCTTGCCCGGCTCGGCCTTGGCCGCCTTGATGGCCTCGGCGAAGGTGTTGTAAGGCCGCGTCGGATGGGCCGCGATGCCCTGCGCGCTGCGGCCGATCTGCATGACGGGTGTGAGCTCGCCGTCATTGTACGGCAGGTTATCGTTCAGGAGCGAATTGAGGATGTGGTTGTCGAACACGATCAGCCAGGTGTTGCCGTCGGGCGGCGCCTTGGCGGCAATCGCGGCGCCAACGACGCCGCTTCCGCCCGGCTTGTTGTCGACAACGATGTTCCAGCCGGTTTGCTCGATGACCTTCGCCTGGATGATGCGGGCAATCGGGTCGGTCGAACCGCCCGGCGGGAACGGTATGAGGAACTTGATCGTGCCCTTGGGCCAATCGGCTTGGGCATTGGCGATGGCAGGGGCGCCCAGCGCAACGGCTGTGGCGCCGGCCAAGATGGCGCGGCGACGCAATACAGACATTTTAGCCTCCCAGATACGTCTTTGTTATCCGGGAGGCTGACGCGTCAGAGACCGCTCTGCAAGATGTTTCGCAGGGCAATTCGGTCTTTTGCTACTCGGGCTTGAGATTGTTGTCCTTGATGACCTTGCTCCAGATCGCCTGCTCCTTGCTCTGGTAGGCGGCGAACTGTTCCGGCGAACTGAGCACGATATCCATGTCGAACTGTTCAACGAACTTCTGGGTGACGTCGGGCGAGCGCACCGCTTTGGTAATTTCAGCGTGCATCTTGTCGATGATCGGCTTGGGCGTTCCGGTCGGCGCATAGACACCCCACCAGGCATAAGATGGTGCCGCCTTGATGCCCTGCTCGGCGAGTGTGGGGGTGTCGGGCATCGCCTTGCTGCGTTGCTCGCCGGTGACGGCGATCAGCTTGAGTTTGCCCGCGCGCACGTGCGGTACCATGTTGGCCAGGCTGGACACGGAGAGATCGGTGACACCGGCGAGGGCGTCCTGAAACAGCGGCCCGCCGCCCTTGTAGGGGATGGTGTTCACCTCGAAGCCGTTGTCCTTCTGCATCGCTGCGAACAGGACCTGGGCCTGGCTGGCGGCGAGCACGGCGACGCTGATCTTGCCGGGCTGCGCCTTGGCCGCCTTCACCGCTTCGGCGAAGGTGTTGTAGGGCCGACTCGGATGGGCCGCGATGCCCTGGGCGCTGCGGCCGATCTGCATGACCGGCATCAGTTCGCTGTCCTTGTAGGGCAGCGCAGGCGTCCAGATCGAGTTCAGGATGTGGCTGTCGAACACGATCAGCCAGGTATTGCCGTCGGGCGGCGACTTGGCCGCGATCGAGGCGCCGACCACGCCGGTGCCGCCCGGCTTGTTGTCGACCACGACATTCCAGCCGTTGAGTTCGATCAGCTTGGCCTGGATTATCCGCGCGATCGGATCGGTCGAGCCGCCCGGTGGGAAGGGCACGATGAACTTGATCGGGCCCTTCGGCCAGTCGGCCTGGGCATTGGCGATCGCGGGTGCGGCCAAGGCAGCGGCGGCGCCCGCCAGCACGGAACGGCGGTGGAGAATGGTCATTATAGCCTCCCAGTAATGTCTTCGTTGGCGGTGAGCCTAAGCATGGACAGGTGAGGCGCAAGACCCTATTTACCCGTCATGTCCATGATCAAGGGTGAAACCGGCGACTGGGAAATCGTGCTGGGGCTGGAAGTCCACGCCCAGGTCATCTCCGACGCCAAGCTCTTTTCCGGCGCTCCGACCACGTTCGGCGCCGACCCCAACACCCAGGTGTCGCTGGTCGATGCCGCCATGCCGGGCATGCTGCCGGTGATCAACGAGCGCTGCGTCGAGCAGGCGGTGCGCACCGGCCTCGGGCTCAACGCTCGGATCAACCTGCGCTCGGTGTTCGACCGCAAGAACTACTTCTATGCCGATCTGCCGGCCGGCTATCAGATTTCCCAGTTCAAGGACCCGATCGTGGGCGAAGGCGTGGTCGAGATCGATCTCGCCGACGGGGCGACCAAGACCATCGGGATCGAGCGCCTGCATCTCGAGCAGGATGCCGGCAAGAGCCTGCACGACCAGCATCCGAGCCAGACCTATGTCGACCTGAACCGGTCGGGCGTGGCGCTGATGGAGATCGTGAGCCGGCCCGACATGCGCAATGCCGACGAGGCGGCGGCCTACCTGACCAAGCTGCGCTCGATCGTGCGCTATCTCGGCACTTGCGACGGCAACATGGACGAAGGCTCGATGCGTTGCGACGTCAACGTCTCGGTGCGCAAGCCGGGCGCCGAGCTCGGTACGCGCTGCGAGATCAAGAACGTGAACTCGATCCGCTACGTCAAGCAGGCCATTGAGTACGAGGCGCGCCGCCAGGTCGAGATCATCGAGGGCGGCGGCAAGATCGTGCAGGAGACGCGGCTGTTCGATCCCGGCCGCGGCGAGACGCGCTCGATGCGCTCCAAGGAAGACGCACACGATTATCGCTATTTTCCCGATCCCGACCTGCTGCCCCTCGTCTTCACCCAGGAATATGTCGACAAGATCCGCGCCAGCCTGCCGGAACTACCGGATGCGCGGAAGAATCGCTTCGTCAAGGATTATGGTCTGACGCCCTATGACGCGGGCGTGCTGGTCCTCGAGAAGGAGACGGCGGCGTTCTTCGACACGGTGGCCAAGGGCCGCGACGCGAAGGAAGCCGTGAAGCTCGTCACTGGCGATTTCTTCGCGATGCTGAACCGGCGTGGCGCCACGATCGCTGAGTCGCCCATCAAGGCGGAGCATCTCGGCAAGCTCCTCGACCTGCAGGCCGACGGCACGATCTCGGGCCGCATCGCCAAGGACCTGTTCATCGCCATGGAAGAGACCGGCAAGGACCCGGCCGTCCTGGTCGAGGAGCGCGGCCTGAAGCAGGTGACCGACACCGGCGCTATCGAGGCTGCCATCAAGGCGGTGATCGACGGCAACCCCGGCCAGGTCACGGCCTACAAGGCCAAGCCTACCCTGATGGGCTGGTTCGTCGGCCAGGTGATGAAGGCGACCGGCGGCAAGGCCAACCCCAAGATCGTCAACGAATTCCTGAAGAAGGCACTCGACGGGTAAGGCCCACAACAGGGGAGAGACCCATGGCGAAGCTCGGTGCAGCGTTGGCGTGCGTGGTGTTCACGTGGCTTTCAGGTGCTGATCCGGCTTCGGCCCAGGAAAAGAAAGTGAAATGGGAAGGCTCGTGCCTGTGCGAGCGGGCCGACGAGCCGGGGACTTTTCAACTCGTGATCGCGCTCACCGACGCCAATCGGGCCGACATCCGCAAGCGGATGGAGGCCGGCGAGGGCGATACCTTCAACACCGTGCTGCTTGAATCATTCTCCATTGAAGAAGCGAAGCTGTGCGGTCGCAACAAGGTATTTCTCGGTAACAAAACCATAAAGATCGGCTACCGACGGCTCGACGGCGATTTGCCATACGACGTCAGCATTTTCGACAAAGCCAAGACGCTGACGATCGGCGGCAAGCCCTAGGACTGCCGGCAAGACACTAGGGAGCGGCGTAGCGCATCAGCCGCGCCGTCAGGCTGTCGTCCGACCATACCAGAGCCGCGATCTGTCCGTCGGGCGTGCGGGCGATGTCGCTGACGTTCCCCGCCAGACTCCGCCAGCGCACCTGTCCGTCGGTTCGGCCGGCCGCGACGTAACAGGGTGGGCCATCCATCGTGTCGCAGACGATGGCTACGAACCCGTCGCCATCGGCGATCATGCGGCGCGTCTGCCCGTAGCGCCACGGTGCGCGGCCGGCGACGTTTCCAGCGTCGTCGATCCGCACGATCTCCGGCGGACGCGATGTGTCGAAGCGGCTGAGCGCCGAGATCCATCCGCCAGGCAGCAGCGCGAACGACGTGCCTTCGGTGTTGAACGGGGTCCGACCCTGCGGCGTGCCGTCGGCGGCAAAGCGCGCGATGTACCATTGGCTGAGCGCCATCACGCGCTCAATTTCCTGCACCGCCGCGGTGACGCCGCCGTCGGGCTTCACCGCGAGACCATAGACATCTTCCGGATAGCCGGGCCCCGGGCCGGCTTGCCAGGTCCGCTGTCCCTCGGCGTCGAACTTGCCGATCCACCAGTTGAACGGGCCCGGTCCGAAGCCGCCGCCGACCAGAAGCCCGTTGTCGGCGGTCGGGATGTAGAACCTGGTCTGATAGTAGGACGCCGGGTTGCCCGGCGTCGCCGGCGGCACGGCGGTGGCGCGCCGTACCTTGCCGTCGGCGGTGAGGCGATAGATCGACGTCACCGAACGCTCCCGCTGCGGCGTGGCCATCGCCTGGTTGGAGCTGCTGAGGAAGACCGCCGTCTCGCCAGAAGAGGTGACCGCCACGCCAAGCGAGGCGGCGTTGAAGCCGCGCGGCCCGACGTGGGCCTGCACCGGCAGCATGGTCTGGAACTTGAGACCGCCGTCGGGGCGGTAGGCCAGCAGTTCGACACGGGCGCTGGCGGCAGGCGCGATGCCATCGGGCGAGGGGCTAAAACTGCTGAGCAGCACGTAGTGCGTGCCGTCGGATCCGATGGCCAAGCGGCCGGGCGGTCCGAAGCTCGAGAGCTGGTGATCCGGCGGCGGCGGCAAGGTGATGTCGAGCGCGACACGCGGTTGCGGCTGGGCGAGGGCGGGGCTGCAGAGCAGGGCGAGGACGAGAATCGGCAAAAGACGCATGGCGCGAATCATATGTGTTAGGCTCGCCCGACGAAAGGCAGGAAGAACGATGGTCGCGAAACTCTACGCCATGACCTGCGGGCGGCTGGTCGGACGCCTCAAGGACATGATCGAGGGCGAGGACGGCCCGGTGGCGCTGCCGATCCCGTCCTACCTGATCGAGCATCCCAAGGGACGCGCGCTGTTCGACACCGGCATGCATCCGCAATGCCGGACCGACGCTGCCGGCCGGATGGGCGAACGCGTGGCGAGGCTCTTCGGCTTCGAGCAGTACGGCGCGGCCGACGACGTGAAGTCGCGCCTGGAAGCGATCGACCGCGATCCCGGCAAGGTCGACTACATCGTGAACTCACATCTGCATTTCGACCATGCCGGCGGCAACGAATTGGTGCCCAACGCCACCGTGGTGGTGCAGCGACCGGAGTGGCAGGCGGCGCAGGATCCCGAGACCGCGGCCAAGGTCGGCTTCTTCAAGGCCGACTTCGACCATGGCCATCCGGTGAAGCAGGTCGAGGGCGAGTACGATCTGTTCGGCGACGGCAGCGTGGTCTGCCTGCCGACCTACGGCCATACGCCGGGCCATCAGTCGCTCAAGGTACGCACCGAAGCCGGTGAGATCGTGCTGACCGGAGATGCCTGTTACTTCTGCCGGACCTTGAAGGAGCGCCGGCTGCCGCGCTTCGTCTGGGACCGCGAGCAGATGCTGGCATCACTCGATCGCCTCGCGGCCCTGGAGCGGGGTGGGGCCAAGCTGTTCTTTGGCCATGACCCCGATTTCTGGAAGGACGTCCCCCAGGCGCCAGCGCCGGCGTTCTAGTCGTCGATCGGAAGGCCGAGCGCCATGCGGCCGGCGAGCCGACGCTGCGGCGCGTCGGTCAACGGATGGAAGCGTGCGCCCTGGATGTCGCGGAACAGGCGCTCCAGGCCCATCGACCTGAAGTAGCTCGCGCCGCCCGCGACGCCCATCGCCAACTCGACAGTCTTGAGGGCGCTGCGCGCCACCAGCGCACGATGGGTGAAGATCGTGCTGGTCGTTGCCGGACCGGGCGGTGCCGTCTCGGAGAAGGCCACCATGCTGTCGTGCGCGATACGGGTGGCTGCCCATTCGTTCTCGAGTTCGCCCACTGCCTCGACGGTCGAGGGATCGCTGCGCTTCTTCGCGGCTGCGACGGCGATGTCGCGCGCCGCTTCCGCGACGCCGGTGTAGGCGGCGTAGACCAGCGGGAAGGCCACCATCGAGATCACGTGCATCGCGGGGTGCCACTTGCCGGCGGGACGGCGTACCGAAACAGCGGCATCCGGGATGAAGACGTTGTCGATCTTCACGGTCTGCGAGGCGGTGCCGCACATGCCGAGCGTGTCCCAGGTGTCCAGGATGGTCACGCCCTCGCTCTTCACCGGCAGGCCGAACTGCAGGACGGTCGGTCCCTCGGCGGTCTGCTCGACGGCGGTGGTCATGAACAGGTCGGCGGTCGGCGCGCCGCTGGCGAAGATCTTCTGCCCGCTGATGCGGTAGCCACCCTCGACCTTGGTGGCGGTGCCCGAGCCGGAAAGCCAGTCCGAGCCGCCCGAGGTCAGGAGCTGGATGCGATCGCCGGCAATGCGCTTCAGCAGCGGCTCCACCGGTGCCTTCTGGTTCTGCCAGCGCCACACCTGGGCGGCTGCCGGGTGCGTGTGCATGGAAAACGCGAGGCCTGTCGAACTGCAGGTGTAGGCGAGCTGGCGCAGCATGGCGGCCAACTCGGTGCGTGTGAGACCACCGCCGCCGAACTCAACCGGCACGGCGAGTCCGAAGAAGCCACTTTCCCGGAGCAGGGCGATATTGGCGCCGACATAGGTGCCCGAGGCGTCGCAACGCTTGCCTTCCTCGGCGAGCCGGGGGCCAATCTCTGCTAGGATGGCGCGCCAGTCGACGGTTGCGGGCTTGCGCAGGGTTTGGACAGACATCGGAAACCTCCTTCAGATTTGATGGGACCGAAGTATCGTGGGACCGGAATTCGAACAATGATCGGGACGCCGCCCCCGTTTACCGAGACGCCGCGAATCGCCGCCGAGCCCGACGTTCTGTCTGAAGTCCTGCGGGCGGTGCGGCTGAGCGGAGCGATCTTCCTCAACGGCCGCTTCACGGCGCCGTTTGCCGTGCTGTCGCCGCAGCGTTTCAATGCCGACCAACCCATGGCGCATCTGCGCCACACCAGCGCCTTCCACTATATTGCCCGGGGCGGCTGCACGATCGAGACCGCAACCGGCACGCGCCGCAATGTCGGCGCCGGCGACCTGATCCTGTTGCCGTTTGCCGACCGCCACAAGTTCGAGGACGGGGCGACGCCCGACATGGCGCCTGCGGCCCAGCTCAATCCCAGCGGGCCGACCGAGGGTATCTGGCGCGTCGACCACGGCGGTGGCGGCAGCGAGACGCACATGGTTTGCGGATTTCTCGAGTCGGCCGAATTGATGTCATCACCTGTGTTCCGCACCCTGCCCGAAATTCTCGTCGAGCGGGCGGCCGACCAGTCGCTGGGCGCCGGCCTCTCGGCGACGGTCGGCGAGTTGCTGGCCCGGACGGACGCGACGACGCCGGGCACCGAAGCCATCCTCAGCCGCATGATGGAGCTGCTGTTCGTCGAGATGTTGCGAGGTCATGCCAGCCGGCTGCCCGACGGCAGCAAAGGGTTGCTGGCCGCCCTGCGCGATCCGATCGTCGGGCGGGCGCTGGGGCTTCTCCACGCCGCCCCGGCGCGGCGGTGGACGACCGAAAGCCTGGCGCGTGAGGCGGGCTCCTCGCGCACCGTGCTGGGCGAGCATTTCAACGCCCTGTTGGGCAAGCCGCCGATCGAATATCTGACCGGCTGGCGCATCCAGCTCGCCGCCGACCGGCTGCGCAACGGCCGCGACGGCATTGCGCGCATTGCCGCCGACATCGGCTACGAGTCGGAAGCGGCCTTCAGTCGGGCCTTCAAGCGCGTGGCGGGCATGACGCCCGGTCGCTGGCGCGATGGCGGTGGCGACAGCCCCGAGCTGATGCCGCTTCAGTTCAAGAAGCCGCTGGTGCCCGAGAACGCCTGACCGCCGTCAGGTCTGCGGCATGAACTCCAGCATCAGCCCGCCCGACTGTTCGGGGGCGATGAGCACGCGGTCGCCTTCGGTCAGCGCGAACGGCACGTTGTTGGCGCGCAGCAGCGCCTGGAGCGGGCGCGAGCGCTCGATCGCGATGGCGGCGCCGACGATCACGGGCAGGCTCTGCGGCGCCATGATCTCGAGCGCCTTGTACTCGAGCTGGTAGGCGAGCGGCGACCAGATCAGCAGCTCCACCGAGCCCGCCTTGACCATCATGCAGCCGTCGAAGATCTCCTCGGTCTTGCCGCCCCACGCGACCTTCAGCGCCTTCGCCGTCTCGCGCGGATTCTCGGCCACGGCATGGATGGCCATCATGCCCAGCGCCCCGTTGGGGTGGACGATCCATTCCGGCTCCATGAAACCGTCGGGCGTCTCGTTCCTGACCGGGAACCACGGCAGCGGCCCGCCGGTCTCGCCGATCACGACGCCGACATCGACCTCGAAGCCGTCCTCGGTCTCCCAGGCATGGGTGCGCTCCTCTCCTTCCAGCTCCTCGACGTTCATCGCCACGGCGATGCGCCCGGTGTCGCCCGCCAGCAGTTCGATATAGTTCGGGATGTCGTCGCTGTCGGGCTGGAAGCAGATGCAGCGCGGCTCCACCCCTGCCGGCGTGAGCTTGAAGCCGAGCTGCTCCAGCTTGGTGGCGATGCCCTCGAAGTCAGTGTGGCTGACCGAGAGATGATCGATGTCGCGGGCCGAAATTTTCATGCCCGGTCATACAGGCTTAACGGCCTCACGCTCAAGTGCGATGCTTGTCCGCAGCCGGCGTGCTAATGCCGCGGCATTCATCGTTCACAGGAGCAAAGTATGTCCAAGTTGACGCTTTACGGCATTTGGCTGAGCGGCCCGACCTACAAGGCAGGGCTTGCCATGTCGCTGATGGGCCAGGCTTTTGCCTACAAGCACGTCGATCTCCGGGCCGGCGCCCACAAGCAGCCGGACTATCTCGCGGTCAACCGTTACGGCCAGGTGCCGGCGCTGGTCGATGGCGATCTGAAACTCTGCCAGTCGGGCTCGATCCTGCTCTATCTGGCCGAGAAGTTCGGCAAGATGGGCGGCAAGACTGCCGAGGAGAAGGCGCGCGTGCGCGAGTGGCTGTTCTGGGAGTTCGATCGCCTGGCGCCCAATGTCTACCGCCCGCGCGCCATCAAGAAAGGCTTCATGAAGGCCGACGACAACGTCCTGCAGCTCTACACCGGGCTCGCCAACGACGCGCTGAAAGTGCTGGACGCCTCGCTCGCCAAGTCGGCCTTCCTGGTCGGCAATGAGGCCACCATCGCCGACGTCGCCGTCTACGGCGATGTGGCCTATGCGGAAGAGGGCGCCATCGACCTCGCGCCTTATGCCAACGTGAAGGCGTGGATGGGTCGGGTCGAGGCTCTGCCCGGCTTCAAGAGGTACGCCGACCTGCTGCCGCAGCAGGACGCGGCCTAGGCGAAGCGTGGATCAGGCGGCCTCCAGCGTCTTCTTCATGATGCCGGCCGCCTGATCCATCAGCCCTTCGATCGCAGGGGCGAGCTCGTCCGGTAGCAGATCGATCTGCCACACCAGCCGGCTGCGGCCATCGCCCTCGGGAAATATCTGGACTGCCGCATTGTAGTGGCTGGCCTGGCCGTCGATCACTGCATAGACCAGCCGGCAGGTCTCGTCGTCCAGCGTGACCAGGCGCTCGCGGGCGACCATGCCGTTGAAGAACGTCAGGACTCGGTCACCCTGGTCCATCTTGAGGTTGGTCAGAAAGCCCGGCGCCACGCGTGTGTGGACCTGGCCGAAGTCGCGCAGCGCGTGCCATACCGGCGTTGCACCGTTCGTGATCGCGATTTCCTTTCGCAGCGTTGCCATGTCTCGTCTCCTCGTTGGATGACAACGACATGGTGCGTCGGGCGTTCCGGGTCTGGCGGTTTTCGGACCCGGTCACGGCGCGGTTTCCATCTCCGCCCAGCTGGCCTCGACCGTGGCCCGGTCGAGGTCGCGGGTGATGAAGACCAGCCGCGAGCGCCGCTCGGCGTCCGGCCAGCGGGCGAGCAGGGTGGGCGGATGGAAGGTCCGGTGAACACCGTGGATCACCAGCGGCTGGCTCTCGCCCACGACATTCAGCACCCCCTTCACGCGCAACAGACGGTCGCCCCACGAGGCGCGGACCGCCATCAGCCACGGGTTGAAGCGGTCCCAGTCGAGGGGCGCGTCGAAGGTCAGGCAGAACGAGCCGATGTGCGCGTCGTGGCGGGAGCGGTCGACGTGATGGTGATGATGGTCATGCGCCTCGGCGCCCAGCCAGGCGCGAACGCCGTCGCTCTTGCCGGCCGGGTCGAACGGTCCTGAGTCGAAGAGGAGCGCAGGATCGATATCGCCCTGCACGATCTCGTAAAGCGCCGCGCCGGGATTGAGCGCCTCCAGGCGCACCCGCAGCCCGGCGCTGGCCTCGATGTCCGCGAGATCGGTCTTGCTGATCAGCAGCCGATCGGCGACCGCCGCTTGTTTCACCGCCTCCGCGTGTTCGTCGAGCTGGCGGGCGCCGTTCACGGCATCGACGGTCGTCACCACGCCGTCGAGCCGATAGTCGTGGCTGATCATCGGATTGTTGAGCAGGAGCTGCAGGATCGGCGCCGGATCGGCGAGGCCCGTCGTCTCCAGCAGAACGCGATCGAACGGCGGCGCCGTGCCTGATGCGCGGCGCTTGGCAATGTCGCGCAGGGTACGGTCGAGGTCGCCCTGGATGGTGCAGCAGATGCAGCCCGACTGCAGCAGCACCATGTCGCCGCCGACCTGCTCCATGAGCAGATGGTCGAGCCCGACGTCGCCGAACTCGTTCACCAGCACCAGGCTACGCGCCATGCGCGGATCGCCCAGAACGCGGTTGAGCAGCGTGGTCTTGCCGCTGCCGAGGAAACCGGTGATCAGCGCCACCGGCAGGCGCTCGGCTGACTTGTCGCGATCGAACAGGCTCATGGGGGCAAACCTAGCATTTTTGCATATGTAACAATGTAACTTCGCGACTTGGACTTGACGATAAACCGCCGCGGCGGGACGCTTTACAAATAAACGACAACGAAGGAGGAGCGTCCATGGACTCGAGATATCTGCAGGACAAGGAAGAACTCAAGGAAGCAGGCGTCGACGAGGATCGCCGCAACTTCCTCACGGCCGGGCTGGTCGGCGGCGCGGTCGCGGCCGGCACGCTGATGGCCGGTGCAGCGCATGCCCAGCAGGTCGCGCAGGCGCCGACGCAGGTCTGGTGGCCGCATCCCAAGTGGGGCAAGGACGATCAGGCCGGCGCGTCGAACTACATGACGCCGGCCAAGGTTCTCGACACCGTCAAGCTCATCAGGGATGGCAAGGTCTACCGCATCGGCCGTGTCTATGAATCGGCGATGCCGAAGTTCGGCGAGCGCGCCTTCACCTTGCGCATTCCGGGCGGCCCGACAGGCGGCCCGTTCGGCGCCAACAAGCTGATCTACAACGACGAGTTCCTGACGACGGAGATCGGCCAAACCGGCACGCAGTTCGACGGCCTCGCGCACATCGGTATCCAGATGGGCAAGGACGGCGACAAGAACGAGATGCGCTACTACAACGGCGTCACCGAGCAGGAGATGGGCGGCGCCTATGGCATGAAGAAGCTCGGCATCGAGCAGGTGAAGCCGTTCTTCACCCGCGGCCATCTGTTCGATCTCAAGGCGCACAAGGGCGCGATGATGGAGGCGGGCCAGGAGATCACCGTCGCCGATCTGCGCGCCTGCCTGCAGAAGCAGAACATGCAGGAAGCCGACGTGAAGGAAGGCGATGCCGTGTTCTTCAACACCGGCTGGGGCGAACTCTGGATCAAGAACAACGACAAGTTCGGCGGCGGCGAGCCCGGCATCGGCATGGAAGTCGCCAAGTGGTGCATCGACAAGGGTGTCTGCCTCACCGGAGCCGACACCTGGGCGACCGAGGTCGTGCCCAACCCGAACAAGGATCTCGCCTTCCCGGTGCATGGCGAACTGATCACCAAGCACGGCATCTTCAACCACGAGAACCTGGACTTCACGACGCTGCTCGCCGATCGCAAGTACCAGTTCGCCTACATCTTCTCGCCGGCCCCCATCAAGGGCGCCACGGGATCGAACGGTGGGCCGATAGCCGTTACCTGAGGCGCGGTGACCTGACCGCACGGCGGCTCGCAATCCGAAACGCCCTCGCGCAAGCGGGGGCGTTTTGCTTTGATGCGGCCAAGGAAATCTGGAGGAAAGACAATGTCGATGTTCCGTACGGCCGCCGCGGCGGTGCTTGTCCTCGGCATGGCGTCGACCGCCAGTGCCCAGGGCATTCCCAGGGCGCAGTCACCGGAAGAGGTCGGCTTCCTGTCGACGCGTCTGAAAATCCTCGGCGACCGGATCAACGACGGCGTGAAGAACAACGAGTTGCCGGGCGCTGTCGTCTTGATCGTGCGCAACGGCAAGCTCGTCATGTTCGACTCCTTCGGCTTCCGCGACAAGGAAGCCAAGGTGGCGATGACCAACGACACGATCTTCCGCATCGCCTCGATGACCAAGCCCATCGTCTCGGTGGCGGCGATGATCCTCATGGAGGAGGGCAAACTCACCCTGGCCGATCCGGTGTCGCGCTACATCCCGGCCTTCGCCGAGACCAAGGTGGCCGTGCCCAAGAAGAAGGACGACGGCACGGTCGAGATCGCGCTCGAGCCGCAGGCGCGGCCGATGACGGTGCAGGACCTGATGCGCCATACCTCGGGTCTTACATACGGCGCGATCGGCGCCAATCCGGTGAAACAATCCTACCTCGACATGAAGGTGAACGATCGCGGCCAGACCAACGCCGAGATGGCCGACAAGCTGGCCAAGCTGGCGCTGCTCTACCAGCCCGGCACGACCTGGGAATATTCGGTGTCGACCGACGTGCTGGGCCGCGTCGTCGAGGTCGCCTCGGGCATGCCGCTCGACAAGTTCATCGAGGATCGCATCACCAAGCCGCTAAAAATGGGCGACACCGCCTTCGAGGTCGCCGCCGACAAGAAGGTGCGCGGCGCCAGGCCGATGAAGGAGGGGCCCAAGAACGAGGTGCCGTCGATCCCCGACGTCACCGAAAAGTTCACCTGGAGGTCCGGTGGCGGCGGCATGGTCTCGACCGCGGCCGACTACGCGCGCTTCCTGCAGATGTTCGCCAACGGCGGCCAGCTCGACGGCGTGCGCCTGATCTCGCGCAAGACCATCGACCTGATGACCGCCGATGCCCTGCCGCCGGATATCAAGATGGGCGCCGACATGTTCCGCTTCGAGGCATTGGAGCCCAGCGCCCGCATGGGCCAGGGTTTTAGCCTGGGCTTCGCCGTGCGCACCGACGTCGGCCGCAGCCCGCTGCCGGGAACGCCCGGCGACTACTTCTGGGGCGGCGCCTACGGCACCTATTTCTGGCACGACCCGAAGGAGCGCCTGTTCGTCGTCTACATGATGCAGTCGCCGGCCGCGCGGCTCCGCTATCGCTACCTGATGCGCGATCTCGTCTATGGGGCGATGGTCAATTGATGGGGGTCAACTGATCAGCTCTTCAGACGCATCCTGCCCAGGAAGTCGCGCTTCCCGAGGGGAACGCCTTTCGACCGCAGGATGTCGTAGGCGGTGGTGGCGTGAAAATAGAAGTTCGGCAGCGAGAAGGACTGCACGAACCCCTCGGCCGTGAACGGTATCTTGGTGTCGCGAATCTGGAAGGTGACATCCTTGCCTTCATGCGCGTTCACGTCGGCGGGCTTGAGTTGCTGCAGCGCCTCACGCGCTTCCGTCACCGCCTTCTGCAGGCCGGCATAGTCGAGCGGTGGCAACTGGGCCGGTGGGGCGAACAACCCCGCCTGTACGCCGCGCATCGCGCCGATCGAATGATGCGCGGTGGCTAGCACCTGGAAGCGGAACGGCAGCATGTCGGGATGGAGCCGCGTCTCGACGATCTCGTTGGGGTCGATCTTGTTTTCCTGGAAGTGGGTGAGACCGCGGCCGAGGAAGCCTTCCATGCCACCCAGCGTTTGCAGGTAGTTGGTGACGCTCAACTCGTAAAGTGAAGTGGCCATGATCGAATATCCTCCCCGGCGATTGTCTGACCGCAAATAGTCCCATTGGCGACGGCCGCAAGACAACTATTTCCTCATGAGGGCATGAGCGCTTCCTCTCTTCGCGCCCTTTGCCCGATCGTCTAGTCTGCGCGCCAATTCAATCCTCTTCGGGAGAAACCGGGATGATCGACCTTTATTACTGGCCGACGCCGAACGGCTGGAAGATTTCCATCATGCTCGAGGAATGCGGCCTGCCGTATAGGCTGGTGCCGGTGAACATCGGCACGGGCGAGCAGTTCAAGCCCGAGTTCCTCGCCATCAGCCCCAACAACCGCATGCCGGCGATCGTCGACCACGAGCCGCCAGGTGGTGGCGCGCCTGTGTCGGTGTTCGAGTCGGGCGCCATCCTGCAGTACCTCGCCGAGAAAGCGGGCAAGTTCCTGCCCACGGATCTTCGCGGCAAGTACGAGGTGCTGCAGTGGGTCAACTGGCAGATGGGTGGCCTCGGCCCGATGGCGGGGCAGGCGAACCACTTCAACATGTATGCCCCGCAGTTCAATCCGCCGGAGCAGCTCACCTACGGCCAGGCCCGCTACAGCAACGAGGTCAACCGCCTGTTCGGCGTGCTGAACAAGCGGCTGGCCGATCGGCCGTTCGTGGCCGGCGTCTATTCGATCGCCGATATGGCGATCTGGCCCTGGGTCGTGGGCTTCAAGAACTTCGGGCAGAAGCTCGAGGACTTCCCGAATCTCCAGAAGTGGTTCGAAGAGATGGGCAAGCGTCCTGCCGTGGTGACGGGCAAGGCGGCCGGCGCCGAGCTGCGCCAGACGCCAGGAATCAACACCGAGGAGCAGCGCAAGATCCTGTTCGGCCAGACGGCCTCTGTGGTGCGCTAGCCCCTCAGTGTTGCGCTAGCCATACAGGCGCACGATCTCCCGCGCCGTCTTCGCCAGGCGACGCCGGAGTGCGGCGGGCTTCAGCACTTCCACGTCGGTGCCCAGCCGCAGCAGATCGGCGGCGGCCTGATCGATCGACTCGATCGGGATGGTGACTTGAACCCAACCGCCGGCCTCGGCGGGCCCCGCGGTGTCGCGGGTGGCCTCCTGCACGGCGGCACCGAGTTGTTCGAGTTTGGGCAGGCCGAGCGGCGAGACGCGCAGTGTGGCTTTGCCGCGGTAGAGCCCGACCTCGTAGGCACGCGCTGAGGCGGTCCAGAACCGCACCAGGTCGAAATCGCGGGGCCGCTCGAAACGCTCCTGGGCGACAGCGAGGTCGAGGATGTTGGCCACGCGATAGGTGCGCGTCTGCTCACTGACCTGGGCCACGACTTGGGCCACGACGTACCAGATGCCGGCCTTCAGCACGAGGCCGAGCGGTTTTAACCGGCGGGCGACCGAGCCGGCACCCCGTTTGTAGCGAATGTCGATGCAGGTCTCGTTCCATACGGCCTGGGCGATCGTGGGCAGGAGGCGGGCGGCGTCGGCGCTGCGGAACCAGTCGATCGGATCGAGGTGGAAACGCGCGCCGCTTCGCCGGGCGCTCGCGCGGGCGCGTTCCGGCAGCGCCGCCGTCAGCTTGAGCTGTGCCGACATCAGCACGTCGGCCAACCCGAGTTCAGCCGCCGGGCCGGGCAGCCCGGCCAGGAAAAGCGTCTCCGCCTCGGCGGGCGAGAGGCCCGTCAGCTTGGTGCGGTAATTGTCGAGCAGCTGGAAGCCGCCGCCCGGGCCCCTGTCGGCGTACACCGGCACGTCGGCGGCGCTCAATTGGTCGATGTCGCGGTAGATCGTGCGTACCGAGACCTCGAAGGTCGCGGCCAGCGCCTCGGCCGTCATCCGGCCGCGGTTCTGCAGCAGCATCAGGATCGACAGCAGGCGGCTCGCGCGCATATGGGAAACCTAGCAAATAATCCTGACGTAATATGTCAGGTATAGGCAGTTATGAAAGGGGCCTCGAACCACGGAGGACCCGTCATGACACAACGCAACGCTTTCGATTTCCTCGTCGGCAACTGGACTGTCCATCACCGCTACCTGCTGCGCCGCCTGGCCGGCTGTACCGACTGGATCGAGTTCCCCGGCACCAGCGCGATGCGCAAGATCCTCGATGGCTACGCCAACATGGACGATGACGATATCCACTTGCCGTCGGGGCGCTACGCTGGCGTCAGCCTCAGGACCTACGATCCGAAAAGCGACAGCTGGTCGATCTACTGGCTCGACAGTCGTTACCCCGGCCGCCTCGATCCGCCCGTGGTCGGCCGTTTCGACAATGACAGCGGCATGTTCGAGGGTGTCGACACCTTCGAGGGCCAGGCGATCCGCGTGCGCTTCCTCTGGTCGCGCATCACGGCGACGTCGGCGCGCTGGGAGCAGGCATTCTCATCGGATTCAGGCAACAGTTGGGAGACCAACTGGATCATGGACTTCACGCGGGTGTAGGAGCCGGTATGCACATTCATGACAAAAGCTTCGTCGAGAAATTCCTCGAACCATGGAACGCGCACGATGTGGAAGGCGCGATGGCCCTGATGGCGGATGATTGCCTCTGGGAGATCACCAGAGGCTCCGAGCCCTACGGAACGCGCATCGAAGGAGCGAAGGCAGTTCGCGCAGCGATCGCCAGCGCCTTCCGGGCAATGCCCGACATTCACTACGAGCTGGTCCACAGCAGCTTCGGCCCGGATTTCGTGGTGGTCGAGTTGCTGGTGACCGCCACGCTCGCCGACGGCAGACCGGCAAAGTTTCAAGCTTGTGACGTCATGACGGTCAGGGGCGGCAAGGTCGCCGCGAAACGGTCATATCGGAAGCTGGTCGAATAACTGCATGGCTCGGCGGCCCTTGACGCTCCGCCAACGGACAACCACGTTGGCGGAGCCCCCATGAATCGGGAGGGGCGGGAGGCAGTGTCATGCAAGACCAGGAACGCGACCTTATTTCCGGCCTGTTTGGGCGAATCCAGCAGTTCGAGACGCAGCCCCGCGATCCTGAGGCCGAGGCGCTGATTGCGAGCTTGATCGCGCGTCAACCCGCAGCACCTTATCTGCTGATTCAGACCGTCCTGGTTCAGGAACAGGCTTTGAAGGCGGCGCAGGAGCGCATTGCCGAACTCGAGGCCAAGGTGACTGCCGCGCCGGCCACGGCGACGAGTTTCCTCGGAAATGCGCCGAAGGTGAGCCCTTGGGGCGGCCCGGCCAGTGGTGCGCAAACTGGGGGCGCGCAAGCCGGCGGTACTCCGGCCGCACGGCCTTCCATGGTGCCGACGACTCGCTCGCCTCTGCAGGCCGCGGTTGCGCCCCAGCAGGCCGGCGGCGGCAGCTTCCTGCGCACGGCGATGGCGACGGCGGCCGGTGTTGCCGGTGGCGCCCTGCTGTTCCAGGGCATCAGTTCCATGATGGGCAGCAATCCGTTCGGCCAGCAGCAGGCCGCGGCCCAGCCGGGCCAGGTGCCCGACGCGCAGGCGCCGCAGCAGGCGATGGCGCAGGACGACAGTCAGATGGCTGATGGCGGAGCCTCGGAGGACTACGACACCGCATCGCTGGACCAGGACATGGGTCAGGACATGGGCGGCGGCGACGACTTCGCCTGATCGCGCCGTCGTTATTTCTTAATGAAAAGGGGAAATGCAGAGATGATCGAACTTCACACCTGGGGCACGCCTAACGGCCGCAAGATCTCCATCATGCTCGAGGAGTGCGGGCTGCCCTACAGCGTGCACAAGGTCGACATCTCCAAGGGTGAGCAGTTCAAGCCCGAGTTCCTGCGCCTCAGCCCCAACAACCGCATTCCCGCGATCCTCGATCCCGACGGTCCGGGTGGCAAGCCGATCAGCCTGTTCGAGTCGGGCGCGATCCTGATCTACCTTGCCGACAAGACGAAGAAGTTCATGCCGGCCGACGCCGCCAGGCGCTACGAGGCGCTGCAGTGGCTGATGTGGCAGATGGGCGGCTTCGGCCCGATGCTGGGCCAGGCCCATCACTTCCTGCGCGCGGCGCCCACCAAGATCGAGTACGGCATGAAGCGCTACGTCGACGAGGCCAAGCGTCTCTACGGCGTGCTCGACAAGCAGCTCGCCAGCAACGCCTTTGTTGCCGGCGAGGAATACACGATCGCCGACATGTCGATCTTCCCGTGGGCGGCGCGCCACGAATGGCACACGGTGAACCTGGCCGACTTTCCCAACGTCAAGCGCTGGTACGACATCGTCAATGCGCGGCCCGCCGTGACCAAGGGCATGGCTGTTCCTTATCTGAACTAAGGATCTGCACATGCGAAGGTTTGCTTTGTTGGTCGCGCTCGGCCTTCTCTCTGCCTGCACGCAAACTGGGGCACCGGCCCAGCCACCGCAGGTTGCGGCCTCTTGCGCTGCGCCGCTCAAACCTGCGCTCGAGCTCAATCTCTATTTCGGGCGCAACATCGAGGGCGGCGGCGAGGTGAGTGAGCGCCAGTGGGCGGAGTTCGTGGCGAGCGAGGTGACGCCGCGCTTTCCCGATGGGCTGAGCATCCTCAACGTTGCCGGACAGTCGCGCAACTCCGCGAATCAGACTCTGCGCGAGCGCACCAAGCTGCTGATCGTCGTCGTCTTCGATGCGCCCGCGCACCGGGCCAAGGTCCAGGCGATTGTCGAGGCCTACAACAGGCGTTTCTCCCAGATCGCCGTTTTCCAGGTCGAACGCGCAGTCTGCGCCGGCGTTTAGCCGGGGGCGGGGCGGAATCGCTTCAGGGCAAGGATGGTCAGCCCGACGATGATCGCCAGGACGACGACTTGCGCCATCAGGAACGGCGGCTCGGATTGCGTCGGCGCCAGCGGCTTCAGGAAGGTGAGTTTCTGGAAAGCCTGGACGACGGCCACGACCGAATTGAGATAGAGCGCGAAGGCAGCGCCGGCGATGTAGATCCAGCGCCACGGGCCGGCCAGATGATAGCGATAAAGCGCCAGCAGGACCGGCGTCAGCACGAGAAGCGAGACGACGCCGAAGATGACCGGTGGCCCGATCTTGAGGTTGGGAAAGAAGAAGCCGGTCACGCTGGTGGCGACCGTGGTCAGCAGGAAAGTCGCCGTCAGTCCGGGCGGCACCCGTGAACTCAGCAGCGCGAACAGGCAGACGACGCCCGTTGCGATCCCGATCAGGCTTATGACGACGTGCAGGGTCGTGAAGGTCGAGAGCGACATTCCCAGGATCATGACAAAGCCTCTCCTCATAAGATCCGCTTCACCATTACATTAGCATGCCACGTCCGACATCGGGCTTGACGACCTGATAGGTTTAATATAGGAGTTGAACGATAGCAGGCGAAGCGTAAAACGCCGCCCCATAGCTGTGCAAATGTCTGATAGGAAATTATGGGAGGCACGGTCACCGAATGTCGTCGTTCATCGGACACGCCGGGTCCGATGCCAGCGGCGATTAAGCGAGACGCATCAAGACGTTGACTGCCGCGTTCCGAGTCGCCGATTGACAAAACTCCAGGACGGCCGGAGTCCGATGCGTCACCGGGTCCGATGCATCACTGGCGCTCCGCCCAGCCGATCATCTTGCCCATGAAGGCATCGCAGGCATCCATCTGCGAGCGGGCAACGAACTCGTTGGGCTGGTGGGCCTGGGAGATGTCGCCGGGGCCGCAGATCACGGTCGGAATGCCATGGCTGCGGAAGATGCCGGCCTCGGTGCCGTAGGGCACGGCGTAGGTGCGGTTGCCGCCGGTCCATTGCAGGGCAAGCTTGGCCGCTTCCTCGTTTTCCTGGGGCAGGAGGCCGGGGACGAAGGAGCGGCGCTCCAGCGTGATGTTGGCGTCGGGATGCTTGGCCTTCATCTTGGGCAGCAGCAGCTCGGCGACATATTTCTCGGCCCGGCGCTGCACTTCCCAGGCATCGTCGCCGGGGAGCGTGCGATAGCCCCAGCGCAGCGTGCATTCGCGGGCCAGGATGTTGACCGCGGTGCCGCCGCCCACGATGCCGACGTTGATGGTGGTATGGCCGGGCACGGTGTCGATGTCGGTGCGCTGTCGTAGTGCCAGCTCGACCTGCAGCTCGTTCAGCCAGTGGATGAAGTCGCCGGCGAAATGGATGGCGCTGACGCCGAGATGGGTCATCGAGGAATGGGCTTCGACGCCGGTGAAGGTGGCGACGTGGCCGCCGCCGGCATTCTGCGCGTTGACCACGCCCATCATGGTGGGCTCGCCCACGATCACCGCCTGCGGGCGCGGCACGTTGCCCATCAGCTTCTCGGCCAGGGAATGGGCGCCCAGGCAGCCGATCTCCTCGTCGTAGCTGAAGGCAAAATGCATCGGCACTTTAAGGCGCGCGCGCTGGAACGCGGGGACATGGGACAGGCAGGTGGCGATGAAGCCTTTCATGTCGCAGGTGCCGCGGCCGTAGAGGTTGCCGTCGGGCTTCTCGCTGAGCGTCCACGGATCGGTGACCCAGGCCTGGCCGTCGACCGGCACCACGTCGGTGTGACCCGACAGCACGATGCCGCCTTCGGCGTCGGGCCCGATCGAGGCGTAGAGATTGGCCTTGGTGCCGTCGTCGTTGGGCACCAGGGTGCTGCTTACGCCAAACTCGTCGAGGTATCCCTGGATGTACTGGATCAGCTCCAGGTTGGAGTTGCGCGAGGTGGTGTCGAACGCCACCAGGCGCTGGAGCATGTCGATGGAACTGGGGGCTGCGGCACTCATGCCGGCACCGTCGCACGCCTCGTGCCAGCGCGCCAAGAGCCTGATATCGCTTGCGAAATTGCGGGGTTGTTTGACACCCCCTGAACCCCCCGCTAGAACCGCCCCGCATCCGTCGTGGATATTTCGATCGCCGGGGTCTTAACGGGCTGCGGAGAGGTGGCCGAGCGGTCGAAGGCGGCGGTTTGCTAAACCGTTATAGGGGGTAAACCCCTATCGAGGGTTCGAATCCCTTCCTCTCCGCCATTATCCCTATTCCGCCTTGGCCCCGGATTCCTTGATGATCGGGAGCCAGACCGCCTGATCGTCCTCGATCAGCTTGCGGGCGGCTTGAGGCGAGTTGGGCGGCAGGATCTCGAACCCCTGAACCAGAAGCCTCTCCTTCACCTGCGGCAGCTGGCCGATGCGGTTGAGTTCGGTGTTGAGCCGCGAGACGATCGCGGGCGGCGCGTTCGCCGGCAACGCGAAGCCCAGCCATGTGGCGACGACGTAATCGGGGACGCCGGCCTGCATCATGGTCGGCACGTCGGGCAGCATCACCGAGCGGTCCTTGGTGGTGACGGCGAGCGCCTTGAGCTTGCCGGCCTTGAGCTGGCCCAGCACGGTCGGCGCGTTGAAGAAGCCCATCGTGACTTCGCCGTTGATCACGGCGAGGACGGCGGCCGGCGCTCCGCGGTAGGGGACGTGCTGCAGCTTGATGCCCGTGCGCTGCTCGAGGATGACGCCCGACATGTGGAGGCTGCTGCCGACGCCGCTCGAGCCGTAGGTGAGCTGGTCCGGCTTGGCGCGGGCCTGCGCGATCACGTCGGCCACGGTGTTGGCCGGATTGGAAGCGGCGGCGACCATCACGTTGGTGAGAATGCCGGTGGTGACGACCGGTGCCAGGTCCTTTAGCGGATCGTAGCCCGGCGTCTTGTAGAGGCCCATGTTGAAGACCGTGGCGCCTTGCGAGGTCAGCAGCAGGGTATAGCCGTCGGCCGGTGCGCGGGCGCCTTCCGCCGTCCCGAGGAGACCGCCCGCGCCGCCTTTATTGTCGACGATGACGGACTGGCCGAGGGCCTTGGCGAGTTCCTCGGCGAAGGTGCGGCCCACGGTGTCGGCACCGGAGCCGGCCGCGAACGGCACGATCATGCGAATTGTGCGTTCCGGCCAGTCGGCCGCCCACGCCGCTGCGGGCGTGAGCAGCGGGGACGCGAGCAGCAGGAGGCCCGCCAGAGCGCGCCGTCTTGTCGGGGTCGGTCGCGACGGGCGCATGGCAGCTTCCGATCTCAGTTCGTGGACGGTTTCGTGAGGGCAAGCACCTTCTCAGGTGCCTCCTTGCCGGGCAGCCCCTCGGGCAGACCGGTTTCGCAGACGCATCGCAAAAGCGTGCTAACCTGTCGTCCAAACGAAGCCGGAGGAAACATGTCGAAGACCGTAACGCGCCGCCGTGTCGCCGCGATGGTTCTTGCCGCGCCGCTGATCTCTCCGTTGATGTCGAACGGCGCCGCTGCGCAGGCGCCGTGGCCGTCCAAAACAGTACGCTTCATCGTGCCGTTCCCGCCTGGCCAGGCGGCCGACATCTTCGCTCGGCTGATGGCGGAAAGGCTGGCCGACGTATGGAAGCAGCAGGTCGTGGTCGAGAACAAGGGCGGGGGCGGCGGCATTCCGGGCGTCGAGGCCGGCAGGGCGGCGGCGCCCGACGGCTACACTTTTCTGATCGCCACCAGCGGGACCTTCGGCGTCAATCCCAGCCTCTACCCCGATCTGCCTTACAAGCCGCTGGTCGACTTCAAGCCGATCACCAACATCATCCGTGGACCTCTGGTGATCGTGGCCCATCCCAGTTTCCCCGCCAGCACGGTGGCCGAGCTGATCGAGCTCGCCCGCAAGGAGCCGGGCAAGCATTCCTACGCCTCGGCTGGTCCCGGCACGGCGCAGCATCTCAGCATGGAGCTTTTCAAGCTCCAGGCGAAGCTCGACATCGTGCACATCCCCTACCGGGGCTCCGGCCCGGCGATGGCCGACCTGCTGGGCGGTCACGTCAAGCTGATGATGGACAGCACGGCCTCGTCGCTGGGCGCCATCCGCGATGGACGTATCAAGGCGCTGGGCGTCACGACGGCGAAGCGCGTGCCGGCGCCGCTCGACCAGGTTCCGTCGATCGGCGAGACCGTGCCGGGCTACGATGCGGCCGGCTGGTCCGGGCTGGTGGCGCCGGCAAACACGCCTGATGCGATCGTCAACAAGGTGAATGCCGACCTCGTGGCCTTGATGCGTGATCCCGCGGTGTTGCGCCAGTTCGAGGAGCGGGCGACGCTGGCGGCACCCATGACGCCGGCCGAGTTCTCCGCCTTCATCGCCAAGGACATGGCGACCTGGGCCGAGGTAGTGAAGGCCACCGGTACCAAGCCGGGCAACTAGAGAGGCGCCGGCCTAACCTATCGCCAGGCCGAAGCTCATCTTGATCGCGATGACCAAACTGGTCACCGCGATGCTGGCCAGTATTAGGCCGAAGACGCGGCTCACGATTTCGACGCCGGGCCGGCCGAGGACGCGGAAGATCGCCGACGCCGCCGCGAACATGACGAACAGGATCATGAGGCAGAGCACCAGGAGGCCCGTCGTCGTGACCTGCTCGCCGATCGAGCGGGTCTTGTTGTCGGTCAGCAGCACCACTGTCAGCATCGCGCCAGCACCGGCGATGCCGGGCACGGCGAGGGGATAGATCGCGCGTTCGAACAAGCTGTTGCTCGTCGTGCCGGCTTCGGCCGCTTCCTCCGTGATCTTGCCCAGGACCATTTTTAGGCCGAACAACAGCAGCACGAGCGAGCCCGCGAGCTGGAACGAGGCCATCGGGATTTTCAGCGCTTCGAGCAGGTGCTGGCCGGCGACGATGAAGAACAGCAGCACCAGGAAGGAGACGGCCAGCGCATAGAAGGCGACCAGGAGAGATTGCCGCCGGTTGAGGCCGGCCGAGACCGCGGTGAAGACCGGCAAGGTGGCGATCGGATCGAGGACGACGAACAGGGTGACGAATTCATAGAGAAGATCGTTCGGAAAAATCGATCCCAACGGAACACTCCCTTATTGTCGGTCGACCAGTCACGCCTCGTACAATTCGTAGCAGCTACAAACGCCCGCGACCATGAGGCGCTCGCCGGGTGATATGATATCCTGCCCTCGGGAGCGCGTTTGGGGGATTATTCATGAAGTCGGACAGTACGGCGCGGACCATTGCGGTCGGCGCCATCGGCAATGTGTTGGAGTGGTACGACTTCGCGGTCTACGGCTACTTCGCAGCGGCCATTGGCCGGACCTTCTTCCCCAGCCAGGACCCTGTCGCCCAGGTGCTGGCGGCCTTCGGCATCTTCGCCGTGGGGTTCCTCATGCGTCCCGTGGGCGGCGCGCTGATCGGCCATATCGGCGACAAGCTCGGCCGCCGTGCCGCGCTCACCTTCTCGGTGGCGGCGATGGCGATCCCGACGTTCCTGGTCGGCATCCTGCCAGGCTACGAGGTGCTGGGCATGGCGGCGCCGATCATCCTAACGCTCCTGCGAATGATCCAGGGCCTGTCGGTGGGTGGTGAATATACGACCTCGATCGTCTTCATGGTCGAGCGCGCCCCACCGGGCCGGCGCGGCCTGATTGGCGCCATGGCCGGCTGCGGCGCGGTCGGCGGCATCCTGCTGGGCTCCGCGACCGGCGCGCTGCTGGCCTCGACGATGTCGGCCGAGGCGGTGGAGACCTGGGGCTGGCGCATCCCGTTCGTGCTCGGTCTCCTGGTCGGCCTGGCGGGCTTTGTTCTCCGACGCCATGTCCAGGAAACGCCCAAGATCCACAAGGCGGAGCGCTCGCCGCTGCTCGAGACGATGCGCAACCACAGTCCACTGCTGTTGCGCCTCGCTGCCGTGTCCGTCTTCAACTCGGTCGGCTTTTACCTGATGTTCGTCTACATCGTGACCTGGCTCGAGCTCGTCGATGGCATACCACCGGCGCACGCACTCAGTATCAACACCATCAGCATGGCGGCACTGTTGCCCCTCATGATCCTGATGGGCTGGATGACGGACCGGTTTGGCCGCAAGCCCGTGATGCTGTGCGCCATCGTGCTCGGCTTCGTCGGTGCCTGGCCGTTCTTCTGGCTGATGCACAGCACCAATCCCGGGCTCGTGCTCCTGGGCCAGATGGGCTTTGTCATAGCCGTCGGAACCTTCGTGGGCACGCAGCCCACTCTCATGGTCGAGGCAGCGCCTGCAGCCGTACGCTGCACGGCCATTGCGCTGGGCTACAATGTCACCCTGGGCGTCGTGGGCGGGCTCAGTCCGCTGGCGGCGACATGGCTGGTCGAACGCACAGGCAACGACTACAGCCCCGCCTTCATGATCACGGCGGCGGCAGCGATCACCTTCGTGGCCTTGCTGAGCTTCAAGGAGACTTACAAGGCCCCGCTCGAAGTGGGCTAGAGACTACTTCGCGATCTGGACGTTAGAGCAGTTCGGGGACGACCCAGAGTGCGGGTTCGCCGCGGGCAACCCGTTGGACATTATCGAAGCCGTTGCGCAGGCGGGTGATGTTGCTTTCCCAGGTTGGGCCGGCCAGGTGGGCCGTCAGCACGACGTTGTCGAGCTTGAGCAGGGGGTTGTCGGGCGGCGTCGGCTCCTCGTCGAAGACGTCGAGGCCGGCGCCGAACAGATTGCCCTTCGACAGCGCCTCGGTCATCGCCTTCTCGTCGATCACCGGGCCTCGCGAGGTGTTCACGATGACGGCGCTCTTCTTCATCAGGGCGAGTTCCTGCGGGCCGATCAGGTGATGCGTGCTGTCATTCAGCGGCACGTGCAGGGAGACGATGTCGGAGGTTCGCAGGATCTCGGGCAACAGGCGGAAGCGGACGCCCAGCGCGTCCTCCTGCTCCTCCTTGAGACGGGAGATGTCGTAGTAGTGAACCTTCATTCCGAAGGCGAGGGCGAGCCGCGCCACCTTCTTGCCGATCGTGCCCAAGCCGATGATGCCCATCACACGGTCGCGCACCTCATGGACCTGCGGCGGCGAGTTGCCGTGCCAGCGGCCGGCAGTGACGTTGGTGTGCTGGATGATGATCCGGCGCGAGACCGCGAGCGCCAGCAGCATGGCGTGCTCCGACACCGCGGTCGAATTGGCGCCTCCGTTGGCGCACAGGGGCACCTTGCTCTTGCGCGCGGCATCGAGATCGGCCTTGTCATAACCGGCGCTCAGCATCTGGATGAGCCTGAGGTGCGGCGCGTCCTTGAAGAGCTGCGGATTCACGTACTGCTGGATGAAGCCCACAAAATAGTGGGTGCCCGGCAGCGCCGCTTTCTGCTCCGGCGAGTTGTGCAGCGCCTTCACGATCTCGAAGCCCTTCGGCGCGAGATCGTCCACCATCGACAGCGTGTCCTTGGGGCCGACGACCAGAATCCGTTCAACCATCACAATCCCTCCGCAGCAACACGATGTCCCTTGAGCAATCCGGGCAGGCGCCCCGGTTCGGTCCGGCCCCAGCCGCATTCGGCTGACAGGCCGAAATCGCCCGCGAATCGCTGCGCCACGGCAATGCGGGCCTTGTCGCCGGCATCGTCGTCATGGTGCAGCAATCCGAGATAGAGTTTGGTTCCCGGCGGCGGCTTCCAGTTCCTGAGCGGCGCGTAGTAGGCCTCGTCGGTGCGCCCCTTGGGAACGGGAATATGCAGGAAGTCGATGCGCCGCTTGGTGGCGGCGGCGATCCCGTTCATCATTTCGACCAGTATGGCCGCGTCCTTGGGCTGCACCAGATGCTCGTCGCGCGGCGAGCCGTAGCAGAGGTGGTAGCCCATCTCGACGCCGGCCGGCACGGCATCCCCCAGGCGGCCGAGCATCTCGAAGATCTGCGACTTGTAATGCGCCGGTCGATCCTTGAAATAATTCTCGAAGGCCAGCACTTCCTGGCAGACATCCCACTGGATCGAGAGATCGGCGGCGGGAATGGCGGCAACGATATTGGCCAGCGCCGCCTTCAACGCGCGCTCATAGACGCCGAAATAGGTCTCGCGCGCCGGGCCACTGACATAGAGATAGCCGCTGGCCTGCGGAGTCGGCAGGCAGACCTGGAAACGCACGTGCCTGGGAATGGCGCCGGCGTCGCGCAGCCGCTTGAAGATGTCGTAGGAGGCAAGCGCTGCCCTGTCGTAGCCGGTCTCGAACACCACCGTGGCGGGATCGACACCCGGCTTGAAGCGCACCTGCTCGACCTCGCGCACGACCTTGCCATCCCACTGGATGAATTTGTAGGGAGGCACGGTGGGGTCGATCTCCATCGCCGGATGGTCGAGCAGCATCTGGCGCTGGAAAAAGACCCAGCGCGAGCGCTCGCCGGTCTCGCCGTCGGGCATGCGGCTGAGGAAGGGCCCAAGTTCGCTGGCCAGCGTGCGGAATACCTGCTCGCTGTTGTCGAGTGGGATGCTGCCGATCAGGTGCAGGCGGCCGGCAGGCTCCATCACGCGACCTTTTCCAGCTTCTGCAGCGAACGCAGGTACTTCGGCACCGGCACGCCGGGATGGGTGCTCGGCCAGTTGGTGTAGCTCACCTCGCCGACATAGATGTCGCCCTTCGAATCGACGGCCAGCCCGTGCGGCGAAAGGAACTTGCCGGGCTCCTGCCCGGGGCCGGCCTCACCGCCCAACCGGGCGAGCGTCTTGCCCTGCTTGTCGACGATGGCCAGACGTGGCCCCAGATTGGTGTGGTGGGTATTGACCGGCATGCCCGGTCCCAACTCGCCGATGATGAACTTTGGATTCTTGCCGCCGCAGCAATAGAGCGCACAAGGCCGGTGCATGTTGTTCCACTGCGCCTCGTACTTGCCGTTGCCGTCGAATACCTGCACGCGATGGTTCTCGCGATCGGCGACATAGACCCAGCCGTCGTCGTCGGTGACGACGTTGTGCACGATGTTGAACTCGCCCGGATCGGTGCCGGTGGTGCCCCAGCACATCAGGTGGCGGCCGTCCGGCGAGTATTTGTGGACGCGGCTGTTGCCGTAACCGTCGGAGACGTAGATCTCGCCCTTGGGCGAGAGGGCGGTGTGGGTGCAGCGGTTGAACGGCTTGCCGCTCAGGAACGGCGCCGGCTGGTCGGGCACGCCGATGGTCAGCAGCACCTTGCCGTCGGTTGTGATCTTGCGGACCGTGTGGTCGCCGTCGTCGGTGCAGTAGAGATTGTCGTCGCTGTCGATGTCGATGCCGTGGGCGCGGTTGAACAGGCCCTCGCCCCAGGAGCGCAGGAAGTTGCCGTCGCGGTCGAATACCATCATCGGGTGCTGGCCGCGGTTGAAGACATAGACGCGGTCCTTGCTGTCGACGGCGACGGCCGCGACGTCGCGGAACTCCCAGCCATCGGGCAGCTTGGCCCAGTTTTCGACCACGCGATAGCGATGCTCGCCGCTGCCCAGCACAATTGACATACGTTGCTCCTCAGTGCCCGGCGAGAACGCCTTCCGAGATCTTCTCGGCCGTCATCAGGGTGGGGAAGTTGGTGTTGGCGCAGGGCACGACCGGGAAGACCGAGGCATCGACCACCCGCAGGCCCTGGACGCCGCGCACCCGTCCCGAGGTGTCGACCACGGCCATGGGGTCGTCGTCGCGGCCCATGCGGCAGGTACAGGAGGCGTGCCAGACACCGATAGCGGCCTTGCGCACGAAAGCCTCCAGCGCCTCGTCGTCGGTCATCACCTGCTCGAAGGTGAAACCCTCGACGACGTAATTGTCGATCATGTAGCGCCTGAGCGCCGCCGGGCCATCAAGAAGGGTGGCGACGAACTTCGTCAGCCACTTGTTCTTGGCATTGACCACGCCGATCTCGCGCACCCTGTCGCTGTAGGAGGCGGGGAAGGGCACGTCCGTTACCTTGCGCAGCGCATCGGTCATCTGGAATGCGGCCATCAGCTTGAAGCCGCTCATCAGCCGGTCGATGTCACGCTTGTCGGACAGCAGGTTGAACTCGACGATCGGCTCGCGTCGCCAGTCGCGCGAGGCGAGCTTGACCTGGCCGGTCTCGGAGTAGGTCTTGTTGATGAAGGTGAGCAGCGAGGCGATCTGCTCGCCGACCGCGTGCCAGGCCGACTTGCTGGCGACCGCCACGAACATGTCACCCTTGGGAACGCCCGGCAGGTTCGACGAGTAGCGCAGGCCGACCTGGATGTGCCGGCGCGTATGTTCGCGCAGGCGGGCGTCGCGCCGGATGAACGACGAGAGCGCGATCGAGGGATGGTCCATCAGGCGCTGGCCGACACCCTCGAGGGCTGCGACCACGGGAATGCCGAGGTCGGTGAGCTGGCCCACGGGCCCGATGCCGGCCCGCATCAGATGGGCGGGCGTGTGGATGGCGCCAGAGGAGAGGATGATCTCGCGGCCGCGGAACTCCTGCTCCTTGCCACCGATCATCGCCGTCACGCCGACGCAGCGCGTGCCCTCGAACAGCAGGGCTTTTACCTGGGTGTCGGTCGAGATCGTAAGGTTGGATCGCTTGCGCGTCTCGGTGTCGAGATAGCCCATCGCCGCCGACACCCGCCGCTCCTCGGCATTGGAATGGGTGACGGGGAAATAGCCTTCGACGAACTCGCCATTCTGGTCGGGTAGGAACTTGAAGCCCTTCTCCGCGAAGGCCTTGCCGACCGCTTCGGCGTGGCCGCTCCAGTGCTCGCGCGGAATGCGGCGTACCGGAATGCGCCCGTCCTTGCCGTGCAGCGGCCCGTCGAAGTCGAGGTCGCGCTCGACTTTCTTGAAGTACGGCAGAACGTCGTTCCAGCCCCAGCCGGCGGCGCCGCGCGCCTGCCATTCATCATAGTCGGTGGGGGCACCGCGGTTGGCCATCTGGCCGTTGATCGACGAGCCGCCACCCAGCACGCGCGCCTGCTCGTACTTGCGCAGCGGAGGCCGGTTCTCCTGCGGATTGTTGTGGCTGACGATCTGGGTATGGACCTTGAGCTCGGTCCAATGGAAACGCGGATCGAAATAGGCCGTGCCGGAATAGCTGTCGGCGATTTCCGGCGGCTCCTTGCCCGGCGGCGTGTCTTGGCCCGCCTCGCACAGCAGCACTTTGTTGGAACTTCTGGCCGAGAGGCGGTTGGCCATGACCGATCCGGCCGAGCCACCGCCCACGATGATGTAATCGTACACCGAGCGTTTCCCCTGTTTGTTGGGCCCACGCTAGCACGCCTGCGGGCCGATGTGGCCAAAGCAAGAATTGGCTGCGGAACTGCCTACCGCGGGGCGCGTTCCCGGACTGCCCCCAACACAGGAGGCCTCAACAGAGGAGGAAGATCATCATGAAGCGTACCTTGCTGACATTGGCCCTCGTGGCCGCCGCCGGCGCCGCCGGCGCCCAGACCGTTACCCCGCCGTCCGTCGGCTCCGGCAGCGTGACGACCCCGTCCGTGAACCCGGGCGCCGTGACGACTCCGGCCGTGCCCGGGGCGCCCGCCGTCGGTGGCGCCACGATCATGCCGCCGGGCACCACCTCGGGCGGCGCGACCACGCCCAGCGTCACCCCGCCGTCGGTCACGGCGCCGAGCATTGCCACCCTGCCGGCGCCCAATGCCGAGGGCTCGGCAGGCGCCCAGGCCCGCATCGAAGCCGATGGCTACAGCAACGTGCAGGGCCTCAATCGCGGCGCCGACGGGAAGTGGCGCGGCCAGGCCACGCGTGGCGGCGCCCGTGTCGGCATCGTCGTCGATGCCAACGGCACCGTCACCACCGAGTAGACGTTCGTCCTGAACAGCCACGATGGCCTGCCTCGTCGAACGACGTGGCAGGCTTTCGGCGTTGCCGCGACCGGCGAAGCCTGCAATCGTTTCGAAACGCTGCGTGGGAGGTTTCGTATGCCGGACATCACAGCCGCAAACGCCGACATCGCCACACCTGAACTCATGAAGTCGATCTCTGCGGCCTTCAACAGCCGCGACGTCGATCGCATCGTCGCCTGCTTCACCGACGACGCCACCTTCTGGCTGGCGCGCGGACCTGAGCCTGTTGGCCGCACACTCAAGGGCAAGGAGGCGATCCGCAAGACGCTCGCCGACCGCTTCAAGGTGATCCCGGACATGCGCTGGGACCACAAGGAGTACATTTACGCCGGCAACCGCGCGATCTCGGTCTGGACGGTGAAAGGCAAGGGCGCCGACGGCGAGGACCTCAACTACCAGGGCTGCGATATCTACACGTTCCGCGGCGGCAAGATCTCGGCCAAGGACACCTACTGGAAGATCGTCGAGCAGAAGGATCGGCTCTGATGGCGCTCGATCTGGTGATCCGTGGCGGCACGGTCGTCGACGGCTCGGGCAAGGCCCGCTTCACGGCCGATGTCGGCATCGCAGATGGCAAGATCGTCGAGGTCGGCCGCATCAAGTCGGTGGCCGCGCGCACCATCGACGCCGATGGCCTGATCGTCTCGCCGGGCTTCATCGACGGCCACACCCACATGGATGCCCAGGTCGCCTGGGATCCGCTGGGCACCTGCTCGTGCTGGCATGGCGTTACTTCGGTTGTGATGAGCAACTGCGGCTTCGCGCTGGCGCCCTGCAAGCCTGAGGACCGCGACTGGTATGCGCGCTGCCTCTCGGCGGTCGAGGATATCCCGACCGCGGCGATGGCGGCCGGCATCGACTGGACTTGGGAGACTTTCCCGGAATATCTCGCGACCGTGGAGCGCCTGCCCAAGGCGATCAACTACGGCATGTACATCGGCCACTCGGCGCTGCGCATGTATGTCATGGGCCGGCGCGCGCTTTCGGAGAAGGCCACCGAGGACGACATGACTCGCATGGCCGCGGCCGTGAAGGAAGCGTTGCGCGCCGGCGCCATGGGCTTCTCCAGCTCGCGCGCCTCGACGCATGTGACGCCCGACGACACGCCGGTCGCCAGCCGCATCGCCGAATGGGAAGAGATCGACCGCATCGTGGCGGCGATGGCGGAGCTCGACGCCGGCATCTTCCAGGTCGGCCCCGACATCGCGAGCGGCGCGGCGCACCGCGCCTTCCTGGCACGCCTGCGCGAGGTCGCTCTTGCCTACAAGCGGCCAATCATGTTCGGCGTACTGGCCACCAAACAGGGCGACGATCCGACAGGCTGGGCCTACCAGACGCGCTATATCGACGAGACGGTTGCCGCCGGTGGCCGCATGTTCGGCCAGGGCACGACACGCTCGATCAATGCGATCTTCTCGCTGAAATCCTACCTGCCGTTCGACGTGCTGCCGGCATGGCGCAAGATCCGTGACCTGCCGATGGCCGAGCAGAAGCGGCGGCTGGCCGATCCCGAGGTGCGGCGCGAACTGGTGGCGGCCGAAGGACGGATGAAACCGCGGGACAATGTCTTCCAGGGCGGCGGGGCTGCGACCACGGATCCGCGCAAGCCGGACTATTCCAACCTGTTCGCCATGAACGGCGTCGACTGGGACGATCCGACGGTCGAGCAACTGGCCAGGACACGCAGGCAGCATCCGGTCGAAGTCATAATCGATCTGTCACTGGCCAACGAGAACCAGGTCTATGTTCAGCCGCTGGTCAACGAGTCGCCCGATGATGTGCTAGGCATCCTGAAGCACGATCGCACGCTTGCGACCTTCTCCGATTCCGGCGCCCATGTGGCGCAGGAGATGGGCTCGTCGCTGCAGACCCACCTGCTGAGCTACTGGGTACGCAAGCGCGGCGCCTTCACGCTCGAGGCGGCGGTCAAGAAGATCACTCACGACAATGCCAAGGCGTGGGACCTCGACGACCGCGGCCTGATTCGCGAAGGCTACAGGGCGGATGTCGTGCTGTTCGAGGAGAACGGCATCCGGCCGTGCCTGCCGACGGTGGAAACGGACCTGCCCGGCGGCGCCCGCCGTCTGGTGCAGAAGGCCGAAGGCATCAAGGCGACACTTGTGAATGGCGCCGTGGCCTTCGAGAACGGCGAGGCGACCGGGGCTTACTTCGGCCACGTTTTGAAGGGCAAGCTGGCGTCATGAGCCGCATCTTTCTCGCCCTTTCCTTGATCCTGGCGGCCGACGCCGCCTCGGCCCAGACCAAGCCCAATCCGGCCGGCACGATCGGCAGCGCCGACGCCAAGGTCCGCCTGCAGGCTCTGGGCTACAAGGACGTCCACGATCTGCGACGCGGTCCCGACGGACAATGGGTCGGCAAGGCGACAAAGGGCAATGTCGAGAAGTCGGTGACGGTCCCGCCTCGCGGGCAAGTCATCGCCCGCTAGCCTAGTTCCTTCCGGACGATCGCGGCGCCTTCCGCCAACGACTTCAGCTTTCCGAAGGCCGTCGCGCGCGGCAGGTATTTCATGCCGCAATCGGGCGCCGGCAGCAGCTTGTCGGGCGACATGTATTTCAGGCCGGCGCGGATGCGACCGGCGATCGTCTCCGGCGTCTCGATCTCGGGATCGTTGAGGTCGATGACGCCCAGCATGACCTTCTTGGGCGCGAGATCCTTCAGCACACCGAGATCGATCTTCGGCTGGGCGGATTCGATCGAGATCTGCTGGGCGATGGTGTCGGCGAGCTGTGGCAGGAACGAATAGCCGGTGGGCTTGCTGAGGCCGGGCACTACGGCGGCGTAGCCGAAGCAGAGATGGATGACCGTCGGCACGTTGATGCCTTCTAGCGCCCGATTGATCACCTTCACCGCGTAGCGGCTGGCCTCCTCGGGGTTGTTGCGCAACCACGGCTCGTCGAGCTGGATCACGTCGGCGCCGGCCTTGACGAGGTCGTGCGCCTCCTCGTTCACCGCCGCGGCATAGTCCATGCACATCGCCTCGGCGTCCTTGTAAAACTCGTCCTTCACCTGCTGGCCCATGGTGAAGGGGCCGGGGAGCGTGATCTTGGCCGGGCGGTCGGTGTTGGCGCGCAGGAACTGCATGTCGCGGACCTCGACCGGCCGCGTGCGCCGGAGCTTGCCGACGACTCGCGGCACCGGCGTCTTCTGGCCCGACCGCGTCATGACGTAACCAGGGTTCTCCTGGTCGATGCCCTCCAGCGCCGTGGCGAAATGGTTGGAGTAGCTTTCGCGCCGCATCTCGCCGTCGGTGATGATGTCGATGCCGGCCCGCTCCATGTCGCGGATGGCAAGCAGCGTGGCATCGTCCTGTGCCTGTTGCAGGTAGGCGTCGGGCACGCGCCAGATCTCCTTCAGGCGCGTGCGCGGGACGACCTTCGACAGCATCTCTCGGTTCACCAGCCAATCGGGCTGTGGATAGGAACCGACGACGGTGGTTTGGAGAAGCGGCTCGTTCATCACTGGAGCTTGATGTCGGCCTTCTTGGCCAACGCTGCGTTTTCCTTGACCTCTCGCGCGACGATCGCGTCGAGCTCGGCCGGCGTGGTCGGCGAGGAGTCGGTGCCGAGCGCAGCCAGCCGTTCCTTGACTTCGGGCGAGTCGAGCGCCTTCTTCACCTCGGCGTTGAGCTTGGCGATCACCGCCGGCGGCGTGCCGGCCGGCGCGAACAGGCCGACCCAGAAATTGTAGCCGCTGTCCTTGAAGCCCTGCTCCTCGGTGGTCGCGAGGTCGGGCAGCACCGACGAGCGCTTGGGGCTGCCGTTGGCAAGCGCCACCACGCGGCCGTCGCGGATCAGCGGCAACGCGGCGATGATCGGGCAGAAATAGATGTCGGTGCGGCCGTTCATCGTGTCGCCGAGCGCCTCGGGCGTACCCTTGTAGGGGACGTGCACCGTGTCTATGCCGGCTGCAAGCTTGAACTTCTCCGCGTTCATGTGGGTGCCGCTGCCGGTCCCGGCGGTCGCATAGGTGAGCTTGCCCGGCGCTGCTTTCGCAGCCTTCACGTAGTCGGCCGCGGTCTTCCAGCCCTTCGAGGGCGAGGCGACCATGATGTTGGGCTGCACGGCCAGCAGGCTGACCCCGGGCAGATCCTTCACGGTGTCATAGGGCATGGTGGGATAGATCGCGGCATTGACCGTGTGCGCCGAGGAGTTGGCGAGCAGCGTGTAGCCGTCGGGTGCCGCCTTGGCGACCTGGTTCGCGCCGATCGTTCCGCCGGCCCCGGGCTTATTCTCGACGATGACGGTCTGGCCCAGGTTCTTGGACATGACCGCCGCCAGGGCACGCGCCGTGACATCGGTGGCGCTGCCCGCCGTGAAGGGCACGATGATGTTGATCTGTTTGGCGGGGTAGGTCTGGGCCCCGGCCGACGTTGCGGCAAAGGTGGCCACTCCGGCCAGCATGGAACGACGCAGCATGAATTCCTCCTGTTTTCCTTATTGAGCAGCAATCTCCCGACTTACGCTTTTGATGTCGAGGTGCCCCAGGATCCTTTCGCCCGAGGCGGCGAGTTTGGCACGAATCGCATCGATCCGCGGCCCCAGAAGTCGTCCGTCGCGCTTGGCGAACCTTCCCGCCACCAGCACGTCGCGTACCCGGGCGCCCGAGCCCTGCATCACGACGGTGGCCACGGGGTCGTGAACCGGCCACATGGCGAGCGGCCCCAGCGACATCACTGCGATGTCGGCCTGCTTGCCCGGCACCAGGCTGCCGATGCGATCGGCCATGCCCAGCATCGCGGCACCGCGCGTCGTGATCCAGCCGAGCGCTTCGGCGGCCGGTACGGTGGAGGTGGCGGGAATGCCGCCGCTCCGGGTGCGTTCCGCGGCGTTGTCGAGGGCGCGCTGGGAGGCCAACGCCATGCGGGCCACGGTGAACATGTCGCCGCTGATCGCCGATTCGAGGTCGACACCGACCGACGGCGCCGAGCCCAGGGCCCGCAGGCGGCCCGTGATGGGGTGGCCGTGGCCCTGCGCCATCTCATTCTCCGGCGTGATCGAGAAGCTCGTGCCGAGATCGACGAAGGCCTTTAGCTGGGCATCGCTGAGGTTGTTGCCGTGGACGATGTTGATGTGCCGCCCGACGAGGCCTTGCGCCATCAGCGTTTCCCAGCCGCCCGGAGTCTTGGCCTCGCCGCCGCCCTGGTGCATCGACGCCACCAACCCCATCTCCTTGGCCAGCGCGAAATCGTGGGCGCTGACATCCAGGGTCGAATAGTGCGGGCCCAGCACCGCCATGCCGAGCGTCACCAGCCCCGCGCGATCGGCCAGCGGACCTTTCAGCAGGCGCTCGATTTCCTGGCGCGGGTGAGGGACCTCGGAGAAATGCGGCTCGCCGGGCTTGGGATCGGGCTTGGGCGAACCGTGGAAGAAGGCGGCACGGATACCGCTTTCCTTCAGGCCGGCGATTCCCGCGTCGGTATGCTCCGGTGTCGGGTTGTTGTGGCACCAGTCGACCAGGGTGGTGACGCCGTGATCGAGTTGGTTGAGCGCCCCGGCCAGGGTCGCGATGTGGATGTCGTCGGGCGTGAACACGGTGGCGAGACCGGCATGCACGTGACGAAAATACTCCAGCAGGGTCCAGTTGGCCGCGACCGAGCGCAGCGCCGTCTGCCAGGTGTGCATGTGGGCGTTGATCAGCCCTGGCATCACGAAATGGCCGGTGCAGTCGATGATCTCGGCATCGCCGGGGGCGATCGTCGGCGCGATGGCGGCGATGCGGTCGTCCTCGATCAGCACGTCGCCGCTCGGCAGCACCTCAAGCCCGGCGTCCTGCGTGACGACGATGCCGGATTTCAACAGCTTCAGGGACATCGCTATTTAAGCCCGTCGCTCACATCGACGTTCTCCGACGTCAGCGTCATGCCGGCGGCACGCGCCAGCTCGAGCAGCAGCACGGAGAAGTCGACATCGCCGGGATATTGATGCGACAGCGCCAGCACCTGGTCGCGCGTGACCGAGGCGGTCGGCATCATCACGCCGAAGGACTTGGCCGCCCCCATGCCCAGTTCCATGTCCTTGAGCAACAGCTTGGGCGTGAAAGTGGTGGTGAAATCGAGGTTCACCAGCGCCGGCGTCTTGTACTTGGTGTACATCGAACCGAGCACGCTCTGGTTGATTGATTCCAGGAAGACGTGGCGCGGGATGCCGGCCTTCTCGGCCAGCAGCGTGATCTCGCACAGCGACTGGATGATGACGCCGAACATGGTGTTGTGCGCGATCTTCCAGATGCGCGAGAGCTCGCCCTCGCCGACATACATCGCCGACCGTCCAAGCGCCGAGAGGAGAGGCTCGACCGCGTCGTATTCGGCTTTCGGCCCGGAGGCCACGACCAGCAGCTTGCCGGCCTTGGCGACCTTGGCGTTGCCCGAGACCGGTGCGCTGAGATAGGCCACGCCCATCTCGGTCAGCCCCTTGCGGATCTCGGCTGAGCCGGTGTCGGAAATCGACGACATGTCGACCACGCGCTTGGGCCGGGCGTTGCCCGACAGAACGCCGCCCTTGCCGAACAGGATGTCCTTCAGGTCATCGGTGGTCGACACCATCGTGAAGACGGTGGCGCAGTGCGCCATCGCCATCTTGTCCGTCACGACCTCGGCGCCGATCTGGGCCAGCGGGTCGGCCTTGGAGGCGGTGCGGTTCCAGACCGAGACGCCGTGGCCCGCCTTGACCAGCCGGGCGGCCATCGCCTCGCCCATGCGGCCGAGGCCGATCCAGCCGATGGAATGCGATGCTTTGCTGCTCATGGCAATGGAACCTCAGGGGTGGCAATGGCGTTCGACGTTGCGCTGCAGTTTGCGAGGGGATTAAGTCGCTGTCCATGAGATGGAAATTCTGGGGGGTGCTGCTGGTCGCGGCACTGGCCTCGTGCAGCGGCGACCTCCCGAGCAGTTCGGTTCCCGAGGGACAGGGCGAGCGGGCCTATGGCCTGCTGACCCCGTCGACCGCGCTTACCTCCCTGATCCGCGATCGCGGCATTGAGGCGCCTGACCCATCCAAACCAGAGCCGTTGCTGCGGCAGCTCCAGCGCGAACTCGCCAAGAGCGACCCGACGGGCACCTATGCCGGCATCACCTACGATCTTACGCGCGGCAACACGCTGATGGCCGACTGGTTGGTGCAGACGCCCAACCGCTGGGGCCGCAAGGCCGACGACCTCACTTGGTTCGCCATGGGCTGCAAGGATTGCGAGCCCGATATCTCGCTGCCGTCCTGCAGCAGCGACGCCGACTGCCGTGGCGGCACCTGCGCCGCCATCTGGCCGCTCACGCCCGGCAACCGCGGCACCAAGCGCCAGGTCTGCCTCGGCCATTCCGACGCCCTGCCGGTCCGCATCCACGACCTGGTGGCGGGTGCGCGCCAGACCGTCGACATCGTGCAGCTACAACCGGCGCCCGATGGGCGCTTCGTCGCCGCCCTGCGCGCTGCCATCACCCAGCTTGCCGCGAGCCGCCGCCCGGTCGAGATCCGCTTCCTGATCGGCCAGTATCCGCCCAAGGGCGTCGATGCCGCGGCGGTCCTGAAGGAACTGGTGTCCGGTGCCCGGAATGTCCCGGGCTCGCGTGTCTCGGTGAGCGTCGCCGCGATGCGCTCGTGCACCGCCTTTGAGACCTGCAACAGCTTCTCGTGGAGCCACGGCAAGTTCATCGTCGTCGATGATCGCGAGGCGCTGGTCGGCGGCCACAATCTCTGGACCGAGGACTATCTCACCGACAATCCGGTGCACGACCTCTCGATGCAGGTACGCGGCCCGGCGGCTGCGAGCGCCTCCCGCTTCGCCGACCGGATGTGGCGCTTCGTCTGCGACAACGCCGGCCAGAAAGCATCGATCTCGCTGGCGAGTTTTACGCCGGGCGAGAGCGAGCCGGGGCAGCGCTGCCCGCCGGTCTTCGTAGTTCAGGGACGCCAGAACCGCCCGGTCGCGGCGGCCGGCAACCTGGAAGTCATGGCGACCGGCCGCCTGGGCTCGGGCATCACCCCGGATTTCGCCAACCAGAGCGAGCTGGCGCGCGATCTGATGTTTGGCTCGGCGCGCAAGAACATCTACGTGGCCCAACAGGACCTCGGCTTCCGCTTTGGCCGCTCCGACACGCTCTTTCCCGAGGGCGCGCTGAACGAGATGGTCGACCTGATGATGGAGCGCGACGGCAACGTCTACGTCGTGCTCTCCAATTCAGGTTCGATCGGCAACGGCGGCAGCCCGTATTTCAATGACGTGCCCTTGGAGGCGCTGGCCAAGCGTCTCAAGGAGATCGTGCAGAAGCGCCTGGAGGCGGCCGATCCCAAGTCGCGCTACGCGATCCGCCGCGGTCCCGATCCGGTGAACGCGCTGCTGTGCAGCCGTTTCCATCTGGCGCCATTCCGCTTCGGGCCCGACGATTCATGGCCCGGCGGCAAGACGATCGCCAACCATTCCAAGTTCTGGATGGTGGACGAGCGCGTCTTCTATATCGGCTCCGACAACATGTACCCGGTGAACCTGCAGGAGTTCGGCTACATCATCGACGACCGCAAGGGCGCCGACGCAATGCTGGAGTCCTACTGGAACCCGCTGTGGCAGTGGTCCAGGCGCGCCGCCGTCTCCGGCGCCGGCGTCGAGAAGTGCATCTTCCGCGAGATCCGGGGCTAGCTCACTTCGCTGGATCGATTGGCACGACGATGCCCTCGGCCGCCTCGATCACCTCGCCGGCATCGAGGCAGAGATCTTCGCGGTTGCGCATCGCCATGATCTGGACGCCGGTGCGCAGCTTGCCGTGGCTGCCGACCGGCACGGCAAGGCCGGGCAGGCCGAGCAGAGGCGCGAGCAGGGCGGGGCGCATCGCCTCCAGCACCTGCGCCTGGCCGTCGCGGGTGATGTCGGCCACCTGCTTGGGCGGCAGATCGGCGAGCGTGGGCAGGATCAGCAGCGGCCATTGCTGGAAGAAGCTCATCCAGCGGAACAGCAGGCTTTCGCGTTCGGTCATCGCGGCGACATAGGTCGCTAGGTCGACCGGCTTGTGAATGTCGAGCCAGCCCCGCATGGCGGCGATGCCGTCGGGGTCGCCCATCTTCTGCATCGTCGGCCACAGGCCGCCGATCACGTCGGTAACGCAGATCTCGTGCCACAGCTCGATACCGCGCTCGATGTCGGGCGGCAGCACTTCGTCGACGACGTAGCCCGCTGCCTGCAGGTGCTTGCCGGCCTGGCGCACCGCCGCGACCTGCGCCGGATGGCTCTTGCCGCCGGGCACCTCGGGCACGATTGCAACCTTGATCGGCCGCGCTGGAGACGGGCCCCGCATCGGCACGTCGTTCCAGCGCCAGTCGCGCCGGTCGCCGCGCGCCATCACCTCGAGTGCCAGCCTGGCATCACGCACGGTGCGGGTGTGCGGGCCCTGCACCGCCATCAGCACGGCGCCGATCGGCCGTCCCGTTGCTGCAGCGCTGGGATTGAGAGACGGGATGCGCGCGAACCCCGTGCGCAGGCCGACCACGCCGTTGCAGTAGGCTGGAATGCGCACCGAGCCGCCAATGTCGTTGCCATGCGCGATCGCGCCGATGCCGACCGCGACCGCAGCTCCGGCGCCGCCGCTCGAACCGCCCGGCGTCACCGAGGGGTCGCGCGGATTGAGCGTGCGGCCGTGCAGGGCGTTGTCGGTGAAGATGCGCATGGAGAATGCCGGCGCATTGGTGCGGCCGATGATGATGGCGCCGGCATGCTTCAGGTTGGCGACGACGGGACTGTCTTCCTTGGCGATAAAATCCTTCAACGGAATGACGCCGTTGTCGGTCGGCAAGCCCGCCTGGTCGACGTTGATCTTGGTCGTGACAGGCACGCCGTGCAGCGGCGGCAGCGCATGGCCGCGGGCGCGGGCGGCATCGGCGGTCTCGGCCTGCGCGCGGGCGTCTTCCTCCAGCACGCGCACTACGGCGTTGATTGCCGGATTGACCTTGTCCAGGCGGGTCAACACCGAATCGACCGCTTCGACGGCCGAGGCCTGTCCGTTGCGGATGAGGCGGGCCAGGTCAGTCGCGTCGTATTGCCAAAGTTCCATGAAAGCTTCTCCTTGAGTGGACGCAGCGTCCGGGAGAAGCGCTCTTTTGGCAAGTATGCCGATGTCGCGTCAGTTCCCGCGCATGCGCGTGCAATCCCACGGGCAAGGCTTGGGGTCGCCACAAGCGGCCAGTGGTGTCAGCAACAGCGCGATCAAGAGAAGTTTCCACGCCATGTCGATCCTCCAACGCCAGGCTTCAGCCTCATAGCAATGAGATCGAACGGCCGCCGTGTGAAGTCACGTTTGAGGGAAGCAGCCGTGAGGCGGTGGTCGGCTGTCGCGCATCATCGGACTTCTGCCAAGCGGGTAACGCCGCACAAATTATCAGAGGGGCCACCCGAGGAGAATCAGCTACGTGCCCGGCACGCCTGCGGCTAGTCTCGCGCCAAATCGAAGGAGAAGCGGCATGAAGTGGCAGGACCGTCGTCTGCTCGACCTGTTCGGCATAGAGCATCCCATCCTGCAGGCGCCGATGGCCGGCGTGACCTCGCCGCAGATGGCGATCGCGACTTCGGAAGCTGGCGCGCTGGGCGCTATTGCCGCTGCGATGCTGACGCCCGAGGGCACACGCCAGGAACTCCAGATGGTGAAGCAGGGGACCGGCCGGCCGTTCAACGTCAATTTCTTCGTGCACAAGCCGCCGGCCGCGGATGCCGCACGCGATGCCAAATGGCGGCAGAAGCTCTCGGCTTATTATGGCGAACTCGGGCTTGCGGCCGACACCAAAGGCCCGTCGCGCGCCGCGTTCGACGCCGCGATGTGCGACCTCCTGCTGGAGTTCATGCCGAAGGTGGCCAGCTTCCATTTCGGCCTGCCCGACCGCGCCTTGGTGCAGCGCCTGAAGGCGGCGAAGATCCTGGTCCTGAGTTCGGCAACCACGGCCGAGGAGGCGCGCTGGCTGGAAGGCGAGGGGGCCGATGCGGTGATCGCGCAGGGCTCGGAGGCCGGCGGCCATCGCGGCATGTTCCTGGTCGACGACATCTCGCGCCAGGCAGGCACGATGGCGCTGGTGCCGCAGGTCGTGGATGCCGTGAAGGTGCCGGTGATCGCCGCCGGCGGCATCGGCGATGGCCGCGGCATTGCGGCCGCACTGGCGCTGGGCGCTGCGGGCGTCCAGATCGGCACGGCCTTCATGCTGACGCCCGAAGCCAAGACCGCGCCGCTTCATCGCGCGGCCCTGAAGCAGGCCAACGACAACAGCACCGTGCTCACCAACGTGTTCACCGGCCGCCCGGCGCGCGGCATCGTCAATCGCCTCGTGCGTGAGGTCGGTCCCATGAGCGCCGACGCACCGGCCTTTCCGCGCGCCGCCGAAGCGACGCAGCCCTTGCGCGGCCCGGCCGAGGCCAAGGGCTCGACCGACTTCACGCCGCTGTGGAGCGGTCAGGCGCCGACGCTGGCGCGGGAGATGCCGGCGGGCAGCGTGATCGCCAAGCTGGTGGCCGAAACCGACGCGGCGCTCAGGCGGACGCGGGGATGACCGTATCGAGCAGCCGATCGACGAAGCCGCGCGTGATCGGCGCGTGGCCCATCAGCAGGCGGTAGAACAGCGGACCGAAGACGAGGTCGAGGGCGAGTTCCATGTCGGCGGGCGGCGCGATCAGCCCGTCCTCGATGCAGCGTTCCAGCAAGAGGCGCGTGGCGTCGCGGTTGCGGGCGATAAATTCGTTGCGGAAGGCCTTGGCGAGTTCGGTCTCCGACTGGGCCGCTGCCACCATGGCCGCCACGCTGCGGCCGGTCGGGGCGGCGAAAGCGTCGGCCACCGCGTGGAGCTGGGCGCGAAGGGCGGCATAGGGCGAGCGGGTGCTGCGAGCCGCCTCCGGTGCGCCGGTCACGTCGAGGAATGCAGCCATCGCCACGGCGGGGGCGTTGGGCCAGTAGCGGTAGATCGTGGGCCGGCTGACACCGGCCTTCTGGGCGATGGCCTCGATGGTGACGGCGGTCAGGCCGCCGCGCTCGAGCAGCGCCCGCGCGGCGGCCAGGATCGCGGCGCGGGTGCGCGGATCGCGCGGTCGGCCGCGCGTGGTTGTGGATGAGGGGGGTTGACGGGACATCTATTAATGTTACGGTACGTAACGTAATATAACACAGGTGATGCCATGACAGCAAAGCAGAAGACCGCATCCCAGACCTTGCGGGCCCATGCCACCGTGCATGACGCCAAGGCGGCGATCGCGTTCTACGTAAAAGCGTTCGGTGCGGTGGAACTGTTCCGTCTGGTCGAGCCGGCGGGCCGGGTCGGCCATGCCGAGATCCAGATCGGCGACAGCGTCCTGATGCTGAACGATGAATACCCGGACTTCGGCGCGAAAAGTCCGGCCTCCGTCGGCGGCTCCCCGGTCGCCTTCCGCATCGAAGTGCCGGATGCCGACGCCGCCTTCGACCGGGCCGTGAAGGCCGGCGCCACCGTGGTGCGGCCGTTGCAGGACGAGTTTTATGGCGATCGCATGGGCATGGTGGCCTGCCCCTTCGGCTATCGCTGGTCGCTCGCCATGACCAAGGAGCAGGTGAGCTCGGCCGAAATGCAGAAGCGCTGGACCAAGATGCTGGAAGGAGGAAAGGCATGAGCGCAATCGACATGGCGGCCTGTCCGATCCATCTCGGCCTTGGGGCGACCGCGAAGGTCGAACCGCCGTTCACCGGCGATTTCGCCTGGTATGACGCCTACGCCGAACGCCATCGCAGTGACGGTCGGGAGGGCCGGCTGGTCAGCATGTACACTTTCGACGCCTCCTGGCGCGGCTGGGAAATGCATCCCGCCGGCGCCGAAGTCGTGCTCTGTACGGCGGGAACCATCACCTTGCTCCAGGAACAGGCCGACGGGACGGTAACGAGCGTCCGGCTTGGCGCGGGTCAGTATGCGATCAATCCGCCGGGCATTTGGCATACCGCCGATGTCGAGGAGCCCTGTACCGCGTTGTTCATCACAGCGGGCGAGGGAACGCAGCATCGTCCTCGCTGATGGTCAGCGCTCGGTGAAGGCGAGCTTGGCGCCCAGCGCCGCGAAGGCCCCGGCGAAAGTCCGGCGCATCCAGATCATCACGCGCGGCCGCGAGATCACATGGTCGCGCACGGACGCCGCGAACAGGCCATAGGCCACGAAGACCACGAAAGTCATCAGCATGAAGACGGCGCTCAGCATCAGCATGTGCGGCACCGGATGCGCCTCATCCGTGCTCACGAACTGCGGCAGGAAGGCCAGGAAGAAGATCGACAGCTTGGGATTGAGGATGTTGATCAGTACGGCTTCGACCGTCACCTGCACGTCCGTCCTGGCGCCGGTTTCCTGGTTGATGCTGAGTGCGCCACGTTCGCGCAGCGTGTTCCAGGCCATGTAGAGAAGGTAGGCGACGCCCAGGTACTTGAAGGTCTCGAAGGCGAGCGCGCTGGTATGCAGGAGCGCCGCCAGTCCCAGGATCGCCGCCGCCATGTGCGGCACGCAGCCGAGCGTGCAGCCGAACGCCGCCACGACGCTGGCTCTCGATCCGCGCGAGAGGCCGGCAGCCAGCGTGTAGAGAGCGCCGGTGCCGGGCGAGGCGACGACGATGAAGGACGTGATCAGGAATTCGAGGCTCACGGACGACACTCCTCAGAAAAGCGAGAAATACTCGCGCTGCTCCCAGTCGCTGACCTCCGCGGCGAAACGGTCGATCTCGGCCTGCTTCAGCTTGAGATAGTAGTCGACGAAGAAATCGCCGAAGGCGTCGCGCAGCACCTGGTCGCCGCGCAGCGCTTCCAGCGCCTCGCCAAGGCTGCGCGGCAGCAAGGGCGCCTTTGTGTCGTAGGGCGTGTCGGCCGAAGGGCCGGGATCGAGCTGTCGCCTGATCCCGTCGAGGCCGCTGGCCACCTGGCTCGCCATATAAAGGTAGGGGTTGGCGGCGGGCTCGCCGACGCGATTTTCCAGATGCGTCGCGGGATCGCCGGGCCCGCCCAATACACGGACCATGACGCCGCGATTGTCGCGGCCCCAGACGGCGCGGTCGGGAGCGAGCGAGAAGGGGCGGTAGCGTTTATAACCGTTGAGGGTGGGGGTGCTGAAGGCGGCGGCGGCCCGCGCGTGCTCGAGAAGCCCCGCCATATAGTGTCGACCCACGGCCGACAGCGTTTCGGTCGGGTCCATGAAGGCGTTGGCGTGGCTCTTCCGGTCCTTCAGCGACTGATGCAGATGCCAGCCGCTCGACATCACGTTCGGCAGCTTGGGCCGGCACATGAAGGTGGCGTGAAAGCCGTGGCGTTGGGCGACCTGCTTCACGGCGCTGCGGAACAACATCATCGTGTCGGCCGATTCCAGGCCGGTCGCGATCCGGAAAGTGAACTCGACCTGGCTCGGGCCGAACTCGACCTCGATTGAGCGCAGCGGCAACACGAGATCGGCGATGTTGCTGCGCAGGATCTCCAGGATCGGGTCCATCTCGTCGTGGCGCAGCTCCGTCAGGTATTGGTAGCCCTGGTTGAGCAGCGAAACCTCGGGAGGTTCGCCCGACGGTCCGGCATCGCCGGGCGTGAGGTGGGTCTTCTCGAGCTTGAAGAGATGGAACTCGACCTCCAGCCCCGTCACCAGCTCGTAGCCCTGCTCGGCCAACGCCGCGAGGCTCTGGCGCAGGACATGGCGCGTGCTGAGCGGCATCGGCCGGCCGTCGGCGTAAAGGATGTCGCACAGCATCCAGCCGGTGTGCGGCGCCCAGGGCAGCACACGGAAGGTGGCGGGATCGGGCAGCATCATCACGTCGGCCGCGCCTTCGAGTTCCTTCATCCCGAAGCCGCCGCCCGGCGTCCACACCGGGAACACCGTGCGGTGCGAGGTGTCCTTCAGCAGCATGGTGGTGGTGAAGCCGACACCATTCTTCATCGCTGCGGCAATCTCGCCGGCCACCAAAGTCTTGCCGCGCAGGATGCCGTGCTGGTCTGCGAAGGAGAGGCGCACGACCGTGAGTTCGCCCGCCTGGATGCGGCGCTCCGCCTCGCGCGCGGCGGCCTGACGTTCGGCCGTCCACAGTCCGGCTTTTTCAGCGAGATGCATGCCGGTCTTCAGGCCACGAGGGGCGGGATGGTGTTGGCGGCCCAACTGGAGCCGCTGCGGCGGCGGGCATCGACGTCCTTCCAGTAGGACTGCCAGTCCTCGGTCGGGCCCATGCCGTCGATGGCGATCGGGCCGCGGATCGCAGCGGCGCGGGCCGGGTCGAGCCACATCGGCGGCTTCTCGCCGTTGGCGACCTGGCCGATGGCCGACAACAGCATGCGACGGTAGGCCACGATCGCCTTGTCGGTGGTGCCGAGATGCTCGCGCGTGCGGTCCTGGATGCGGCCCTGGCTCTCGATCGCCCACTGGTCGTGGACGTTGATATCGAAGCCCATGCCGGTGAAGGTCTGGCTCTGTTGCTCCCGGATATTGTAGCCGTAGGCATTGTGGCGGCCGAGGCGCGGTCGGTAGTCGGGCAGCTCGTAGAGTTTCAGCCGCTGCTCGCGCATCGCGGCGTGATCGACCGGCGCGCCGAAGCTGGTGAAGATTGCGTACCAGTAGCAGCTCGTGTCGTCGATCGGCACGTGCCACTGGGTGATCGTCATCTCGGCGCTCATCGGGATCACGAACGCATAGGGAAACACGAGGTTGGTGACGCGCACATGCGTGTGCCGGTCGTTGATCTGGCGCAGCGCGAACAGGCGCATGCCGTAGTCGGTCGCCTCGACATCGAGCCGAGGCCGCGTGAACTCGCGCAGCAGCCGCGTCATCGGGATGTCGGAATCGGACGAGGCGCCACGGAACTGCTTGCCGTAGGTGCCGCCTGTGTCCTCGTCCTCGTAGAAGCGGTGGAGGTACGAGGCGTGCGCCGGATCGATGCCGACCTCCAGCGCCTGCAGCCAGTTGCAGTCGATCAGTCCCTTGAAGGCGAAGGCGTGCGTGCCGGGCGCCAGGAAGCAGTCGAAGTCCGGGAAGGCCGGCGCCTCGCCCTCACCGAGATAGGCGAAGATGATCCCGTTCTTCACCACCACGGGATAGGAGCGCTGGCGCACGCGCTGGCAGAGGACGCTGCCCTCCGGCTCGGCCGGCGTCTCCAGGCACTTGCCGTCGACGTCGAACAGCCAGCCATGGAACAGGCAGCGCAGGCCGCCATCTTCGAGGCGGCCAAAGGCGAGGTCGGCGCCGCGATGCGGACAATCCCGGTCGAGCAGCCCATGCCGGCCGCGCTCGTCGCGGAACAGCACGAAATCCTGGCCCAGCACGCGCACCGGCTTGGCCGGCCGTTCCTGGGGCAACTCGTCGGCCAGGGCCACCGGATGCCAGTAGTGCCGCATCAGGGCGCCGCATTTGGTGCCCGGGCCCACACGGGTCATCAGCTCATTCTGCTCGGGGCTCATCATGTTCCAAAGAGTGACGCATCTAGTCGGGATTCGCTATAGAAGACCGCATGAACTCTACTCTGAACGGCATGCCGGGGCCTACTTCCCGGGTCTATTTCTCCCAGCGTCTGCGTCTTCATTATGTCGACTGGGGCAACCCGGAGGCGCCGCCGCTGCTGCTGGTCCACGGCGGTCGGGATCACTGCAGGAATTGGGACTGGGTGGCGCAGGCACTGCGCAAGGACTGGCACATCATCTGTCCGGACCTGCGCGGGCATGGCGACAGCCAGTGGTCGCCCGACGGCAACTATTCCATGGCCGCCTACATCTACGACCTGGCCCAGCTCATCCACCAGCAGGCGCTGGCGCCGGTCACCATCGTTGCCCATTCCTTGGGCGGCAACATCTGCCTGCGCTATGCCGGCGTCTATCCCGACAAGGTGCGCAAGCTGGTGGCGATCGAGGGCCTCGGCCCGTCGCCCAAGGTGATCGCCGAGCGCACCAAGCCGATGGCCGAACGCATGCGCGACTGGGTCGAGGAGCAGCGCAAGCTCTCGGCCCGCGCGCCGCGCAAGTACCTGACCATCGAGGACGCCTTCAAGCGTATGCAGGACGAGAACAAGCATCTCTCGGCCGAGCAGGCGCGCCATCTCACGCAGCAGGGCGTCAACCAGAACGAGGACGGCACCTATAGTTGGAAGTTCGACAACTACGTCCGCGCCTGGCCGCCTTACGACATGAGCTACCGTGCCATCGAATCGCTGTGGGCGGAGATCGCCTGTCCGACCCTGCTGGTCTACGGCAAGGAGAGCTGGGCCTCCAATCCCGAGAAGGACGGCCGCCTCGTGCATTTCAAGAGCGCCAAGGTCGTCGAGTTCGACAATGCCGGGCACTGGGTGCATCACGACCGGCTGAATGATTTCGTGCAGACGACCAAGGACTTCATCTCGTGAGGGCGGCGATCTTCCGCGGCGGCGACATCGTCGTCGACACGCTGCCGGCGCCGGTGCCGGGCGTCGGACAGGTGCTGGTCAAGACACTGGCCTGCGGCATCTGCGGATCCGATCTCCATGCAGCCAAGCATGCCCATCGCATGGTCGCCGTCGCCAGTCGCACGCCCGGCCGCGTGCCGATGGACCTCTCTCGCGACATCGTGTTCGGTCACGAATTCTGCTGCGAGGTGCTCGACTACGGCCCGCAGACGGAGCGCCGACTGAAGCCCGGCACCCGCGTCTGCGCTATGCCGCTGATGATCGAGGCCGACGGGCCCAAGGGCATGGGGTATTCAAACAATTATGTCGGCGGCTACGCTGAGCAGATGCTGCTGTCGGCGCCGCTGATGCTGGAAGTGCCGAACGGTCTCCCGACCGAGCATGCGGCCCTCACCGAACCTCTGGCCGTCGGCGTGCATGCGGTCGAGAAGGGGGCTCTCACGGGCGATGAGGCGCCGCTGGTGGTGGGCTGCGGCCCGGTTGGCCTCGCGGTCATCGCGGCGCTCCGCCTGAAAGGCTTGAGGCCGATCGTGGCGGCGGATTTCTCGCCCAAGCGGCGAGAACTCGCGATCCGCATGGGCGCCGACATCGTGGTCGATCCGGCGCAGGAATCGCCCTATGCAAAATTGGCTGCCGACAAGCGGGCCGCAATCTTCGAGTGCGTTGGTGTTCCCGGCCTGCTTCAGCAGGTGTTCGAGAAGGCGCCGCGCGATGCGCGGATCATCGTTGCCGGCGTCTGTATGGAGCCCGACACGATCGAGCCGATGTTCGCCATCTTCAAGGAATTGAATCTCCAGTTCGTCCTGGGCTACACGCCGGAGGAGTTCGCCCGCTCGCTCCACCTGCTGGCCGACGGCAAGGTCGATGCGGAGGCGTTGATCACCTCCAAAGTCGGGCTGGATGGTGTAAAGGGAGCGTTCGAGGCGCTGGCCAACCCGGAAAGACACACCAAGATTCTGGTCGAGCCCTGGCGTTGAGATCGGGGTTGTTAAGGGAGGAAATGAAGTTGAAGTTTTACAATTCGGTCGGCCCCAACCCGCGCATGGTCCGCATGTTCATGGCCGAGAAGGGCTTCGACGTGCCCAAGGTCGAGATCGACCTGCGCGGCGGCGAGAACCGCAAGGAGCCTTACCTCAAGGTCAATCCGTCGGGGCAGTGCCCGGCGCTGGAACTCGACGACGGCACTGTGCTGGCCGAGATCACGGCGATCTGCGAGTACATCGACGAGATCAAAAAGGACACGCCGTCGCTGATCGGCGACACGCCCGAGGAGCGCGCCAAGACGCGCATGTGGGTCCGCCGCATCGATCTCAACATCGCCGAGCCGGGGGCCAACGGTTTCCGCTTCGCCGAGGGGCTGAAGATGTTCCAGAACCGCATCCGCTGCATCCCCGAGGCGGCGGCGGGGCTGAAGGCCGCCGCCCAGGACAAGCTCGTCTGGCTGGACGGATTGCTGGGCAGCAAGCCCTTCATCGCCGGCAACAAGCTCACCTTGGCCGACATCCATCTCTTCGCCTTCGTCGATTTCATGGGCAATGTCGGCCAGCCGCTCAGCCCGGAAGCCAAGAATCTCGCGGCCTGGTACGGCCGCATGAAGGCGCGGCCCAGCGCCGCCGCCTGAGCCTCGAGGAAAACAACCATGCGCCGTCTCATCACCCTGCTCGCTCTTCTTGCCGTCCCCGTTCTCGGATCGCAGGCCTTCGCCCAGGCGCCGATGGCGCCGGTGATGCAGGGCCTGTTCCTGCTCACCGACTATCCCTCGCAGACCGTGCGCGCGGGCGAGATCACGACCATCCGCGTAAAGATGCAGAATTCCGGCCTCGCACCGGAGCCGATGGCACTTTCGCTGTCGGGCGTGCCGGCAGGCTGGAAGATCGACATCCTGGGCGGTGGTCAGGCGGTGGCCTCTGCGATGCCGGGTCAGAATGAGAGCGTCGCCCTTCAGCTTCGCGTAGAAGTGCCCAAGGACGCCAAGCCGGCCTCGCAGCAGGTCGTGCTGAGCGCCAAGGGCAGCCGGCTGCAGTCGGCCGAGCTGCCGATCACGCTCACCGTCGGCACCGAGGCGCCGGCCAAGCTCAGCCTGAAGTCGCGCCTGCCGTCGCTGCGCGGCACGCCGCGCTCGTCGTTCGAATACACGGTGACGGTCGGCAACGACAGCGGCAAGGACCTCACCGTGGCTCTTTCCGCACAAGGTCCGGCCAACTTCCAGACCACCTTCACCGAGGGCTTTGGCAGTAACGAGATCAGTTCGATCCCGGTCGAGGCGGGGCAGACCAAGGACATCAAGGTCAAGGTGACGCCGCCGCGCGACGTCAAGGCCGGCGACTATCCGGTGCTGGTCAAGGTTGCGGCCGAGGGCGCCACGGCCGAGCTTCGCGTCACGCTGCAGGTCAGCGGCCAGGGCCGCCTCGCGCTGTCGGCCAAGGGCGACCGTCTCTCGGGTGAAGCCGAGATCGGCAAGACATCGACCTACACGCTGGTGCTGGGCAACGACGGTACCGCCGCGGTCGACGAGATCGAGATGGCGGGCACGGTGCCGACCGGCTGGAAGGTCGAGTTCAATCCCAAGACCGTCGCCACGCTGGCACCCAACGAGAAGAAGGAAGTCCAGGTCCTGGTGACGCCGTCCGACAAGGCGATCGCCGGCGACTACGTGGCCCAGTTCCGCGCCTCCGCGCGGGGCGAATCGAGCACCGCCGATTTCCGCATCACCGTTACGACCTCGACGTTGTGGGGCCTCGCTGGCCTCGGCATCATCGCGGCGGCGCTGCTGGTGCTGCTGGGCGCGGTCGCGCGCTTTGGTCGGCGATAGACTGCCGGCGATGACTGACAACGTCATAGAGGTTCGCGGACTGCTCAAGCTCTATGGCGCGGCCCGCGCGGTCGACGCCATCGATCTCGACATTCGCCGCGGTGAGATCTTCGGCCTGCTGGGGCCGAACGGCGCGGGCAAGACCACGACCATCCTGATGCTGCTCGGCCTCACCGAAACCAGCGGCGGCACGGTCGACGTGCTGGGCTTCGATCCGGTGCGCCAGCCGCTCGAGGTCAAGCGCCGGGTCGGTTACCTGCCCGACGCCGTGGGCTTCTACGACCATCTCACGGCGCGCGAGAATCTGCGCTATACCGCGCGCCTGCTCGCCATTCCCCGTCGCGACGCCGAGAAGCGCATCAGCGATGCCATGGAAAGCGTTCAGCTCGCCGACGTGCTCGACAAGCGCGTCTCGACATTCTCGCGCGGCATGCGTCAGCGCCTCGGCATCGCCGAGATCGTGATGAAGAAGGCCGAGATCGCCATCCTCGACGAGCCGACTTCGGGCCTCGACCCGCACGCCACCTTCGAACTGCTGGAGATGATCCGCGGACTCAAGAAGGCGGGCGTTGCCGTGCTGATCTCCTCGCATCTGCTCGATCGCGTCCAGAGCGTCTGCGACCGCGTGGCGCTGTTCAACCACGGCAAGATCGCCCTGATGGGCTCCGTGGTCGAACTCGCCAACCAGGTGCTGGGCGCCGGCCACCCGATCCTGGTCGAGGCCTCGGGCATCGACATCGCGGCAGCACTTCGCGGTATCGAAGGCGTGCAGACGGTCGTACCTGAGGGTGAGGGCGCCTGGCGCGTGGTCGCCGACCGAGACGTTCGCGCCTCCGTGGCGCAGCGCATCGTGTCCTCAGGCGGGTCGCTGACGCGGCTGGCCGACCTGCAGCCCAGCCTGGAAGAAGTCTATACGCGCTACTTCGCGGAGGCGCGTCATGCCGCGTAAGCCCGCGCAGCGCGAGGGTTCGCCTTTCACTGGTCTCGGCCCGGTGTTCATGAAGGAATTCGCCGATCACCTGTCGAGCGCCCGCATGATGGTGCTGATGCTGTTCGTGATCGCCTTCGGCGCCTTCCCGGTGGCCTCGTCGCTGCAGCAGCTCAGGACCGTCACCGAGTCCGATGCCTACCTGTTCCTGCGCATCTTCACCTCGGCGCCGGAAAGCCTGCCGATCTCCTTCGTGTTCGCGCTCAACTTCATCATCCCGGTGATGGCGATCGGCCTGGGCTTCGACGCCGTGAACAGCGAATTCAACCGCCGCACGCTGTCGCGCGTTCTGTCGCAGCCGATCTATCGCGACGCGCTGCTGCTCGGGAAATTCCTGGGCGGCCTCGCCACGCTCGCAGTCGTCCTGACGGCGCTGTGGCTGATCGTGTTCGGCGCTGGCCTTCTGCTGCTCGGCCTGCCGCCGCGTGGAGTAGAAGTGGCGCGCGGCGCCTGCTTCCTGCTGGCGGCGATCGCCTATGGCGGCGTGTGGCTCGCGGCCTCGCTGCTGTTCTCGGTGATCTTCCGGTCGACCGCCACCTCGGCGCTCTGTGCGCTGGGCCTGTGGCTGTTCTTCTTCCTGCTGTGGCCGATGATCGCCGGGGCCATCACCATGGGCTTTGCACCCTCGCAGATCCGTAGTGCCGAGGAATATCTCGCCGTCGAGCAGCTCGGCCTCGTTCTGTCCCGCTTCTCGCCCGGCACCCTGTTCAGTGAGGCCGTGGTCGGCCTGCTCAATCCCGAAACGAGGACCTTCAGCAGCATGCTGCCGGCGCAGATGCGCGGCGTCATTCCGGGTGCGCCGCTGCCGCTCGACCAGAGCCTGCTGCTGATCTGGCCGCAGATGACGGGGCTGATCGCCGGCATGATCGTGGTGTTTGCCGCGGCCTACGTGATCTTCCAGCGAGAGGAAGTGCGGGCCTGAAGGATTTTACCCTCCCGGCCGCGCTCAACAACGCGCGCTGGTGCGACGCGGTCTGCCGCGCGCATGGCAATCCCGGCCGCTTCCTGCTGCACAGCTGGGTCAATGCCGAGCCGGTGCCGCGCTTCTATCCCAACGTCGTCACCTTGCAGCCCGGCAAGGCCGTGGCGGCCGAGCAACGCGAGGCGATCGACCTCCTCGTGAAGTCGAACCTGCCCGGCCGCTGGTCGGTGAAGGACAGCTTCCGCCTGCTCGACCTCTCGCGCCTGGGATTCGAATTGCTGTTCGAGGCGCGCTGGATCCGCAACGCGATGCCTTTGCCCGGCGCGACATCGGACATCGTCTGGCAGCGTGAAACCAAAGGCGCGGCAGACCTGCCGTTCGGCGATCCCGATTTCGCGATGTTCACCGGACGGCGCGGCTTCCAGGCCGTGGCGGGCGGCATGCTCTATCGCGCCGAGGGCGTCGTTGGCCTCTCCAATGTGGTCGCCGATGCCGCCGATGCCCGCGCGGTGTGGCGGTCGCTGGCGCTTCTTGCCGCCCAGACTTTTCCGCGGCTGCCCCTGGTCGGCTATGAATCCGGCGAGGAGCTGAAGGCGGCCAGCGATGCCGGCTTCGAGATCGGCGACAAGCTCCGGATCTGGGTCAGGTCGAAGGACTGAAGCCACAGGCCGTCAGTGCCGCCATCATATGCGGCGGCGGTGGGGCGGTCACGACCACCGGCGGCTTGTTCTTCGACAGCGCCAGCACGATCGCACGCGAATGCAGATGCAACTGCTGTCCCGCCTCGGGTCGGCCGTAGAAACGGTCGCCGATCACCGGGCAGCCGGCATCGGCGCAATGGACGCGGATCTGGTGCGTGCGCCCGGTTTCCGGCTTCAGCTCCAGCCAGGTCATGCCGGGCGCGCGGCCGAGGATGCGGTAGCGCGTCACCGCGGTCTGGCCCTTGTCCGACACCTTCACCGTCCAGCCAGTCTTGCTGTTGAGTTTCAGCAAAGGCTTGTCGAAAACGCCTTCCTCGGCGGGCGGCGCGCCTTGCACCACCGCCCAATAGGTCTTCTCGGTCGTGTGGCCGGAGAAGAGACGGCCGAGCTTGGCCAGCGCCTTGGGATGGCGTCCCAGCACCAGCACGCCCGAGGTGTCTGCATCGAGCCGATGGGCGAGGGCGGGCGGCCGAGGCAGGCCGAAGCGCAGCGCGTCGAAACACTCTTCCAGGTTGGGCGCGCGGCTCGGACCAGCATGGACGGCGAGGCCCGCCGGCTTGTCGATCACCAGGATCAGCCCGTCGCGATGCAGCACGCGCGCCTGGATTTCCTCGGCCGAGAGTGGCGGCGGTCGGCTCATAGCCCCCTCATCACAGGTTTGGCCGGCGCGACAGCCAGTCCTCGGACGCTTCATAGAGCGCCGCCGTTCGCAGCACCGAGGCATCGTCGCGGAACCGTCCGACGATTTGCAGGCCAATCGGCAATCCCGCCGCGTCATAGCCGCAGCACAATGTCAGCGCCGGATGGCCGGTGATGTTGAACGGCATGGTGTAGGGAAACCAGTTGCGCCGGAGCTCGCCCACCTCGACGCCGTCGATGTGGATCGGCTCGAACAGATCCTGGTCGATGGGCAGGGCGGTGCGCGAAAGCGTCGGTGTGACGAGATAATCGAAGTTTTCAAACCAGCGCTGCACCATTCGGAAGACCTCGGTGCGCTGGAACTGGGCGCGCTGGTAATCGGCGCCGCTCCATTCCGCCGCCATGGCGACCTGCCGTACCAGCGAGGGCGTCATGCGATTGCCGTCGCGGCGGATCATCTCGTCGAAGCGCGCCTTCCATGTCGTGTGGTTGATGGTCGTCCACACTGGCGCCATGTCGGGCAGCTCTTCGTCGAGCTCGACCAGCTCGGCGCCCAGCTCGCGCAGTCTGCCGAGCGAGCGCTCGAACGCTGCACGCACATCCCTGGCCACCACCGTCTCGCCGAAGGTCGCACTGAACAGGATGCGCTTGCCTTTGAGCGTGCCCTCGGGCCGGGCGGCGGCGATGTAGTCCTGCGGCGCGAGGCCGATGGACCACGGATCGGAGGGATGAGGCCCGGTCATCGCCTGCAGCATCAGCGCCGTGTCCATCACCGTGCGCGTCATCGGCGTCACATAGGTGTAGTTGCCGAAGGCGTCGGCCACCTGGCTGTGCGGGATGACACCGTTGCTCTGCTTGAGGCCAACCATGCCGTTGGCTGCGGCCGGAATGCGCGTCGAGCCGCCGCCGTCGGTGGCGATGCCGATCGGCCCGATGCCGGCCGCGACCGCGACGGCCGCGCCGCCGCTGGAACCGCCGGATGTGTGCGCCGCGCTCCAGGCGTTGCGCGTGCGGCCGAACAGCGGTGCGTCGGTCAGGGCCTTGTGGCCGAACTCCGGCGTCGTCGTCTTGCCGAACAGGACCGCACCGGCGGATTTCATCCGGGCCGCGGCGACCGCATCTTCCTTGGGCACATTGTCTTCATGCAGCAGCGAGCCGAAGGTCGTGCGAACGCCTGCCGTGTTGACGAGGTCCTTGGCCGCGAAGGGGATGCCGTGCAGCAGGCCGAGCGGCTGGCCGTCCATCACCGCCTTCTCCGCCGCCTGAGCCGCCGCCAGCGCCTGCTCGCCAGCGAGGGTGATGAAGCAGTTCAGCACCGGCTGCAGTTTCTCCGCCCGCGCCAGCACGGCCTTCGTTAGTTCGACCGGCGAGACTTTCTTCGCCGCGATCTGTTCGCTGAGCTCGGAAGCGGAGAGGAGGGTGAGGTCGGTCACTATTTCGTCGCCTCGAGCGTAGCGAAGCGAAGCCGAGAGGCCTTCTCTCCGCGTCCAAGCCCCATGCTGTCGAGAGGAGGTCTCTCCACTCCGCGCTGCGCGCTCCGGTCGAGACGACACGGCGTCACTTCAACAACCCGCGCGCTGCCAGGTTACGCATCAGCGCCGAGGTGCCGAAGGTCCAGGGCGGGATCTTGTCGCAATGGTTCACCTTGTTGGTGAGCGTGCCGAGCTTGGGCGAGCGGATCGAGACGAGGTCGCCGACCTCGTGGGTGAAACCCAGCCCATCCGGCTTGCGTTTCTGCGTCGGTGCGAACAGCGTTCCCGTCATCAGCACGAAGCCGTCGGGATATTGATGCGCGCTCGTCGCCTGCTGCACGAGCTCAACCGGATCGCGGCTGATCTTGGAGAGATCGCTCTCGCCGCGCAGCCGGAATTGATCCTGGCCCGTGACTTCGAGCTCGACCTTGGCCTTGCGCACGTCGTCGATCGAGAAGGTGCCATCGAACAGCCGCACGAACGGTCCAACGGCACACGAGGCGTTGTTGTCCTTGGCGATGCCGAGCAGCAGCGCGCTCCGCCCCTCGATATCGCGCAAGTTGACGTCGTTGCCGAGCGTGGCGCCGACGATCTTGCCGGCCGCACTTACCACCACGGTCACTTCCGGCTCGGGATTGTTCCAGTCGCTGTCGGCGCGGATGCCGATCTCCGCGCCAAAACCGACGGCAGCCATCGCCGGCGCCTTGGTGAAGATTTCGGCATAGGGACCGATGCCGACCTCGAGATAGGGCGACCAGGCGCCGCTTGCCATCAGCGACTTCTTCAGCGCCTCGGCCTCGGCCGAGCCCGGCTCGATGGTGGTGACGTCGGCACCGATGATGGAATTCAGCTCGCCGCGCACCGCCTCGGCCCGCGTAGGATCGCCCTTGGCATGCTCCTCGATCAGCCGTTCCAAGAGGCTGACGGCGAAGGTGACGCCGGCCGCCTTGATGGCCTGCAGGTCGATCGGCGCCAGCAGGCTTGGAAGCAGCTCTTCCAACGAACCCAGGCGCGTGCCGCCGCTTTGGGCCAGCGCCAGCGGATCGGCCGCATTGCAGAGATCGGCCACGGTGGCAGCCGCCGCGGTGATGTCGAACAACCCGCCTGATCGTACTGCGACGACGCTTGGCCCGGCCGGCGTGCTGACGCGGCCGATCAATGTTCCGGCATAGCCATCCTCGGGAAGGATCTCGCTGGTCAAACCTGCCACTGGACGTCTCCGGCACTTCGTTGCAGAAAAGGCGCGCCACTACCTTGAGGAAATCAAATCATGGCCACCGCGCGGATCAAAGGCGTTCTTTCGCCCGTCGTCACACCCTTCAAGCGCGATCTGTCGCCGGATGTCGGCCGATTCATCGCCCACTGCAAGTGGCTGATCGGCCAGGATTGCGGACTTGCCGTGTTCGGCACCAATTCCGAGGCCAATTCCATGTCGGCCGACGAGCGCATGGGCCTGCTGGAAGCCGCCGTTTCAGCGGGTGTGCCGACGGCGCGCATGATGCCCGGCACCGGCGCCAGCTCGATCACCGAAGCCGCCAAGGTGAGCGCGCATGCCACCAAGCTCGGCGTCGGCGGCGTGCTGATGCTGCCGCCCTTCTACTACAAGGGCGTGCCGGAAGAGGGGCTGTTCCGTTTCTTCTCCGAGGTGGTGCAGCGCGTCGGCGACGATCGCCTGCGTGTCTACCTCTATCACATCCCGCCGGTGTCGGCGGTGCCGATCACACACAAGCTGGTCGAGCGGCTGATGAAGGCCTACCCGAAGCAGATCGCCGGCATGAAGGATTCGTCGGACGACTGGCCACACACCAAGAGCATGATCGACGCCTTCGCCAAGGACGGCTTCGACGTCTTCTCCGGCAACGAGAAGCCGCTGCTCGAGAACATCAAGGCGGGCGGCGTGGGTTGTATCAGCGCCACGGCCAACATCAACCCAGGCAAGATCGCCGAGACGTTCCGGAAGTACGGCACGCCCGAGGCCGACAAGCTGCAGGCCTGGATCAACGAGGTCCGCGGCGTCATGCAGGGCTATGTGATGATCCCGGCGCTGAAGTACGTGATCGCCCACTATGCCGGCGACGCGCCGTGGACGCCGGTTCGTCCGCCGCTGATCGAGACCGACGAGAAGACCGGCAAGGACATGATCGACAAGCTCGACAAGCTCGGCTTCACCATGCCGGGCCTCAAGCAGGCGATGGCCGTTGCGGCGGAATGATTGACAGGTGCAGGCCTGAAGCCTTATATAATACCGATGCGCACGACCCTGTCCCAGAACGCTTGGTATTTTACGCCCCTTACATAGGCGGCGCGAAGGGTCATGACTCAACGAAGCCGCCGCATCCCGGCGGCTTCTGTGTTTCTGGAATAGGCCTCCGGGCCGCGGCGGGACCGCAACCGGAGGACGACATGTCGATCATCGAAGCAGACCTAGAAGAGATGGAACCGCCGCTGCAGCCGCCCCCGCAGCCGCCATCAATTCGCGTGCGACTGGCGGGGCCACGCGATTGCACGGCACTGTGCGACCTGCTGGACAATCCGGCCGGCGCCCGCGAGCAGGTGCTGACCTGGCTGGAAAGCCCGGGCATGACGCTCCTGGTGGCGCAGAGTGAGTTCGGCATTCTGGGCGTCGCCGTCCTGATCACGCGCATCGTGCCGATGCCCGGTGCAGGCGCGCACAAGGTCGTGGAAGTCGACAACCTCGTCGTGCGCGCCGACCTGCGCGGCCGTCGCATCGGCCGCCGCCTGCTGGCCGCCGCCGTCGAATGGTCGCGCCAGCGCCGCGCCGTGCAGGTCGAGGCCATCGTCGGCGATGTCAATCGAGATGGCCGGCGTTTCTACGAAAGCTTCGGCTTCGCGGCGGCCAGTGATCGGCTCGTGCTGGCGGCGTGATGTCGATCCCCGTGCAGTCCATCGTGCGCCAGGCGACGCTCGGCGACTACCAGGCGCTCTGCGCCCTGTTCGAGGCGCTGGACGAATTCCACCGCAAGGCGCGGCCGGATTTCTTCCGCCCCTTCGATGGGCCGGCGCGCACCTGGGAGCAGGTCGGGCAGTGGCTGGCCGGGCCTGGCTCGACCGTGCTGGTGGCTGAAGTCGGGGCTGAGGTGGTCGGCCTCTGCCTGCTGCTGCCACGGCCGCCGGCGCCCTTCGCTGGCGCCGTGCCGCGCAAGGTGGTGGTGATCGACAATCTCGTGGTCCGTGCGGATAGGCGGGACCGGAGAATCGGTGAAAGACTGGTGACGGCCTCCATGGACTGGGCGCGCGGGCAGGGCGCCAGCCACGTCGAACTGGGCGTCCATGCCGTCAATCGCCACGCGCGGCGGTTTTACGAGCGTTTGGGCTTCGGCGTGTCCGTGAACTGGATGAGCCGGGCCGCGTAAGCAATCGAGGCGGGCATCGGGCAATGTGATATACTCGCCGCTCTTGCACACCCAGTGCTGGACCAATGTGCAGGAGTTATCGTGGCAAAAAACAACGCGAAGCAGACGGCCGTGGCCAAGCCGCCGCCGGTCCTGAAGCAGACGATGGCCAAGCCGATTTCCGGCTACACGGATCCGGCGGCCCTGCGGACGTTGATGACGAACGCCAAGCGGCTGGGGCGCGACGATATCTGGCGCGAGGCCTTCCGGAAGCTGTGCTCGCTCGAGGGCGCGGAGCAGACCGAGCCGCTGCATCGCGACTTCTACGAGACGCTGGCGGCCTACGAGTATCTCCTCAGCCAGAAGAACGGCCGCGCCACCCGCGCCAGCCGGACGCGCCTGAAACTCAAGAGCAAGGGCGTGGCCCAGTGCCTGGAAGATTGGGTGACGAGCAAGACGCCGACCGAAGGCTATGAGCTGCTGATGGCCAACGGCCTCGCCGAGATGACGGGCGAGAGCCTGGTGCTGAAATATCCGGAGCAATTTTCGGAAGCCGCGCTCGCCGCCGCCAAGGAACGGATGGCGGGCCAACCGGCATAGAAACAGCCGTCAGGGCTTGTCGTCGGCCAGCGCCTCGCGCAGCTTTGCCGCGGCGGTGCGGCCGAGGATCAGCGCTTCGGCCATCCCCTGCAGCGTGACGCGCGCGCTCGAGCGCGACTGCGTCTCGATGTTGCGCAGACGGTCGCGGTTGATGATCAGCGACCGGCCGAGCCGCAGGAAAGGCGGCGACGGCAGCAGGCTCTCGAAATGCGCCAGCGTCCGCCAGATCATCACCTCGGGCTGATCGGCGACATGGACGCGCGTGAAATCGCCGTCGGCGCGCAGCGCCACGATCTCGGCCGGCTGGGCAAGCACCGTGCGCTTGGGCGTCTTGAGTTCGATGACGCCGAGTCCGGCATGAGTCGCATCCTGGGCGAGCTGCCGCTCGACGCGGGCCAGCGATTCGGCCAGGCGTTCCGGTGCGACCGGCTTCAGGAGATAGTCGACCGCGTCCACCGCGAAGGCCTCGACCGCATGTTCGGCATAGGCGGTGACGAACACGACGATCGGCGGTCGCTCCAGCGCGGCGAGCAGGTCGAAGCCGTCGCCGCCGCCCAGCTCGATGTCGAGGAAGACCAGCTGCGGCTGCGTGCGCTCGATGGCGCTGATGGCCCGGTCGATGCTGTCGGCCTCGCCCACGATCTCGACGGCGGGATGGGCGACGAGCAGGCGCCGCATCGCCGAGCGCGCCAGCGGTTCGTCGTCGACGATCAGGACTCGCATGGATCGCCCTCGAGGATGAGTTTCGCCACCACCTTCTTCTCTCCGCTGCCGCGGTCCGTCAGTGTGAACTGGTGGCGCCCGGGATAGTGCAAGGCGAGGCGCCGACGGATGTTCTCGAGGCCGATGCCGGAGCGGCGTTGCCGCGTCTTCGGCACATCGTTGAGTGAGCCGGTGTTGTCGATCTCGATGTGCAACGCATCGCCCACCAGGCAGATGTCGATGCCGACGTCCAGACCGTTCTCGCGCCGGCCGTATTTGACGGCGTTCTCGACCAGTGGCTGCAGCAGGAAGCTTGCGATCCGGCGCGATGCCGCGGCTGGATCGGTGTGGAGCCTCGTCCTGAGGCGATCGCCGAAGCGGGCCTGCTGCACGCGCAGGTAGGCCGAGAGCCCGCCGACCTCGGCCTCGACCGTCACGACGGTCTGGTTGATGCCGTCGAGCGAGTGTCGCAGGTAGGCCGTGAGATCGCGCAGCATGACGAGCGCCGCGTCGGGATGCTCGGGGATTTCCTCGGCCACGCCGTTCAACGCGTTGAAGAGGAAGTGGGGATCGAGCTGCAGACGCAGCTCCTCGAGTTCGGCGCGCAATGCCTCGGCTTCCGCCCGCATGGCGCGTTTGTGCTGGGCCTGTTCGGCGACCTCGGCATGGACCCAGAAGTAGCAGAGGCTCCAGCCTGCAAGCGTGAGGGAGTAGTGGGTCAGCGGGAAAACGAACTCGTCGAGCGGCTCGCGGCCGGGGACCGCCCAGCCCGCAACGTCGCGGGCGGTGACCATCAGGGCGGCGATAACCGCGCCGCCGCCGATCGACAGCAGCGCGACCCAGCCCACTGTCCGCGCGGTCAGCGTGTTGTCGAAGTGCGGCGAGGCATAGACCCTGCGCATGCCCGAGGAGATCAGCACCAGGCACGTCACGACGACCGCCGTCCGGGCAATCGCGGTCGAGAATTCGTGAAAGAGCAGCCGCAGGTTCACCAGATCGACGATGGCAACCAGGCTCCAGCCCACGAACTGCGCCCGCCAGAATATCGGCACGCTGTTCCAGCTGGTACGGGCCGCGCCGGCAGTCCTGTTGAAGACGGTTATGGTCACGCGTGCGGCTCCGGCGATTTCCGGCAGCAAAGGGCATTTGATGGTCACAGGCAAGCGCACGCAGGCCGGCATACGGTGCTTGCCACCGGGTTCACCGATTTTTCTGCCGGGTTCACCGAGTGGCGGCATGGGGGCCGATGCGATCCCCCGGCGGCGGTGACATATCGCACCTGCGGCTGCATGACGCGGCATTCCAGGAGGGAGCAGCGAGATGGCGAGCATCGACTATGCTGTTGGAAGCAATTGGGGATCAGGCTTCGTCGGCAACATGACTGTGCCGGGCGGAGCACAAGGGCTCCACGGCTGGATCGTTGAGTTCGACGCCTCGTTCGCTATCTCGAATATCTGGGGCGCCGAGATCGTGAGCCACGTCGGTGATCACTACGTGGTCCGCAACGTTGCCTGGAATTCGAATGTACCGGCGGGTGGGATCGCCACTTTCGGATTTCAGGCGACGCCTGGCGCCGGCGGCACGGCCGTCGCTGGCCTGGCGCTCAACGGCGCAGGCGATGCGCCACCGCCGGTGCTGCCGACGCTTTCGGTCGGCGACGCCTCGGTGGTGGAAGGCAGCGCCGGAACATCGCAACTCGCCTTCACGGTCACGCTTTCGCAGGCGGCCGCCGGGCCCGTCACGGTCCACTATTCGACCGCCAACGGCACGGCGACGGCCGGCTCGGACTATGGCGCGCAGTCGGGCACGCTCACGTTCGCGGCGGACGAGACCAGCAAGACGATCCTCGTGCCGGTCACCGGCGACAGCGCCGTCGAGGCCAGCGAAACCCTTGCCCTCAATCTGTCGTCACCGAGCGGCGCCAGCCTTGCCGACGGCGCGGCGGTTGGCACCATCACCAACGACGATGCAGCGCCGCCGCCAACCGGCGGCGCCTCGCTCGACTATGACGTCGGCAGCAACTGGGGATCGGGCTTCACCGGTAACATGACAGTCGGCGCCGGCGCCGGCGGCCTCAACGGCTGGACCGTCGAGTTCAACGCCTCGTTCAACATTACCAGCATCTGGAACGCCGAGATCGTGAGCCATGTCGGCGACCACTATGTGGTCCGTAACGCCGGCTGGAATGGGCAGGTGGCCGGCGGCCGGGACGTCTCGTTCGGCTTCCAGGCGACGCCCGGCAGCGGCGGCACGGCGGCGTCGGGCTTCATGATCAACGGCATCGCCGCCGGTGACGATCCCGCGCCGGTGCTGCCGAGCCTCTCCGTTGCCGATGCGACAGTCGCCGAGGGCAACAGCGGCACGCATGAACTCGCCTTCACCGTCACCCTTTCGGCCGCCTCCACGAGCCCGGTCACGGTGGCCTATTCCACGGGCAACGGCACGGCGATGGCGGGCACCGACTATGCAGCGCTCGCGGGCACGCTCACCTTTGCAGCGGGCGAGACGTCGAAGGTGGTCCGCGTCCAGGTGTCGGGCGACACGGCGGTCGAGGCCAAGGAAACGCTCACGCTCAATCTCTCGTCGCCGAGCGGCGCCACCATCGCCGACGGCGCGGCGGCGGGCACCATCACCAACGACGACGCAGCACCGCCGCCGCCGCCAACGATCAGCATCAGCGACGCGAGCTTTGCCGAGGGCAGTGCCGCGGCACCGGGCCATGCCGCCTTCACGGTGACCCTGTCGGCGGCCTCCGCCTCGGCAGTGACGGTGAACTTCGCCACCGCGAACGGCACTGCGACCGCCGGTACCGACTATGTCGCCCAGTCCGGCTCCTTGACCTTTGCGCCCGGGGAAACCCAGAAGACGATCCAGGTGTCGGCGATCGGCGATGCGGTGGTGGAGGCCAATGAAGGCTTCACCGTCGTGCTCTCCAATCCGCTGGGCGCCACGCTTGCCGATGGCACGGCGGCCGGCACGATCACCAATGACGATGCGGCACCTCTGCCGACACTCAGCATCTCCGATGCGTCGGTGGTCGAGGGCGATCCCGGCACCGGCGGGACGGCATCGGGCTGGTTCAGCACCTCGGGCAACCAGATCGTCGATTCGGCGGGCAACTCGGTCCAGATCGCCGGCGTCAACTGGTTCGGCTTCGAAAATTCGGACGTGGCGCCGCATGGCCTCTGGACGCGCAACTACCAGAGCATGATGGACCAGATGGTGGACCTCGGGTTCAACACCATCCGCCTGCCGTTCTCCAACGACACGCTCCGCGCCACCGGCACGCCCAACATCAACTACGCAGCGAACCCCGACCTGCAGGGCCTCACTGCCATGCAGGTCATGGACAAGATCGTGGCCTATGCCGGCGAGATCGGGCTGAAGATCATCCTCGATCACCACCGCAACGATTCTGGCGCGGGCGCCTCGGCCAACGGCCTGTGGTACGACGCCCAGCATAGCGAGGCGCAGTGGATCTCCGACTGGCAGATGCTGGCGCTGCGCTACGCCAACGACCCCACGGTGATCGGCGCCGACCTGCACAACGAGCCCCATGCCGGCACCTGGGGCGGTGGCGGGCCCAACGACTGGGCAGCGGCGGCCGAGCGTGCCGGCAACGCCATCGGCGCGGTCAATCCCAACATGCTGATCTTCGTCGAGGGCGTGGCCTCCTACCAGGGCGAGAACTACTGGTGGGGCGGCAACCTCATGGGCGTGCGCGACCGGCCGATCGACCTCGCGGTCGACAACAAGCTGGTCTACTCGGCGCATGATTATCCCAACTCGGTCTGGCCGCAGCCCTGGTTCCAGGGCGACAACTTCGCCGCCGGCCTGCCGGCCAAGTTCGACCAGATGTGGGGCTACATCTACAAGGAGGGGATCGCGCCGGTGTACATCGGCGAATTCGGCACCAACCTCACCGATACCAAGGACGCGGCCTGGCTGGAGGCCATCACCTCCTACCTCTCGGGCGATCTCGACAACAACGGCACGCACGACCTGCCGGCCGGCGATCAGGGTGTGAGCTGGACCTTCTGGTCGTGGAACCCCAACTCGGGCGACACCGGCGGCATCCTGGCCAGCGACTGGAACAGCGTTAACCAGAACAAGATGGCCTATCTGACGCCGATCCAGTTCGACTTCGACAGCGATGTAGAGGCGGGCGGCGGTTCGGAGGCGGCCACCCATGCCGACTTCGTGCTCACGCTCTCCGCGCCGGCAACCGGCACGGTCACGGTGAATTTCCACACCGTGGTGGGCGACGCCGGCGCCGCGGATTTCATCGGCAGCAGCGGCTCCGTCACTTTCGCGCCGGGCGAGCAGTCCAGGACGATCTCGATCCCGATCGTGGGCGACGACATCGACGAGGCGAACGAGCATTTCACCGTGGTGCTGAGCAATGCCTCGGGCGCTACCCTCTCGCGCGCCACCGGAACCGCCACCATCGTCGACGATGACGACGCGGCACCGCCGCCACCCGCGCCGACGCTCAGCATCGGCAATGCGACCTTCGCCGAAGGCAGCGTGGCCCAGCCGGGGCACGCCACCTTCACGGTGAGCCTGTCGGCCGCCTCGGCCACCGCCGTGACGGTGACCTACGCCACTGCCAACGGGACGGCGACGGCCGGAAGCGACTATGTCGCGCAGTCCGGCACCCTCACCTTCGCCCCGGGGCAAACCCAGAAGACCATCCAGGTCGCGGCGATCGGCGATGCCGTCGTCGAAGGCAACGAAGGCTTTACGATCGTGCTGAGCAATCCGTCCGGCGCCACTTTGGCCGACGGCACCGGCGCGGGCACGATCACCAACGACGACACGACGACGCCACCTCCCGGCCCGACGGGCGACCTCAGCGGTCAGTTCGCCGTGACCGATTCCTGGAGCGGCGGCTTCAACGGCAATGTGGTCGTGCACAACGACGGCGCGAACCTGAGCGGCGGCTGGCAGATCGCGATCGACATGCCGTACCTGATCACCGACATCTGGAATGCGCGGATCATCTCGCACGACGCCAACGGCTACGTGATCGGCAATGTGGCGTGGAACGGCCAGCTTGCGCAGGGCGGCGAGGTCAGCTTCGGCTTCGTGGCAACAGGTCAACTGAACCCGTCGGCCGTCCATGTCCACGCCGTCGAGGAGGACGTGCCGGACTCGGTTCCGACCGTGCCGACCGGCCTCGAAGCCACCACCATCTCGAGTACCTCGACCATGCTGAGCTGGGACGCGTCCAGCGTGCCGGGCGGCGGCACCGTCACCGGCTATGCGGTGTTCGAGAACGGCCAGCAGATCGCCACCGTCACCGGCACGCATTACACCGTCACGCAGCTCACGCCCGACACGGACTACCAGTTCTCGGTCGCGGCGATCGATGCCCTGGGTCTGTCGGCGCAGGCGAGCCCGATTGCCGTGCACACCACCATTCCCGATCCGCACGGCAGCCTGGAGCAGATGTTCTCGCCCTACATCGACATGGCGATGCCGGTCGATGCCGACCTGGTCGCCATCTCCCAGGCCGCAGGCATCGAGAACTTCACCCTGGCCTTTGTGCTCGCATCCAACGAGGGCATCGGCTGGCAGGGTGCGGGATCGATTGACGACGACACGCTCTACACGACGTCGGGGGCGACCACGACGATCCTGGCGCAGGTCCAGGCGATCCAGGCGGCCGGCGGCAACATCACCATCTCATTCGGCGGTGCCGCCGGCACGGAAGCGGCTCTGGTTGCCCCCAACGCGGCCGTCCTGCAGGCGCAATACCAGTCGGTGATCGACCGATACGGCATCACCTCCATCGACTTCGACATCGAAGGCGCGGCAGTGGAGCACCAGCCATCGATCACGATGCGCAATGAGGCCATCGTGGGCCTGCAGGCGGCCAACCCCGACCTGCAGGTGTCATTCACCCTGCCGGTGATGCCGTTCGGCCTCGTCAACAGCGGGCTGAACCTGCTGCGAAGCGCGATGAACGACGGCGTGCGGGTCGACATGGTCAACATCATGGCCATGGATTACGGCCAGGGGCAGGACAACAACGGCCAGATGGGGCTGAGCGCCATCCAGGCCTCCGAGGCGACCCAGCAGCAACTCGCGGCCATGGGCCTCGACGCCAAGATCGGCATCACGCCGATGATCGGTGTCAACGACATCGTCTCCGAGGTGTTCACCCTGGCCGATGCAAGGGCGCTGCTCGACTATGCCGCGAACGATCCCGACGTGGCGATGCTCTCGATGTGGTCGGTGGCGCGCGACAACGGCAACTCGGCCGGTGCTCACTACACCTCGTCGGACAGCAGCGGCATCGCCCAGAACCCGTTCGAGTTCTCCGGCATCCTGAACGACTTCGACCATATCGTGTGACATGACGCGACCCACGATGAGGCCAGGCCAGAAGCCGCTCTCGGAACTTTCGGCAGCCCTTGCCACTTGCCGCAGGGCCTTTATCGGCGTGGCCGTGTTCAGCGCCATCCTGAACGTGCTCTATCTCACAGGCTCGTTCTACATGCTCGAGGTCTACGACCGGGTGCTGGCGAGCCGCAGCGTGCCCACCCTTGTGGGCATCAGCGTGCTGGCCCTGGTCCTGTTCAGCTTCCAGGGCGTGCTCGACATCATCCGGAGCCGAGTGCTCGTGCGGATCGCGGGCTCCCTCGACGAGGCGGTGAGCCAGCGCGTCTATCATATCCTGGTGAAGCTGCCGTTGAAGGCACCAGGGCAGAATGGGGCGCAGCACGGCCTCCAGCCGCTGCGCGACCTCGACCAGGTCCGTTCCTTCCTGTCGAGCGTAGGGCCGGCGGCCCTGTTCGACCTGCCCTGGATGCCGCTCTATCTCGGCATCTGTTACCTGTTTCATCCCTGGATCGGGATCGCGGCGACGGTGGGCGGGCTCATCCTCGTGGTCGTCACGCTGCTCACCGAGTTCCTGACGCGCGCGCCCGCCGGCCAGGCCGCGGGGCTGGCAAACACCCGTAGTGCCCTGGCCGAAGCGAGCCGGCGCAATGCCGAGGTCGTCCATGCGATGGGCATGGCGGGCCGCCTCGGTGCGCTGTGGAGCGAATGCAATCGTGGCTACCAGGCAGCGCAGCAGCGCGCCGCCGACGTCGCCGGAGGGTTGGGTGGCCTCTCGAAGGTTCTTCGCATGGTGCTGCAATCGGGCGTGCTCGGGATCGGCGCCTATCTCGTGATCCATGGTCAGGCCACTGCCGGCATCATCATCGCGAGCTCGATCCTGACCTCGCGGGCGCTGGCACCCATCGAGCTCGCGATCTCGCATTGGCGGGGCTTCGTCGCGGCCCGGCAGAGCTGGCGGCGCCTCAACGACCTCATGGCCAAAATGCCGGCCGACATGCCGCGCATGGCGCTGCCCAAGCCGGCGCAGTCGCTCGCCTTCGAGGCCGTGAGCCTCGTTCCGCCCGGCACGAGCCGGGTCGTCGTCCAGGACGCGGCGTTTCAGTTGAAGGCAGGGCAGGGGCTGGGAATCGTTGGGCCCAGCGCCTCGGGCAAGTCGTCCTTGGGCCGCGCCATGGTCGGAGTCTGGGCGGCGGCTCGCGGCAGGATTCGCATCGACGCTGCCGCGCTCGATCAATGGTCGCCGGAAACCCTCGGCCCGCACATCGGCTACTTGCCACAGGACATGGAACTGTTCGCCGGCAGCGTGGCCGACAACATCGCGCGGTTCGAGCCCGCGCCGTCGTCGGAAGCGATCATTGCCGCAGCCCGCGCCGCCGGCGTCCATGAACTGATCCTGGGCCTGCCGGACGGCTACGAGACTGAGATCGGTGAGGCTGGCGCTGCTTTGTCGGCCGGCCAGCGCCAGCGCGTCGGGCTCGCCCGTGCGCTCTACGGCGATCCGTTCCTCGTGGTGCTCGACGAGCCCAACTCCAGTCTCGACAGCGAGGGTGACGAAGCGCTGACGCGCGCCATCCTGGGTGTTCGGGCGCGCGGCGGCATCGTCGTCGTGATCGCCCATCGGCCGAGCGCCCTGGCCGGCGTCGACACTCTCCTGGCGATGCGCGGCGGCCGCCAACAGGCGTTCGGGCCGAAAGACACCGTGCTCCGCGAACTGCTGCCGAAGCGGCCGCCTGCCGTGGCAGCAACGCCGCTGCGTGTGGCGACGTCATGACTGCTCACCAATCCACCTCCCAGAACTCCATCGGCCGGCACCTCGCGATCGGTGGCGCGGCCATCGGCCTGCTGGTCGGCGGTGTCGGGGGCTGGGCGGTGACGACCGAACTGTCCGGTGCGGTGATCGCGTCGGGCCAGCTTGTCGTCGACTCGAACGTGAAGAAGGTCCAGCACCCGACCGGCGGCGTGGTCGGCGAACTGAGGGTCAGGGAAGGCGATCGCGTCAAGGCAGGTGATGTCGTGGTGCGGCTCGACGAGACCCAGACGCGTGCCGGTCTGGCGATCGTGACCAAGGCGCTCGACGAACTCGCGGCGCGCCAGGCGCGGAACGAGGCCGAGCGTGACGCGGCCCAGCGAGTAGCCTTTCCGCCTGATCTGCTGGCGAGGGCCGCCGACCCCGATGTCCTGCTGGTGATATCGGGCGAGCAACGGCTGTTCGAGATTCGTGGCGCGGGCCGCGAGGGACTGAAGTCTCAGCTCAAGGAACAGGTCGCCCAGCTCGAGCAGCAGATCCTGGGCAATCGCGACCAGGAGGCGGCGAAAGCCCGGGAGATCGATTGGATTCAGCAGGAACTCAAGGGCGTTCGCGAACTATGGTCCAAGAACCTGGTGCCGTTCGCCCGTATGACCGCGCTCGAGCGTGACGGGGCCCGGCTCGATGGCGAGCGCGGCGCTTTGATCGCTGCGATGGCTCAGACCAAGGGCCGGATCGCTGAGATCCAGCTCAAAATTCTCCAGGTCGACGAAGATCTTCGGACCGAGGTCGGCAAGGAGCTGGCCGAGATGCGCGGCAAGAGATCCGAGCTGATCGAACGGCGGGTCGCGGCCGAGGACCAGCTCAAGCGCGTCGATCTCGTGGCGCCGCAGGACGGCAGGGTCTTCCAGCGCAGCGTGCACACGATCGGCGGCGTGATCCAGGCCGGCGAGCCGGTCATGCTGATCGTGCCAGACTCCGATGCGCTGATCGTCGAGGCAAAGATCGCGCCGCAGGAGATCGACCAGGTGCATCCAGGCCAGCGCGTCGTCGTGCGGTTCCCGGCCTTCAACCAGCGCACCACGCCGGAGCTCGACGGCGAGATCGTGCGCATCGGCGCCGACGTCACGCAGGAAGAGAAGAAGAACGAGAGCTACTACTCGGTACGCATCCTCGTGCCCGACAGCGAGCTCGCACGCCTCGATGGGTTGCGGCTGGTAGCCGGCATGCCCGTCGAGGTGTTCATGCAGACCGCGCCGCGGACCGTGCTGTCCTATCTTGTGAAGCCGATGCAGGACCAGATCGCGAAGGCCTTTAGGGGCCGCTAGGCCGGCTCCTTGTCGCGCGCTTCCCACATTTTCTTGAAGGCCGGTCGCGCTTGGCAGGCGGCGATCCACGCCTTCACGCGCGGGGCCGCTTCGAACAGCTCAGGTGCTGCCTGGGCGTAGCGCATGATCTCGGCCACGTTGACGTCGGCTACCGTGAAGCGGCCGCCGACCAGGAAGCCGGTCCTGGCGAGCGCGGCATCGAGCACGGCGAAAGGCGCCTTCAGCGCCTCGACGGCGGCATCGGCCATCTCCTTGGAGACCGCAGGGTTGCCGGTGCGGTTGTAGAGGATGTTGAGCGCATGGGTCTCGACTTCGGTCGCCGCCCAAAGCGCCCACATGCCCATCTCGCCATCTTCGGCGACATTGGCCGGGGCGAGGGGGCCGCCGTGCTTGCGGGCGAGGTAGAGGTTGATGGCCAGCGACTCGTGCAGCACCAGCCCGTCGTCGTCGATCGAGGGGACGTGGCCGTTGGGGTTCACCTTCATGAACGCGGCCGAGCGGGTGTGGAGCGGTGCATCGGCGGCCTTGGCGTCGGGCAGGCGATAGTGCTGGATCACCGGCACGTGCTTGAACGGCAGGCCGAGTTCGTGGGCCAGCCAGATGTTGCGCGAGGCGCGGGAACGGTAGACGCCATAGATGGTAAGCATTGACTTTCCTATTTTATCCTACTAGTATCCTGCTTCGATGTTGCGCATCGTTCATAAGGCTTTGCGTGCCGACGGCACAGGGCGTTCGAGGGAGGGAACAGGGGAAAAATGGAGTTTTGCTTTTTCGACATCCGGTGACTCCCCGACAGCACCGCTTGAAGGGCGAAAAACACGGTGTATCAAGGCGTTGAAGGCGCTAGCGTGATTCCCTGACCGACGTCGCCGGAGATTGCTCATGAAAGCGGAGAGAAAGCTCGAAACCGTCAAGGACGCCAGCCATCTCTACGAGGTCGAGCGGCGGGCGCGCCATGCCGAACGTCCCGGCTTCCGGATCAGCGAGTTGCAACTCTCGCCCACCCAGACGGTGCCTTGGCACTACCACACCAGCATCAGCGACACGTTCTACGTGCTGGAGGGGCAGATGCGGCTCTTCCTGCAGAACCCCAAGCAGGATGTCCGGCTGGGTGTCGGCGACAGCTTCGTGGCCGTGGCCGGCCGGCCTCACCTGGTGACGAATGCCGGATCGACGTCGCTCACCTTCCTGATCCTGCAGGGCGTCGGCGAGTACGACTACGTGCCGCTGGTCTAAGGGGTGAACTGAGCGCGCAGCTCGCGCTTCAGGACCTTGCCGGTGGCGTTGCGCGGCAAGGCATCCACGAAGGCGACGGATTGCGGGACCTTGAACTTGGCGAGGCGACTGAGGCAGTGGCGGATGATTTCGCCTTCCTCCAACTCCTGGTCGGCCTTGCGCACGATGATTGCCATGCCGACTTCGCCCCAGCGCTCGTTGGGCACGCCGATGATGGCAGCGTCGGCCACCTGCGGCAGCTGGAACAGCACGTTCTCGACCTCGGCCGGATACACGTTCTCGCCACCGGAGATGTACATGTCCTTCCAGCGGTCGACGATATAGACGAAGCCTTCCTCGTCCAGCCGCGCGGCGTCGCCGGTGTGCAGCCACTCGCCGGTGAACGAGTTCTTGGTGGCGTCGGGCTTGTTCCAGTAACCCGGCGTGATGTTGGAGCCCTTGATGAGCAGCTCGCCGATGCCGCCTGCGGCCACGTCGTTGCCCTCGTCGTCGACGATGCGGATGGCGGTGTGCATCAGCGCCTTGCCGGCCGAGCCCACCTTGCGGATGGCGTCGGCGGCATCGAGCATGGTGCCGGCTGGGCTGGTCTCGGTCATGCCCCAGCCCTGGACCAGCGGCACGCCGCGCGCCGACCAGGTTTCGAGGATGGCAAGCGCGCAGGGTGCGCCGCCGACGCCGGCAATACGGAGGCGGGAGAGATCGGCGCCCTGGAACTTCGGGTGCTGCATCATGAATTGATACGGCGCCGGCACGGCGAAGAAGTGGGTGATGCCCAGCGCCGGGTCGGAGAGATAGTCGAGGGCCTGGCCGGGATCGAAGGCGCGCATGACCAGGATCGTGCCGCCGGCATGCAGCACCGGGTTGGCGTAGCAGTTGAGGCCGCCGGTATGGAACAGCGGCAGCACCACGAGCTGCACGGTCTCGGGCGTGATGAGGGCGGGGATGCCGAGGTTGACGCAGTTCCAGAACACCATGCCGTGGGTGATGATCGCGCCCTTGGGGTGCCCGGTGGTGCCCGAGGTGTACATCACCATGCCGACATCATCGTGTGTCAGGGCCAGGGGAGCGGGCGCCGGGCCAGCCTCGGCGAGTGCGCGCTCGTAGGCGCTGTCGGGCCGGTCGTGGTCGATCTCGAGTCGGCTCTTCGAAAGGGCGGCGGCCTGATCGGCGAAGCTCCTGTCGTGGATCAAGAGCTTGGGCGTCGAGTCGCCCAGGATATAGTCGAGCTCCGGCACGGTGAGGCGCCAGTTGAGCGGCAGCATGATGGCGCCGAGCCGCCCGCAAGCGAACTGGATCTCGAAATATTCGGCGCAGTTGGGTGCAAGGAGAGCGACGCGATCGCCACGGCCGATGCCGAGTGCCAGAAGCGCTGCGGCAAGCCGGCCGGTCCGCGCATCGAGGTCGGCGTAGGTGAACTTCCGTTCCGTCTGCAGGTCGTGGATCGCGAGCGTCCCCGGCCGGCGGCCGGCATGGTGGGCGATCCAGTCGTAGACGGCAGGCACTCCAAGCATATCGACGCTCTTTCTGCACGGTGCGGGTGAGTGGCGGGCGGGCGGGTGGCCGGCGGGACCAATGCTAGGGGCTCGCTCGGTCGCGCGGCAAGGGAGTTCGTGCTAGAGAAAGCGCCATGAACGATATGACCCCGCCGGTGCAGGATCGCGCGCCGCCAGCCTTCAATCCGCTCGATCCTGCGTTCATTGCCGATCCCTATCCCTTCTATCGCGCGCTCCGCGAGACCGCGCCGGTGTTCAAGACACCGCAGGGCTTCTGGCTGCTCACGCGCTACGAGGACATGGCCTTCGCGCTCCGCGACAAGCGCTTCGGCAAGGACTTCGTGGGCAACATGGTGCGTCGCTACGGCAGCGACCGGATGGACGAGCCCGCCATCGCCAGCCTGGCCAACACCATGCTGGTGCAGGATCCGCCCGACCATACGCGGTTGCGCGGCCTCGTCACCAAGGCCTTCACCGCCCGACGCGTGGCCGACATGCGGCCGCGCATCCGCGCGCTGGTGGATGAACAGCTCGACCGCGTGGCCGACAAAGGCGAGATGGACGTGATGCGCGACCTCGCGCACCGCCTGCCGGTGATCGTGATCTGCGACATGCTGGGCATTCCCGAGGCGCATCGCGCGCCGTTCCTGGCCGGCAGCAACGTCAACGGCCGCATCCTCGAGCCGGTGCCGATGACCCGCGCCGAACTCGACCAGGCCAACATGAACACCAAGATGGCCGGGGTCTATTTCAACCAGCTCTGCGAGCTGCGCCGCCGCGAGCCCCAGGACGATCTCACGACCGAACTGGTGAAGGCCGAGGAAGCCGGCGACAAGCTCACCTCCGCCGAGCTCGAGGCCAACATCGGCCTGCTGTTCGGCGCCGGCCACGAGACCACGACCAACCTGATCGGCAACGGCCTGCTGGCGCTGCATCGCCATCCCGATCAATGGGAGCGGCTGAAGGCCGATCCGTCGCTGATCGCCAACGCCATCGACGAGCTGTTGCGCTTCGACTCCTCGGTGCAGATCACCGGCCGGGTCACCAACACCGAGGTTGAAATCGGCGGCGTGATGGTGCCGGCCAGCGAAAGCATCGTGATGCTGCTGGGCGCGGCCAACCGCGATCCCGCGCAGTACGCCGATCCCGACAAGCTCGACGTCGGCCGCCAGAACATCCGGCCGCTGTCGTTCGGCGGCGGCATCCATCACTGCCTCGGCGCCCAGCTGGCGCGCCTGGAAGCCGAGCTGGTCTTCACCGCGCTGGTCGAACGCCTGCCCAACCTGAAACTTCCGGAAAAAGATGCACCGGCCTGGCGGCGAAGCTTTACGCTGCGTGGCCTCAGCAAGCTGCCGGCGGTGTGGCACTAGGCATGGCTGTTCGGTGGCGGGGAGAGGGCAGCCAGCACCAGGGCAAGAGGCCCTACCAGGAAGACAGCTGGAAGCTGGTGCCGCTGGCTGACGGTTCGCTGCTGGCGATCGTGGCCGACGGCATGGGTGGCCACGCCGGCGGCGCCGTCGCGAGCAAGCTCGCGGTCGACGCCTTCGTCCATGCGATCGAACAAGGCGGCGGCCTGGCCGATGGCCTGAACGACGCCAACGAGGCGGTGCGGGTCGGTGCCGAAGGCAAGCCCGATCTCAACGGCATGGGCGCCACGGTGGTGGCGGCCGTCGTGCGCGGCGACGAGGTGCGCTGGATCAGCGTCGGCGACTCGCCGTTCTATCTGGTGACCAACGGCACGCTCGAGCAGCTGAACGCCGATCATTCGATGGCGCCGCAGATCGATGCGCTGGTGGCGCGCGGCATGCTGACGGCGGAGGAAGCCGAGCATCATCCCGGCCGTCACACGCTGCGCGAGGCTGTCATGGGCGACCCGCTGACCCTGATCGACAAGGGCAGCCGCCGACTGGGCCCTGCCGACAGGCTGCTGCTGTGCAGCGACGGGGTGCAGACGCTCGCCAACGAGCAGATCGCCTCCCTGGCGGCGCGGCCGGCCAGCGGCATGATCGAGGCGGTGCTGGCCGCCGCCAAGGAACACCAGGACAACGTCACGGTCATCAAGCTGGAGCGCGGCGCGTGAGCAAGGGTGCGGTCGTCATAGAAGTCACGCGCGGTCCCGTGGTCGAAAGCCGGCACGAGGGCATTGCCGCCGTCGTGAAAGCCGATGGCACGGTGGTCGCCTCGTGGGGCGACATCGACGCGCCCATCCTGCCGCGCTCGGCCAACAAACCGATCCAGGCCATGGCCTTCGTCGAAAGCGGCGCGGTCGAGCGCTTCGGGCTGGGCGACGAGCACATCGCGCTCTCCTGCGCCTCGCACAATGGCGAGCCGCGCCATGTCGAGACGGTGCGTGCCTGGCTGAAGAAGGTGGGTCTTGGCGAGGACGATCTCGAATGCGGCACGCACGCGCCGCGCCTGCCGCAGACTGTCGAAGCATTGCTGCGCGCGAATGCGGTGCCGACGGCTGCCTATAACAACTGCTCGGGCAAGCACAGTGGCTTCCTGACGACGGCCGTTCAATATGGCGAGCCGACCAAGGGCTACATCACCTACGATCATCCGGTGCAGCGTCGCCTGCGCGACGTCATGAGCGACCTCTGCGGCGCCGATGCCCATGCCTTCTCGCACGGCACTGACGGCTGCGGTATCCCCACGCTCGCCACGCCGCTGAAAAGCCTGGCGCGGGCGATGGCCAGCATGGCCGATCCGTCGCGCCTCTCGAACAAGCATGCCGAGGCCGCGACCCGCATCCGGGCCGCGATGAACGCCGAGCCCTTCATGGTCGCGGGCAGCGGCCGGTTCTGTACCCGGATCAACGGCGCAATGCCGGGTGTGGCACAGGTCAAGACCGGCGCGGAGGGCGTGTTCTGCGCCATGCTGCCGACTTTGGGATTGGGCGTGGCGATCAAGATGTGGGACGGCGCCGGCCGCGCGTCCGAGGTCGCGATGGCGACGCTACTCGACCATCTCGGCGTGCTGCCCTCGGAGCAGCGCGACGAGATCGTCCATCCCGCCATCAAGAACGTCGTCGGCCTGCTGGTCGGCGAGATGAGGCCAGCGAAGAGCTGGCTCGGCTGAACGCGGCGTGACCGTCACGCTCAACATCCTCGAGATCGGTGCTCGCGGCGATGGGGTCGCGCAGGAAGAGGGGCAACGCTACTTCGTGCCCTTCACCCTGCCGGGTGAGATCGTCGAGGCCGAACCGCGCGAGAAGCGGGGCGAAGGCATCGTCGCCGACCTCGCGGAAATACTTGCCCCGTCACGCCATCGCGAACCGGCACCCTGCAGGCACTTCGGTATCTGTGGCGGCTGTGCCCTACAACACTGGCGGCGGGACATCTACGCCGGCTGGAAGAACGAGCTGATCGCGCGGGCGCTGGAGCAGCGCGGGGTCGCCGCGTCTTCCTTCGAGGCCGCACTCGCCGGCCTGCCGAACGAGCGCCGCCGGGCGGACTTCGTCGTGCGCCGGCAGGGCCGCAAGGCAATGGCGGGCTTCCACGAGCGCGCCAGCCAGCAGGTGGTCGATGTCGAGGAATGCTTCGTCGTCACCCCAAGGCTCGTCGTCGTGTTGCCGCAGTTGCGCGCGGTGCTGGCCGGCATCCTCCCTGAAGGCGGATCGGCCGATGCGATCGTGAACGACACCGATGCCGGCCTCGACGTGCTGGTACGACCGCACAAGCGGTTCACCCTGTCGCTCGAGGCCAACCAGAGGCTGGTGGCTTTCGCCGAGAGCGCCGATCTGGCGCGGCTCAGCTGGGGCGATCGCGCGACGGCAGAGCCGCTGGTCACGCGCCGCGCACCGCGTCTCACCTTCGGCGATGTGGCCCTCGAGCCGCCGCCCGGTGCCTTCCTGCAGGCGACGCGTCGCTCCGAACAGGCGATGCGCGACGCGGTGGCGGCGTGGATCGGCGGGTCGAAGCGCGTGGCCGACCTGTTCGCGGGCACGGGAACCTTGACCGTCGGCCGGCCCTGGCGGGCGACGCTCTATGAAAGCGACAAGCCATCGATCGCGGCCGTCGAGGCCGCAGGCCGGCATCTCGGCAGCGGCAAACTGACGGCCGTTCACCGCGACCTGTTCCGCAATCCGCTAATGGCAGCGGAGCTCGATGTCTTCGACGCAGCCGTGCTCGATCCGCCGCGCGCCGGCGCCGTGGCGCAGACGGCCGAGCTTGCGAAATCGAAGGTGCCGCGGATCGTCTACGGCTCCTGCGATCCCGGCAGCTTCGCCCGCGACGCGCGCGTTCTGCAGGACGGCGGGTACCGGCTGGAGAAACTGCTGCCGATCGACCAGTTCCTGTGGTCGCCGCATGTCGAGTTGATTGCGCTGTTCGCCCGCGCGCCGCTAAGCTCGACCAAGAAATGAATTCGGGAGAGTGCAGATGATGTTCGACCTCAAGGGCAAGGTCGCCGTGGTGACCGGCGGCAGCCGCGGCATCGGCCGATCGATCTGCGAGCAGATGGCGGCCCACGGCGCCAAGGTCGTCGTCTCCAGCCGCAAGCTGCCGGCCTGCGAGGAGGTCGTGAAGGGCATCAAGGCCCGGGGCGGCGAGGCGACAGCGGTTGCCGCCAGCATCTCCGAGAAGGCCCAGCTCGAGAACCTGGTCGCCGAAGCGCGCAAGGCCTATGGCCGGATCGACATCATGGTCTGCAATGCGGCGTCAAACCCTTACTTCGGCCCGCTCACCGGCCTGAAGGAAGAAGTGTTCCAGAAGATCATGCAGAACAATGTCATGTCGAACCTCTGGCTGATGAACATGGTCGGACCGGAGATGGCGGAGCGCAAGGACGGCGTCTTCATCGTCGTGTCGTCGATCGGTGCGCTCGTGGGCTCGGCCCATATTGCGGCCTACAACATGTCGAAGGCGGCCGACCTCTCATTGGTAAAGTCGCTCGCCATGGAGTGGGGCAAACACAACGTCCGCGTCAACGCCATTGCGCCTGGACTGATCCAGACCGACTTCGCCAAGGCGCTGTGGGACAATCCGCAGATCCGCGCGGCCCAGGAGAACAAGGCGGCGCTGAAGCGCATCGGCCAGCCCGACGATATCGGCGGCGTCGCGGTGTTCCTGGCCTCGAAGGCCGGCGCCTTCGTCTGCGGCCAGTGCATCATCGCCGACGGCGGCGTGATCGGCGCGGGCGCCGAATAGGTCTCAGGCCGCGACGTCGAGTTCGCACCACACCGGAACGTGGTCGGAAGGCTCGGCCTTGCCGCGCTCGGCCTTGTCGATGCCGACAGCGGTCAGCCGGTCGGCGGCCTGCGGCGAGAGCAGCAGGTGATCGATCCGGAGGCCGTTGCCCTTCTGCCAGGCGCCGGCCTGGTAATCCCAGAAGGTGTAGCACTCGCCGTCGGCATGGAAGGCGCGGACGGCATCGGTCAGGCCGAGGTTGAGGAGCCTGCGTAGCGCCGCCCGCGACTCTGGCTGGCAGAGCGCGTCGTTGGCGAAGGCCTTCGGATCGTAGACGTCGATTTCGGTCGGGCAGACGTTGTAGTCGCCGCAGAGGGCGAACATCTCTTCCTTGGCCAGCAGCTCGCGGGCGTGGCCGAGCAGGCGCTCCATCCAGGCGAGCTTGTAGGCGAATTTCTCGGTGCCGATGGGATTGCCGTTGGGCAGGTAGATGCCGCCGACGGTGAGCGGTCCGCGCGGCGTGAGCACGCGGCCCTCGACGTAGCGCGCCGGCTCGTCCTCGACATGGCCGGGCAGCGCGCGCGCGGTGACATCGAACGGATGCAACGAGAGGAGGGCGACGCCGTTAAAGCCCTTTTGGCCCACGATCGCCATCTTGTAGCCCGCGGCCTCGACCTCGAGCTTGGGGAACGTCGGTTCCTGCGCCTTGATCTCCTGCAGCACGACGACGTCGGGCTTGGCCCGCTCGAGCCACGAGATCAGGTTTCCCGTCCGCTTGCGGACCGAATTGACGTTCCAGGTCGCGATCTTCATGGCCGATTGTTTTCCTTAACCGTCGAATGCTCGGGCACCTTGGAGCCCGAGCATACCTTCATTTGCCTCAACTTAAGTATCCCCTGCCCGGGGCCTGAATTTGGCGTATGCTCGCTCCACTTGGTCGGGTTGCGTTGGCGTCGAGCTGGGGGAGGCTTGTTCGGCCATGAAATCTATTTGCCTTGCGGTGCTCGCAGTGACTGTCAGTTGGGGTGCCCTGGCTCAAACGGCGCCACCGCCGAATGCCTGGGTCACCGATCCTCGCACCGGCTGCAAGGTTGCAACCATGGGATCGGGAAAGAACACTGTCTCGTGGTCGGGTGGCTGCGTGGAGGGCCTGGCCGACGGGCGCGGCGCGCTGCGCTGGTCGGGAGAGAACAACCTGGTCGATCAGTACGAAGGCGAGATGCGCCGAGGGCGCAGGAACGGTCGCGGTACCTTCATCTGGATCAGCGGCAGTCGATACGCCGGAGACCGCTACGATGGCCAGTTCGTCGATGACATGTTCCACGGGCGCGGCGTTTATCTCTGGAAGAGCGGCAACCGCTATGAAGGTGAGTGGCGCAACAACGACTTCAACGGCCAGGGTGTCATGCAGTGGGCCAACGGCGATCGCTACACCGGACAATGGCAAAACGACAAGGCGCATGGACAGGGCACCAAGACCGCGGCCGACGGGCGAAGCTGGTCGGGCACCTGGAACAACGGCTGCTTCCGGCAAGGCGACAAGTGGTCTACGGCGGGTACGACAGCGGAGAAGTGCGGCTTCAAGTGATGCCGCGGCTTGGCAGAAATCGCCGGCGGATCAGACGCTGAAGGAGTTGCCGCAGCCGCAGGACGAGGTGGCGTTCGGGTTGTTCACCTGGAACGAGGCACCGACCATTTCCTCGACATAGTCGAGCTGGCTGCCCTTGAGCAATTCCAGCGAGGTGCTGTCGACCAGCACGGCGGCGCCGTCACGCTCGATCACGAGGTCGTCGTCGCTGCGGGCGTCCTCGAAGGAGAAGTTGTACTGGAAGCCGGAGCAGCCGCCGCCCAGCACGGCCACGCGCATCATCACGGGCTTGGCTTCCTTGGAGGCCAGAAAGGCAATCCGCTTGGCGGCGCTCTGGGTCACGGAGAAGGTGGTGTCGGTCATGCCTACAAGATGTGGTTGGAAGGCCGGTTCGTCAATGCGTCTAATATCCTCAAACCCGGTACGGAAAACCCCTCAAGGGGTGGGCGCGGGGGCCTTTTCGCGGGCCCGAATGCGCTCCCGGTGCAGGATATAGAGGCCGGAACCGATAACCAGAGGCAGGCCGTACCAGACCATCGAAGAGGGCTCCTCTCGGAACCAAAAGTATCCGAACAGGACGGCGAGCACGATCGACGTATAGTCGAAGGGCGCAAGGATGGCGGCGGGCGCCAGCCGCCAAGCGCGTGTGCTCAGGATCTGCGCCACGCCACCCAGCAGGCCCATTGTCACCAGCCATAGCCAGTCGATCGGCGTGGGCCACACCCAGGCCGGGATGGCACCAGCCAGCGACGCCGCACTGGTCGCCAGCGACAGCCAAAACAAGGCGACGATATCGGAGTCATGGCGGCTCAACTGCCGCAGCATGACGGCCGACAGGGCGTAGCAGAAGGTGGCGCCCAGCACGATCAACGACATGGCGTGGAACTCGATCCCCCACGGATCGAGCATGATCAGCACGCCGACGAAGCCTACGATGACGGCGGTCCAGCGTCGCCAGCCGACTGGCTCACCCAGCAATGGCACCGACAGCGCCACCATGAACAGCGGAGCGGCAAAGGAGATCGCATAGGCGTCGACCAGCGGCATGCGCGGGAAGACGTAGAAGAAGCCCAGGGTACTGCCAAAAGCCACGACGATGCGCACGGCCTGCAGCCACGGTCGATTGGGCAGCACCGACCTGAGGCCACCGGCCCGCCAGATCAGGACGGCGACCGGGATCATGGCGATGGCGCTGCGGAACAGCATGAGCTGGAACGAGCCGTAGGTGTCGCCAAGCGCCTTCACCATCGCGTCCATGGTGCAGAACAGCACCAGCGAGGCCAACTTCAGGTAAATGCCGTGCAGGGCGGCGTGATTGCTCGGGGCGGACAAGGTGCGTCATTTGGCTTGGCGGGTGTCCTTCCGTAAAGTGATGATTGCAAGAGGGATTGCACCGCGATGCGCATGAGTTGGTTGTTCGGCCGCAACACTGCGCAGCGCGCACCGCTGGTGATTGCCTTCCTGGTGCTCCTGAATGCGCTTTTCCTGCGGGCGACCGACCCCATGGCGCTCTCCCGCCTGCGCGACTTCGCCTTCGACAGCTTCCAGCGCATCGAGCCGCGCCAGTATTCGCCGGAAACGCCGGTGCGCATCATCGATATCGACGAGGCAGCGCTTGCCGCCTATGGGCAATGGCCGTGGCCGCGCACCGTCCTGGCCGAGTTGGTCGACAAACTCACGGAAAAGGGCGTCGCAGCCATCGCATTCGACGCGATATTTGCCGAGTCGGATCGCTCGTCGCTGAGTGGCATGGTTCGCGAACTCGGCACTTTCACCGACCCGGAAACCGCCCGGAAAATATCGGCGGCGGTCCAGGATAGCGACAAGGTCTTTGCCGGAGCGATCGCCAGCTCGAGGGTCGTGACTGGCTTCGGCTTCGATCTTAATGGCGGAACGAACCCACCGCGGCGCTTCTTCGGTGTTGCCTTCGCGGGCGACGATCCGAGTCAGTTCCTGCCGCAGCAGGCCCGTACGGTAGAGACACTTCCGCTGCTGGTGGCGGCCGCCAAGGGCAACGGCAGCGTCAACACCGACTACGAGAGCGTGGTGATCCGCCGCGTGCCGATGATGTTTCGGCTCGCGGGCCAGGAAGGGCTGTTTCCAGCACTGTCGATCGAGGCGGTGCGCGTGGCCCAAGGCGCAGGCACCTATTTCATCAAGTCATCCGGCGCAAGCAGTGAACTGTCGTTCGGCCAAAGTACCGGCATCGTCTCCATCAAGACCGGCGACTTGGCTGTGCCGACCGACGGCCGCGGACACGTGGCACTTTTCGACACCGGCCATGTTCCCCAGCGTTTCATCTCGGCGCTCGCCGTCCTCCGGGACAAAGTCCCGCCAGCCGAACTCGAGGGCCGGGTCGTCTTCATCGGCACCAGCGCGATCGGCCTCAAGGACCTGCGTAATACGCCGGTCCAGGACACGGTGCCGGGTGTGGAAGTCCACGCCCAACTCGCCGAGCAGATGATCGAGCAGAAATTCCTGGCGCGGCCGGATTACGCGACCGGCGCCGAGTTTCTCTATCTGGCGGCGATCGGGCTGCTCCTTGTCTGGCTGCTGCCGCGACTCCCGGCGGGCAGGATGGCGATCGTTGCCGTGGTCTTCATCGGCATCGGCGTCCTGGTGCCGTGGATCGCCTATTCGGAGTACCGGCTGCTGTTCGATCCGATCTATCCGCCGGCGACCCTGGCGGCGATCTATGTCAGCGGCTCGGCTCTCGCCTTCATGAGCGCGGAACGCGAGCGCCGCGAGATCCGCGGAGCCTTCGGGCTCTATCTGTCGCCCGACGTCGTCGAGCAGCTCGCCCGCAATCCCGAGTTGCTGCAGCTGGGTGGCGAGCTGCGCGAGATCACGGTGATGTTCACCGATGTGCGCGGCTTCACCACGATTTCCGAGCAGTTCGATCCGCAAGGGCTGACGCGGTTCATGAACCGCTTCCTGACGCCGATGACCGACCTGATCCTCGGCCATCGTGGCACCATCGACAAATACATGGGCGACGCCATCATGGCGTTCTGGAATGCGCCGATCGAGGTGGATGGCCATGCCGCCCGCGCCTGCGAGACGGCGCTTGCCATGCAGGCGAGGTTGCACGCCCTCAACATCGAGTGGAAAGCCGAGGCCGAAGCGGAGGGCCGCCGACATATTCCCGTGAACATCGGCGTCGGCCTCAACACCGGCCGCGCCTCGGTCGGCAACTTCGGATCGTCCCAGCGCTTCACCTATTCCTGTCTGGGCGACTCGGTGAATCTCGCCTCCCGCCTGGAAGGCCAATGCAAGACCTATGGCGTCGGCATCATCATCGGCAACGTGACGCGCGAGCAGGTGCCGGACTTCGCGACCATCGAGATCGATCTGGTCATGGTGAAGGGCAAGACCGAGCCGGAACGGGTCTATGCGTTATTGGGCGACGGGGCGATGGCGACGTTGCCTGCCTTCCGGGTACTGCTGGATCGACAGGCGGCGCTGCTTGCGCAATATCGTAGCGGTGGCTTCGCCGAGGCCCTGGCGATGATGGATGACTGCCAGAAAGCCGCTGAGCAGGCGGGCTGGCAGCAGAGCTACTACGAGATGATGCGTAAGCGGATCGATGGGCTGATCGACGATTCGCCGGAGGATTGGACAGGAGTGTATGTCGCCAAAGACAAGTGAGACTGTTAGGCGGATGGCCGCCATCGAAGTGCTGGTGTGTCGCGATGTCGGCCGCAAGACCGGGGAATTGGTGGAGGCAAGTATCGGTGGCCTGTCGGCGGCGGCGCATTCCCTTGTCCAGGCAACTGGCGTTGGCCTTATCACCGGCTTCTTCGTGCCGCGCGGCGATGTTGCCGCGCCCGAGACCGATGGTCCGGTGGGCACCGCGCTTCTTGCCGCAGCACTCGCGGCGTGCGGCGTGCCGGCGCGGATTGCGGTCGACACGCCCTGCATCGACGCCGTGCGTGTGGCCGTCGAGGCGGCGGGAGGCGGCGTTGCTGTCGATGAAGTGGGTGTCGATGACCGGGCCGGGCTCGACCGGTTGACGGAGACCTGGCGGAAGGCCGCTCTCAGTCACGCGCTCGCGATCGAACGCTGCGGCCGCAGCACCGGGGGGCCGCCGCGCAACATGCGAGGTGTCGATGTCTCGCCCTGGACGGCGCCGCTCGACGACCTGTTTCTCGGCGGCCCGTGGACGAAAGTCGCGGTCGGCGACGGTGGTAACGAGATCGGCATGGGCAAGCTGCCGGCTGGATTGATCGCACGGACGGTGCCGAACGGCGCCGAGATTGCCTGCGCCACCTCCTGCGACCATCTCGTCGTCGCCGGCGTGTCGAACTGGGGGGCCTACGGGTTGATGGCGGCCCTTGCCGTGTTGCGCACGGATTGGCGACCGACGATCGCCAAATTCCTGACGGCGGAATGCGACCTGGCCGTCACCCAGGCGATCGTCGACAAGGCCGGCGCGGTCGATGGCGTCACGGCGCGCCGCGAGGCGACGGTTGACGGCTTCGGTCCCGAGATTCACGGTGCGCTGATCGACGAACTTGGTCGCATTGCGTGGGGGCAGGCGGCGGACTAGTTTGCGCCGCCATGGAAAGCCCCTACGCACCGACCCATCCTGAAATCCGCGCCGCGGTTCGCCAACTCTGCCTGAAATTCGACGGCGCCTACTGGCGTGATCTCGATCGGGAGCGCGGCTACCCGACGGCGTTTGTGAAGGCGCTGACCGAGGCTGGCTGGCTGGGCATCCTCATTCCCGAGGAATACGGCGGTTCGGGCCTCGGCCTCTCGGCGGCAAGCGCCGTGCTCGAGGAGATCCATCACGCCGGCTGCAACGCCGCAGCGTGCCATGCCCAGATGTACATCATGGGGACGGTGCTTCGGCACGGCAGCAAGGAACAGAAGGAACGCTACCTGCCCAAGATCGCCACCGGCGAGTTGCGGCTACAAGCCTTCGGCGTCACCGAGCCCAGCAGCGGCACGGATACGCTCAGCCTTCGCACCACGGCGGTGAAGAAGAACAACAGCACCTACGTCGTGAACGGCCAGAAGGTGTGGACCAGCCGCGCCGAGCATTCCGACCTGATGCTGCTGCTGGCGCGCACCACACCGCGCGAGCAGTCCGCCAAGCGCACGGAAGGGCTCTCGGTGTTCCTCGTCGACATGCGGGCGGCACTGAACAAGGGCCTCACCATCCGGCCGATCCGCACGATGATGAACCACAACAGCACCGAAGTGTTCTTCGACAACATGGAAGTGCCGGCCGAGAACCTGATCGGCGAAGAAGGGCAGGGCTTCCGCTACATCCTGAGCGGCATGAACGCCGAACGCGTGCTGATTGCTTCGGAATGCATTGGCGACGGGCGCTGGTTCATCGAAAAGGCCGTGAACTATGCCAAGGAGCGCAAGCTGTTCGGCCGGCCGATCGGCCAGAACCAGGGCGTGCAATATCCCATCGCCCGCGCCTACACGCAGATCGAGGCGGCCGACCTGATGGTGCGCAAGGCGGCCAGCCTGTACGAGGCCGGCATCAATGCCGGTGCCGAAGCCAACATGGCCAAGATGCTGGCGTCGGAGGCGTCGTGGGCGTGCGCCGAGATGTGCGTTCAGACGCACGGCGGCTTCGGCTTCGCCGAGGAGTACGACATCGAGCGCAAGTTCCGCGAAGCGCGGCTCTACACGGTGGCGCCGATCTCGACCAACATGATCCTGAACTACGTCGCCGAACACATTCTCGGGCTGCCGCGCTCCTACTGAGCCACGGCGTTGACGATCATTTTCTGGAAATGAACCACCAGGTGTTCGCTGTTGGTCAGGAAACGGCCGCGATCGGGGAGCCCGCCAAGCAGGCCGCGTTGAACCGAATCCGTCAGGATGTCGTCTTCCAGGGCGACCTGCTTGTTGAAGGCGATCAACGACTGCGCGAAATCCTCGGCGACGCCGGGCCCGAAAAACTGCTCGGAAAAGCCCCGGGTCGCATTTGGCCCGTCCGGACTCCACACGTCGACCGAGAGGTTGGGAAAACCCGGATTGATGTTGATGGTCATGTTCGGCCACAGGAAGTGATACTGCGACTGCGCGACGTCGCCCGCGACATCGTAAAGCGGGACCTTGCTCTTCCCTTGCAGGGCGGCATTGCGCACCTGCCCGGTCTGGCTTGAGAACAGCCCGTGCGCCGTGAGCTTGTAGGCATCGGGGCGGACATCGATCGCGGCGTTGAAGCCCGGATGGGCAACGGCGCAGTGGTAGCACTCGAGGTAATTCTCCAGCATGGTCTTCCAGTTGGCCTGCGACCGCCATTCCTCGCGGTTGTGGGGCACGAGCCTGTCGAGCGCGACGCCGCTGCCGGCGATGATGTCCAGGATCGGCCCGTAACAGGCTTCCACCGAAGGCGCCTCGGGGTCGAGATGCACGAACACGAACGGACCGAGGGCTTCAGCCCGGATGGGCAGAAGCGGGAAGTCGGCGAGGCTGAAATCCGGTTCGGCGGCCGACCGCGGCACGCGCTTGAGGCCGCCGGCAAGATCGTAGGTCCAGGCGTGATAGCCGCACTGCATGACCTTGGCATTGCCGCGCCCCTTCATCACCTCGTGACGGCGGTGCCGGCAGACATTGACGAAACCTGCCAGCCCACGGTCATTGCGAACGACGACGACCGGCACACCGCCGGCGTAGCCGGTGACGTAGTCGCCCGGCGCCGTCAGTTGCGATAGCGGTCCGATATAGTTCCAGCTCTTGCGGAAGACATGCGTGATCTCCCGTTCGGTGATCGACGGGTCGGTGTACCAGCGTGACGGCAGCGACTCGCCGCGATCGAGCGCTGCGTGCAGGCTGCTGGAAGAGTCGATGTCTTGGGTCATGATCTCTGTTGTCATCAATTCAGGATGGTGGCTCGAAGAGCCGAGATTGCCGCCATGATCGCGGCGTGGCCGACCATCAGCAGGAAGACCGTCCAGATCGCGGTAACGATCGTGAGCAGCCAGCCGAGCATGGCCATCATGCCGTCGTCCTCGATGAGGGCGAGGCAGAAGAACAGGATGGCATAGGCCGGAAACAGGTTGTCGAAGGGGATCGGCAACGCCAGCAACAGGATGTTGAGAGACCAGGCGATCAGCAGCAGTCGCCGGGGCAGTCCGGTCACCCACCATTCGTGCCGGGCATGAACTGTCCTCTCCAGCCATTGGATGTAGCGGCGGGTCCGGTCGAGGCAGTTCTGCAGCTTGCCTCGCGGCAGGCCGCGCCGGCCGATGAACCCCGGCAACGACGCCACGGGCCGGCCGGCGAAGAACTGGACCAGCAGGAACAGCATCGGCACGCCGGTGATCGTCGACAGCCAGGGAATGCCTGTCGGTATGGCATTGGGTACATTGAGCGCCAGAATCGCGAAGGCGTAGGAGCGGCCTTCCAGGCCGGTCAGGAACTCATCGAGCGTCAGGACCGAGTCGCGGGCTCCGGCGAACATCCGGTCGAGCGCATCGTAGAGCCCGAAAGTGTCCTTCATTAACCCGTCCGGGCGAGCAGGCGCTCGGCCAGCACCAGATGCGGGCGGTCGAGCATCTTGCCATCGAGGGTGAGAACGCCGGAGCTCGGATTATCCCTGAAGGTCGCCACGACACGCTTGGCCCAGTCGATCTCCTGGGCGCTGGGCGTAAAGACCTCGTGGATGATCGCGACCTGGTCGGGATGGATCGCGATCTTGCCGCCATAGCCCATGCGTCTTGCGTCATGCGCCTCGGCCCGGAGGCCGTCGATGTTCTTGATGTCGGGATAGACCGTGTCGTAGGCGGTGACGCCGGCGGCCACCGACGCCATCAGGTTGACGGTCCGGGCAAATTTGAAGGTGTCGTCGTAGACGCCGGGCGAGGGGCCCTTGGCCAAAGCACCAAGGTCGGCCATCAGGTCCTCGCCACCCCAGGAGTGGCCCATCAGCCGTGCATGCTTGGCCGGCGCCGCCGTCAGCGCCAGCACGGCCGCCGCACTCTCGGTGGCGATGGTCAGGATCCGGGTTGTCCCGTGGCAGATACCTTCACGGGCTTCGAGAGCGTCGAGGTAGTTGGCCAGGAGGTCGAGGTTGGCCTGGCCAACGCATTTCGGAAAGACGATGCCGTCGGGTTTGCCCTGCATGACGACGGCGAGATCGCCCAGCGTAAGACCGGTGTCGAGCGCGTTCACGCGGACATAGAGCTTGGGGCCCTGGCGATTGGCGCTCTTCAGATAGGCCAGCGCCATGTCGCGCGCGATCGGCTTGCGGTCGGCGGCGACCGAATCCTCGAGGTCGAGGATCAGCCCGTCCGGCCCCGAGGTCGGGCCCTTGGCGAGCTTGCGCTCCGAATCGGCGGGAACGAACAGGAATGAACGCATACTTGGAATCCTCAGGCTTTCGACTTCTTGTGCATCAGCGCCTGGCGCGTGCACTCGGCCACGACGTCGCCGTGCTGGTTGATGGCGGTGTGGCCGAACTCGACGATGCCGGCGGTGGGCCGCGACTTGCTCTCGCGCAGGCTCAGCACCTTGGTACGCACGCGAATTGTGTCACCGTGAAAGACCGGCTTGGGAAAACGCACATCGGTCATGCCGAGGTTGGCGACCGTCGTGCCCAGCGTGGTGTCGTTCACGGTCATGCCGATCATCAGGCCCAGGGTGAACAGGCTGTTCACGATGCGCCTGCCGAATTCGGTCTTGGAGGCGAACTCCTCGTCGATGTGCAGCGGCTGCACGTTCATGGTGAGCGAGCTGTAGAGGACATTGTCCATTTCCGTGACGGTCCGCGTCCACGGATGCTCGAACATCTGGCCGACAGTGAATTCCTCGAAATAGAGCCCTGCCATCTTCCTCCCCTGAATTCCTCCACCCGAAAGTCCGGCTTTACTAGCATGGATGGACGCTGGCCGGGTCGCCATCGTATCAAGGGCGCCACGGGACGAAACACCGACGACGGGAGCAAGACGATGCGCGCGATGCTGAGTGAAACGCCGGGCGGGCCCGAAAGCCTGAAACTGGTGGAGCTGCCGTCCAAGCCGCCGGGCAAGGGCCAGGTGCGTGTCGCGGTCCGGGCCGCAGGCGTCAATTTCCCCGATACGCTGATCATCCAGGACAAATATCAGTTCAAGCCGCCGCGGCCGTTCGCACCGGGCCACGAGATCGCCGGTGACGTCATCGAGCTGGGTGAAGGCGTGAGCGGCTACAAGGCCGGCGACCGCGTGATCGGCATGATCGGCCACGGCGGTTATGCCACCGAGGCGGTCGTCGACATGGGCAGCCTGCTGCCGATGCCGAAGAACATGAGCTACGACGATGGTGCGGCGTTCACGATGACGTACGGCACCTCGTACTACGCGCTGAAGCAGCGCAGCAGCTACAAGGCCGGCGAGACGCTGCTGGTCACCGGCGCCTCTGGCGGCGTCGGCCTCACCGCCGTCGAGCTGGGTGCGCTGATGGGGCTGAAGGTGATTGCGGCCGTCGGCTCCGACGAGAAGATGGAGATCTGCAAGAAGTACGGCGCCACGATGTTCGTGAACTACACCAAGGACAAGATGCGCGACAAGGTCAAGGAACTGACCGGCGGCAATGGCGCGGACATCATCTACGACGCGGTCGGCGGCGATGCCTTCGACGAATCGGTCCGCTGCATCGCCTGGTATGGGCGGCTGCTGGTGGTGGGCTTTGCCGCCGGCCGTATCCCCTCGCTGCCGGCCAATCTCGCTTTGCTGAAGAGCTGCGATGTGCGCGGCGTGTTCTACGGCGCCTGGCGCGGGCGCGAGCCTGCGGAAGCGCGCAAGAACTTCGACGAGCTGCTGGCCTGGTATGCCGAGGGCAAGCTGAAGCCGCACATCTCCATGCGCTTTCCCCTGGAGGAGAGCGCCGAGGCGATGAATGCGCTCCTGTCGCGCAAGGCGACGGGCAAGGTCGTACTGACGATCTCCTGAGGAGGGTGCGATGGGCCGCCTGACCGGCAGGATCGCGATCGTAACGGGCGGCGCCTCGGGCATTGGGGCGGCCTCGGTCAAACTCTTCGCCGAGGAAGGCGCGTCGGTCCTGGCGGTCGACTTGCCCGGCTCGACGATCGACACTGTCCATGCCGGCAATTCGGCCATTGCGACGCTGGCGGCCGACATCACCGGTGACGAGGCGCCCAGGAACATCGTGGCGACGGCGTTGGCCAAATTCGGCGCCATCGACATCCTGTTCAACAATGCCGGCGTCAGCGGCCGCGCCTTCGTCGAGGAAATGACCGACGCGCATTGGGACAAGGTCAACGGCGTCAACCTGCGGGCGATGTTCCGGATCTGCCGCGAAGCCATCCCGGCGCTCAAGCTGCGGGCGCGGGAGAAGGGGCGGGCACGGATCGTCAACACCGCCTCGGTGATGGCGTTCGACACCGACTTCGGCCTCGCCGCGTACGCAGCCTCCAAGGCCGGCGTCGGTGGACTGACGCGCACGCTGGCGCTGGAGCTCGGCAAGTTCAACATCACCGCCAACTATGTCTGCCCCGGTGCGATCTACAGCGGGATGACGCGGACCAATTTCGACAATCCCGAGATCCGCGCGGTGTGGGAAAAGAAGGCGGCGCTGCGCCGCCTGGGCCAACCGATCGACATCGCGCGTGGCGCGCTGCTGCTGGCGTCCGATGAGGCCGATTTCATCACCGGCCACGAGCTGGTGGTCGATGGCGGCCTCACTCTTCGTACCTGAGGTAGGTCATGAGCAACGTCCATTCCTTCGCCGGCGACTACAGCGAAGCCCGTGACAAGTTCCTGGCGGCCGCGCGGCTGGCTGGTGCGCGCACCTTTCGCTACGACAATCCGACCAAGGGCCCCAAGGGCGAGGCGCTGTCGACCGACGTTGCCCGCGTCGGGCCCGAGGATGCGTCAAAGGTTGTGGTCACGATTTCCAGCACGCACGGCGTCGAAGGCTATTGTGGATCGGGCTTCCAGGTCGATTGGCTGGCGTCGGTGGGCGCGGCCGGCCTGCCGGCCGACACCGCGGGGGTCTTCATCCATGCCATCAATCCTTACGGCTTCGCCTGGACCCGGCGCGTGACCGAGGAAGGCAACGACCTCAACCGCAACTACGTCGATCACAGCAAGCCCTATCCGGTAAACGAGGGCTACCTCGAGATCGCCGATTTCCTCATTCCAGCGGACCTGAGCGAGCCCTCTCTCAAGGCCGCCGAAGCCGAGCTCGCGGCCTATCGCAAGAAGGTGGGGGACATCGCCTATTTCCGCGCCGTGTCCGGCGGCCAGTACAGCCATCCCGACGGCATGTTTTTCGGCGGCGGCGGACCGGCTTGGTCCAACCGCACCCTGCACGCCATCACCGACAAGTTCCTGAAGGGCAGGAGCGACGTCGTGGTGATCGACTTCCACACCGGCCTCGGCCCTTACGGTTACGGCGAGCCGATCACGCACTTCGACATCGACACGCCGGCTTCCCGGCGGGTGCGCGCCTTCTGGGGCGAATCGGTGACCGAGTCGAAGCGCGGCCAGACCGCCTCCCAGGCGCGCGACGGGCTCGGCCACTATGGCCTCAACCGCGTCCTCCTGGAGCCCGAGACGCGGCTTACCATGTGCACCCTGGAATACGGCACGTTCGACCGCGAGAGCGGGCAAAAAGCCTTCCGGGCCGACCATTGGCTGCACAAGTACGGCGATCCGCTCGGCAAGGAGGCGGGGCCGGTGCGGGCCGCGATGCGCCGGCAGTTCTATCCCGACACCGACGATTGGAAGGAAGCGGTCCTGTTTCGCGGCCACCAGATCACCCGACAGGCGATCGCCGGCATGCAGCGCCCTTCCAGTTAAGAAGGCCCAATTGAAGCGATTGGGGACAATCGGCCCCTGAAAAGCCATTCGCGCCGCAACCGTTCCTGCTAGAACACCTGCATGCGTGCTCTGATAGCGTTGGTCGCATTTGCGGGCGTGGCCGCGCTCAATCTTCTGTGGTGGTGGCTGCCCAACAGGCCGGTGGAGATCGCCGGCTGGACGGCGGCGCCGCTGCAGAGCGTGTCCTTTGCCCCCTATCGGCCCGGGCAAAGCCCGCTGACCCGCACGTTTCCGACGCCGGACCAGATCGAGGAAGACCTCAAGCGCCTGCAGGGCAAGGTGCAGGCGGTGCGAACCTACTCGTCGGGCGAGAACCTCGAAACCGTGCCGCAGCGCGCCGGCAAGTACGGGCTGAAGGTCTGGCACGGCGCCTGGCTGAACAACAACGACAAGGAAAACCTCGAGCAGATCAACCTGCTGATCGACCATGCCAACAAGTACAAGGACACGGTCGAGCGGGTGATCGTCGGCAACGAGGTGTTGCTGCGCAAGGATCTGACGGCCAACGAACTGCGCCGCTACATCCGCCAGGTGAAGCAGCGCGTGACTCAGCCGGTCACCTACGCCGACGTATGGGAATTCTGGATGCGCAATCCCCAGCTCGCCGACGAGGTCGACTTCATCACCATCCATATCCTGCCGTACTGGGAGGACGAGCCGATCGGCGTCGATCGCCGCGACCCAGACGGCCGGCTCAGCATCGATAAGCACCTGACCGACATCTACAAGAAGGTGCAGGCGCGCTTCCCGGGAAAGAAGATCGTGATCGGCGAAACCGGCTGGCCGAGCGATGGTCGCATGCGCTCCGACGCAAGGCCGGGACGGGTCGAGCAGGTCCAGTATTTCTCGATCTTCCGGACCGCCGCCGAGCGCGAGAAATTCGACTACAACATCATCGAGGCCTTCGACCAGTATTGGAAGGCGCGGCAGGAGGGCACTGTCGGCGCGGCATGGGGGCTGCTCGACGCGCAGCGGCACGACAAGTTCGAACTCGGCAAGCCGGTTGTGGCCGAGCCGCATTGGCGGATCCTGTTTGCCCTGACGACGATGGCAGCGGGCCTGATCCTCCTCGGCTTCGTCAGCCAGCGCCGCCCCAAGGGCTGGAAGTCGATCGCGATCTTCGCGTTCTTCACCCAGGCGGTGGCGACCGCTTACGTGCAGGCGACCTGGATCGACGTGTCGCGCAGCTTCTACTTCGAGCGCATGGCCGGCGTCGTCTTCTGGGCGGTGTTGCTTGGCCTGTTCAGCTACGCCCTGCTGCGCGGCATCGCCGACAGCCTGACCGGCAAGATGGCCGACCCTTCGCTCTATGGCGCCCGCGTCACGGAGGCGTGGCGGGCCTGGCGCGCGCTGCCTCGTTACCGCATCGTCCAGCGTGCTGACCTGATGGCTCAGGTGCTCTACCTGGCGCTGACGGTGCTGTGCATCTTCTATCTCGTCGTCATCAGCATCGATTGGTATGACGGCGTCATCCGGATCGGCGACTGGTTCCGCCAGATCGCCATCGACGGCCGCTACCGCGACTTCCCGATATGGAGCTTCGTCATTCCAAGCGTCGTGCTGATGGCTTGGAAGACCATCACCATCTTGCGCACGGAACCGGCGTCGCGCTCCCACCGCATCTCCAAGGCGCTCTCGTTCGGTCGCCTGCTGGGCTACGACGGCAGCCGCGGTTTCGTGCGCATGGACCGTTCCTTCAGCCGCATCAGGCCGGTCCTGCCGGAGATCGTCCTGGCCGGGCTGCTGACCTTCTGGGCGGTGGTCATGGTGGTGACCGAGGGCGCCATCAAATTGCACGACGGCGGCGCCGGCGGCTTCGTCTCGGCCGACGGCGGCCGGTGGGTGATCCGGACGCTGTTCTGGAACACGCAGGCCAACTGGTTCGGCTTCATCGCCATCCTGATGGCGATCCCCTACCTGGCGACGATCTACGTATCCATACGCGAACCACTGGCAGAACCGCCGCCGGACTCCTATACCTCCAAGTGGTAGGCGTTCAGCCGGGAGTTACGACATG
>JBQTJT010000068.1:0-32441 GCA_052386855.1 Reyranella sp.
GACGATCTACGTATCCATACGCGAACCACTGGCAGAACCGCCGCCGGACTCCTATACCTCCAAGTGGTAGGCGTTCAGCCGGGAGTTACGACATGGAAATCAAGGGCGAGTACAGGATCGCCGCGTCTCGCGAGAAGGTTTTCGCGGCGCTCAACGACGTAGCCATACTGCAGGCGTGCATTCCGGGCTGCGAGTCGCTGGAGAAGACGGCCGACACCGAGATGAAGGCTAAGGTGCGCATGCGCATCGGGCCGGTCAGCGCCAGTTTCACCGGCAAGGTCACGCTTTCCGACCTCGATCCCCCCAACGGCTACAAGATCTCCGGGGAGGGGCAGGGTGGCGCGGCAGGCTTTGCCAAGGGCGGCGCGGTCGTCACACTGAGTGAGGACGGCGCGGACACGATCCTGAACTACAATGTCGATGCCCAGGTCGGCGGCAAGATCGCCCAAGTGGGCGCGCGCCTGATCGACGGCACCGCCCGCAAGCTGGCCGACGAGTTCTTCGGCAAGTTCACTACCATGGTAGGCGGTCCACCGCCTGATGAAGTGGCCGCGCCCGTCGCGGCACCTGCGGCCGCGACTGCTGCATCTGCTGCAGCGCAGCGAGGCTACAAGCATTGGATCGTCATCGGCGTCGGTGCCGCTGTGCTGGTCCTGGTGTTCCTTGCGAGTCGTTAGCAACTGGCGGCGGATAGGCTGTCACCCGCAATTCGCTTGACCGCCGCGGGAGCGGCTTGCGACAGTCGATTCAACGCCCTAGCGGCCGCGCTTAGTGCGACTGCGCGAACCAAATTAAAGTAAGGGAGAAGAGTAATGACCATATCCGTCGCCATGACCGTCAACGGCAAGGCCGTCTCGGGCAAGGTCGAGGCGCGCACGCTGCTGGTTCAATTCCTGCGCGAGCATCTGGGAATGACCGGCACCCACGTTGGCTGCGACACCAGCCAGTGCGGCGCCTGCGTCGTCCATGTCGACGGCAAGTCGATCAAGTCGTGCACCATCCTCGCGGTCCAGGCCGAGGGATCGAAGGTGACCACGATCGAGGGGCTGGCGGAAAGCGCCGACAAGCTGCATCCGATGCAGGAGGCCTTCCGCGAGAATCACGCCCTTCAGTGCGGCTTCTGCACCCCGGGCATGGTGATGAGCGCCATCGACATGGTGAAGCGCCACAACTACCAGCTCGACGAGGCGACCGTGCGCCGTGAGCTCGAGGGCAACCTCTGCCGCTGCACCGGCTACCACAACATCGTGAAGGCAATTCTGGCCGCCGCACCGGCCATGAAGTCAGCAGGAGTGTAGCCCCATGACCGCCGCCACCGGAATCGGCGCCCGGGTCCTTCGGACGGAAGACAAGCGCTTCCTGACCGGGACCGGACGCTATGTCGACGATCTGCCTCTCGCGCGCGCGACCTACGCCTATTTTCTGCGTTCGCCGCACGCCCACGCTAGGATCAAGAGCATCGACGTTTCCGCGGCGGCCAAGATGCCGGGCGTGGTCAACATTTTCACCGGCAAGGATCTGGTCGACGCCAAGGTCGGCGGCCTGATCTGCGGCTGGACGGTCAAGGACAAGCACGGCCAGCCGCACAAGGCGCCGGCCCATCCGGTGATGGCGGTCGACACGGTGCGCTATGTCGGCGACACGGTCGCCATGATCGTGGCCAACAGCCACGACGAGGCCAAGGACGCAGCCGAGGCGATCAAGGTCGACTACGACGTGAAGCCGGCGACCATCGATCTGGCCAAGGCGCTCGACAAGGGCGCAACCCAGGTCCATCCCGAGGCGCCGGGCAACCTCATCTACGATTGGGAAATCGGCGTGAAGGCCGATGTCGATGCGGCGTTCGCCAAAGCCGCCCACGTCACCAAGCTCGATCTCATCAACAACCGCCTGATCCCCAACGCCATGGAGCCGCGCGCGGCGGCGGCCGACTACGACAAGGGCACGGGCAACTACACGCTGTGGTCGACGTCGCAGAATCCGCACGTGCTGCGCCTCATCCTGTCGGCCTTCGTGCTGGGCATTCCCGAGCACAAGCTGCGGGTCATCGCGCCGGATGTCGGCGGCGGCTTCGGCAGCAAGATTTTCTGCTACGCCGACGAGACGATGGTCTGCTGGGCTGCGTCGCGTGTCGGCCGGCCGATCAAGTGGACGGCCGAGCGCAGCGAATCGTTCCAGACCGATTGCCACGGCCGCGACCACGTCACTCATGCCGAGCTGGCGTTGGACAAGGATGGCAAGTTCCTGGCGCTGAAGGTCGAGACGATCGCCAACATGGGCGCTTACCTGTCGACCTTCTCGACGGCGGTGCCGACCTATCTTTACGCCACCCTGCTGGCCGGCCAGTACACGACGCCGCTCATCTACGCCAACGTGAAGGCAGCACTCACGCACACCGCGCCGGTCGACGCCTATCGCGGCGCCGGACGGCCGGAAGCGACCTTCGTCATCGAGAGCATCGTCAGCAAGGCGGCGGCCGAGATGAAGATCGACGCGGCGGAGCTCCGCCGGAAGAACTTCATCCCATCGACGGCTTTCCCGTACCAGACGCCTGTGGCGCTGCAATACGATTCGGGCAACTACCCCCCGATCATCGACGAAGCGATGAAGATTGCCGACTACAAGGGCTTCGAGGCTCGCCGTGCCGAGGCCAAGTCACGCGGCAAGCTGCGCGGCATCGGCTTCTCGTCCTACATCGAGGCCTGCGGCCTCGCGCCCTCGCAGGTCGTCGGCTCGCTCGGTGCCGGCGTCGGACAGTGGGAGTCGGCGCAGATCAAGTTCAACCCGACCGGCAATGTCCAGGTCATGACCGGGGCGCACAGTCACGGCCAGGGTCACGAGACAACCTTCGCCCAGCTTATCCACGACAAGCTCGGCGTGCCGATGGATCAGATCGAGATCGTCCATGGCGACACGGCGACGACGCCCTTCGGCATGGGTACCTACGGCAGCCGTTCGCTGGCCGTCGGCGGCTCGGCCATCGTCAAGGCCACCGAGAAGATCATCGCCAAGGGCAAGAAGGTCGCTGCCCATCTGATGGAAGCCTCTGTGGCCGACGTCGAGTTCGAGAACGGCACCTTCAAGGTGGCAGGCACGGACAAGAGCGTGCCGCTGGCTCAGGTCGTGTTCGCGGCCTATGTGCCGCACAACTACCCGCATGCCGACACTGAACCGGGCATGGACGAGAATGCCTTCTACGATCCGGCGAACTTCGTCTATCCGGCCGGCACGCAGATCTGCGAACTCGAGATCGACCCGGAGACGGGCACGACCGAGATCGTGGCCTTCACCGCGATCGACGACTTCGGCAACATCATCAACCCGATGATCGTCGAGGGACAGGTTCACGGCGGCATCGTGCAGGGCGTCGGCCAGGCGCTGTTCGAGGCCGCCGTCTACGACAACAGCACGGGCCAGCTTATCAGCGGCTCGTTCATGGATTACACCATGCCGCGCGCGGACAACTTTCCGTCGTTCAAGCTCGGCTACAAGACGACGCCTTGCCCGCACAATCCGCTGGGCGTGAAGGGTTGCGGCGAGGCCGGGGCGATCGCCTCGCCGGCCGCCGTGATGAACGCGGTCCACAATGCGCTGGCGCCGGTCGGCGTCAAGCACGTGGAGATGCCAGCCACGCCGCTCAACGTGTGGCAATCGATCAAGGGCGCGCAGCGTCAAGCTGCCGAGTAGGGCAGCAGAGTAACCGGAGGAAATTCAGATGTATGATTTCGCTTACCATCGTCCCAAGTCGGTTGCCGACGCGGTCGGCCTGCTGAAGAGCAAGCCCGAGGCTCGCGCCATGTCGGGCGGCATGACCTTGATCCCGACGCTGAAGCAGCGGCTGGCGCGGCCGAGCGACGTGGTCGACCTCGGCGGGGTCAAGGAACTGGCCGGCATCAAGGTCGAGGGCAACAATGTCGTGGTGGGCGGCATGACGCGCCACGCCGACGTCGCAGGCTCGGCCGAGGTCAAGGCCGCGATCCCGGCGCTGGCCTATCTCGCCGGCCACATCGGTGATCCGCAGGTCCGCAACCGCGGCACGATGGGCGGTTCGGTCGCCAACAACGATCCGGCGGCCGACTATCCGGGCGCGGTCGTGGCGCTCAATGCCACGGTGACCACCAATACCCGCAAGATCGCGGCTGACGACTTCTTCAAGGGCCTGTTCGAGACCGCCCTGGCCGACGGTGAGCTGATCACCTCGATCAGCTTCCCGAAAGCGGAGAAGGCAGCCTACGTGAAGTTCCCCAACCCGGCCTCGCGCTACGCCATGGTCGGTGTGTTCGTGGCCAAGACGGCCGCGGGCGTACGGGTTGCGGTGACCGGCGCCGGCGCCTGCGTCTTTCGCGTCAAGGCGATGGAAGAGGCGCTCACCAAGAACTTCTCCTCGGCGGCGATCAAGGACATCAAGATCCCCTTCGAGGGCCTCAACAGCGACATCCATGGCAGCTCGGAATACCGCGCCCATCTCGTGGGCGTCATGGCCCGCCGCGCGGTCGACGCCGCCAACAAGTAGCCGGCTACGGCCGTACAGACTAACGTCGGGGCGTCCTTTCAGGACGCCCTTTCGTTTTGGGGAGAGGCATGAAGGCGCTGGTCACGGGGTTCGATGCGTTCGGGGGCGAGGCGGTCAATCCGTCGTCGCTCGCGGTCGGCCGGCTGAAGAAACGGATCGGCGGCATCGCTGTGCACACGGCCCAGCTGCCGACCTCCTACACCCAGTCGGCGAAGGTGCTCCTGGCCGCGATCGAGAAAACCAGGCCCGACATCGTGCTCTGTGTGGGCCAGGCCGGCGGCCGCAGCGAACTCTGTCTCGAGCGCGTCGCTATTAACGTCCAGGACGCCCGCATCCGTGACAACGACGGCAAGCAGCCGATCGACAAGCCGGTGGTGAAGGATGGCCCGGCGGCACATTTCACGACGCTGCCGATAAAGGCCTGCGTGGCGGAGATGCGCAAGGCGGGACTGCCGGCGGCCGTCTCGAATACTGCCGGCACCTTCGTCTGCAACCACATCTTCTATGCCCTGATGGACATCGCGGCGGGCCATCCGATCCCGATGCGCGGCGGCTTCCTGCACATTCCCTATGTGCCGGAGCAGGCGGCCCGGCTGGGCGGCGCGCCGTCGATGGCGCTGGCCGACATCGTGCGCGGTATCGAGATCATTCTTGAAGTCAGCGCGGCCCGGGTTAGCGACGTTCACACGGCCGAGGGCCGAATTTCATGATCACTCCGCGGCGAGGGCCAGCGGCGGCGGCACATGGCGCACCGGCGGCGCCTCGACGGCAGCCGGCCGCTTCACCCTGAACCAGGCGGCATAGAGGGCCGGCAGGAACAGGAGCGTGAGCGCCGTCGCCACCAGCAGGCCGCCCATCAAGGCCACCGCCATCGGCCCGAAGAACACGCTGCGCGACAGCGGGACCATGGCGAAGATCGCGGTGCCAGCGGTGAGCAGGATCGGCCGGGCGCGGCGCACGGTGGCGTCGATCACGGCGTCCCACGGCGAATGGCCGGCGGCGAGGTCCTGGTCGATCTGGTCAACCAGGATCACCGAGTTGCGCATGATCATGCCGGCCAGCGCAATGGTGCCCAGCAGCGAGACGAAGCCGAAGGGCTGATTGAAGGCCAGCAGGAACAGCGCCACGCCGATCATGCCGAGCGGCGCCGTCAGCATGACCAGGGCAAGCTTGGAGAAGCTCTGGAGCTGCAGCATCAGGAACAGCACCATCAGAAAGGCCATGACCGGCATCATCCGGAAGATCGAGCCCTGGCTGCGGGCGCTCTCCTCCTTGTCGCCGCCGACCTCGATGCGATAGCCGGCCGGCAGGCCGGCGCGCACCGGCGCCAGCGCGGTGTCGATGCGGGCGGCGACGTCGGGGCCTTGTACGCCGTCGATTACGCTCGCCCGCACGGTCATCAGCAGGTCCTTGTTGCGCCGCCACAGGATCGGCTCCTCGAGTTCAAAGCGCAGCGTCGCGAGCTGGGCGAGCGAGACCACGCCGCCGGTGGCCGTCCGGAGATTGATCGCCTCCAGCCCTTCGAGACTGAGGCGCTCGCCCGGCACGGCACGGGCGACCACGTCGATGCTCTCGGCGCGGTCGCGATACTGCGTCACCACCACACCCGACAGCAGCGTCTGCAGCGTATTGCCAAGTATCTGCGAATCGACGCCTAAGGCGCGGGCCTTGTTCTGGTCGACTTCCAGCCGCACCGTCTTGGCCAGCTCGTTCCAGTCGAAGTTGATGTCGCGGGTGGCGGGATCAGCCTTGAAGACCTGACGGACCTTCTCGGCAACGGCGCGGACCTGCTGTGGATCCTCGCCCAGCACGCGGAACATGACGGGGTAGGCAACCGGCGGGCCGTTCTGCAGGCGCTGGACGCGCGCCCGCACGGCCTCGAAATCCTCGGCAAAGGCCTTGTTCAGGCCCGCCAGCACGCGCTCGCGCGCCTCCAGGTCCTTCGTCATGACGATGATCTGGCCGAAGCTCGCATTGGCCAGTTCCGGCACGGTCGGCAGGTAGAAACGCGGGCTGCCGGCGCCGACATAGGCGGTGAAATGGCTGACGTCGGAATCGGCGCCCAGCATCTTCTCCAGCTTCTTCACCTCGGCATCGGTGGCAGCGAACGAGGCGCCCTGGGCCAGGCGCAGGTCGACGATCAGCTCGGGCCGGTTCGAGGTCGGGAAGAATTGCTTCTGTACCAGGCCCATGAGGCCGAGCGAGCCCAGAAAGGCCAGCGCCGTGATGGCGATGGTGGTCTTGCGCCAGGTCACGCACCACACGAGAACGCGCCGGAATAGCGTGTAAAGGCGGCCCTGGTAGGGATCGGCATGGTGGGCCTTGGGCGTCGGCAGCAGGCGGTAGCCGAGCCAGGGCGTGAACAGGACGGCCACGAACCACGAGACGATCAGCGAGATGCCGACCACCCAGAAGATCGAGTTGGTGTATTCGCCGGCGCTCGACTTGGCGAAGCCCACCGGCACGAAGCCCGCCGCCGTCACCAGCGTGCCGGTCAGCATCGGGAAGGCCGTCGAGGTGTAGGCGAAGGTGGCCGCTTCCAGGCGGCTAAAGCCCTGTTCCAGCTTCACCATCATCATCTCGACGGCGATGATGGCATCGTCGACCAGGAGGCCGAGTGCGATGATCAGGGCGCCGAGCGAGATGCGCTGGAAGTCGATGCCGAGCAGCAGCATGGCGACGAAGGTGATGGCCAGCACCAGCGGCACCGAGAGCGCCACGATGATGCCGGTGCGCACGCCCAGGCTGATGAACGACACGACCAGCACGATGGCGAGCGCTTCCAGCAGCGAGGAGGTGAACTCCTCGAACGACTTGTCGACCACCTCGGGCTGGTTGGCGACGCGGTGCACGGCGATGCCGACCGGCAGGTCGCGCGCGACCTCGGCCATCGTCGCTTCAAGCGCCTTGCCGAGCGTCTGCACGTTGCCGCCCGGCGCCATCACGACCCCGAGGCCGATCACCGACTTGCCCTTGAAGCGCATGGATGTCTGCGTCGGGTCCTGGTAGCCGCGCTTGATTTCAGCCACGTCCGAGAGGGTGAGGGTGCGGCCGTTGGCGCTGAACGGCAGGTTGGCGAGATCGGCGGCCGAGGTCGGCGCGCCATCGACGCGCACGGCCACGCGCTCGCCTCTTGTCTCGACGGTGCCCGAGGCCACGATGGAATTCTGCTTGCGGATGACGTCGAGGATCTGGTCGACCGGCACGCCCAGCATGGCCAGTCGCGTGTGGCTGAACTCGATGTAGATCTTCTGATCCTGCAATCCGAACAGGTCGGCCTTGGTGACATCCGGCACGCGCAGCACGCGCTGGCGCACCGCCTTGGCGATGTCCTTCACCTCGGCCGGCGAGAAGCCATCGGACTCGAAGGCCCAGATCAGGCTGTAGGTATCGCCGTACTCGTCATTGAAGAACGGCCCGACGACACCCTGCGGCAGGCTTCCGCGGATGTCGCCGACCTTCTTGCGCACCTGGTACCAGAGGTCGGCCACCCTGGCCGGTGGGACGTCGTCGCGCAGCGAGACGTAGATCACCGTCTCGCCCGGCTTGGTGTAGCTCGTGACGTTGAAGAAGTAGGGCAGCTCCTGCAGCTTGGTCTCGATCTTGTCGGTGACCTGCTGCTCGACCTCGCGCGAGGTGGCGCCAGGCCAGGCCGCCGACACCACCATCTGCTTGATGGTGAAGGGCGGATCCTCGGCGCGGCCGAGATTGATGAAGGCCCAGACGCCCGCGATGCTGAGGGCGACCATGAAGAAGACGGTCAGTGTGCTGTACTTGAGCGCCAGCGCCGAAAGATTGGTGCGCGTGCTCATGGCCGTCAGGTCCCGGGGCGGGCGGCCGGCAGCATCGGCTTCACCTTCTGGCCGGCCTCGAGCTTGTGGACGCCGGCGGTGGCGATCAACTCGCCGTCCTTGACGCCCGACAGGATCGCGGCCGTGTCGTTGCGCCAGCGCGCGATGATAATCGGGCGGAGCTCGACCGCGCCGGTTGCCTTGTCGACCACCCAGACGGCCGGCCGCGTGCCCTGCTGGAAGATCGCGGCCAGCGGCACTTCGGCCACCGGCGTGGCATCGAGGCGCTCGAAGCTCAGCGTCGCGGTCATGCCGAGGCCGATGAATTCCGGTGGGTCGACAATGCTGAAGCGCGCCGGATAGGTGCGCGAGGTGGGATCGGCGCTGGGCGAGAGTTCGCGCAACCGAGCGGCGTGACGCTTGCCTGGGTCGGACCACAGTTCGAAGCCGGCGGTGGCGGCGGAGCGCACGACTTTCAGGCGATGTTCGGGTACGCCGACCACGATCTCGAGTTCGTCGGTGCGCGCCACGCGGACCACGCCCTGGCCCTGCGACATGACCTGGCCGACCTCGGCCTGGACGGCGGTGACGACGCCGGCGGTATCGGCACGGAGTTCGGTGTAGGCGAGATTGTTCTCGGCCGAGGAAAGCTGGCTGCGCGCCTGGTCGGCCCGGGCAAGGGCAGTTGCCGCCAGCGACTGGCGCTGTTCCAGGGTCTGCGACATGAAGGCGGCACCGCCGCGCAGTTGCTGGTAACGCTCGTGGTCGGCCTTGGCGCGGACATGGTCGGCCTCGGCGGAGGCGAGGGCCGCGCGTGCATTGTCGACGGCGAGGCGGAGGTCGGCGGGGTCGAGCTGGGCAATCAGGTCGCCCGGCTTCACGACCGTGCCGACATCGACCGAACGCTGCACGATCTTGCCGGAGACACGGAAACCCAAGGTGGTCTCGATGCGGGGAACGACGGTTCCGGCCAGGACGAGCGACTGCGCCTGTCGACTGTAGGCGATCTCGATAACGCGCGCTGGGCGCACGACCGGCTCATTGGCCGGGACACGGGACGCATTGGCCGTGAGCGACAAAGCGGCGAAACCTGAGGCCCCGACGGCTACGGCGCCGAGGACAATGGCGATGACCTTGATCGGGAGACGCATGGCGGGCCTTCCTTCCGAGGTTTACAATGTTCAGTGGCGCTTAACTGACCATTGATAACTTATCATAGATAACTTATCTTCGTTAAGTCGAGAGTCAAGAGCAGGGAGTTCGATTTGGCAGCCCCATCAACAGCCGTGGCGTCCAGTCGCAAGAAGCGGGGCGAGGGCCATACGCGCCGGGAGGAGATCCTCCAGGCGGCCAAGGAGCTGTTCCTGGAAGCCGGCTACGACGCCACGACCATCCGCAGGATCGCCGACCGGGTGGGCGTCTCGGCGCCGGCGCTCTATCTCTACTTCCACGACAAGGAAGCGATGATGCTGGCGCTCTGCGACCAGACCTTCGGCCACCTGATCGAACGCGTCGCGGAAATCGAGAAAACCGTCAGCGATCCCCTGGATTGCGTCCGTCAGTTCGGCGAAGCCTATGCCCGTTTCGGCCTCGAGCATCCTGACGAATACCGGCTGGTCTTCATGGGCAACAACATGCCGGAGTCGGTGCGCAAGGTCGGCCATCGCATGGCGACCGACGACCCGAGCCGCCCCGGCGTCGGCGGCGCGATCGTGTTCAGCCGCCTGGTGGCGATGCTGTCGCGGCTCGAGGCGTCGGGCCTCAAGCTGAACTACCCGCCTGACACCTGCGCCGAGCTCTGCTGGATGGGCATCCACGGCGTGGTGGCGGCTCTCATCATGAAGCCCGACTTTCCCTGGTCGAATCGCGAGATCCTCATCCAGGGCATGCAGGACATCGTCATCAAGGGGATCCTTCGGCAGGTCTGAGGATCAGGCTGCGGCTTTCTTGGCCGTGCGCCGCCGCAACAGCCGCAACAGGGCGTAGGTCGCGGCACCACCGACCGCGATGATGGCGATGCCGACAATCGGTCGGTACCACAGCCAGCCGATGGCGATCACCAGTGGCGCGATCGCCGCCGTGCACAGGAGCCCGACGAAGCCGGCGCCGGCACGGATCACGTCTCCCAGGATCGGGATGACGTCACCCAGGACGCCGAGCGGCCGCAGGATCAGGCCGAAGCCCACAAACATAAGGACGACGCCGACGGCCCGCAGGATCCAGGTGAGCGTGGCGTTTTCGGCCTGTGCCGCCTGGAACATCGTGGCGGCCGGAACAGCCCCGGCGGAGATCAGCTGAACCGACGTGCCTTGCCCGGTCATGTAGGGGCCGAAACCCGTGCCTGCCTGTGCCGCAACGACGCTGGCTACCTGGAGTGGGACCTGAAGAAAGGAAATCTTCATGTCGCCGACCGCTGGCTGCGACGGATCGCGGCCGGCGTAGAGGACACCATCGACGGCAACGACCGGCTTGTTGATGCGGATCTGCAGGGCGCCGGCCTGGGCATCGGTGGCGACGAGCGGCTTGGCTTCGCCGAAGCCGCGCAGCAGGCCATCGGGAATCGTGAAGCTGCCCAGCCTCGTGCCGGGAGCGATCGTGTCGCGCGATTGATAGATCATGGAAGGATTGGCGTGCCCGCGGGGCTCCTTGAACTTCGCCGAGTCGACGGGTTTGTCGGACCACCCCCGGACGTACTTGTACGTCGTGGTGCGTTCTTCGCCGCCGCCCAGCTTGGTGCGGGTCTCGGTCTGGGTTTCTTCCTTCCACACGTACATCTCGACATGACGTGACAGCCGCACGGCGGAGGTCCTGACTCCGAACTCGGCATCGGCGACAGGGCCGCCGGTCGACAGCATGCCGGTCACATAGACGAGCTTGCCGTCGTTCGACGGATCGGCCCTTTCGGCAGAAACGCTCCGGACGATGCCGGCGCCCTCGTCGAGGCCGCGCGCGGTCTTGATGGCACGGCCCTCGTTCCAGAACAGCACGACGATCGATACCGGGATCAGCAGGAAGCCGACGAGCACGCCGGCGAGAGCCTGGCCAATCCGCTTGAACCAGGACGTATTGGTGACCTCGGTCACCTGATCGGGCCCGCGTTCTTCCTCCATGACGTCCTCCCCCAAGGCTCGGAGAGACTACCGCTTCGGCCAGACCCGCGGGAAGAGGTCACAAGCCATCGGTGCACCGGCGGCGAGGTCGGGCTTATAGGGGAACTGGAAGGTGCCCGGTCGCGGATCGTAGCGCGCGTCGTCGCCGGTGTAGCGCAGCGACAGGCCGCGCCGGCGGGCGCCTGGGGTCGAATTGCCCGGCGCGCCGTGCACGATCATTGCGTGGAACACCAGGCAGTCGCCGGGTTCCATCTCCCACCATTTGATGTCGTATTTGCTCCGATCGGCGTCGATGTCAGGGATCGGCACGAGGTCGCTGTCGCTGAACTTGACCGCATGGCCCTTGTGGAAGGGTGTCGGCCGGTAGTTGACGCCCCAGCGGTGGGAGCCTGCGATGAATTCGACGGCGCCGTTGCTCCGGTCGATCCGGTCGAGCGCGATCCAGACCGAGGCGATCTGCCAGCCCTTCACCGGCCAGTAGGGCTGATCCTGGTGCCATGGCGTGGGGTGGGCCGTGCCTGGCTCCTTCACGAATAGCTGGTCGTAGAAGAAATCGGCGCGGTTCGATCCCATCATCTTCGCGGCGATCTCACCGGCCGGCGATGCCGTTGCGGCCAGGCGAAAGTCGTTGTCGTGCTGCCACATGAACATGTCACCGAAGAACGTCCCCGGCGTGCTGCCCTCGGCGAAGTTGGTCGCGTTCGGCCCCGGCGCAACAAGATCACGCTCGATCGCCTCGCACAGGAGTCCGACCCAGACGGCGTCGAACGCGCCGCGCAAGCAGACGACGCCGTCGCGGTCATATGCTGCGACGTCGCTTTCGGTGAGCGCGTGCCTCAAGCGTTTTGCAGGACGTGGACGGCGCGATTGGCGACGAGATCCTTGTTCTTCTCGCCATAGGCCTTCATGTGGGCGGAAGCGCCATGGGCCTTGAGATCGTCCATGCTCTCCCACTTTTCGATCACGACGAAAGTGTCGGGGCCGAACTTGGCGAACGGACCGCCGTCGGTGTCGACCGTGGCGCCGTACTCGATGCAGCCCTTCTCGGCGTGTACGGCGGGGACGTTGGCCTTGAAGTTCTTCAGGATTTCGTCGCGCTTGCCGGGCTTGGCGGTGATGATGGCGATGACGTGGATCATTTCATTTCTCCCTTTTTGGAATCTCAGGCGGCGCGGCCGCTGCGGAGCAGGCGGCCAGGCAGTCTGTCGTTGGCGGCGAAAATATCCTTGTTGTCGCGCCGGATGAGCTCGCCGTTCACGATCACGGCGTCGATGCCATTGGCCTGCGACACGAGGCGATCGGCGCCGGCGGGAAGGTCATTGACCCGCTTCAGCGGCCCCGGTCCCACGGTCTTGGCATCGAACACCACGACATCGGCAGGACGACCCTCGGCCAGCAGGCCGCGGTCGGTGATGCCGAACATCTCAGCGGGGCGTTGCGTCAGATTGTGCACCGCCTCCTCGAGGGTGAAGACCTTGCGGTCGCGCACCCAATGGCCGAGCAGGTGAGTCGAATAGCAGGCATCGCAAAGCTGGCTGGCGTGCGCGCCGGCATCGCTGAGCGCGATGATGGTGTTGGGATCGGTGATCAGCTCGGCCACTTCCTTCTCGTCGAAGTTCATCACGGCCATGCGGAAGCGCGCCTGCAGGTCGTTGGCGAGCGCGATGTCGAGGGCGAGATCGACCGGGTCCTTGCCAAGCTTGGCGGCCGCGACGGCGAGCGGCATCTCCTCGAGTTCCTTGTGCGAGGGCGCCCAGGCAATGACGACTCGATCCCACCAGCGCTGGAAGAGGGGCGTCACCTCGCTGCGCAGCTTCTCGCGCCACGCCGGATCGGCATAGGCGCGACGGCGCGTGCCGGGCGCCTTGGCGTCGGCCATGGCGAGTTCGTTCATGAATTTCATGACATCGAAGATGAACGGCTCGCCGAAGGTGAATTCGAAGTTGAGCGGCCGGCAGCTCACCTGCGGGATCACCATGGCGCCCGACTTGCGCTGCTCCGCGGCAAGGTCGAGCTGCTTGCGGTGGCCGCCCGGCCCGTAGAGGTAGGAGAGAAGGGCGGTCCAGGTGACCGGAATGCCGTACTTGCGGCTGACCTCGGCCATGTGCCGCGTCGAGAACTCGCGACCGATGGTGATCTGCATCAGGCCGCGCTTCAGTTCGCCCATCACCGAGACGAGCTGGTCCATTTCCTCGACGGCAGCGAGCCGGCTCGGCACCGGCTTGCCGGCATAGCCGTTGTGGCTGACCGACACCGAGGTGCCGAAGCCGATGGCGCCGGCTTCCATCGCCTCGCGCATCAGTTTCTTCATCGAAATGATTTCGTCCTGCGTCGCCGCCCGCTCGGTCGATTCCTCGCCCATGACATACATGCGAAGCGGCGTGTGGCCGAACAGGGCCGCGATGTTGATCGCCGAGCCGCGCTTCTCCACGGCATCGAGATACTCGGGGAAGGTCTCGAAAGGCCAGTTGTCGCCGAGGCCGGCGCTCAGCGCGTCGAGGCTCATGCCTTCGACCTTCTCCAGGGTTTGCATGATCAGCTTGCGGTGGATGGCCTTGGTAGGTGCCACGCCAAATCCGCAGTTGCCGATCACCGTCGTCGTCACGCCATGCCAGGGCGAGATGCTGAGCATGCGGTCCCACAGGATCTGCGCGTCATAATGGGTGTGGACGTCGACAAAGCCAGGTGCCACCACGCGGCCCTGGGCGTCGATGGTCGTGGTGGCAGGACCGTCGGCCTTGCCCATGGCCACGACCTTGCCGCCCTTGATGCCGAGGTCGCCGGGAAAGCCCGGCTTGCCGGTGCCGTCAACGATGGTTCCGCCGGTGATTTTCAGGTCGTAGGTCATGGCCGCCCCTGGTGAACGAGCGTTCATACTGGCGGCCCGCCACGGCGCGGGCAAGCGCGCCGTGCTCAAGGGACCTATGCGATGGCGGCTATTTCGCGACCAGTGCCTCGATCTTCGCGAGGTCGATCTTCTTGAGATATTGCTCGGCGTGGGCACGGGTGATGCCGCCATACTCGGCCCAGGAGACGGTGACGAACAGGTTGTTCTTCAGCAGGAAATAGATCGTGCCGCCGCCGCCGGTGGCGGGCTTTCCTTCCATGGCGTCCCTTCCATCGATCTTGGTCATGGTGAAGGTCGTGCCGTCGTCCCATTTGCGCTTGGTGGGGTCGCGCCACGCCTGGATGGCTCCCGACGGCGAGCCGTCGGGCTTGTTGTAGATCCCGATCTGAACGCGGTTGCGGTTCACCGGATCGAAGCCCAGTTCGTAGTAGCGGCTGGCCGATACGATCCCCTCGTCGAACGGGCTGGGAGGACTGGCCTCGCTCTTCCTCTCGCCGGCCTTCCACCCTTGCAGCGGCTCCGGCAGGAACGGCGCGTAGGTCTTGGCACGCGCTTCCCAGGCGATGCGCGGGTTCGGTCCGGCAGGAGCTGCCGGGCGGGGCGCCGTGGCCGTTGTCGGCGCTGGCGCTGCGGCAGGCGCGGCGCAGGCGGGCGGCGGCGTAACGAAGGCGATTGTGCCCGGGGTCGTCGAGCCCCAGCTCCGCGTCGTGATGTCGTTGCGCGCGCTACCCTCGAACCTACCGCAACCTTCGGCGGCATAGACGGTGATCGTGGCGCCGGGCTGCGGCAGCTTGCCGGCATGCTTGGCGGACATGCAGATCGGCGAATCGTGCGAGTAGCGGTCGGTGCCGTAGGCGGCGCCAATAGAGAAGTCGATGTTGGCCGGGCAAACGCAGGTCAGGCTGTCGCCCGGCTTGTTCTTGTCGCTCTGTCCGATGAAGGAGGGGCAGTCCGCCACGCTGCTGGCCGTCGCAGCAGCAGGCGCGGCAGGCGCCGCGGGCGCCGCAGCGACCGCGCAAGCGGGGAGCGTATCGAAGCCGAAGGTCTTGTCGTAGGACGACCAACTCGTCGTGGTCACGCCGTTGGCCGATGTGCCGGTGAAGGACGCGCAGGCGCCGCCCACGACGATGTTCACCGCGCCGCCGCTCGCCGGTACCTTGCCGGCATGAACCGCGGCGGCGCAGATCGAGGAGTCGGCGGTGTAGCGCGCGCTGCCGTAGACGCCTCCCGAAGCACCGGCGGCGCAAGTGCAGCTAAGCTTGGCATCGGCGGCGAGTGCCGAGGCGTCCGATGGACACGGCGCCTGGGCAGTCGCGAAATTCATCGAGCAGAAAAGCAAAGCCACCACCACGCTCAAAACGCGAAAGATGCGGATCATGAGCAGCCCCCCGTAGTGTCGCAGGGCGACTGTACGCCCTTTGTCCTGGCGCTTCCAAGGCGATAGGGTGCGCGCCGATTGGGAGGAACAGAAGATGGCCAAGCATAAAATCGCGCTCATTCCAGGGGACGGCATCGGCAAGGAAGTTCTGCCGGAGGGCGTGCGCGTGCTGGAAGCCGCCGGGCGCCGCTTCGGCTTCGAGCTGGAATTCACCGACTTCGACTGGTCATGCGACCGCTTCGCCAAGACCGGCAAGATGATGCCGGACGACGGCATGGAGACGCTGAAGCAGTACGAGAGCATCTTCCTCGGCGCCGTGGGCTGGCCGGGCGTGCCCGATCACGTCTCGCTGTGGGGCCTGCTGATCCCGATCCGCCGCGAATTCGACGAGTACGTGAACCTGCGCCCCGTGCGCCTGTTCGAAGGCGTGCCGAGCCCACTCGCCAACCGCAAGCCGGGCGAGATCGATTTCTGGGTCGTGCGCGAGAACACCGAAGGCGAGTACAGCTCGGTCGGAGGTCGCATGTTCCAGGGCACCGACGACGAGATGGCCATTCAGCAGGCGATCTTCACCCGCAAGGGCGTCGACCGCGTATTGAAGTACGCGTTCGAATTCGCCAGCACCACGAAGAAGAAGCACGTCACCTCGGCCACCAAGTCCAACGGCATCATCCACACCATGCCGTTCTGGGACGAGCGCTTCGACGCGATGCGGAAGAAGTATCCGGACATCAAGGCCGACCAGTATCACATCGACATTCTGACCGCGCATTTCGTGCGCAACCCGGACTGGTTCGACGTCGTCGTCGGCTCCAACCTGTTCGGCGACATCCTCTCGGACCTCGGCCCCGCGCTCACCGGCTCGATCGGTGTCGCGCCCTCGGGCAACATCAACCCGGAACGCAAGTTCCCCTCGATGTTCGAGCCGGTGCACGGCTCGGCGCCGGATATTGCGGGCCAAGGCATCGCCAACCCGATCGGCCAGATCTGGTCGGGCGCCATGATGGTGCGGCATCTGGGCTACCCCGAGGCGGCCGAGTGCATCGAGCGCGCCATCGCTGAATCGCTGCTCGAGGGCAACCCGCGCACCAAGGATCTGGGCGGCAACGGCGACACCAAGACCGTGGGGGCGGCCATCGCGGAGCTGGTGAAGACGGCGTAGAGCGCCGTCTTACTTCAGCGCCATAGCGATGAGACGCACGGTTGCCGCGGGCAGGGGCAGCGCGAGCGCCGCGGCATGGCCGACCGGATCCATCTTGCGCAGCGTCTTGCGCAGGATGTCGACGAGCTTTGCCTCGTCATAGTCTTTGTGGGTGGCAACGAATTCGTCCAGGTAGTGTTGGACGAAGACGACGGCCACGACGTTCTCGAGCGCCTGGCTCTCGGGATCGCGCTTCAGCTGCTCTTTCCGGATGATCTTTACGACCTGCGCGATCTCGCTGTCGGCATAGCCGTGACGGCGCATGATCGCCGAGGTGAGTGCAGCGTGATGGTCGCGGCAGGCGGATCGCCAAGCGTTGTAACCTTCGCGGCCGAGCGGATACTTGTTCCGGGGAAGCTGCCAACGACATATGTGCTGGGCGCGTGCGGCAATGCGCAAGGCTTCGGAAGCCTCCGGATAGAGCCGGGGCAGGCACTCCGACATCCGCTCCGAATAGATGAGCTCGCGCTGGCGGGGATCGGCGGCGTTGGCATCGTCGATCTCGGCGATCACGGCCAGAAAGCGTGGTGCGGAAGGAGTCACTGTCACTTTCATAGGATCGTCTTGTCGCGACGCAAAGAGGCAATCGACGCAGCACTTGCCCAATAAATGGCCAGGCGGCTCGAAGCCATTCCCGGACGGCCGGCGTTATCTGCGGTTCTCACGAGTCTTCGATCTGGCACGGTTCATGCCTCGTACCGTGCGAGGCAATGAAGTCTCGTTAATGGGCGTCCAATGGCGGGCGCCCCAGGCAAAGCTGCCAACGGCTATTCGTCCTTTCTCGTGGGGGCGTGGGTCTGTTGGGCAGCTTTTTTGTTTTGGGGATTCGCCAGGAACATGGTCGAGAAGCTCGTCATCATCGGAAACGGCATGGCCCCCGGGCGCATGCTGGAGCATCTGCTCGAGACCGCGCCCGATCGCTATGAGGTGACGATCTTCAACGCCGAACCCCGGGTGAACTACGACCGCATCATGCTCTCGCCCGTGCTGTCGGGCGAGAAGGACTATGAGCAGATCATCATCCACGGCGATGGCTGGTACGTCCGCAACGGAATCGCCCTCTACAAGGGCCACAAGATCGAGGCGATCGACCGCGTCGCCAAGACCGTGACCTCCTCGGAAGGCGTGACCGAGAGTTACGACAAGCTCGTGATCGCCACCGGCTCGAACCCGATCATCATCCCGGTGCCCGGCCACGACTTCGCCGGCGTCCTCACCTACCGCGACCTCGACGATGTGAATGCGATGCTGCTGGCCGCCCAGTCGCGTGCCAAGGCGGCCGTGATCGGCGGCGGCCTGCTCGGCCTCGAAGCCGCGGCCGGCCTGCAGTCGCAGGGGATGGACGTCACCGTCGTGCATCTGATGCCGACCTTGATGGAACGGCAACTCGATCCCGCCGCCGGCTACCTGCTGCAGAAGGCGCTCGAAGAGCGGGGCATAAAAGTTCTCACCAAGGCCAACACCAAGGCGATCCTGGGCAGCGGCAAGGTCGAGGGCGTGGAACTCGCCGACGGCACGGTCATTCCCGCGACCCTGGTCATCATGGCGGCCGGCATCCGGCCGAACGCGGGGCTCGCCAAGGAGGCAGGCCTCGCGATCGGCCGCGGCATTGTCGTCGACCATGCCATGCGGACCTCCGATCCCGACATTCTGGCGCTCGGCGAATGCGCCGAGGTCGGTGGCCATGTCTATGGCCTGGTGGCGCCGCTCTACGAGATGGCGCGTACTGCTGCCGCGCATCTGGCCGGCGACGAGGCCGCCCGCTTCGTGCATGTCGACACGCCGACCAAGCTCAAGGTGACCGGCATCGACGTCTACTCGCTGGGCGATTTCGCCGACGGCGACGACCGCGAGGAGATCGTGCTGCGCGACGCCTCGGCCGGTGTCTACAAGCGCCTGATCCTGAAGGACAACAGGATCATCGGCACCGTGCTGTTCGGCGAAGTGGGCGATGGCGCCTGGTTCAACGACCTCAAGAAGAAGTCGGCGAACATCTCGGAGATGCGCGACACGCTGATCTTCGGGCCGGCCTTCCAGGGTGGCGGCGCTCTCGATCCCGGGGCCGCTGTTGCCGCACTGCCGGACGATGCCGAGATCTGCGGCTGCAACGGCATCTGCAAGGGCAAGATCACGGACACGATCAAGGCCAAGGGACTCACCACCCTCGATGAGGTGCGGGCCCACACCAAGGCCTCAGCCTCGTGCGGTACTTGCACAGGCCTGGTCGAGCAGCTCATGGCGCTGACCCTGGGCGATGCCTTCAACCGGACTGCGGTCGCGCCGATGTGCGCCTGCACCACCCTGGGCCACGACGACGTCCGCCGCCTCATCGTGGCGAAGTCGCTCAAGACTTTGCCGGCGGTCATGCAGGAGCTCGAGTGGAAGACCTCGTGCGGCTGCGCCAAGTGCCGGCCGGCCCTCAACTACTACCTGGTCTCCGATTGGCCCGACGAATATGCCGACGACTACCAGTCGCGCTTCATCAACGAGCGGGCCCACGCCAACATCCAGAAGGACGGCACCTTCTCGGTCGTGCCGCGCATGTGGGGCGGCATGACCAGCTCGACCGAGCTGCGCGCCATCGCCGACGTCGTCGACAAATTCGCCATCCCGTCGGTCAAGGTGACCGGCGGCCAGCGCATCGACATGCTGGGGGTCAAGAAGGAGGACCTGCCTGCCGTATGGGCCGATCTCGGCCGCGCGGGCTTCGTCTCCGGTCATGCCTATGCCAAGGGCCTGCGCACGGTGAAGACCTGCGTCGGCACCGACTGGTGCCGCTTCGGCACGCAGGATTCGACCGGCCTCGGCATCCGCATCGAGAAGTTCATGTGGGGTTCGTGGACGCCGGCCAAGGTCAAGATGGCGGTCTCGGGCTGCCCCAGGAACTGCGCCGAGGCGACCTGCAAGGATGTCGGCGTGATCTGCGTCGACTCCGGCTACGAGATCCATTTCGCCGGTGCTGCCGGCCTCGACATCAAGGGCACGGAGATCCTGGGCCAGGTGAAGACCGAGGACGAGGCGATCGAGCACATCGCCGCCCTCGTCCAGATGTACCGTGAGCAGGGCCGCTACCTCGAGCGCATCTACAAGTGGGCCAAGCGCGTCGGCCTCGACGAGATCAAGCGCCAGATCGTGCAGGACGGTGACAAGCGCCGCGCCTATTTCGACCGCTTCGTGTTCTCGCAGAAGTTCGCCCAGGTCGATCCCTGGTCCGAGCGCGTCTCGGGCAAGGACAAGCACGAGTTCCGGCCGATGGCGACGGTGGGCTTCGCGGAGGCCGCCGAGTGATGACCATTAAGTGGGTCGAAGTAGGCTCCATCGACGACATTCCGATTCGCGGCGCGCGTTGCGTGAACACGCCCGAGGGCCGGATCGCCATGTTCCGCACGGCCGAGGGCCAGGTCTTCGCCATCGAGGATCGCTGCCCCCATAAGGACGGGCCGCTGTCCCAGGGCATCGTCCACGGCACCTCGGTCACCTGCCCACTGCACAACTGGGTGATCTCGCTGGAGACGGGCAAGGCGCAAGGTGCCGACGACGGCGCGGTCAGGACCGTGCCCGCGCGGGTGGAGGGCGAGCACCTGTTCATCGCCCTGGGCGCTGTGGCGGAGAAGGCGGCCTGACGATCCAAGACGCGGCCCGTTTGGCTATCCGGCAAGTCCCAGAGCATCGAAGGCGATGGTCACCGACCGCCGCACGCTCCCGCCTTCGTCGCGCAAGGCGAGTGTCAGCTTGCGCTCCCGCCAGTCGATGTCGACGGCGCCGAAGTTTGCCCCGGCATAGAGCTCCCCCAGACGATTGGGGCCGGGTTCCTTGGCATTCCAGTAGACCATGTTGAGGCCGCTCGACGTCATCTCGTAGAGCGGATAGAGGCCGGCGGGCTGTTCGCGGTAGAGCGCGCCGATATGGCGGTCGCCCGAGAAGAACACCACGCCCTTGGCACCGCTGTCGCGGACCGTATCGAACAGCTTCTGCCGTTCGAGGGGGAAATTGCCCCAGCGTTCCCAGCCGTGGCCCTCGGCCAGCACCTGCGTGCTCGACACGATCAGCCGCAGTTCGGCGGGCTTGCGCAGCTCCGCGGCGAGCCAGGCCCATTGGGTGGCGCCCAGCATCGTCTTGGCCGGATCGGGGTCGGGGAGATAGCGCTGCTTGCCGGCGGCGCCGCGCTGGTCCGTGATCCTGAGCGGCGAGCGGAACCAGCGCACGTCGAGCAGGATCACCTGGACGCGCCGGCCGGGCGGGCCGATCACGCGCGACTCGTAGATGCCCTCGCGCCCGCGCCTTATGTCGGCTGCCGGGGCTTTCCAGAAGTCGAGGAACAGGGCCTTCGACACCGCCTTGTGCTCGAAGTCGGCGCCGGCATCGTTGGAACCGTAGTCGTGGTCGTCCCAGATCGCGAGATGGGGCACGGTCTCGCGCAGCCTTTCATAGCCGGCGATCTGCCGGGCGGCGGCATAGGCCTCCTTCAGTGCCGTGGCATTGGCGGACTTGAAGTCGCCATAGACATTGTCGCCCATGAAGACGAAGAGTTCGGGGCGCCAGGCGAGGACGGCGTCCCAAACCGGCTGGGGCAGGGTCTGCTTGGCGCAGGACCCGAAGGCAATGCGCGACAGCGGCTGCGGCGAAGCCTGCGCCATGGCGGGGACCGGGGCGACGGAGGCCGCTGCGACGAGTTGGGTGAGTGTACGTCGAGTGAACATGTTGACCACCGAAAAGCCAGTATCCGACCTTTAGTTTGCAGGCCGATGAAACACCATCTCAAACGTGCCCTTGAACTCGCCTTCATCCCGCTGGCCGCGGCGATCGTTTTTGTCGAGGAGGTGCTGCTGCACTACCTCGGCCTCGCCATGGCGGCGTTCGGGCGGTGGCCGCCGGTCGCACGTCTCGAGCGCTGGCTGGCCGGCCTGCCGCCGTGGGCTGCACTGCTCGCTTTCGTGGCGCCCTCGACCCTCGTGCTGCCGGTGAAGATCGCCGCCGTGTTCTTTGCCCTCCAGGGACGGTTCGGCCTTGCCGCGGCGAGCATTGGGTTGGGCAAGATCCTGGCAACGGCATTGCTGGCGCGGCTCTACCAGGTCCTGCGGCCGACCCTGGTCACGATGCCGTGGTTCCTGGCGTCGGAGACCTGGCTCTTCACCTGGCGCGACAGGCTCTATGCCTTCGTCCGCGCCCTGCCGGTCTGGCAGAAGGTGACTGCCATGGTGCGGCGGCTGCGGAGCTGGCTGGCGGAATTGGTTTCCGGCGCCACGCCACGCTAGAATCGGGTGGCGCGCTCACAGGGGAATCCGAGACACATGCAGTTCGATGACGTCATCCTCGGTCGCCGGAGCATCCGTGGCTACAAACCCGATCCGGTGCCCAAGGCGCTGATCGAGGAGATCATCGGTTTGGCGATGCGCGCACCATCGTCGATGAACACCCAGCCGTGGAATTTCTACGTCATCACCGGCGAGCCGCTGAATCGGATCCGTGCCGGCAACACAGAGCGGATGGTGGCGGGTATCCCGCAGTCGCGCGAGTTCCGCACGGGGCAGGGCTTTGCAGGCCGGCACCGCGACAGGCAGGTTGGCGTTGCCAAGCAGCTGTTCTCCGCGATGGGGATTGCACGCGATGACAAGGACATGCGCCAGGACTGGGTCCTGCGCGGCTTTCGCCAATTCGACGCCCCCGTATGTGTGATCGTGACCTACGACCGCGTGCTGGACGGCAGCGACGATACGCCCTTCGATTGCGGCGCGGTGGCGACGGCCCTGGTCAATGCCGCGTGGTCCCGCGGGCTGGGTGCCGTGATCAACAGCCAGGGCATCATGCAATCGCCTGTGGTGCGTGAGCACGCAGGCATTGCCGACGATCAGGTCATCATGAAAAGTATTGCGCTGGGCTGGCCGGATGAAAGCTTTCCGGCAAATGCCGTCGTGTCCGAACGAAAGTCTGTCGAGGAAGCCACGGTGTTCGTGGGCTTCGACGATTAAGCCAAGTCGGCTGGAGTAACGCCATGCCTGAAGTCGTTTCAACGAACGGCGCGCTGGGCGCCCGCATCGAAGGCCTCGATCGCGCCACGGCCCACGAACCCGCAAATGCCGCCCTGCTGAACCGCGCGCTCGCCGAGCATCTGCTTGTCGTGATCCCGGGCGAACCCATGACGACCGAGCAGACACGCGATTTCGCGCGTGCGTTCGGCAAGCCGCAGACCCAGTTGCTGCGTTACAAGCGCAGCGGCGCCGTGCCGGAAGTGTCGGTGATGGTGAGCACCCTGATGGCCGACGGCACGACCGACAAGACGGCGATCCGGGCCGAGGACTGGCACACTGACGATTCCTATTTTTCAACGCCGGCCAAGGCGACCTTGCTGCACAGCATCGAGATCCCGAGCCACGGCGGCTCGACCTGGTTCTGCAACATGCATTCGGTCTACGAGGCGCTGCCGGAGGCGACCAAGAGGCGGATCGAGGGCAGGCGGGCCATTCACGGCTACGACACGCCGCGGGCGCGCAACCGTCCGTCGCCGCGCACGCCGGAGGAAATCGCCGAGACTCCCGATGTCGAGCATTCGCTGGTCCGGACCCATCCCGAGACCGGCCGCAAGGCGCTCTACCTCAATCCCAACCGGCTCGATCGCATCGTCGGGCTCGAGCGGAAGGAGAGCGACGCGCTGCTCGACGAGCTGGCCGACGAGGCGCGCAAGCCGCGCCACCATTTCGGCCATGTCTGGAGCGTGGGCGACATCGTGGTGTGGGACAATCGCGCCACCATGCACCGCGTCATGATCGACTATCCGCTGGGCGAGAAGCGGATCATGCAGCGCGTGCTGATCGAGGGCGACCGGCCGGTCTAGGCCGTCTATTTCGTGAGGATCAGCTTGTCGGAGGCGGTCACGCGCAGGCGATAGGCCTGGCCGTTGTGGCGGATGACGAGCTCGCGCTTGCCGCTCATCAGCGTGATGCTGTCGGCCACCGGAATGTTGAGGTCCGGTCCATCCCATTTGACTGAATCGGTTCTGACTTCGTCTGCCTGAAGCGGGCGGAGGGACTGATCCATTCGGCACCTGTTTTAAAGATTGCGAGTAATTCTTAGTTGCATAAGATGGCTTCACCGTCAACGCCGAACCGATAGTGGTGATGCATGCAACGCCCGATGGACGAGGAGTTCGATCTGCCCCAGATCGATTCACAGACCTGTGGCCGCCCGGACTGCATCTGCGCCTTGCCGATCGGCGAGCGCTTCATCCTGTGGGCGCTGCGGCAGTGGCAATGCGAGCTGGTCGACTGGCGCCATGATCGGGCACTGCCGCCGGAAGGGTCGGCGCTGGTGCGCGGCTTCGGCCTTGCCGGCCTTCCCGACACGCTTGCCGAATTCGCGACGCTCATGGACGTGCTCCTGTTCGGCGCGCGGCGTGCTCTCGCGATCCATGCCCCGTCGTGTTCCTGCATGAGCGGCGACGAGGCCACGGTGATCGCGCTCTGCAGCCTGGCGCAGGGCGACCGTGACGGGCTGTTGCTGGCGTCGCTCGACGCCATGATGGTGCCGGCCGCCGCGGATGCCGCCGCCCTGCGGTTCAAGCTGTTCGCCGTGGCGCTGAAGGAGGCGGGGCTAAACCTGCCACCACCGAAGAGTGGGGCGGTCGGGCGGCTGAACTGAAGTTGCAAGTTCAGCAGAAATATGCTAATTATTTCTATAGGCTCGCGCTTAAACTGCGCCGGCTCTTTTCATGTCCGGCAGCGAACACCTCCGACGATCGGGCCGCTGCCGACACGACGCCGGCGCTGTGCGCAGGGAAACAGCCAAACCGTTGATCACGCTCGGTGAATCGACCGTGGCGGGACACGCTACGGCACACCTGGCGGGTTTTAGCGGGACACTTCGTGTGCCGCTGCCCTCTTCACTGCACCGCGCGAGCGGAAAGCAGGGCGTCGATCTCTGGGGCGGAGTAGCCGGCTTCCGCCAGCACCTCGCGCGTGTGCTCGCCCGTGCGTGGCGCATGGGTCTCGTCCTCGCGGGCACCGCCGGAGAAGGTGTTGGCGAGCTTGGTCCGCCGGATGCGCCCTTCGCTGGGGTGCTCTTCCATCCGGAAGAAGCCGACATCGTCGAGATGCGGGTCGGTCAGCAGGTCGTCGATCGAATTGTAGCGGGCGGCCGGCACGTCGAGCCGGTCGAACAATTCGACCCATTCATCGGTCGTCTTGTGTCCGAGGCAGGTCGCCTGGACCTCGAAGTAGGCGGCGGCGTTCTTAGTGCGCGACGCCGCGCTGTCGAAGCGGGGATCGGTCTTGAGCTCGGGCCGGCCGATGGCGTCGAAGAAGGCAAAAGCCTGAGCGTTGGTGTTGGGACGGACCGTGACGTAGCCGTCCTTGGTGGCTACCGGCTTGTAGTTGGGGCTGAGCAGGCGGCCGTCGCCGGTGGGCCCGACCGGCGGGTCGAAGGTGGCGGCGCCCAGGTGCTCGCTCGACACGAACGACGCCATGTTCTCCAGCATCGGCACGTCGATGGCCTCGCCCGTGCCGGTCTTCTCGCGCCGGAAGAGGGCGAAGCCGATGCACTGGGCCGCGATCAAGCCGCTGGTGTGGTCGCTCATCACCATCGGCACGAAGCGCGGCTCGCCGGTGGCGCGGGCGATGGTGCCGGCAATGCCGGACAGGCTCTGCACGATCGGATCGTAGGCGGGGCGGTTGTAGTAACGGCCGCCGCGCCCGAAGGCCAGGATCGAGCAATGGATCAGCCTTGGATTGAGCTTGGCCAGGTTCGCATGGTCGAGGCCGGCGCGGGCGAGGGCCTCGGGCCGGACGTTGCTCACGAACACGTCGGCCTTGGCGATCAGCCGCAGCAGGGCGGCGTGGCCGTCCTTGTTCTTGAGGTCGAGGACGATCGAGCGCTTGTTGCGGTTGAAGTTGATGAACTTGCCCGACATGCCGGGGGTGCGGCTGCCCTCGGCCATGGTGCGCAGCAGGTCGCCGCCCGGCGCCTCGACCTTGATCACGTCGGCGCCGTAGTCGGCCAGCGTGCGGGTGCAGATCGGACCGACCACGACCGTCGTCAGGTCGACGACGCGGACGCCGGAAAGAGGACCGCCGCTCAAGGTGCGAACTCCAGATCCATCTCGCCGCACAGCACGCCGTTCTTGTCGGCGGCCCAGATTTTCAGGCGCCCGTCCTTCTGGGCCTCGCCGCGCACCTCAATCCGGTCGCCGACCCAGAGCGGGTGAACGAGGCGGGCGGTGTAGCCGGCGAGCGTGCCCTTGGCGCGGCGGAGGGCAGCATCGACCATGAGATGCATCGACAGGCCGCCGTTCGAGACCAGCGCGGGGTAGCCTTCCTCGCTCCGCGTATAGTCGCCGTCGTAGTGGATCCTGTGGGCGTTCCAGGTAAGCGCCGAATAGCGGAAGTTGAGCGCGTTGGTGAGCTTCGTGACGTCGCTCCACGCCTGATCGGTGCGCGCCTGGGTGGCAACCGTGGCCGTCGTCTTCTGGCCAGGCGGCACGGCGGGGCGATAAATCGCGTCGAAATCGTCGACCGCCAGAACCTTGCCATGCTGCTCGATCGTGTGGCGCATGGTGAGCACGAAGATATCGCCCGAGCGGCCGCTCTTGGGAACGATATCGGCGACCTCCGCCTTCTTCACCGCAGGCTCGCCCGCGCGCAGGTTGCCCATGACCTTGACCCGGCGGCCGGCGCCCATGCGGCGCGGCATCGGGATCGGCGGCAGCACGATGCCCTTGTTGGGATGGCCATCGGGGCCGATGTCGGCCTGTCGAACGGTTTCGGCAAAGAAGATGCCGAACCAATGCGGCGGCAGCTCGGTGCCGACCTTGAAGCTCTCGGGATCCATGTCGAAGGCGCCGGCCGCGCGGCGCACGGCCATCAGGCCGATATCGTCTTCGACGGTGCGGACGCGTCCGATCCAGGGGCGGAGTTCGTCCATCGCCTTGTCCATCCAGCCGCTCATGTCTCATTCCCTCGGTTCTGCGGGAGGCATCCTCCAACAAAAGAAGGGCCCGCGACAGCGGGCCCTTCCATGATCCGGAAAATCGGAAAGAATCAGATCGAGTAGTACATCTTGTACTCGATCGGCGCCGGCTGGTGTTCCCAGTTGTAGACCTCTTCCCACTTGAGCTCCATGTAGGCGTCGATCTGGTCGTCGGTGAACACGCCGCCCTTGGTGAGGAACGTGCGGTCGGCGTCGAGCGCGTTCAGCGCCTCGCGGAGCGAGCCCGCGACCGTCGGAACCTTCGAGAGTTCTTCCGGCGGCAGGTCGTACAGGTTCTTGTCCATCGGGTCGCCCGGATGGATCTTGTTGTTGATGCCGTCGATGCCGGCCATCAGCATCGCCGCGAAGGCGAGATACGGATTGGCCGACGGATCGGGGAAGCGGACTTCCACGCGCTTGCCCTTCGGCGAGGCCGAGTAGGGGATGCGGCACGAGGCCGAACGGTTGCGCGAGGAGTAGGCCAGCAGCACCGGCGCCTCGAAGCCCGGGATCACGCGCTTGTAGGAGTTGGTGCTGGCGTTGGTGAAGGCGTTCAGCGCCTTGGCGTGCTTGATGATGCCGCCGATATAGTAGAGCGCCGTCTCCGACAGGTCGGCATAGCCCGAGCCGGCGAACAGCGGCTTGCCGTCCTTCCAGATCGACTGGTGGGTGTGCATGCCCGAGCCGTTGTCGCCGTAGAGCGGCTTCGGCATGAAGGTCAGCGACTTGCCGTAGCTGTGGGCGACGTTGTGCAGCGTGTACTTGTACTTCTGAACGTTGTCCGCGGTCTTCACCAGCGTGTCGAAACGGAAGCCGAGCTCGTTCTGCGCCGGCGCCACCTCGTGATGGTGGATTTCCATGGTGATGCCCATGTCGGTACAGACCGACATCATCTCGGCACGCAGGTCGTTGTGGGTATCGACCGGCTGGACCGGAAAGTAGCCGCCCTTGACGCCGGGACGGTGGGCAAGGTTGCCGCCCTCGACGGCGATGCCGGTGTTCCACGGGGATTCGTTCGAGGAGATCGAGTAGAAGCTGCCCTGCATCTGGACGTCATAGCGGACGTCGTCGAACACGAAGAACTCGAGTTCGGGGCCGAACACGGCGGTGTCGCCGATGCCGGACGATTTCATGAAGGCTTCTGCGCGCTTCGCGGTCGATCGCGGGCAGCGGGCATAGAGCTGGCCGGTCGAGGGCTCGACGACGTCGCAGTTCACGATCAGCGTGGTCTGGGCTGCGAAGGGATCGAGCACGGCAGTCGAGGGATCCGGCATCAGGATCATGTCGGACTCGTTGATGGCCTTCCAGCCGGCGATCGACGAGCCGTCGAACATCACGCCGTCGGTGAAGGTGTCTTCATCGGTGGCCGAGGCCATGCGGGCGGTGTGCTGCCACTTGCCACGCGGGTCGGTGAAGCGGAAGTCGACGAACTTGACGTCTTTTTCCTTCATCAAAGCGAGAACTTGTTTGGCGTCCATTTGTCGTACATCCCTCTCTTGCAGTTAACGGTACTCAACGCCCAGCGGCGTTGCTCATACGGCGGCGTCCCCGCGTTCGCCAGTACGAATTCGGATCGCGTCGTCGATGCTCGACACGAAAATCTTGCCGTCGCCGATGCGGCCGGTATGGGCCGAACTGCGGATCGCCTCGACGGCTTTCTCGACCATCTCGTCCTCGATGATCAGCTCGAGTTTCACCTTGGGCAGGAAATCGACGACGTATTCGGCGCCGCGGTAGAGTTCGGTGTGTCCCTTCTGGCGTCCGAAGCCCTTGGCCTCGAGAACGGTGATGCCCTTCAGCCCGATCTGATTGAGGGCGTCCTTCACCTCGTCGAGCTTGAAGGGCTTGATGATCGCCTCGATCTTCTTCATTTGGTTGAGCCACTCCGCAGACAAACGCCGGTGCCGCCGGTCGGGGCGACCCGTATTGAACAGGTTTGAGCATTTTCCATGCCAGAGTTAACCACAGGCATTGCCACGCAAAGCGGAGAATCTGGTCATGAACCAGGCTGTTCGTTTAATGCTTAGGCAAATTATTGCCTATTTTTCGATCCAATGCAGGTCTCCCCATGAAGTCCGCTAATTCACTGATGTCCGGCCTCGGGACCACGGTTTTCGAGGTGATGTCCGCCCTGGCCCGCGAGCATCAGTCCGTGAATCTCGGCCAGGGGTTTCCCGACGACAAGGGACCACAGGAGGTTCGGGCGGCGGCGGCCGACTATCTGCTGAATGGCCATAACCAGTACCCGCCGATGATGGGCATTCCGGAGCTGCGTCAGGCGGTGGCCGAGCATGCGAAGCGCTTCCAGGGCCTGGATGTCGATTGGCAATCCGAGGTTCTCGTGACCTCTGGCGCGACCGAGGCACTGGGCGACTGTCTGTTCGGGTTGATCGAACCCGGCGACGAGGTCGTGCTGATCGAGCCGCTCTACGACTCTTACCTGCCGATGGTACGGAGGGCAGGGGGCATTCCGAGGCTGGTGCGCCTCGAGCCGCCGACGTGGCGCCTGCCGCGCGAGGAGCTGGCGGCAGCCTTCAGTGACCGCACCAAGCTCATCCTGTTCAACACGCCCATGAACCCATGTTCGAAAGTCTTTGATCGCGATGAACTCGATTTCATCGCCGGGCTGTGCCTCAAGCACGACGTCTATGCCGTCTGCGATGAAGTCTACGAACACATCATCTTCGACGATCGGCGGCACGTCTCGATCATGACCTTGCCGGACATGCGCGCGCGGACCGTCCGCATCGGTTCGGCCGGTAAGAGTTTCAGCCTGACGGGCTGGAAAGTCGGCTATATCACCGCCGCGCCCGAACTCATGAAGACGATCGCTAAGACGCATCAATTCATGACCTTCACCACGCCGCCCAACCTGCAATGGGGGGCGGCGACCGGCCTGCGCCTGGCCGATAACTATTACTCGACCCTGGCGTCCGACATGCAGCGCAAGCGCGACCGGCTGGCAACCGCTCTGGCCGACATCGGCTTCGATGTCCTGCCGGCGCACGGCACCTATTTCGTGACGACGGACTTCCGGCCGCTTGGCTTCAATGGCACGGACGACGACTTCTGTCGCCACATCACGGTCGAGGCCGGGGTGACGGCGGTACCAGTCAGCGCCTTCTACGACGAGCCTGTGCGGGCGCCCCGACACTTCGCCCGCTTCTGCTTCTGCAAGCATGATGCGACCCTGGACAGTGCGATCGATCGGCTGGGGCGGCATTTCCGGAAATGAACGCCGACAGCTTCGACCTAGCGGTTTTCGTTACAAATTTCCTGCCGACCTGGTTTCACAGGGCGTATACTGTTTTCCATAACGATTGATGGTCTCGGCCGTTACTAGCGAAACGAACAGAAAATGGACGTTCATGTCGAACCTGCAGTCGGCGTGAGATCGGGCGAATCTGCATTGTCTTCTCGAGCATCCGCAAATCCTCCGTCCCGGATCGATGGCCGCCGCCTGCGCAGCGAGCGGACCAAGCAATTGATCATGGAGGCCTTCCTGGCCCTCCTGCGCGACAGCGCGACGATGCCGACCGCCGCGCAGATCGCCGAGCGCGCGGGGTATTCGGTTCGATCCATCTTCGAGCGCTTTCCCGACCTCAACGCGTTGCGGGTGGCGACGGTCGACTACTCCCTGGCACAGGCTGCGGCCTTGGCGCCGGCACGCCATGTCGATGGCGACCGGCAGACCAGGATCAAGTCGCATGTTGAGACACGGGCGGGTACCTGCGAGCGCGGCATCTCGCTATGGCGCGTCTTCCTCTTTACGGTGGAGGAGTCGGAGGAGCTGAAGATCCGCCTTCGCATCGCTCGGGAACGGACCATCGAGCGATTCGAGGTCATGTATCGGCCCGAGCTTGCGACACTTGGAGAGGTGGAGCACAAATATCTTATCGTCGCGCTCGAAGCCCTCACTGAAATGGAAAGCTGGGCGCGGATGCGCGAGATGTACGGAATGTCCTTCGAAGAAGGCTGTGCAGTCTGGATTCGGGCCATCGATCGCATGCTTCCGCCGACGCCGTCAGAAAAATGAGAACATGTCTGCCGCCGACCCAGCCGTGACTGAGGCGCACATGGCCAAAGACTCCGTAACCCGGTCCGTTAGAATTGATGGCCGCCGCCTGCGCAGTGAGCGAACCAGGCAGCTGATCATCGAAGCCTATCTCGCCCTGGCCCGGGAGGAGTCACCTGTATTGCCGACCGCCGCCAAGGTCGCGGAACGCGCCGGCTATTCCGTGCGCTCGATCTTCGAACGGTTTCCCGATCTTCACGGCCTGCAGATCGCCGCCGCGGACTATGCCATTACCCAGGTGGTAGCGATGGCGGCGTCCCGAGACGTCGGCGGTAGCCGAATGGAGCGGATCAGGTCGCACGTCGCTACGCGCGCCCGGGCATCCGAGCGCTGGCTGCCGCTGTGGCGGGCGCTTATCGCGAATCAGGGCAGTTCGGAGGAACTCAAAGCCCGTGGCCATGCGATGCGCGAGCGAGTCCTTTCGCTGATGGAGCATATGTATGCGCCCGAACTGTCGACCCTGTCAGACGTGGCTCGACGGCACACGCTGGTTGCTCTCGAAGCCATAGTCGACATCGAGAGTTGGGCCAGGATGCGCGAGTATTTTGGTCTCTCCGGCGAGGAAGCCTCTGCCGCGTGGATGCAGGCTATAGACCGCCTGCTGCCGCCGACGCCGCCGGAATGAACTCTCTGGGCTGAGATGCCGGCGAGCCGCAATCGTTACAATTCGCAATGAACCTTCGGCGGGTGTAGTCTTTGCACTTGTTCTCTTGCGGGTGTCTCTTTGAGCGCGGCGAGTGAGCGGACGGCCGATTGCGTTTGACATCGGGCCGGTCGCCGATGTGAACAGGATTGAATGGAATTGCCCTCCACACCCCCTCCTGGACCGGCCCGGGTCGATGGCCGCCGCCTGCGCAGCATGCGGACGCGGCAGTTGGTCATCGAAGCGTATCTGGCGCTGCTGCGCGACAATCCGGCGATTCCGACGGCTGCCCAGGTTGCCGAGCAGGCTGGCTACTCGGTGCGGTCCATCTTCGAGCGATTTCCCGACCTGCATGCCCTCCGCATAGCCGCGACGGACTATGCCTTCTCCCTGGCCAACAACCAATCCGCGACGACCGGCTTCGAAGGCGATCGGCAGACCCGGATCAAGCTGCATGTGGAAATGCGGGCCCACATCTGCGCGCAGTGGCTGCCGCTGTGGAGAGCGCTCATCGCCAATAAGGGCGAATCGAAGGAACTCGAGATGCGGATCCAGGCGATCCGCGGCGTGATCGTGAACAGGATCGAACTCATGTACCGGCCCGAGCTCTCCACATTGGGGGAACCGGAGCGCCGGCAGACAGTACTCGCAATCGATGCCCTGATAGACTTCGAGAGCTGGGCACGCATGCACGAGTTCTTCGGCCTGTCGTTTGAAGAGGGCTGTACGGTCTGGATTCGGGCCATCGACCGCCTTCTGCCGCCGACACCTCCGGATTCTTGACGCTCCGGCCCGCGAAGCGTAGGAAGGCGCGCTTCGTTGGGGGCGATCCACGATGGCGGCCGTAGCTCAGTTGGTTAGAGCGCCAGATTGTGATTCTGGATGTCGCCGGTTCAATTCCGGTCGGCCGCCCCAATCGCTCATT
>JBQTJT010000069.1:0-6509 GCA_052386855.1 Reyranella sp.
GGGGGGTTGTTGTTTCGGGGGGGGTTTTCATTTATTGCCCCCCGGCCCCGGGCGCTCGGGGCCCGCGCGCACTTTGCGGGGACCCTGGGGCCCGCGGTCCGGAAGACAACGAGGCGCTACTTCTTCGTCACGCCCCAGAAGGTCGTGATCGGCGGCGGCACCGCACGGGTGCCGATGTTGGCGCGCACGACCGAGGCGCCGAACCATTCGCCTAAGGGCACATGGGTCACGATCTCGAGGGCGTAGCGCTGAACCTCCTCGGCGACCGCCTTCTTCGCGGCGTCGGAGGTGGCTGCGATGAACTTGTCGCGCAGCTTCTCCATGCCCTCGTCGCACGGCCAGCCGGCACGGGCCTTGTCGCAGGTGGCGGCAAGAAACGTCGTCATCAGCGGATCGAGAATGTCGACCTGCGACCAGCTCGTTGAAAAGGCGTTCCAACCACCTTCGGCCGGCGGCACCTTCCGCGCCAGGCGCCCATTCATGCTCTGCCAGTCCATGGACTGCATATCGACCTTGAAACCGGCCTTCTCGAGCAGGGACTTGGCGACGGGGCCGAGCTGCCGCAGCGCGCCGAGATCGGTCGGCACCAGCAAGGTCACCGGCGTGCCGTCGTAGCCCGCCTCGGCAAGCATCTGCCGGGCCTTCGCGGCATTGCCCTCGACCAGCCCCTGCATGCCGGCGTCGGTGGCAAGGGCGGTGCCGCAGGTGAACATGGCCTTGCACGTCCGGTAGAAGCGCTTGTCGCCGACATTGGCCTGCAGGAAATCCTCCTGGTTCAACGCCATGGCCGCCGCCTGGCGGATCTTCACGTTGTTAAAGGGCGGCTGCAGCCAGTTCATGCGGAACGCGTACTGGTTCGCGGTGCTGTTGCGGATGACGCGGACGTCCTTGCTCTTTTCGAGCACCGGCAGGTGATCGTGCGTGACCGACTCCAGCATGTCGATCTCGCCGTTCAGCAGGGCATTGAGCTGCGTCTCGGCATCGGGAATCCAGAGCCATTCGACCCGGTCGAGGCTCACCACCTTGCCGCCGGCAAGGCCCGACATCGGCTCAGTTCGCGGCCTGTACCTGGGGTTCTTGACGTAGACCAGCCTCTCGCCGGGCTTCCACTCGTCCTTGCGGAAGATGAAGGGCCCCGAGCCGATATAGTCGTCGATCTGCTTGAAGGCGTCGGTCTCGGCGGTCTTCTTCTGCATCATGAAGGGCACGGCCACCGACGGCTTGCCGATCGCCTCGAGCAGCGGTCCGAACTTCTGCTTGAGCACGATCTGGAAGCTCTGCGGATCGACGACCTTGTATTCCTGCACCATGGCGGCGAGCTTCTGGCCCATCGAATCGCGCGCCGACCAACGCTTCAGCGAGGCGATGCAATCCTCCGACGTCACCGCCGTGCCGTCATGCCATTCCAGCCCGTCGCGCAGCTTGAAGGTCCAGACGAGGCCGTCGTCGCTCACGGTCCAGCTCTCGGCCATCTGGGGCCTGACCTGGAACTTCTCGTCCACGGCGAACAGCGTGTCGTAGATCATGTAGCCGTGGTTGCGCGTGATGTAGGCGCCGCTCCAGATCGGATCGAGCGCCTTCACGTCGGAATGCATGACCACGCGCAGGGTCTGGGCCGATGCGATCGAAGAAACGGCGGTAGCCAGAGCTACGGCCGATGCCAGCAGGATGCGACGCATGACAAAGCCCTCAAAAACGCGAGGGACAAAGTCTAGGCCGGTCCGGGCGCGTCTGTCACCGGATCAGTCGAGCAGGCCCGGAATAGGCGTCGCCCGCCCGACGCGCGGCGGTGGTGGTATGCTGGCAGCCGGTCAGGCTGGAGATGGTCATGTCTATTGAATCATGGGCTTTGTTCGGCGCGATGGTACTGGGGCTTGCACACCTCACCGTCGCCTCGTTCGCCTTCAAGGCGCAGGTCGGCAACACCTACGCCGTCGGCGCACGCGACGAGGATCTCCGCCCCAGCGGCGTTGCCGGGCGTCTCGACCGGGCACAGCGCAATTTTCTCGAGACCTTCGCGATCTTCGCGACCGCGGTGCTGATGCTCGAAATCTTCCATCGAACGGGATGGTGGCTGAGCGAGGCCGGTGCGGTGATCTACCTCGGTGGACGGATGCTCTTCCTGCCGCTCTATGCAGCCGGCATCCCGTGGCTGCGAACACTCAGCTGGAACATCGCCTCCACGGGGCTGGTTATGGTCATGGCCGCAGTGGTGTGGCCGACTTGATGCTCGCTGACCGTCACCAGGTCAGTCGAGCATGCCGGTGACTTCCGGCAGCCACAGCGACAGGCTCGGGAAATAGAGGCACAAGAACAGACCGATGACCTGCAGGACGAGGAACGGGTACATGCCGCGGTAGACGTCGGTCATCGACACGCCGGGCGGCACCGTGCCCTTCATGTAGAAAAGCGTGGCCCCGAAGGGCGGCGACATGAAGGACGTCTGCAGGTTCACCGCCACCAGGGTGACGAACCACGGCATGAACCAGGCGTTGTTGCCGATGTGGCTGGAGAAATCCATCTTGGCCAGGATCGGCCCGAAGATCGGCAGCACGATCAGGCAGATCTCGATCCACTCGAAGGGGAAGCCGAGCAGGAAGATCAGGATCATGACGAAGATCAGCATCTCCCACGGCGTGTCGACGCCGAGCGCCAGGAGCGTGCTCAACATCAGCTCGTCGCCGCCCAGCTCGCGGAAGATCAGCGAGAAGCCGGTGGCGCCCAGCACCACCATGAAGACGAGACCGTTGGCGCGGCACGCATCGCGGATGGATTCCCGGATCATCCGCAGGCTGAAACGGCCGTTCATCCAGGCGATCAGGATGGCGCCGGCACAGCCGACGCCGGCGCTTTCCGTCGCGGTGGCGAAGCCGGCGAAGATCGAGCCCAGCACGACCACCATCAGGACCGTCATCGGCAGCATGCCGAAGGCCACGACCTTCCAGACCGCGCCCCAGGTCTGCGGCCCCGAGTCCTTCGGCATCTTGGGCGCCCAGGAGGGCTTGGCGATGGCGACGCCCCAGATGTAGGCGAGATAGAGGCCGGACAGCAGGAAGCCCGGAATGGTCGCCGCCGCGAACAGGGCGCCCAGCGAGGTGTTGAGCATCTCGCCCATCACGACCAGCATGATCGAGGGCGGGATCAGGATGCCCAGCGTCCCCGCCGACCCGATGGTGCCGATCGCCAGGCGTTTGTCGTAGCCCGCCGCCAGCAGGGGCGGCAGCGAGATCAGCGACAGCATGATCACCGACGCGCCGACCACGCCGATCGGCGCCGCCAGGATGGTGCCCATCACCATCACCGCGACGGCAAGGCCGCCCGGCGTGCGGCGCAGCATGACCTGCGAGGCGTCGAGCATGTCCTTGGCGACGCCGCTGCGTTCGAGCAACGCGCCCATGAAGATGAACATGGGCAGCGACACCAGCACGGGATCGACGGCGACGCCGCCCCACATGCGCAGCAGGATGTTGTGCAGCTTGACCAGCGGGAAGTCGCCCAGGCTCCAGGCGATCAGACCGAAGGCGAGACCGGTGCCGCCCAGCACGAAAGCGACGGGATAGCCGCAGAAGATGACGACGAACATCGTGGCGAACATGACGAGCGCCAGGTTCTCACTCAGCCAGGCGATCATGAAGAGACGCCGCTAATGGTCGAAATCAGACACAAGAGTCCCATGAGCGCGCAGGATGCGCGCGGTCCGGAAGACTCATGATCTTCGGGACCGCGCGCATCCTGCGCGCTCATCTTCGGGCCTTGGGCCGCGAAGCGCGCGCCTCTAGACACGGTACCTTCCGTTGGATTCGATCCTCTAGACATCATGTGGGATCGACGAAGCGTTCGATGTTGAGGTCGGAGCGACGGCCCGCTTCACTGCCGGACAGAAAGACGGTCAGCCGCAAGATGACCGCGACGATCGCGGCGACCAGCATCCAGAGGCCGAGCACGAACAGGCCCTTGATGATCCAGCGCTGCGACAGGCCGACCACGGCTTCCGAGCCCTCGCCGGTCAGGAACGAGGTGGCGACGAAGCCCAGGCCGAACCAGGCGACGACGCCGGCATAGGGCAGCGCGAAAGCCAGGCAGCCCGCGATCTCGACCCATGCCCGCGTGCGGAGCGGACGGTGCGCCACCAGTGTATCGACACGCGGGTGGGCGTTCAGGATATAGCATTGCCCCAGCCACATCGAGAACAGCACGGTGTGCAGGTGCCATTCGAGCTCCTGCAGCCGGGTCGAGCCCATGCCGGGGATCTGGTAGCCCATCTTGCGGCTGAGGATGTCGAAGCAGATGACGATCATCAGCACGATCATCAGCCAACCCGACCAGTCGGCGATGGCGCGCAGCACGCGCTCGATGGCGTCGGCGACGCCCAGCAACCCGCGCATGCGCGAGCCCTTCAGCGCTTCCCGACCGACCCGCTACCGGGTCAGTCGAGGAACCCGAAGTGCCGCGGCAGCACCAGGATGATCTCCGGCCAGATCATGCAGAGGGCAACAGTGAGAACCTGCAGGGCCACGAACGGCACGATGCCGCGGTAGATGTGGGCCATCGTCACCGAGGGCGGCACCGTCGCCTTCATGTAGAAGAGCGCAAAGCCGAAGGGCGGTGTCAGGAACGCCGACTGCAGGTTCACGGCCACCAGGATCACGAACCAGACCATGAAGTCCTTGTTCTCGGCGATGTGCGGCGTGAAATCGACCTTCAGGAGAATGGGCGCGAAGATCGGCAGCACGATCAGGCAGATTTCGAGGAAGTCGAAGAAGAACCCCATGATGAAAACCAGCACCATCACGAAGATCAGGATCTCCCATCCGGTGTCGATACCGATCGCCTTCAGCAACTCCAACACCAGATCGTCGCCGCCGAGCGCGCGGAACACGAAGGAGAACAGCGTGGCGCCGAAGATGATGAAGAACACCAGGGCGTTGGTGAGGGCCGAACTCTCGATCACCTCGTTCATCGTCTTCAGGTTGAGACGCCCGTTCCACCACGCCAGCAGCAGTGCGCCGGCGCAGCCCGTTCCCCCGGCCTCGGTCGGCGTAGCCCAGCCACCGAAGATCGACCCCAGGACGACGAAGATCAGGAAGGCCGGCGGCAGGAAGCTGCGCAGCACCAGACGCGCGAGTTCCATCGCGCTCTGCGGCCCCTCGTCCGACGAGAGTGGCGGCGCCATCTTGGGATAGAGCGCGGCGTAGATGCAGATGTAGACGAGATAGATGCCCGCCAGCAGCAGGCCCGGCAGGATGGCGGCGGTGAACAGCGTTCCGACCGACAGCGTCATCAGGTCGCCCATGATGACCAGCATGATGCTGGGCGGTATCAGGATGCCCAGCGTGCCGGCCGAGGCGATGGTGCCGACCGACAGTTCCTTGGAGTAGCCGCGTTCCAGCATGGTCGGGAGCGCGATCAGGGTAAGCATGATCACCGAGGCGCCGACGATGCCCGTGGTCGCCGCCATGATGGTGCCCATCACGGTGACCGAAATCGCAAGCCCGCCGGGAATCCGGCGCGTGATCACCTGAAGGGCCTTCAATAGTTCGTCGGCGACGCCCGACTTCTCCAGGATCGTGCCCATGAACACGAACATCGGGACGGCAATGAGAACCTGGTTCTGCACGGCCTGGCCCCAGATGCGGGGGATCAGGCTGCCGAACTGGGCCGGGCGGAATACGTCCAGCGCGATGCCGAGCGCGCCGAAGGCAAGCGCCACGCCGCCCAGCACGAACGCCACCGGATAGCCCACGAACATGATGAACGTGAGCACGAGAAACATCAGCACCGAGAGGTGGTCTGCGATCCATTCCATGGCCCGTCTCCCTCAGTGGCTGGCGGCGGGCGACGAGGCGCGCGCGGCGAGGTCCGGGGAGCCGAACAGCATGACGAGTTTTCGCATCAGGACGGAGGCGACCGCCAGGTCGACGAGGACCAGTCCCAGGAACAGGCATCCCTTCAGGATCCAGCGGTATTCGAGCCCATTGGGGGCGTCCGAGCGCTCGTTCTGGAGGAACGAAACATGCGCGAACAGGAACGAGAAATAGGTCGCCACGACGCAGTAGGGGATGGCGAAGACGAGGATGCCGAACACCTCGAGCTTGGCCTGCTGGCGCGGCGTCTTGCTGGACGTGAACACGTCGATGCGGACATGGGAGTTGCGGATATAGGCGTAGCCCAGCCAGAACAGGAACAGGGCGCCATGCAGGTGCCATTCGAGTTCCTGGATGGGCGTCGATCCGAAGCCCGGAATCTGAAACCCGAGCTTGCGGGTCAGCACGTCCCAGCAGATGACGACGACCAGGGCGACGAAGAGCCACCCGAAAACGCGCGCGATGCGCGCCAGGACCCCATCGATAGCGTCGCTCGCATTCAGCAATGCCTGCATCACAAAGAACTCCCCCAGAAAGAAGCGGGCGCCCCGAGGGGGGGCCGCCAGCGCCAGAAACATGACAACATGTTGGAGCCGCCCGCACACCCCAACCACAAATCCGTGCCGGAGGTTGAGGGCGAGTCCC
>JBQTJT010000070.1:0-19505 GCA_052386855.1 Reyranella sp.
CGAGGCACATGTAGAGCGTGCCGGTGCAGGTGAGGCGGACGCGGTTGCAGCTTTCGCAGAAATTGTGGGTGAGCGGCGTGATGAAGCCGAGGCGCCCGCCGGTCTCCTCGACCTTGAAGTACCGCGCGGGTCCGCCCGTTTGATAGTTGGTCTCGGTGAGCGTGAAGTGCTTGGCGATCTCGCTGCGGGCAAGCGACAGCGGCAGATACTGGTCGAGCCGGGCATCGGCGCCGATCTCGCCCATCGGCATGACCTCGATCAGGACCAGATCCATGCCGCGGCCGTGGCTGAAGCGGATCAACTCGTCGAACTCCATGTCGTTCACGCCGCGCAGCGCCACGGCGTTGATCTTGATGTGCAGCCCGGCGTTCTGGGCGGCATCGAGGCCGCGCATCACCTGGTCGAGGTCGCCCCAGCGCGTGAGTTCGCGGAACTTGTCCGGGTCGAGCGTGTCCATCGAGACGTTGACGCGGCGCACGCCGATCGACGCCAGATCCTTGGCGTACTTGGCGAGCTGGCTGCCGTTGGTGGTGAGCGTCAGTTCTTCCAGGGCGCCGCTATCCAGGTGCTTGCCGAGGCCGCGGAACAGCGACATCACGTTCTTGCGCACCAGCGGCTCGCCGCCGGTCAGGCGCAGCTTCTTGACGCCGCGGCGCACGAAGGCGCCGCACAGCCGCTCCAGCTCCTCCAGCGACAGCACTTCCGCCTTGGGCAGGAAGGTCATGTCCTCGGCCATGCAATAGACGCAGCGGAAGTCGCAGCGGTCCGTCACGGAGACGCGAAGGTAGGAAATATGGCGGCCAAACGGGTCGATCATGTCGCCCTGATAATGGTGTTGCTGCCCCGTTACGGCAAGAGCCGCAGGAGGGTGTCGACGGTATCGGCCTCGGCCGCTGGTTTGTCCGTCCGGATGCGACTGATTCGCGGGAAGCGCAAGGCCACACCCGATTTGTGGCGACTCGACCGGGCAATGCCGTCGAAAGCCACCTCCAGCACCAGCTCTTGCGTCACTTCGCGCACCGGCCCGAAGCGGTTCGTGGTGTGGTCGCGCACCCATTTGTCGAGCCACCGCAGTTCCTCGTCGGTGAAGCCGAAGTAGGCCTTGCCGACCGGCGCCAGCTCGCGCTTGCCCTCGGCGTCCTCTGAGCTTGCTGCGCGCCAGCAGCCGAAAGTGAAGTCGGAGTAGAACGAGCTGCGTTTGCCGTGGCCGCGCTGGGCATACATCAGCACGCAATCAGCCAGCATCGGATCGCGCTTCCACTTGAACCACGGCCCCTTGGGCCGGCCGGCCAGGTAGGCGCTGTCGCCGCGCTTCAGCATCAGCCCTTCGACGCTGTCGTGCCTGGCCTCCTCGCGCATCTCGGCGAGATGCGGCCAGTCCCTGAACGGCACCAGCGGCGAGAGGTCGAAGCGCGGACGCGGCTTTAGCGCCATCCAGGCTTCCAGCCTGATGCGCCGCTCGTCGAAGGAAAGCGCGCGCAGGTCCTGGCCCTCCAGGAACAGCACGTCGTAGAGCCTGACATGGGCGGGATGCTCCTTCAGCATTTTGGGCGTCACGCTCTTGCGGTTGAGACGTTGCTGAAGGTCGTTGAACGGCGCCACGGCCTCCTCGCGGCGCACCAGCAACTCGCCGTCGAAGACGCCCTCGAAATCGATGGCTTCGACGATGTCGGGGAAAGACCCGGAGATGTCTTCGCCGGCGCGGCTAAAGAGCCGCTTCACGCCGCCCGAGGCCGCGACCTGGACGCGGATGCCGTCCCATTTCCATTCCGCACGGAAATGCGCCGGGTCGAGCGCGTCCAGTTCGGCGCGGTCGATGGGATTGGCCAGCATCGGCGGCAGGAACGCGCCGCCGGCATTGGTCTGCGGTCGGGGTGCGTCCGCCAGCAACCAGTCGAACAGCGGCCGGTAGGGCGGTGACAGGCCGTGCCAGACCTCCTCCACGGCATCGACCGGCTGGTTGCCGATGTTGGCCGCGGCCTGCTTGGCGAGCCGGGCCGAGACGCCGACCCGCAGTGCGCCGGTCAGCAGTTTCAGGAGCGCCCAGCGGCCAGTCGAATCGAGCGCATCAAGCCAGCGCTTCAGGATCGCCGGCGTCTGCGTCTTGGTGGCGCGGTGCAAGGTCTCGACGACCTCACCCAGGCTGGGCGGTGGCCCGGCGGCAGGATCGGTCTCCCAGATCAGCGCCAGGGTCTCGGCGAGATCGCCGACATAGTCGTAGGAAAGGGCGAAAAGCTCGGGGCCGATCTTGTCCTGGCCGAAGCCGCGCAACAGGGCCGGTTTGGCGGCGGGGAAATCGAGGCCGCCTGTCAGTGCCGCCAGCGCCCAACCGCGATCCGGATCGGGGGCGGCCCGCAGATAGGTTTCGATCAGCCGGAGCTTGGCGTTGCGCGCCGACTCGAAAGAAAGTGAATCGAGGAGCTGGGCGAAGGCCTGCACGGTTCAGGCGCCTTCTTCCTCGCGGCCGGCGAGATGCAGTGCCTCGGCGTCGATGCCGATCGAGCGGGCGTAGTGGACCAGCGCCTCCTCGCGGCCATGCGTCACCCAGACCTTGGGCGCGCCTACGTCCTTCAGGGTCTGCGTCAGCTCGGCCCAGTCGGCATGATCGGAGATCACCAGCGGCATTTCGGCGCCGCGCTGGCGGGCGCGGGCCCGCACGCCCATCCAGCCCGAGCACAAGGCCGCCACCGGATCGGCAAAGCGTCGCGACCAGCGGTCGGCCATGGCCGAGGGAGGGCAGAGCACGATGGCGCCCTTGAAGGTTTCGAGGATGGCGTCGGACACCGGCGCCACGTCGCCGAGATCGATGCCGTGGTCCTGGTAGAGCTTGCAGAGCGACAGCAGGCCGCCGTGCAGCCAGATACGCTTGTCGTAGCCGGCGGCGCGCAGGAGCATGATCACGCGCTGGCACTTGCCCAGCGCATAGACGCCCACCAGATGCGTGCGTTCGGGGAAGGTGGCGACGGAGCGCAACAGCTTGGCAATCTCGCCGGTATCGGAGGGATGATGGAAGACCGGCAGGGCGAAGGTGGCCTCGGTGATGAAGACGTCGCACGGCACCGGCTCGAACGGCGGGCAGGTCGGATCGGGCCGACGCTTGAAATCGCCGGAGACCACGATGCGCTGTCCCTTGAATGCTAGCACTGCTTGCGCGGAGCCCAGGATATGGCCGGCCGGCGCCAGGCGGACATCGACCTCGCCGAGACGGACGGTTTCGCCAAAGGCCAGCGGCTGCTGCGTGGTATTGGGCATGTCCTCGAAGCGGGCGCGCATGATGGCGAGCGTTTCGGACGTGGCCAGTGCCGCGCGATGGCCCGGCCGGGCATGGTCGCCGTGCCCATGGGTGATCACGGCACGCGGCACGGCTACCGCAGGATCGACATAAAAATCGCCGGGTTCGCAGTAGAGGCCGCGGGGCGTCGGATAGAGCCAGCTACGGGGATTTAGGGTGTCGGTTGCCATTGGAATGGGTGCATCTTACCCAAGAGATATGGTTCTTCCCGATCTGTTTGCACGCTGGTTCGAGAGTCGCGGTTGGACGCCCCGACCGCACCAGCTTGCGCTGGTCGATCTAGCCGTCGAGGGCAGGAGCGCACTGCTGATCGCCCCGACCGGCGGCGGCAAGACTTTGGCTGGTTTCCTGCCGTCGCTGATCGAGCTCACGGAGCGCCGCCGCAAGGGCGAGGACTTGGCGCACGTCAAAGGCAAGGGCGAGCTGCACACGCTCTACATCTCGCCGCTCAAGGCGCTGGCGACAGATATCAAGCGCAACCTCGAGACGCCGATCGCCGAGATGAAGCTGCCGGTGCGGGCCGAGAGCCGGACCGGGGACACGCCGCAGAGCCGGCGTCTCCGTCAGCGCGAGCGGCCGCCCGACTTCCTGATGACGACTCCTGAGTCGCTGGCGCTGCTGCTGAGCTACCTCGACGCCGCGAAATTCTTCGCCAGCCTGAAGTGCGTCATCATCGACGAGTTGCACGCCTTCGCTACCACCAAGCGCGGCCATCACCTGGCGCTTTGCCTGGCTCGCGTGGCGGCGCTGGCGCCGCAGGCGCGGTTCGTCGGCCTCTCGGCCACGGTGGCCGACCCGCCGGCGCTGGCTGACTATCTGCGGCTGCGCGACGAGCCGGTCGAGATCGTGCGGGGCGAGCCGGGCGCGCAGCCGGTGGTGACGATCATCGATGCCCAGGAGCGCATCCCGTGGGGCGGCCATATGGGCCGTCACGCGGTGCCGGAGATCTACAACATCATCCGCCAGCACAAGACCTCGATCATCTTCGTCAACACGCGCGCCCAGGCCGAACTCGCCTTCGACGGGCTGTGGCGGATCAACGAGGACAATCTCCCCATCGGACTCCACCACGGCTCGCTCGCCGTCGAGCAGCGCCGCAAGGTCGAGGCGGCGATGGCGGCGGGCAAGCTGCGCGCCGTGGTGGCGACCTCGTCGCTCGACCTCGGCATCGACTGGGGCGACGTCGATCTCGTCGTCCAGATGGGCGCCCCCAAGGGCGTGAGCCGCCTGATGCAGCGGATCGGCCGCGCCAACCACCGGCTCGACGAGCCCAGCCGCGCCATGATCGCGCCGGCCAACCGCTTCGAGGTGCTGGAGTCGCTGGCGGCCCTCGAAGCCGTGGAGGCGCGCGAACTCGACGGCGATCCGCCGCGACCACCTTGTCTCGATGTGCTGGCGCAGCACATCGTGGGCACCGCCTGTGCCCATCCGATCGACCGCGAGGCGTTCTTCCACGAGATCCGCCGCGCCCAACCCTACCGCGATCTGCCGCGCCAGGATTACGACGACACGTTCGACTTCGTGGCGACGGGCGGCTACGCGCTGGCGGCCTACGACCGCTGGCACCGGCTGAAGGAATTGCCTGGCGGGCGCTGGATGCTGGCTTCGCCGCTGGTGGCGCGGCAGTTCCGCATGAATGTCGGCACCATCGTCGAGTTGCCGCTCCTGAAGGTGAAGCTCCGGCGCGGGCCGATCCTGGGCGAGGTCGAGGAGTCTTTTGTCCAGGGGCTGGTGCCGGGCGACACCTTCACCTTCTCCGGACGCCTGCTGCGCTTCGAGGGTGTGAAGGAGCTGATGGCGCAGTGTTCGCTGGCTACTGGCGGTGGCGATCCCAAGGTGCCGGCCTATGGTGGCGGCCGACTGCCGCTCTCGACCTTTCTGGCTGACCGGGTGCGTGGCATCCTGGAAGACCCGTCGCGGCATCCCAAGCTGCCCGACGAGGTGCGCGAATGGCTGCGCATCCAGCGCATCCGATCAACCCTGCCCAGGAGCGACCGGCTGCTGATCGAGGGATTTCCGCGGGGCGGCAAGCAGTTCATCGTGGCCTACTGCTTCGAGGGAAGGAATGCCCACCAGACCCTGGGCATGCTGCTGACACGACGCATGGAGCGCATGGGGCTGCGGCCACTCGGCTTCGTCGCAACCGACTATGTGTTGGGTCTCTGGGGCCTGCGGCCGCCCAGCCCGGCACAGCTCGACCAGCTCTTCGACGAGGACATGCTGGGCGACGATCTGGAAGCGTGGATGGACGAATCGACCATGCTGCGGCGCTCGTTCCGCAACGTCGCGGTGATCGCGGGCTTGATCGAACGACGCTTTCCCGGCGAGGAGAAGTCGCGCCGCCAGGTGACGTTCAGCTCCGACCTGATCTACGACACGCTGCGCCAGCACGAACCCGGTCACATCCTGCTGCGTGCCACCCGCCAGGATGCGGCCTGGCAACTCGCCGATCTGAAACGACTGGGCGACCTGCTGAAGCGGGCCAAGGGCCGTATCGACTATCGGCGGCTCGACCGCATCTCGCCGCTGGCGGTGCCGGTGTTGCTGGAGATCGGCCGCGAAAGTGTGCTGGGCGGCACAGCCGAGGATGAACTTCTCGACATGGCGGCACAGGATTTGATCGAAGAGGCGACGCGCCTGTCGTAGTCTTCCCGGCCAAGAAACGAGGAAACACATGGGCATTGCCGATAGTTTGACGCGGGCCGTCGAGGCCGGCGACGTGCCGGGTGTGGCGGCCGCCGCCGCGACGGCCGACGGGCCGATCTTCGAGGGCGCGGCGGGCGGGCTGAAATCCGACAGCGTGATCTGGATTGCTTCCATGACCAAGGCGATCACCGGGGCCGCCGCCATGCAGATGGTGGAGCGCGGCAAGTTCGGTCTCGACACGCCGGCCGCCGATATCGTGCCCGAGATCGCTCGGAAAGAGGTGCTGGTGAGCGTCGGCGCCGACGGTACGGTGAAGACGCGGCCGGCCACGAAGCCGATCACGCTGCGCCATCTGCTGACCCACACGTCGGGCATGGGCTATGACACCTGGGATGGCGACATCTTTCGCTACGTCCAGGCCAAGGGGCCGCTAAAACCCAACTCGATGGAGATGCTGAGCACGCCGCTGCTGGCCGAGCCGGGCGAGCGTTGGGCCTATTCGATCTCGATCGACTGGGCCGGCCTGATGGTCGAGGCGGCAAGCGGCATGAAGCTCGATCGCTACATGAAGGAGAACCTGTTCGATCCGCTGCGGATGCCCGACACCGGGTTCAAGATCAACTCGGCGATGCGGCCACGCAAGGCGGCCGTCCACGTCAGGAAGGACGGCGGCGGCTTCACGGCGACGGACCACGAGCTCAACCAGGCGCCCGAAGTGTTCATGGGCGGCGGCGCGCTCTATTCCACGGTGGGCGACTATCTCCGCTTCGTGCGCATGATCATGGCCAGCGGCACGCTGGACGGCGCGCGGGTGCTGAAGCCGGAAACGGTAGCGCTGATGTCCCGCAATGCCATGGGCGACATCTCCTGCCGGCCACTCAAGAGCCATATCCCCGGCCGCAGCACCGACATGAACTTCGTCGACGGCATGAAGTGGGGCCTCTCCTTCATGATCAATCCCGCGCCGTTTCCCGGCGCGCGCTCGGCCGGCAGCCTGTCGTGGGGCGGGCTCGCCAACTCCTACTACTGGATCGACCCGGTGAAGAAGGTGGCGGGCGTATGGGCGACGCAGCTCCTGCCGTTCTACGACGCGCGCGCAGTGGCGGCGTTCGAGGATTTTGAGCAGAGCGTCTACGCCGGGCTTTAGTGGAAGTCGTGTGAAGCGATCTTGATCTGCGGCCGGTCGAAGATGATGCGGCTGCGATCGTAGGGCTTCTTGTTCTTACCCGGCTCATCGCGCGGATCGGGAGTCGAGGAATGGGCCTGATCGCCACGGCCCTGGCGCAGCTCGAAATGGCCGTCGAGGTCGGCGATGCGGTCGAGGTCAGTCGACCAGTCCCACAACCGCTCGGCCACGAGGTGGATCACGATTCCTGCCTCGCCGTTCTGTTGGACGTCACGCTGGATCTTGCCCGCGACGCCCAGAAGGCGTGAGCCCATGACGATACGGCGGTGCGCCTCGAAGACCTTGGGCCAGACCACGAGATTGGCGATGCCGAACTCGTCTTCCAGCGTCACGAACACCACACCCGAGGCCGTGCCCGGTCGTTGCCGCACCAGCACGAGGCCTGCCATCTGCAGGAAATCGCCGCTGCGGGCCTCGCGCAGTTTCTGCGAATGCGCCATGCGCCGCTCAGACAGGGTCGGGCGCAGAAGCTGCAATGGATGGGCGCGCAATGACATGGAGATGCTGGCGTAATCATCGACGATCTGTTCACCCATCGTCAGTCCTGGGAGCGTGACCTCAGGCTCCCGGTCGACCGGCCGGGCATCGAGCAGCGGCAGCGATGCTTCCGAGAAGGCGCGCACCGCCCACAGCACTTCACGACGGGATAGGCCCATCGAGGCGAAGGCATCGGCGCGGGCCAAGGACAGGATCTGTCGCTTGGTGAGGCTCCCGCGCCGCCACAGGTCGGCGGGATCTCGGTAGGGTGTGGCGCCGCGGCGTTCGACCATGCGTAGCATGTCTTTCTCGGCGAGCCCCTGGATCTGCCGGAAGCCGAGGCGCAATGCGCGTCTAGGACCGAGCGTCTTCTCCAGCGTGCAATCCCAGTCGCTCTCATTCACGTCGGGCGGCCGGACCTCGACACCATGTTCGCGCGCGTCCCGGACGAGTTGCGCGGGCGCGTAGAAACCCATCGGCTGCGAGTTGAGCAGCGCCGCGCAGAAGACTTCCGGATAGTACCATTTCACCCACGACGAGACGTAGACCAGGATCGCGAAGCTCGCGGCATGACTTTCGGGGAAGCCGTACTCACCGAAACCCTCGATCTGCTTGAAGCAGCGTTCGGCGAACTCCTTCTCGTATTCGTTCTCCACCATCCCGTTAATGAATTCGTCCTTGAGCTTGTGGATCGTGCCTGCGCGCCGGAAGGTGGCCATCGCTCGGCGCAGCTTGTCGGCCTTTGCCGGCTGGAAGCCTGCGCAGTCGATGGCGATCTGCATGGCCTGTTCCTGGAACAATGGCACGCCGCGCGTGCGCTTCAGGATGGCCTTCAGCTTACCGGTCTTGTCTTTGGGATAAGGAATTTGGTCCCGGGGAAGGGCTCGATGCTTCAGGTAGGGATGTACCATGCCGCCCTGTATGGGGCCGGGTCGCACGATCGCGACCTCCACGACGAGGTCATAGTATTCCTGCGGTTTCAGTCTTGGCAGCATCGACATCTGAGCCCGGCTCTCGACCTGGAACACGCCGATCGAGTCGGCTTTGCACAGCATGTCGTAAACCTTCTGGTCTTCCGTAGGCATGCCGAGCGTGGGCCTCTTGCCGTAGTGTCGCTCGATCAGGTCGAAGGACTTGCGCAGCGCTGTCAGCATGCCGAGGGCCAGCACGTCGATCTTGTAGATGCCGAGCGCGTCGAGGTCGTCTTTGTCCCATTCGACGACCGTACGATCCTCCATCGCAGCATTCTGGATCGGGATCAGCTCGTCCAGCCGGTCGGCTGTAAGGACGAAGCCGCCGACATGCTGAGAGAGATGGCGCGGAAAGCCGATCAGGGTCGACGACAGTTCGAGGGCCAACGTGAGCCTTGGATCGTTGGGGTCGAGGCCCGCTTCCTTGATGTATTTGATGTTGAGGGCGCTGCCGCCGCTGCCCCACACCGTTCTGGCCATCACGCCCAGCGTGTCGGACGAGAGACCAAGCGCCTTGCCGACATCGCGGATGGCGCTACGCGTGCGATAGGCGATCACCGTGGCGGCGAGAGCGGCGCGCTCGCGGGTCCAATTTTCGTAGATCCACTGGATCAGCTCCTCGCGCCGCTCGTGTTCGAAATCGACATCGATGTCGGGTGGCTCGTTGCGTTCGTTGGACAGGAAGCGTTCGAACAGGACATCGTTCTTGTCGGGATCTACCTCGGTAATGCGCAGGCAAAAGCAGACGCTGGAGTTGGCGGCTGAGCCTCGCCCCTGGCAGAGGATGCCCATGTCGCGCGCCCGTTTCACGATGTCGTGGACGGTCAAAAAGTAGGGAGCGATCCTTTTCTTTCCGATCAGCTCGAATTCGTGCCGGATGTTTTTGACGATCTTGTCAGGCACGCCGTCGGGATAGCGGAACGCGGCACCTTCCCAGGTGAGGCGCTCCAGCTTCTGCATCGGCGTCTCGCTGTCCTCATGCTCGTCCAGAAATTGATAGCGAAGCTCTTTCAGCGAGAAGTGACAGGCATCGACAATTCGCTGGATGTTGTGGATCGCATGCGGGTGCTTGCGGAAGAGAAGCGCCATCTCCTTCGGCGATTTCAGATGTCGTTCCGCCGACGAGAAACGACGAAAGCCCAGCTCCTCCACCCGGCAAGTGTGGCGGATGGCGGTGATGACATCGTGCAGGGCCCGGCGCTCGGGTATGTGATAGTGAACGTCGTTGGTGGCGACGAAGTGCACCTTCGCCTGCGCCGCGAGATTGTCGAGATATGCCAGACGCTCGGCATCGTTGCCGCGGAACAGGAAGTTGCCCGCGAGATGGCATCGATCGCCGAACAGCCGCGCGAGGTTGCGCAGCTTCTCGTGGAAAGCAGGATCGTGCGGATCGCGCGGTGGCAGGACGATGGCGATCAGCCCTTTGGCATGCTGCGTCACATCCTCGAAATAGAGTTCGCACTGCTCCTTGGCAGCACGGCGGTTCCCAACGGTCAGCAGGCGGGAGAGTTGCTTGTAGCCTGCGAGGTCGACCGGATAGACGATCAGCGAATAACCATCGCGGGTCTCCAGCCGCGCGCCGACAATCAGTTTGATCCAGCTTTCCTCCGGGATCGCAGTGTCTTCGTAGAACTCCTTGACCGCCGAATAAGCGCGCACGACGCCGGCCAGCGTGTTGCGGTCGGCGATGCCGATCGCGGTATGGCCGAGCGCGATCGCGCGCTTGACCAATTCGTCCGGGTGCGAGCCGCTCCTCAGGAAGCTGTAGTTGGTCGTGACCTGGAGCTCGGCGTAGTCCACGACATCACCCGGCATCGAGTTCGTGCACGCGCGCCAGCGGCACGCCGCGCAGCACGACTCCTTCGGTTTGCAGCACCCGCAGGAAGGCCTCGTCGGTACTGACCAGGGTCGTCGAGGAGGCCTCGGCGCAGGCGGCATAGAAGCAGTCCTGCACCGGCCAGCCGCATTGCAGCGCGAGCGCGAAGGCGCGGTTGCGCAGCCGGGGCGATTCGACGAAGGCCGAGATGAAGGAGGGCAGGGCGATATTGCGCACGATGCAGGTGGCCTGATCGGCGGCGATCTCGCCGCTCGCCACTTTCTTCCAGGCGAGGTCGGCCACGCCTGCGATCAGGATGTCGGGCGCGATCAGCTCGCGACGGTTGACCAGCAGCGAGCGCGCCTGCGGGCGCAGCGGTTCCTCGACGAACCATTTGATGGCGACGCCGGGATCGATGACCACGATCATCGGCCACCTGGGGTCATGGCGGCGATGCGGTCGGCTTCGGCCAGGGCGTCCAGGATCAGCGGCTGGCGCGAGGTATGGGTCAGCAGATCGCGCAGGTCGGCTTCGAGCGACCGACCTTTGGTACGGGCGCGGGCTTTCAGCCGTTCGATGATCCGGTCATCGAGTCCGCGGATGGTGAGCGTGTTCTTGGGCTTCGTCATCTTTCCCCCTTGTTCTTCGCTAGGCACAAAACCCGTGCAGGTACCATGTGGCGGTGTTGGCCGAGCCGTCGCGGAACAGCCAGAAGCGACCACCATCGTCGTCCTCGACCCGGTAGTAGTCGCGCACTGGCGGCAGGATGTTTGCGGGCATGTGCTTGCCGTTGGGGCGCGGCCGCCACCATTCGTCGGCGATGCGCTCGGGTCCTGCGACACGCACGATCCGGTGCGTATGACGATGCCATTGGAATTGCCGCGGCGGATCATCGGGCAAGAGAGCCGTGACCTTTACCGGCTCGGGCCGCTGCAGCAGCCGAGTCGGTCGTGGGCCCTTCATCGAGGCGAGCCGCGCCCAAGCACCTTCCGGCGCGGACTTGGCGGGCGAGGCTGCCGTCTGCACGCGATCGGGCAGGTGGCTGTCGTGCGGGAGGAGACGGGTCACGTTCTCCGCGCCCAACCGCAGAGTCAGCCGGTCGGCGAGGTCGATCGTGCCGTCCTCGCTCCAGGACGACCGGGTTGCCGTACCCGTCTCGGGCAGCACGTCCTGCGCGCCGGTCCATTCCTCGACCTCGGGCGCGGCCAGGATCATCAACTCGACGCCGAAACCGGGATCGAGCGCACCCAGCTTCTCCTCGAACAGCTTCATCAACTTGGGCACGTCGCGGTTGGGCCGGCCGGTGCCGAGGGCGGTGCGGTCGACCGAACCGTCGATGCGATAGAGCGCGAGTTCGAGCCGGCGCGCGCCGACGCTCGCTTGCTCGAACTGCCGGCAGAGGGTGGCCAGCAGCCGGTTGGTGGCGGCGGCAATATCTTCGCCCCGGCCGATCGGCTCGGCAAAGGCCATACGTGAGCGGAAAGCAGGTGGCGGGCGGCGTGGCTCGATCGGCTCATCGAGCCGCCCCAGCAATTGGTCGAGGCGGGTGAGCGGCTGGTCCCCGAAGCGGCGGGCGAGTGGTGCACGCGGCATGCCGTAGAGATCGCCAATGCGACGCAGGCCGAGCTTCAAAAAGGTTTCCAGGATCGGCGGGTCGAGCCGCAGGCCGTCGATCGGCAGCGAGGCGAGCGCCTCGCGCTGGCCGCCGGGCGGACAGAAGAGGGTGGCCTGCGTCTCGGCATAGCGGGCCAACGCCCAGGCGGCACCCGCGGTGTCGGCTATGGCGGCGCGGCAGGCGAAGTCGTGGCGTGACAGGCGTCCGGTGAGGTCGGCCAGCAGGGCGCGCTCGCCCTCCTCATCCCCCTTGTCGTTCCTCGAGCCGAAGAGATGGCTGCAGCCGGTGACGTCGAGCAGCAAGCCGGCATCGCCGCCGAAGCCGCCGGCGCTGCAGATCTGGGTCGCCTCGTCCTCGGCCAGTGCCGCGCCCAGCGGATCAACCGCGACCCACGGCGTGTAGCGGTCGCACCAGCCGGCGAGCGCTTCGACCAGCGTGCGGTCGGCGGCGGGCGCGGCCTGTGCCGTGACGAGATCGGGCAGCAGTGCGCGGGCATCTGCAAGTCGCATGTGCACGTGCAGGCCGGCGGCGCGGGCGCGCGGGTTGAGCGCGATCAGGCGCGGGCAGCCGTCGCGTGAGGCGACGGTCGCCGCTGCCTCAGCCTGCCAGTCTTTCTCGCCGGTGCGCACCAGACGATCCGAAGCGAGCTTGGGGAACCACAACGAGACAATGCGTTTCATCGTTCCACTCCAGGAGCCAGGACGGCATCTCTTCCGAGGACGGCGTGCCGAAGCGGTTGCGTCGAAGCTCAACCTGCCAGCGCGCGGCGCCGAGGGTTTCGACGCCCGGCACCTCGGGCGAGGGCGCCGAGGCGATCCGCCAGCGCGTCACGCACACGCTTTGCGGCGGCGCGGGCTGGGGCCGCAGCAGGAGCGCAGGCACGCCGCTCTTCTCGGCGGCAAGCGACAGGCGGCGGCCAGCGGTGGCGTCGGTGGCGCGTGTCTCGCCCAGCACGGCGGCGATGCCGGGGCAGCGCAGCCCTTCCTCCATCGCCCAGAACACGTCCTCGTCGCGCCGTGCCGTGACCACCAGCAGGCGCGCCGGATCGAACCAGGTAGCGAGGGCTGCCGCATAGGGTGGGGCATCGAACACGCCCGACGGCCGGCGGCACCACAGCAGCGTGCCCGGCGCGGCCGAAGCGAAGCGGCCCAGCAGATGGGCGGCAAAACCGAGGGCGGCGCCATCGTGGGCGGCGACGCGGCCGGAAGGGGCGGCGCCCGCCTCGACCTCGTGCAGGGCGCCGGTCAGCAGGCCGCCTTCGGGCAGCAGGGCGTCGATGGCCGGCAGGCCCGTGGGCACGGCAGCCTTGCCAGCCTGCTGGGTACTGTGTGCGCGCTCCAGCCGGCGGACCTTTTCGCGCAGAGCAGCCGAAACGGGAGGAGCAAAAGCACTCGGGGAAATGACCGGCATCGCCCCCTCAAAAGATTGGGTTGAATGGGTTGGGGATAAGTTTGTTCTGTTTTTGTTCTAAATAGATTCAAGCAGGGAGTCAACGGGAGTCCGTGCTGGCACAGTGACTGCTTTCTGGATGAAGCTGCCGTCCTGTCCCGGAGGCCGAATGTGACCCTTCGCTTTCCAATCCTTGCCTTGCTCTCGGCCGCCTTCGCCCTGCTGGCCGGGCCCGCCTTGGCGCGCTGCTCGCAGAACCTGGTGCAGTTCGGATCAGGTGTTCAGGTCGCCTCGCTCGATGGTTTCAAATTCGCGGCCGACATGTCGCCCAACCGCGTGATCGTCACCTTCGTCGGCCATTCCAGCTTCCAGATCGACACGCCGCAGGGCGTGCGCGCCATCACCGACTACAACGGCGTCAACGGCTTCGGCCGCCGGCCCGACATCGTCACCATGAACAACGCCCACGACACGCACTTCACCGACACGCCGGAGGACGGCATCACCTACGTGCTGCGCGGCTGGCCGAGCCAGCCCGGCGAGACCGAGGCCAAGCACGCGGTCACGCTGAAGGACATGAAGGTGTGGAACGTGCCGACCAATGCCCGCGACTGGGGTGGCGGCTCGGCCCGCATCAATGGCAACTCGATCTTCATCTATGCCGTGGGCGATCTCTGCATCGCCCATCTCGGCCACCTGCACCATCGCCTGACCAGGGAGCATCTCGAGGAGCTTGGCCGCATCGACGTGCTGATGGTGCCGATCGACGGCTCCTACACCATGGGCATGCCGCTGATGGTCGACGTGATCCGCCAGATCCAGCCCCGCGTCGTGCTGCCCATGCACTACTGGGGCCGCGGCCAGCTCGACCGTTTCGAGAGCCTGATGACCACGCTCGACGCCGATTTCGTCTGGCCCGACCGGCGTTCGGTCGAGATCGTGAAGGAACAGTTGCCGGAGAAGCTGACCGTGATCGCTGTCGGCGGCGAGGGCGGGGGCTAGGCTTTCCTCACTGTCGGCCCAGGACGCCGATTCTTGGCACACCTCGTTGTGCCACGAGTTGTCAATTTCGTTGTGCCGCAAACCCCGATCAAGCGGTTGATCTTGTGGATGAATCGCCCGCCGATCGACTGTGCCACCAGCGCCATCGACTTTGCTTCATCGGTGTCCCTCAAAGACGCAAGGCAGAACGCTCCATCGGGCACCGGGAGACGAGATCGCGCGGGAGGTCTTCCCAGAAACAAAAAAAGCCGGCGCAAACCAAGCGCCAGCCTATAGAAATAATAGGCATATTCTTGCTGAATTTGCAAATTCCATTCACGGCTTCTTGGTGCGGTGGCGGGAGCTTGACGAAGGGGCGTCCAAAACACATGCTGATTACACATGTAATTTCCATTGGAGATTTGCAATGCGGCAACTCCCATACGACCTGACGGCCCGCAAACGCACGGTCAGCCTCACCCTGAACGGCGACCTCTACGCCAAGGCGAAGGCCCAGGGCATCAACGCGTCGCAGGTGGCCGAAGCGGCCTTGGCCGAGGCTCTGGCCGCACGCCTGACGGAGCAGGTTCGCGCCGAGATCGGGCAGGATCTCGCGGCCTACAATGCCTACGTCGACAAGCACGGATCTCCGGCCGAGATGTTGCGGGACCATCTCGCGGATCGCGACGATGCAGCCTGACGACCCAGCCTGACGATGCAGTTCGAGGTCTTTCCCAACCCGCTCGTCCGCGCCCGCCGCGCGTATCCCTATGTCGTCGTGCTCCAGGCCGATATCGCTGCCCTCGGCCGCGAACGCATCATCGCTTTCCTCGCCGCGCGCGAACAGATCGGCCCGGTCGGCGGCCGGCTGATGCCCGTCGTCGAGATCGGCGGCCGCGAGTTCGTCCTGCTCATGCCGTCCCTCACCAACGTGCCGGTGACGGAACTGCGCGGCCCGGTGGGAGACCTGAAGGCGTTCCGCGACAGGATCGTCGATGCCATCGACTGGACGTTCCTGGGCATCTGACGGCGTCGCCGACATCTTCGCCGCGATGAAATTCCGGTCGCTACAGGGTCGACCTGATCGCCTCTATCTCGTTCTTCCAGCCTTCGAGGGTTGCGGCCGTCGGCACTTCCCACTCGTCCTCCGCCGGATAGCGATAGGCGACGCCGTAGGGCGTGAGCTTGCCCAGGTCTCCCAGCGCCTTCTTCAGGCGATGACCGTTGGGCAACAATCCGACGAGGGCGGCGATATCGTGAGTTTTCGGAAAGGCGATGCCGGCCCCGGCGAGAACCGCCTTGACCAGTTTTTCCGCTGCTTGCTGGCAATGATAGGCGGCGCCGCTGAGCGACGGCATCGGCCCATGAAGATTGTTCGTTACCTGTCGGAGATCATCATCGACGACGGCCAGCCAATCCGGGGGACCGCTATTGGCCATAGACCAGCCGGCCCTCGTGTGCGGCGCTGTAGCTGAGCGTGCCGACGTGCTCTCGCTTGGCCTCGAAGACGCTGCGGCGGCAGGGAACGATGTCGAGCGGGACTCCCGGGTCGCGCGCGATGCGCGTCGTCGCTTCCAGCGAGCGTGTGCCGAGGGGAGCATCGTCGGGCACGATGACCAGCAGGTCGTAGTCGCTGTCGGCGTCCGAGTCGCCGCGGGCACGGCTGCCGAACAGATAGATCGCCTCCGGCCGCATGGTTTGCACAACGCGCGCGATCGCCCGTTCGAGATCGTCGGACGGGAGGTTGCCGGGAAGTTCGGTAGTCATGACCCCATAATACAACAAAGCGCCGCTCTGTTTAATCTTCATTCCGGCCTTGTGTGGCCGGAGTTCGTTCTGCTCATTGCCGTTCCACGCCAACGTGCCGGTGACGGAGCTGCGCGATTCAGTGGGAAATCATGGCCTCAAGCGTGAGCAGGCCATACTCGGTACAATCGTACCAACTCAGCGCGGAACATATAAATTGAACTGAGTGCTGCCATATAGAAGATGCTTAGCTCACCCGCACCCACCACAAGCCGACGTCAACTACGTTTCGCTCCAAAGCGTCGTCCACAATCCGATGCAACATAAGCTTCGTTATGCGGTCATCGCTTGGATGGAATTCCTTTTGGGGAAATTTCGGCTCGCCGAGTACTGGACCCATCGCATCTCCGGTTGGCTTCCATAAACCGACCCAGTTTCGGGAGGCCGACAGGCGCCATGCCAAGTGCACGGCGATAGGACCCGGAGCCAGAGGCGCATCGATGACTTCCCGCAATCCCTCACGAATCGAGCGCTTTCCCTCAGGCGCCACAAGTCTCCCAACGACTCGCCGGCTCCAGCCATTCCAAGTTGGGACAGCTGGGCGACGGAGGGCAGGTCCGATCGAAATGCGAGAGCCTCCCCCAACCTGCTTTGTTATGTCCGCGTAGACGAAGTGTCGCCATCCTAGGCCGTTAACCAACGGGGTGATGTAGTTCTCAACATCATTGCCACGGTACAGCCGTTCATTTCGCTTGAGGTCGACAGTCATGCTCAGCGCCCACTCGCCTCCATTGGCAAGCAGCGGCGCAAAATTCTCTCGGACCACCTGCAAGTATGCAATCAGCCGCTGCTGGTTCGGATGCTCGCCATGATCCCAACTCGCCAGCTGTGGCTCGATCGGATCAAGCACCTTCACCGGATGTCCCATGGACCACAGTTGCCAAGGTGCTTGCACTAAACTGAGCTGAACATCTTGGCTCGGCGGCGGCCGCGGCTTTGGCTGTGCCAATATCACTGGGTGTGATCGAGCCGGCACAGTCCCTTTGTCGGCTCTTAGACAATGCCTGCACGGGCGCACGGTTCCTGACCAATTGGCCCCGAGCCAGAGCTCCAAGGAATCCAATGATTCGCCGGCGACCTTGTAGTAATGCCCTCCGGTCCAGTTGCTGGCCCTCGGCCCACCGATCATCCCACATTTACTTTGGTGCTGTACGACGATACCGCTGCCGGCACGCGGAACATTCAAGACCCAACCATTCGGGTTTGCAGAGAGCCAGCCGAGGTAACTGGAATTATCGTTTTGAAACATCTCTGCTTCAGCGCTCATGCATACCGGCGCGATCTAGACAGGGGGCAGATGTGGCATGGCCCGTCTACCATCGTCGCCAGTGCGGGCCCTGAAATTCCGTTAGTCACGAGTAGTCACGCACGGCGAGAGCCCACTGTCTAAATCGCCCCGCACGTTAAGCCCCCCTCAAATCCTCAAATTCGTCCGCGCGAGATCGACCAGCTCGGAGGCCCGGCCGTCCATCACCGCCTTCAGCGTGAACAGGCCGAAATGATAGGCCTGGTCGAGCGTCGCCTTGGGCGGCATGACCAGTTCCTGGCGCGCGCTCACCACGTCGACCAGCACCGGTCCGTTGTGCGCCAGCGCCTCCTTGAGCACGCCCTCGAGCTTGGTCGGGTCCTCGACCCGGAAGCCCTTGATGCCCATCGCCTCGGCCATTGCCGCGAAGTTGGGATTCTTGAGGTCGACGGCGGTGTCGAGGAAGCCGCTCGCCTTCATCTCCAGCTCGACGAAGCCCAGGGTGCCGTTGTTCAGCACCACCACTTTCACCGGCAGGCCGAGCTGCGAGAGGCTGATGAAATCGCCCATCATCATGGCGAAGCCGCCGTCGCCCGACATGGAAATCACCTGCCGGCCCTTGTGCGAGGCCTGGGCGCCGATCGCCTGCGGCATGGCGTTGGCCATGGAAGCGTGGTTGAACGAGCCGATCAGCCGCCGCTTGCCGTTCATTTTCAGATAGCGCGCCGCCCATACCGATTGCGTGCCGACGTCGCAGGTGAAGACGGCATCGTCGTCGGCGAGTTCGCTGAGCAGCCGCGCGAGGTACTGGGGATGGATCTTGCCGTCGCCCGGCTTGTTTTCCGCGAGCTTGTCGAGATCGGTGCGCGCCTTGCCGTAATGGGCGAGGGCGGCATCGAGAAATACACGGTCGCGCTTGGGCTTCAGCCGTGGCAGCAGGGCCGTGATCGTGTCGCCGACATCGCCCACCACGCCGACGTCGAGCCGGCAGCGATTGCCCAGGCTCTCGGCCCGCAGATCGACCTGCGCCACCTTGGCATGCTCGGGATAGAACTGCCGGTAGGGGAAGTCGGTGCCCAGCAGCAGCAGCGTGTCGCACTCCTTCATGGCGGCATAGCCCGAAGCGAAGCCGATCAGGCCGGTCATGCCGACGTCGAAGGGATTGTCGTACTCGACATATTCCTTGCCGCGCAGCGAATGCACCATCGGCGCATTCAGCGCGCGCGCGAGCTCGATCACGGCGTCGTGGGCACCGGCGCAGCCCGCGCCGCACATCAGGGTGATCTTCTGGCCGTCGTTGAGGAGGGCCGCCAACGCATCGAGTTCCGAGTCGGACGGGCGCACGACGGCAGGCTTGGGCGCCAGCCACTTGGCTGCCTTGGCCGACGTCATCTGCAGTGCCACGTCGCCCGGAATCACCACCACCGAAACACCGCGCTGGGCGATGGCAATGCGGATCGCCTTGTCGAACACGCGTGGCATCTGGTCGGGATTGGAGATCGTCTCGACATAGTGCGAGCACTCGGCGAAGAGCTGCTCGGGATGCGTCTCCTGGAAATAGTGTCCGCCGATCTCGCTGCTCGGGATGTGCGCGGCGATGGCCAGCACCGGCACGCGGTTGCGGTAGCAGTCGAACAGGCCGTTGATCAGATGCATGTTGCCGGGGCCGCAGCTTCCGGCGCAGACGGCGAGTTCGCCGGTCAGGTGGGCCTCGGCGCCGGCCGCGAAGGCGCCGGCTTCCTCATGGCGCATGTGAACCCAGTCGATTTCCTTCATGCGGCGCAACGAATCGGTAAAACCGTTCAGCGAGTCTCCGGCGACGCCATAGATGCGTTTTACGCCGGCGGCGCGCAGGGTCTCGGCCATCAGGTCGGCAATCGTCTGCGCCATGTCGGACTCCGTCACGAGGAATAAAGTTCCTCGCGACTATGCCACGCGATGGCGGCTATGCGAAGTATCGCCGGATTCCATGAGCGCGGGGGGGGGGGGGGGGGGCGGGCGGAAAATTTGGGTGGGGGAGGGGGCGGGGGCGGGGGGCGGTTGGTGGTGGCACGGCGGCGGGCCCGGGCGGGAGGGAAAA
>JBQTJT010000071.1:0-30318 GCA_052386855.1 Reyranella sp.
GCTTACGGTCCAGAGACGAGCCCTTATATAAACTTCTCTGATACCAGTGACATATCATTGTCTCCCGGACCGCGAGCGTCCCGCTCGCTCATGCGGCGAGCGGGAGGCACGCGGTCCGGAAGAGAACGAAATCTTCTTTCACGCCACCGGCTTCGTGACCTTGTCGGCGCGCAACTGCGCAAGTTCATCGGCCTTGATTCCCAGCAGTTCGCCCAACACCGCGTCGGTGTGCTGGCCGAGCGTCGGGGCGGGGCTGCGGATCTCGCTCTTGCCGCCGGCATGCAGGCGGATGGCCGAGATCGGCACGCGGGTCTTGCCGCGACGTGGATGGTCCGTGTCGACCCAGAATCCGCGCGCCTCGAGATGAGGATCGGTCGACACCTCGCGCGCGGTCTTCACCGGCGCGCAGGGCACGTGTGCCTCGTTGAGAAGCTTCAGCACGTCGGCCTTCGAGCGCGACAGCGTCCAGGCCGATACGATGTCGTCGACCTCGGCCATGCGCTTGGCCCGGCCGATTGTGCTCGCAAGCCCGGGGTCATCCAGCAGTTCGGGACTGCCCAGCATCCGGCACATCGAGTGCCAGTGCCGCTCGGCGGCGGTGAAGATCGCCACATAGCCATCGGCGCACGGGTAGGTGTTGTATGGCGCCATGGCGAGCGCGGGATGCCTGTTGCCCGTGCGGTCCGGCACGTTGGTATCGCCGTCCATGACGGCGCCCATGGCCGAAGCGAGCGACGTTACCGCCGCTTCATGCATGGCGACCTCGACCCGTTGGCCATTGCCGGTCCGCTCGCGCTGGACCAGCGCGCCTAAAATGCCGGCGCAGAGATGGATGCCGGCCAGGAAATCGCAGACCGCGGCGCCCGCCTTGGTCGGCGGCCCGTCGGCGTCACCGGTTGCGTTGGTGATGCCGCTCATCGCCTGGACCGTCACGTCCATGGCGGGCAGGTCGCGATAGGGCCCGTCGAGGCCGAAGCCCGAGCTACCGCCATAGACCAGGCGCGGGTTGAGCTTGCTCAGCACCTCGTAGCCGATGCCGAGGCGGTCCATGACACCCGCCGCGAAATTCTCGATCAGCACGTCGGCCTTGGCGACCAGCTCGAGGAAGATCGCCTTGCCGCGCGGCTTCTTGAGATCGAGCACCACCGACTCCTTGTTGGAGTTCAGCATGACCAGCGGCCAGGGCTCGACCTCGCGCTTGCGTCGGCGGACCACGTCGCCCTCCGGTGGCTCGATCTTGAGCACCCGCGCACCCATGAAGCCGAGCTGCAGTCCGCAGTAGGGGCCGTTGTAGATCTGCCCCAGATCGAGGACGAGCATTCCGTCTAATGGCCGCTGAATGGGCGGACGGCTGATGATCATGGTGGTTCCTCCCGTTGCGGACTGTATCGCGAACCGACAGGCCGTGGGGAACGGAAGCTCGTGCCGGCGGGCGGAATGTTCTAGGGTCGGCCATGAGCGATCTCAGGCGAATCGATCCCGGCCCGCGGTTGTGCGAGGCCACCGTTTACGGCGACCGCATGTATCTCTCGGGCATGATCCCGGAAGACACCTCCCAGGACATCACCGGCCAGGTGAAGCAGGCGCTGGCGGAAATCGACTCGCTTCTCGCCAAGGGTGGCAGCGACAAGACGAAGATTCTGAGCGCGGCGATCTGGCTCAGCGATATCGGAGATTTTGCCGCCATGAACAAAGTTTGGGATGCCTGGGTGGTGCCCGGACAGACGCCGGCCCGTGCCACGGTCGAGGCCCGCCTGAACGACCCTGCCATGAAGGTCGAAATCATGGTCGTCGCGGCGCTCTAGCCTCTGCTAAGGTCGCGACCGCTTCGAGTTCCCAAGGAGGAGATAAACTATGAGTGTCACACGTATCAATGCTGGTGCCCGCATGTCGAGCGCGGTGGTCCATGGCAACACGGTCTACCTGGCCGGCCTGACCGCCGACGACCCCAAGGCCGACGTCAAAGGTCAGACCGCGCAGATCCTGGCCAAGATCGACAAGTTCCTGAAGGAAGCCGGCACCGACAAGTCGAAGATCCTCTCGGCCAACATCTGGCTGACCGACATCAAGACCTGGAGCCAGATGAACGAAGTGTGGGATGCCTGGGTGGCCCCCGGCAATGCCCCGGCCCGCGCCACCGTCGAGGCCAAGCTCGCGGCCCCCGGCCTCAGCGTCGAGATCATGGTGCAGGCCGCCAAGTAAGGTTCGTCTGCTTCAACGAAAAAGGGCCGGCATTCGCCGGCCCTTTGCTTTTAGGCGTCTGCGAGGAATGCCAGGACCGTGGCGATGTAGCTGTCGAAATGCGGCCCCTGCGGCAGCACGACGTGATTGGCACCGGCGATCTCGTGAAAGCGGGCACCGGGAATGCCGCGGGCGATCTCCCGGCTTCGCTCGGCCGGTATCCAGGCGTCGTCGCGGCTGTGCAACACCAGCGTCGGCGCACGCACCCGCGCGAGTTCCGCCGAGACGTCGACACGGGCGAGCATCTTCAGAACCCGCGCCGCCGTTTCGCCCGAGGCGGACACACGTTGCAGCTCGTTGATCTCATGGATCTGGGCCGTGGTTGCATCCGGAAAGCCTAAGGAGGTGAAGAGTTGCCGAAAGGCAGGATTGTCGCTGCCCCAACTTTCTGAAACGAGGGTGGCCATGGCTTCCACGGCGGCGGCGCGTTCCGGAGTTACCACCAGCGCGCCCCGGGCGTAACCGCCGGCCAGCACCAGCCGGCTGACCCGGTCCGGATGACGGGCGGCATAGGCGATGGAAACCGCGACGCCCTGTGACATGCCGAGCAGTGCGAAGCGTTTCAGCCCCAGCGTATCGACGACGGTCTCGAGGTCGCTGACTGCCGCCTCGAAGGAAATATCGACATCCCGGTCGGAAAGGCCGGTGCCCCGCGCATCGTAGCGGACCAGCCGGTGCGCCCCGACAAGGGCGATCATGACCTCGCGCCAGATCGTGGTGCGCCAGTCGTGCTCGACATGGCTCATCCAGACCGGCGCACGGACGACGGGCGATCCCTCGCCCAAAGTGGCGATCGCCAGATGGGCGCCATCCGCCATCCGGCAATACCGGATCTCCTGGGCTGGAAGCGCCGCCATCGCAGCATCGCCGGCGGCGGGCGCATCGCCGACAAACCGGTAGCCGCGCCCCGAGACCGTGCGGACATAGCCGCGGCTGTCGCCATCCTCGCCGAGCGCGCGACGCACGGCATAGATCTGCACCTGCAGGTTATTTTCCTCGACCGTGACGCCCGGCCAGACCTGCGCGATCAGCTCGGATTTCGTCACCAGCGCGCCATCTGCCGCGACAAGCGCGCAGAGCACATCAAGTGCGCGTTCGCCCAAGCCTACGGCGGTTCCATTCCTGGACAGGCGCCGGCTGCGCACGTCCAGCCGGAAAGGGCCGAAGGCGACCTCGGGAAGGGACTGACCGGTCATGTGCCTTTCAGGACTTTTCAGATCGTCCAAGAACCTTAAACCCGATCACCGGCCTAAGGTCCATGCGCTACCCAGAGCAACAAGGAGCTCCCATGATCGTCTTCAGCGTCTTCTATCCCGCCACCTCAGGCGCCCGTTTCGACGCCGCCTACTACAACGCCAACCACATTCCGCTCGTGGAGCAGGCCTTCGAGGCGACGGGCCTTGTCGGCATGCAGGTATTTCATGGGCTCTCGGGCGGCGACGGCGGGGCAGCGCCCTATGTGGCGATGGCCCACCTGAGTTTCGAAAGCGCCGACGCCCTGCAGGCGAGCCTGACCGGGCCGCGCGCCGCCGAAGTGTTCGGCGACATCGCCAAATTCACCACCATCCAGCCCGTGACCCAGATCAGCCTACGCTAGTTGATCGGCCCGATGATCTTGCCCGGGTTCATGATGTTGTCGGGATCGAGCGCCTTCTTGATCGAGCGCATCAGCGACATCGCCTCGCCGTGCTCCTTGTAGAGGTACTTGATCTTGCCGATGCCGACGCCATGCTCGCCGGTGCAGGTGCCGCCGAGGTGCTGGGCGCGGGCGATCATGCGGTCGTTGAGGCCCTCGGCCCGCGTCAGGTAGGTCGGGTCGTCGGGATCGACCATCATGGTGAGATGGAAGTTGCCGTCGCCGACGTGGCCCACGATCGGGGCATAGAGGCCGTTCGCCACGATGTCCTTCTGCGTCTCCAGGATGCACTCGGCGAGATTGGAGATCGGTACGCACACGTCGGTCGCCCACATGCCCCAGCCGGGCTTGGCGGCCTTGGCGGCCCAGGCGGCGTCGTGGCGGCCCTGCCACATCTTGCTGCGTTCCTCGGCCTGGCTGGTCCAGGCGAAGTCGCCACCGCCGTTCTCGGCGGCCAGCGCCTGCACCATCTCGGCCTGCTCCTTGGTGCCGGCCTCGGTGCCGTGGAATTCCAGAAGCAGCAGGTTCTTGTTGGGCAGAGTGAGCTTGGAATACCTGTTCACCGTGTCGACCGTCTCGGTGTCCATCAGCTCGATGCGCGCCACCGGGATGCCGGACTGGATGGTCTGGATCACGGTGTTGACCGCGCCCTCGAGACTGTCGAAGGCGCAGGTCGCCGCGACCATCGATTCGGGAATGCCGTAGAGGCGGAGCGTCACCTCGGTGATGACGCCCAGCGTGCCTTCCGATCCCACGAACAGTTTTACCAGGTCGTAGCCCGCGCTCGACTTGCGTGAGCGGCCACCCAGCCGCATCAGGCGGCCGTCGGCGGTCACGACCTGCAGCGACAGCACGTTCTCGCGCATGGTGCCGTAGCGCACCGCGTTGGTTCCTGAGGCCCGCGTGCTCGCCATGCCGCCGATCGAGGCGTCGGCACCGGGATCGATCGGGAAGAAGAGGCCTGTGGCGCGGATATACTCGTTGAGCTGCTTGCGCGTGACGCCGGGCTGGACCACCACGTCGAGATCGGCCTCGTTCACCTGCACGACCTTGTTCATGCGACTCACGTCCAGCGAGATGCCGCCGTTGGGCGCGCTGATGTGGCCTTCCAGGGAAGTGCCGGTGCCGAAGGGGATGATCGGCGTCTTCAGCCGGGCGCAGAGTTGCACGATCTGCTGCACTTCCTCGGCCGATTCGGCGAAGACCACGGCGTCGGGCAGGTGGGCCTCGTGGTACGAAATATCCTTGCCATGCTGCTCGCGCACGGCGTGCGCGGTGCTGAGGCGGTCGCCATAGAGCTTCTTCAGCTCGGCGATGGTGCTGTCGACGTTGAGGGGTCTTGCCGGGGCCGCTACGGCCATGTTCGTTCTCCTAGCGCAGGCCTTGTGGATACGCTCAAATGGCCGGAAAGCCAACCTGAGGAAACGCTGCCATGCGCGACGTCTATGTGATCGGCGCCTACACGACCGCCTTCAAGAAGCACCCCGGCATGAGCTTCGGCGACCTCGCGCGCGAGGCCTACATGGGCACGCTGTCGGATGCCGGAATGAAGACCGGGGCCGACATCGAGGCGGGCTGGCTGGGCAATTGCGGCATGGGCTTCTGGGGCCAGAACTCGATCCGCGCCCAGGCGCTGTTCCAGCCGCTGGTCGAGGAGGGGCTGTTTCCCGAGCGCGTGCCGATGTTCAACGTCGAGAACGCCTGCGCCACGGCCTCCACCGCTTTCATGGGCGCCTGGAAGGACGTGCTGGCCGGCACCCACGAATTGTCGTTCTGCATCGGCATCGAAAAACTCTTCAGCCCCGACGCGCCCGAGCGCACGGCGGGCCTCTTCAACCAGGGCTACATCACCAGCCAGCACGAGCGGCTGCTGGAAGAGATGAACAAGGTCGGCACGATGATCGGCTCAAAGTTCGAAACCGGGCCCGACCGCACCATCTTCATGGACACCTACGCCATGCAGGCCAAGTGGCACATGTGGAAGTACGGCACGACGCAGGAGCAGATCGCGGCGGGCGCCGCCAAGAACCACAACTACGGTGCGCTGAACGAGAAGGCGCAGTACCGCTTCCAGATGACGCCGCAGTCGGTGATGGAAGACCGGCCGGTGTCGTATCCGCTGACCCGCGCCATGTGTGCGCCGATCGGCGATGGCGCGGCCGCCGCACTCCTGTGCTCGAAGGACTATCTCGAGAAGCTGCCCAAGGACATACAGGCGCGCGCCATCAAGATCGCCGGCGTCGGCTTCTCCGGCGGCATGTATCGCCAGCTCGATCAGCCCGGGCTGACGCGCGCTGCCGCCGACAAGGCATATAAAATGGCGGGGCTGGGGCCTGAGGACATCGACGTCGCCGAGGTCCATGACGCCACCAGCTTCTGCGAGATCTACCAGTGCGAGATGCTGCGCTTCTGCCCCGAAGGCGAAGGCGGCAAGTTCGTGGGCTCGGGCGCGACCGGCCCCGGCGGCAAGGTGCCGGTGAACACATCGGGCGGTCTCGTGTCGAAGGGCCATCCCGTCGGCGCGACAGGCCTCTCGATGCTGGCCGAGCTCGCGACGCAGCTGCGCGGCGAGGCCGGCCCACGCCAGGTCAAGGGCGCGGAAGTTGCACTCGCCGAGAACGGCGGCGGCGTCATCGGCATGGAAGAAGCCGTAGCCTCCGTGGTGATCCTACAGCGCGGATAGGTATCCCATCGCTCCGTTGACCGTATACCGGGATGCGGTATAATGGACCATGATCAGGTCGTTCGGCGACCGCAAGACCCGAGCGCTCTTCGAAGATGAACTCGTTCGGGCATTTCATGGTTTCGCCGATCGGGCGAAGAGAAAGCTCGTTGCCATCCACGTCGCAGCTCGGCTTGAGGACATGCGCGTGCCGCCGTCGAATCGGCTCGAGAAGCTGCGAGGCGATCTGGAGGGATTCTATTCGATCCGAGTCAACGATCGGTGGCGGATCGTGTTTCGGTGGACCGAAGGCGACGCACATGATGTGCGGATAGTCGACTACCATTGAGGTCAGAGATGACGAAGGACCAATACGCACCCGTAACGCCTGGCGATATGCTGAAGCACGAGTTTCTGGTGGAGTACGGATTGTCTCAGAACGAACTCGCCCAGGCGATCGGGGTTTCGCCCAATCGCATCGCCGAAATCGTCAACAATCGACGCCGTATTACCGCTGATACGGCCGTTCGGCTGTCGCTGTTCTTTGGCAACAGCCCCGAATTCTGGATGAACCTTCAGAGCTGGTACGATCTCAAGGTGGCGGCCAAGGATCTGCCGGCCTCTGAGCGCCGTCGCATCGTCTCGGCACGCGCTGCCTAGACGACTGCGAAGCCGAGATTGGCAGCTTGTGGTCTTCAGGGTTGAAACCGCGTGCGCCGGACCAATATGGTAACCTCGGCGAGGGTGACGGCGCGATAGACTCCCTCCGGTTTAGCAAGACCTTAGGGGAGATCGGGGAATGACCATCCGCTTCGACAATCGCGTCGCCATCGTCACGGGCGCCGGCAACGGGCTCGGCCGCGCGCATGCGCTGCTGCTGGCGAGCCGCGGCGCCAAGGTCGTCGTGAACGATCCGGGCGGCGCGGTCGACGGCAAAGGCGGAGATTACGCCGCCGCCGACAAGGTGGTGGCCGAGATCGAGGCGGGCGGTGGTCTCGCGGTGCCCAACTATGATTCGGTGGCCGATCCCAAAAGTGCGGCCAACATCGTCAAGACCGCCGTCGATTCCTTCGGCACCGTCGATATCGTGGTCAACAACGCGGGCGTGCTGCGCGACAAGACCTTCCACAACATGACGACCGAGGATTTCGACTTCGTCGTAAAGGTGCATTTTCTCGGCACCGCCTACGTGACGCACGCGGCCTGGCCGATCCTGCGGGCCAAGGCCTATGGCCGCGTCGTCGTCACCTCGTCGAACTCCGGCATCTACGGCACCTTCGGCCAGGCCAACTACGGCGGCGCCAAGCTCGCCGTCGTGGGCTTCATGAATGCGCTCCGCCTGGAAGGCCAGAAGTACAACATCTTCATCAATGCGCTGGCGCCGGTCGCCGCCACGCGCATGACCGAGAGCCTTATGACGCCTGAGGTGCTGGACAAGCTCCGGCCCGAGTTCGTCTCGCCGATGGTGGCCTACCTCTGCAGCGAGCAGTGCCAGCGCACCGGCGACATCTGGAGCGCCGGTGCCGGCACCTTTGCCCGCATCGAGTACCGCGAGGCCGAGGGTGTGCGCATCATGGGCCGTGCCCCCACGATCGAGGACGTGCTGGAGAGCATCGACAAGATTGCCGACGTCTCGGCCAGCCGTGTATTCCGCACCTCCGGCGAGGAAGTCGCCGCCGTGGTGGGTTCCTGAACACCGAGACTCCTGCCGCCGACCGCCTGGCGCCGCTCGCCGACTGGCTCGCGCGAGAAGGGCGGCTCATCGCGACGCCGACCGCCTTCGTCGAGCAGGTGATGACGCGGGTGGTGGCCGCCGGCGTGCCGGTGTGGCGCATGTACATCGGCCTGCAGCTCATCCATCCGCAACTCCAGGCGATGGGCTATCTGTGGCGGCGCGGCGAGCCGGTCCAGGCGATCGCGCGCGCCTACGGCATCCAGTTCACGTCTGCCTATATCGGCAGCCCGCTGCAGGAAGTGCGCGAGACGGGCAAGCCGGTCCGTTACAAGCTGGACGCGCTTACCGACAGGAATCATCCGGTACTGCACGAAGTGAAGGCCGACGGCGGCACCGACTACTTCTCGCTGGCGATGCATATCCGCCGCGATGGACCCTTGCCGGTCGTGGCCTTCGCCACCGATGCCAAAGAAGGATTCAGCGACGCCGACATCGCCGACCTCACCCGGCTGGTCGACCTGATCGGCGCGGTGACGGAGATGCACATCGAGCACAGCGTCGCCGACACGGTGGCCAACACCTATCTCGGCCGCCAGGTCGGGCAGCGCATCCTCAATGGCGCGATCCGCCGCGGCGACGGCGAGGAGATCCGCGCCGTGCTGTGGTTCTCCGACCTGCGCGACTTCACCGGGCTGAACGAGCGGCTGCCGCCCAACGAGGTATTGGAGCTGCTGAACAACTACTTCCAGCTCGTCGGCAATGCGCTGGCGGCCCACGGTGGCGAGATCCTGAAGTTCATCGGCGATGGCGTGATGGCCTATTTCCCGGCCGAGGATGCGCTGTTCATGCCGATGGTGACGACCAACGCCCTCAACGCCGCGCGGCAGGTGATCGGCGACATCGCGGCGGCCAACGAGGCGCGCGCCGCCGGCGGCGCGGAACCGGTGCGCTTCGGCATCGGCCTGCACGTGGGCACCGTGACGTTCGGCAATGTCGGCACCGAGGACCGGCTCGACTTCACCGTCATCGGCTCGGCCGTCAACCGCACCTCGCGGCTGGAAGGCCTCACCAAGGCGCTGGGCGTACAGGTCTGCGCCTCGGCCGACTTCAACGAGAACTGCCCGCGGCCGATGAAATCCTTGGGTCCTCACCGCCTGCGCGGTGTGCCGAAGCCGATGGAGATTTTTACGCTGCCGGATTGAAGATCGGGCGGACCGGGTCCTAGACGAGAGCCTTCCAGCCCTCGAGCCAGGTAAGCGCCTCCTCGTCGGGCAGCGGCTGCTCCGAGGCATCGACCTCCAGCCGTTCGCCGATGCGCCTGGCGCCGCAGGCCGCGAAGATATCATCGAGCTTCTTGCCGGCGCCGCAGAACGTGTCCTGGTAGGTCATGTCGCCCAGCGCAATGATGCCGTAGCGGTGGCCGGAGAGATCGGGCTTGTCGCGCTCCAGCGTCTCGGCCAGCGGCAGGATGTTGGTCGGGATGTCGCCCGAGCCGTGCGTCGCGCAGACCACCAGCAGCACGTCGTTGCCGAGGAAGTCGTCGGCCCCGGCCGCCTTGTCGCTGACGGCGACGCTGTGGCCGGCGGTCTTCAGCACGGGCTGCAAGGCGTCGGCCACCATCTGGGCGTTGCCCGATTCGGTGCCGACCAGGATCAGGATGCTGGCCATCGCCTCCGACATACGGGACGACGTGCCGCCCTGCGACGCGACCGGTTGGCGCGGGCCCCAAACGCATGCCAGTCTGGGCTTCATGGAAGAAACACCCGTCCTGGCTGCCCTCGAAAGCGGCGTCCTCACCCTGACGCTCAACCGCCCGCAGCGGCTGAACGCCATGAGCCATCCGCTGATCGAGGCGATGATCGCCCAGTTCGCCCGTGCTCGCGACGATGAGGCGGTGCGGGCGGTGCTGCTGACCGGCACCGGCCGCGGCTTCTGCGCCGGCGCCGACCTTGCGGGCTCCGGCCCCGGTGTCGTCGGCCCCGATGGCAAGCCCGACCTCGGCGTCGCCATGGACCGGATGTTCAACCCCATGATCCGCGCCATCCGCGCGCTGCCCAAGCCGGTGGTCGCCGCCGTCAATGGTGTCGCGGCCGGCGGTGGCGCCAACCTGGCGCTCGCCTGCGACATCGTTCTGGCGGCGCGCTCCGCCCGCTTCGACCAGGCGTTCGTGCGCATCTCGCTGATCCCCGACCTGGGCGGCACCTGGTTCCTGCCGCACACGGTGGGCGATGCCCGCGCCCGGGCGCTCGCCATGCTGGGCACCTCGGTGCCGGCCGAGGAGGCCGAGCGCATGGGCATGGTCTGGCAGGTGATCGACGATGCGGCGCTGATGGAGGAAGCCACCAAGGTGGCGCGCAAGCTCGCCGCCGGCCCGACGCGTTCCTACGCCGCCATCAAGGACGCCATGAACCGCGCCGGCACCAACACGCTCGACCAGCAGCTCGATCTCGAGCGCGACGCCCAGCGCGCGTTGGGCCGCAGCGCCGACTTCAAGGAAGGTGTGGCGGCCTTCCTCGCCAAGCGGCCGGCAAACTTCACGGGACGCTAAAGGGACGCTGAATGACCTACAACACCATCCTCTTGGCGCGGGACAATGGCCTCGCCACCCTGACGCTGAATGCGCCGGACAAGCTCAACGCCGTCTCGCGCAAGATGATCGCCGAGATCAAGACCTGCTGGGAGGAGCTGGCCGCGGACACCTCGGTGCGCGCCGTGCTGCTGACCGGCGCGGGCCGCGGCTTCTGCGCCGGCGCCGACCTTGCCGATCCCGACCGCGAGGCCAGCGCCACCGCCGATTCGGGTGCCGCCCTCGACAAATACTTCAATCCGGTGATCCGCCTGATGCGCACCATTCCCAAGCCAGTCGTCTCCGCGGTGAACGGCGTGGCGGCAGGCGTCGGCATGAGCTTCGCGCTCGCCTCGGACATCGCCATCGCGGGAAAATCGGCCTCGTTCCTGCAAGCCTTCGCCCGCATCGGCCTGCTGCCCGACGGCGGCAGCACCTGGTTCCTGCCGCGGCTGGTGGGCGACCAGCGTGCCCGCGCGCTGGCCATGCTGGCGCCGCAGATCCCGGCCGAGAAGGCCAAGGAGTGGGGCCTGATCTGGGACGTCGTCGACGATGCCGTGCTGATGGCCACGGCCACCGAGGTCGCGCGCAAGCTCGCCGACGGGCCGACGCTGGCGCTTGCCCGCATCAAGGCCGCACTTGCTGAGGCCAGTGCCAACGACCTGTCGGCACAGCTCGATGTCGAGCGCGACTTCCAGCGCGAGCTCGGCCGCAGCGACGACTTCCGGGAAGGGGTCACGGCCTTCCTCGGCAAGCGCAAGCCTGACTTCAAGGGAAAATAGGGAAACGACCATGACCACGCCGCACAAGGAAATCACCTCGGGTCTCCAGTTTCCCGAGGGCCCCATCGCCATGCCCGACGGCACGGTGATCCTGGTCGAGATCGCGCGCGAAACGCTGACCCGCGTCATGCCCGACGGCAAGCAGCACATCGTGGCCAAGATGCCGGGCGGCCCCAACGGCGCCGCGGTGGGACCTGCGGGCAAGATCTATGTCTGCAACAACGGCGGCTTCAACTGGATCGAGCGGCCCGATGGGCGGCTGTTCCCCGGCACCCAGCCGGCTTCATATAAGGGCGGCTCGATCCAGACGGTCGATCCCGAGACCGGCAAGGTCGAAACGCTCTACGACTCCTGCGACGGCCGCAAGCTGAACGGCCCTAACGACCTCGTGTTCGACAATGCCGGCGGCTTCTGGTTTACCGACCTCGGCAAGACGCGGGAGTACGACAACGATCGCGGCGCTGTCTACTACGCGAGGGCCGACGGCTCGAAGATCGAGCAGAAGGTGTTTCCGCTCGAGCGCCCCAACGGCTGCGGCCTGTCGCCCGACGAGAAGACGCTCTACGTCGTCGAGACGCCGACCGCGCGCTGCTGGGCGTTCGATCTCTCGGCGCCCGGCGTCATCAAGGACGCCAACGGCCCCTATCGCGGCGAGAAGGGCCGCGTGATCGCAGGTCTCGGCGGCTATCAGATGTTCGATTCGCTGGCCGTCGATTCGGCCGGCCACATCTGCGTCGCCACCTTGATCGCCGGCGCCGTCTCCGACATCTCGCCCGACGGGCAGTCCGTGACGCAGTACAAGCTGCCCGACCCGATGGTCACCAACGTCTGCTTCGGCGGCAAGGATCTCCGCACGGCGTTTGCCACGCTCTCCATGACCGGCAAGCTGGTGAGCTTCGAATGGCCGCGCCCGGGGTTGAAGCTCAATTACCTCAATAAGTAGGGTTCATCAGGCTGCGCGTCTGATCTTGATTTCGACGCGCAAGCCCGCGCCTCCGGCCATTGAGACGAGAGTATCGAGAGAGAAAAGACTTAGCTTGCCGCGCATGAGCGTGGAGATGCGCGGCTGCGTGACACCAAGTCGCCGTGCTGCTTCAGCCTGTGTCCAGCGCGCCTGAACGATGCGGTCGCGAAGGGCAGTCATCAACATTGATCGTGCCTTAAGCTGTGCCGCTACCTCGGGAACCGGCTCCACGGCATCCCAGACGCTGGCGAACTTGCGGGCCTTCATTTCCTGTCCTCCAACAAACGTCGATAACGTTGCCGCGCCAACTCTATATCCAGAGGCGCTGTCTTTGCCGTCTTCTTCTGGAAGGCATGCAGGACGTAAACCGCCTCCTCGAAACGCGCGACGTAGATGACCCGGAAGGCGCCGGCTGCGTCACGAACGCGAATTTCCTGCACACCAGCTCCGATTGTCGACATCGGTTTAAAATCGTCCGGTGTCGTGCCTCGCTGGAGGCGCTCCAATTGGTAGCCAGCGTCCTGACGCACCGACGCCGGGAATCGCCTTAGTCGCTCAAGAGAGTCGCCGCGAAAAACGACAGGCTTCACGATTGTGACTATACAAGTATTTGTATGTCTGGTCCAGCGCGACCTCTGTTACCCCTTCGCCAGCGCGCGTACTTCGCGGCTGGCCACGATCCTGCCGTTCGAATAGGCCTCGTGGTTGGCATCGACGTCGCCCAGCTTGTAGCGGTAGTTCACCATCATGGCGTAGGACTGCTTGAAACCGTTGGCGCTGGTGTCGGCCAGCCAGTTGATACGCTCGACGATGGCGCCGTTGCCGAGATGGAAATGCGCCACGCGGTCGAGGGCGCGGCCTTTGCCATCGGCGGTCGTGAGGAAATGCGCGGCCAGCCGTGAGAGAATCGGCCGCAGCGCCTTGTCGATCGCCGGCACTTCCCACCAGCTCGGCGTGTCGAGCAGCTTTCGCACCGCCGCCGCGCCGCGGGCCTCGCCGATCACCGGCAGCAGCGAGGCGATTTCGCCCTGGGTCAGCGCGTTGTCGCCCTCGCTCTTGAGGCGACCGTCGATGTACTGGCGCAGGCCCGGGATGGGCGACAGGGTGGCGAACTCCTTGACCCTGGGCATCTCCGTCGTGAGCTGGTTGGCCACGCGCTTGATCAGGAAGTTGCCGAAGCTGATGCCGGCCAGGCCCTGCTGGCAGTTGGAGATGGAATAGAAGATCGCGGTGTTGGCCTCGTCCGCGTCGTGCGTCTCGGCGCGGGCATCGAGCAGGCGCTGCACATTGCCGGCGAGGCCCGCCACCAGGGCGACCTCGACGAAGATCAGCGGCTCCTCGGGCATGCGCGGATGGAAGAAGGCGAAGCAGCGCCGGTCCGAATCGAGCCGGTTCTTCAGGTCGCGCCACGACCGGATGGCGTGCACGGCCTCGTAGTCCACCAGCTTTTCCAGGAGCACGGCGGGCGCCCGCCAGTCGATGCGCACCAGGTCGAGGAAGCCGACATCGAACCAGGCGCCGAGCAGGGGTACCAGGTCCTCGCTGAGCGCCTTGGCGGCGGCGTCGCCGCGGCCGAGCGCCAGCAGCTCGGCGCGGAGATCGACCACGAACTTCACGCCCTGCGGCACCCCCACGAATTCGCGCAACAGCCGTACCGCCGGCGGCTCCAGCGCCCGGCGCAAGGCCCGCGCCGGTTCCTTGGAGGTCCGCCAGCGGTCGACGGCGGCCATCGCCGCCTCGCGCGGCAGGCCGTAATCGTGGGCCAGCGTCAGCAGGAACTTCCTGCGGCCCGCGGCAGAGAGCGAGAGATAGGCCTGGCCCAGTTCGGCGGCGCGGCCGCGTCGCGCCGTCTCGCCGCCCTTGCCCGCCAGGCAGGCATCGATGCGGCCTTTCAGGCGCGGAATGTCGTCGTCGGGCAGGTCGGGGCGCAGCGGGGCGCCCACCGCCTCGCGGGCGCCGCGGGCGGTGTCGATGAAGGCGGTGCGCAGGCGTTCGAGCGTGCGGTCGACGGTGTTGGAGAACGGAAGAGCCATGCGCCGATTATGTCACGGCCGATGTGTCACTCCAGTGGCGGCACATGAACGGGCCTTTACCCTTGATGTCGCAGGCCGAGGTCGGCTTCCGCGACATCGCGGGGGAAATTGATGGTGAAACAGGCCCCTTGTCCCGCGGGATTGGCGCCGGCCGAAAGTTGCCCCTGGAGTTGCTCCACCAGGACGGCCACCACCTTGATACCGAGGCCATCGCTCTTGAACTGGCCCACGGCAAACCCTTTCGGCAGACCATCGCCGTGGTCGAGGATGCGAAGTTCATGATGTCCCGCTGCGCCCGGCCCAAACGTGATCCTGATCGGGCCGGCACCGTACTTCTTCGCGTTGGTCGCCAGCTCGTTCACGATCAGGCCGATCGCCAGCACTTGCGTCGTGGGAACGGTCGTTTCCGTGCCGACGACGTCGATGGCGACATCGAGGACTTCCGCGAGTTCGGCACAGAGGCGGCGCAGATAGGCCACGATCGATACGCGCTCGATCGACTCATCGGCGGAGAAATTCCGGTGCACGCGCGCCACGGCCAGAACGCGATTCGAGGCGATGGTGAGTTGCTGGGCCGTTTCGGGCGCCTGTATGACCCGGCTTTGCAGATTGAGCAGGCTCGCGACGAGCTGCAGGCTGTTCATGGCGCGGTGATCGACTTCACGGGCCAGGATTCCCGCCTGCGCGGCGGCGGCGCGGGCGGTCAGGCGCAGTTCCATCCGGTCGATGACCAGCGCAGCCAGTGTCTCGAGATGGCGATGCTGCCGCTCATCGACCGCCCGGGGTTGATGGTCGATCACGCAGAGCGCACCAAGTTCGTGGCCGCCGTGCGTGATCAGGGGTGCGCTCGCAAAGAAGCCGACGCCGAATTCACCCCGGATCATCGACTCCACGGTGGAGACAACCGTGCCCGTGCCCCATCTGACTTCCGTCTTGTCGAGGCCGTGATGCGACTTGAACCACAGCCGGTCGCGGTCGAGGAAGCTGATGATGGCGATCGGCGCGTTGAAGAGATCGGCGGCAAGCGCTGCAATGCGGTCGAACGCAGCCTCGCGCGGCGTATCCAGGATCTCGTAGCGCTTCAGCAGCGCGAGACGGTGGCTTTCCTTGTCAGGTTGGGTGGCCGCCATGACCCCTTTCGGCGTGAACACGCGCAGGTGGAGTGTACGCTACCGGACAGAGCGTGTCCGATGCATCCCACCTTCCTTTTTGCCGGCGCTTAGGCCTGCTCCAGCGCCCGCCACAGGTACCAGCTCGCCACCGTGCGGTAGGGCCGCCATCTCTCACCGGCCTTTTCCAGGGCCTGGGGTGAGGGCAGGGCGCGTTTCCTGAAAGCCTTCGCATAGGCCTTGCGCAGGCTGTAGTCGTCGAGCGGCAGCACGTCGGGGCGGCCGAGGCGGAACATCAGGAACATCTCGGCGCTCCAGCGGCCGATGCCACGCACCTTCACCAGCCGCTCGATCAGCTCGGCGTCTTCAAGGCCGTGCGCCTGCTCGAGCGTCGGCAGTTCGCCGCTGGCCACGCGGCGTGCGAGATCCTGTACCGCCAGCACCTTGGCGCGCGACAGGCCGCAGCCGCGGAGCTTCTCGTCCGGCGTCGCCAGGATATGGCGCGGGGTGAAGCCCGCCGTCGCGCGCGGATAGAGCGCTTCGACGCGGCCATAGATCGTGGCTGCCGCCTTGTTGGAAAGCTGCTGGTAGACGATGGCCTCGGCCAGCGCGCCGAACACGCTGCGCGAGGCCTTCAGTTCCATTTTGAAGGGACCGATCGTCTCGATGATCGCGGCCAGCGCCGGATCCGCAGCCTTGAGATACGCGACCGCCTTGGCGGCCTTGAACGGAAAGCCGCTCATCGCGCCGCGAACAGCGGCCCGGCACCCACTTCCGGCGCGCCCTCGATCTCCAGCATGCGCCGCTTGGTGGAGACGCCTCCATTGGCCGAGAAGCCACCCATCTTGCCGTCGGCCCCCAGCACGCGGTGGCAGGGCACGATGATGGCGACGGGATTGCGGCCCAGCGCCTGGCCCACCTCGCGCGACTCATGCGGCACGCCGAGACGCTTGGCGATCTCGCCATAGGTCATGGTGCGGCCGGGCGGGATGGTGCGGGCGACCTCGTAGACCCTGCGGTGGAATTCCGGCGCGGCTTCCAGATCGAGCGGAATGTCGGCGAGGTCGGCTGCCTCGCCCTTCAGGAGTGTCAGCACGCGCTCGATGGCGCGGCCGACGCCTGAGGGCGGCTCGCCTTCGATCGCCCCGGGCCAACGCCGCTGCACGCGCTTGCGCGTTGCGTCGGCCGTCTTCTCCGGCAGTTGCAGGCCCGCGATGCCGCGGCCACTCCAGGCGAGGCCGCACGTGCCGATCGGCGAGTCGAACAGGGTGAACCCCAGCGTGCTCATGGCCTCAAATTCCCTCTAACCGGACATCCCGTCAAGTGGGTGTCTGTCATCAAACTGGCACCGGAAGTGGATACATTGTGGGAGTCGAGTAGAGCCGGAGTTGTGTGGTTGGCCTATCCGCGAAACGAGAGCAATGTTCGCCTGAAGAAGGCGGTCCGCCGCAATCGCGTCCTGTCCCGCGAGGGACTCCTGGAGCATGTCTTCGAACGGCTGTTCCGCGGTCTCGTCTACACCCAGATCTGGGAAGATCCCGAGATTGACCTCGAGGCGCTGGCGCTCAGTCCCGACAGCCATGTCGTGGCGATCGCCTCGGGCGGGTGCAACGTGCTGTCCTACCTTACGGCCGGCCCGGCGCGAATCACGGCGGTCGATCTCAGCCAGGCACATGTGGCGCTCAACCGGCTGAAACTGGTGGCGGCCAGCCGCCTGCCGTCGTGGGAAATGTTCTATCGCTTCTTCGGTGCGGCCGACGACGAGGCCAATGTCGCCGCCTACGACCGGCTGCTGGCCCCGCATCTCGATCCCGAGAGCCATGCCTACTGGCAGGGCCGCCGCCTGCAGCATCTGGGCCGGCGGAGGATTTCTATCTTCGCCCGCAACGCCTATCGCCACGGGCTGCTCGGCCGCTTCATCGGCCTCGCCCATGCCGCCGCGCGCCTCCATGGCGTCGACCTGCGCGATCTGCTGAGCGCTCGCACGATCGCCGAGCAACGCCACTTCTTCGACACGGCGTTGTCGCCGCTGTTCGATCGCCGGGCGGTGCGCTGGGCGACCGGCAACCGTCTCTCGCTCTACGGTCTCGGCATTCCGCCGGCGCAGTACGAGGCGCTGGCCGGCGGCCGCGACATGGGCGCGGTGCTGCGCGAGCGCGTCGAGCGGCTGGCCTGCGGCTTCAGCCTCGCCGACAACTACTTCGCCTGGCAGGCCTTCGGCCGCGGTTATGGCGGCGGCGAGCAGGGGCCGTTGCCGCCTTACCTGAGGCGCGACCAGTTCGAGTTCGTGCGGGCCCGCGCCGATCGCGTCGAGGTGATGAATCGCTCGGTCACCGAATATCTTGCCTCCTGCCCTGAAGCCTCGCGCGACCGCTACGTGCTGCTCGATGCCCAGGACTGGATGACCGACGATCAGTTGAACGCGCTGTGGACCGAGATCACGCGTACCGCGCGGCCCGGCGCCCGCGTGATCTTCCGGACTGCGGCCGAACCGTCGCTGCTCGACGGCCGCCTCGATCCGGCGCTGCTCGACCGCTGGCACTACGAGGCCGCCGCTTCGCAGGAATTCACATTGCGTGACCGGTCCGCGATCTACGGCGGCTTCCACCTCTATGTCCTGAAGGATTGAGCGGTGAGCGACACCGTCGCCATGTCCAACCTGATGGACCGCATCTACCGTCGGCAGCGCCATCTCTACGACAGCACGCGCAAATACTACCTTCTCGGCCGCGACCGGCTGATCGAGCGCCTGTCACCGCCGCAAGGTGGCCGTGTGCTGGAGATCGGCTGCGGCACGGCGCGCAATCTGGTGGCGGCAGCGCGTGCCTATCCGCAGGCGGCTTTCTACGGCATCGATATCTCGCCCGCGATGCTCGAGACGGCGCATGCCAAAGTCGCGCGCGAGGGCCTGTCGCCGCGCATTCGGCTGGCCTCTGCCGACGCCACCCGGTTCGATCCCGCGCTGCTGTTCGGCGTGCCGGGCTTCTCGCGCATCTTCCTGTCCTACAGCCTGTCGATGATCCCCGACTGGCGGGCAGCGGTGGGGCAGGCGATGGCCTGGCTGCCGCCGGGAGGCGAGCTGCACATCGTCGATTTCGGCGGCCAGGAAGAGCTGCCGCGCTGGTTCCGCCGCGGCCTGCGCCTCTGGCTGGCCCAGTTCCATGTCGATCCGCGCGACGGGCTGGAGGCGGAACTCGCCGCCATCGGTGGCAGCATCGGCGCGCTTCGTACCTTCGAGCGGCCCTATGGCGGTTATGCCCAGTACGCGGTGTTTCGGCGGGCTTGACAGGATAGATTCCTACTTATAGGAAGTAGCCGACCACGCTTTCAGGCAGGCCGGCACATGTTCATTTTTTCCTCACCGATCGACTCGTTCAGTCCTGTCGCACTGGCCCCTGTCGCACTGGCCCCTGTCGCACTGGCCAATGTCGCGGCGGGCGCCAATTTGAAAATGTCCCGTTTTGCGGGACATCGGCCGATGCCGGCGGGTGGTGAATTCGCCAATAGGGCCAAGGGCTTTCCCCCCTTTCGCGGCGACATCGCCTTTGCGCCTTAGCGTCCCGGAAAATGTCCCACGTCGCGGTCCCATGTCCCGCCGTCCTGTCCCGCATAGCCCCTCTGTCGGCAGGGCATTGGCAAGCAGCCTGACCGGGTGCTACCCGGACAACAATAATTTGTGTGGGAGTACCCAAGATGACTGAAGCCTTCATTTGCGACGCCATCCGCACCCCTGTGGGCCGCTACAACGGCGGCCTCGGTGCCATGCGGGTCGACGACCTGGCCGCCCATCCGATCAAGGCGCTGATGCAGCGCAACGCCAATGTCGATTGGGGCGCCGTCGACGACGTGATCTACGGCTGCGTCAACCAGGCGGGCGAGGACAACCGCAACGTGGCGCGCATGGCGGGCTTGCTCGCTGGCCTGCCGGTCGAAGTGGCGGGCGCCACGGTCAACCGGCTCTGCGGCTCCGGGCTGGAAGCCGCCGGCCACGCGGCGCGCGCGATCAAACTCGGCGAGGCTGACCTGATGATCGCGGGCGGTGTCGAGGGCATGACCCGTTCGCCCTATGTGATGGGCAAGCCCGAGGGCGCCTTCGACCGCTCGATGAAGCTGGAAGACACGGTGCTGGGATGGCGCTTCGTCAATCCGCGCATGAAGGCCGCCTACGGCGTCGATCCGATGGGCCAGACCGCGGAGAACGTCGCGGGCGAGCACCAGATCAGCCGCACCGACCAGGACGCCTTCGCCTACCGCAGCCAGCGCCGCTGCAAGGCCGCCCAGGATCGCGGCTTCTTCGACAAGGAAATCGTCAAGGTCTGCGTCAAGAAGGGCAAGACCGAGATCATCATCGACAAGGACGAGCATCCGCGCGGCGACACCACGATGGAAACGCTTTCCAAGCTCGCCGCGGCCTTCCGCGAGGGCGGCTCGGTGACGGCTGGCAATTCCTCGGGCCTGAACGATGGCGCCTGCGCCATGATCATCGCCTCGGAAGCCGCCGCCCGCGCCAATGGCCTCACCCCACGTGCCCGCATCCTGGGCACGGTGTCGGCCGGCGTGCCGCCCCGCGTCATGGGCATCGGCCCGGTGCCGGCGACGCAGAAGCTGCTGGCCAAGCTCGGCATGACCATAAAAGACTTCGACACGATCGAGCTCAACGAGGCGTTTGCCGCCCAGGCCCTGGCCGTGCTGCGCCAGCTTGGCCTGGCCGACGACCAGGAGAACGTGAACCCCAACGGCGGCGCCATTGCCTTGGGCCATCCGCTGGGCGCCTCGGGCGGCCGTCTGATGATCACCGCGCTCAACCAGCTCGAAGCCACCGGCGGCAAGCGCGCGCTTGCCACCATGTGCATCGGCGTCGGCCAAGGCATCGCTCTGGCGTTGGAGCGTGTTTAGCAGTCGGGATTCGTTCTGGACCGCGCGGCGCCCGCGCTTCGGGCGCTGCGCGCCCTGCAGCGCTACACGCCGCCGGACGCTGCGCTGCGCGCAGCGCCTAAGCAGTAGCGTTGAGGTTGATGCCGCCCTGGCGCATCTCGGTCAGCATGCGCCGCCGGCTGCCGTCGAGATCGATGGCGGCGGTGGCCTCGACCACGACGGCGATATCGAAGCCTGCCTGACGGCCATCGATCGCGGTCCAGGCGACGCAGTAGTCGAGCGCCAGGCCGCAGATGATCAGCCGGGTGAAGCCGCGGGCCTTCAGATAGCCGTCGAGGCCGGTGCGGGTCATGCGGTCGTTCTCGCGGAACGCCGAGTAGGAATCGATGCCGGTGTGGAAACCCTTGCGCACGATCATCTGCGCCTTGGTGGCCTCCAGGCCGGGATGGAACTCGGCCCCCGGCGAGCCCTGTATGCAGTGATCCGGCCACAGGGTCTGCGGACCGTAGGGAAACTTGACGGTGCTGAAGGGTGTGGCGTCGGCCCAGCTGCTGGCGAAGGAGGCATGGCCTGCCGGATGCCAGTCCTGGGTCAGGATCACATGGTCGTGGCGGCCGATCAGGCGGTTGACCAGCGGCAGGATGCCGTTGGCGCCGGGCACGGCCAAGGCGCCGCCCTCGCAGAAATCGTTCTGCATGTCGACGACGATCAGGGCCTCGTTCGGCATCCGGTACGCTCCGTTACAGGTCGGAAGTCAAAGGGGTGGGATGTCGCCCAAATCTTGTTCGCTCTGGAATGCGGCGATCCAGTGGCCGAGTGATTTGCCTTCAATCGCGCCGCGCAGCCCGCGCATGATGTCCTGGTAGTAGTGCAGGTTGTGCCAGGTGAGCAGCATCGAGGCGAGGATCTCTTCGGCCCGGATCAGGTGATGCAGATAGGCGCGGCTGTGGCTCTTGCAGGCGGGACAGCCGCAGCGCTCGTCGATCGGCCTGGGATCGTCGCGATGGCGGGCGTTGCGCAGGTTGAGTTCGCCGCGACGGGTGAAGGCCTGCGCCGTGCGTCCGGCGCGCGTCGGCATCACGCAGTCGAACATGTCGATGCCACGGGCGACGGCACCCACGATATCGGCCGGTCGGCCGACGCCCATCAGGTAGCGCGGCCGGTCCGGGGGCAGCATCGGCGCGGTGCGATCGAGCGTGGCGAACATCAGCGCCTGGCCTTCGCCCACGGCGAGACCGCCGATGGCGTAGCCGTCGAAGCCGATTGCCGTCAGGGCTTTCACGCTCTCCTCGCGCAGCGCCGGAAAGATGCTGCCCTGCACGATGCCGAACAGCCCGTAGCCCGGCCGTCCGGTAAAAGCCTTCTTGCCGCGCTCGGCCCATTTCATGGAAAGCCGCATGGAGGAGGCGGCGGCGGGCTCCTCGACCGGCCAGGTCGTGCATTCGTCGAACGACATGGTGATGTCGGCATCGAGCAGCTTCTGGATCTCGATCGAGCGCTCGGGCGTGAGGCGATGCTGGGTGCCGTCGACCGGCGAACGAAAGGTGACGCCGTCGTCGTCGAGCTTGCGCAGGTCTTTTAGCGACATCACCTGGAAGCCACCCGAATCGGTCAGGATCGGCCCCGGCCAGTTCATGAACTTGTGCAGTCCGCCCAGTGCCGCCACGCGCTCGGCGCCCGGCCGCAGCATCAGGTGGAAGGTGTTGCCCAGCACGATCTCGGCGCCGGTCTCCGCGACGGACTGCGGCAGCATCGCCTTCACGGTGCCCGCGGTGCCGACCGGCATGAAAGCGGGAGTCTCGACGGTGCCATGCGCCGTGGCGATGCGGCCGCGGCGCGCCAGGCCGTCGCTGCCCAAAAGCTCGAAGGAAAGACTCATCGGTGCAACAGACAACAATCGCCGTAGGAATAGAAGCGGTATCGTTCGCCGACTGCGTGCGCATAGGCCGCTTGCATGCGCTCCAGTCCGGCGAAAGCCGAGACCAGCATGAACAGCGTGGACCGCGGCAGGTGGAAGTTGGTGAGCAGGAGATCGACGGCGCGGAAGCGGAAGCCCGGCGTGATGAAGATGTCGGTCTCGCCGGTCCATGCCCGCATCGGTCCATCCCGTGCGACGGACTCCAGAAGACGCAGCGACGTCGTGCCGATGCAGACCACGCGCTCGGCCGCCGCGATGGCATCGACGGTGGCCTGCGGGACTTCGCCCCATTCGGCATGCATGGTGTGGGAATCGGTGTCCTCGACCCGTACTGGCTGAAAAGTGCCGGCGCCGACATGCAGCGTGACCCCTGACGTGGCGATGCCGGCCTCGGCCAGGGCAGCCATGAGGGCCGGCGTGAAGTGAAGCCCGGCAGTGGGAGCGGCGACAGAGCCGTCATGCTTGGCGAACAGGGTTTGATAGTCGGAACGGTCCCGTGCGTCGGCGGTGCCGCCGCGGATGTAGGGCGGCAGAGGTACCGCGCCGCCTTGCTCCAGGGCTGTGAGAAACGCGTGACCAGTTCGCCTGAAAGCCAGCACGACGGAGCCGTCTTCGTTCTTGGCCTCGACCGTGGCATCGAGGCCGCCCGCGAAAGCGAGGCCGTCACCGGGCTTCAGCCGCTTGGTGGGACGCGCGAAGGCGAGCCAGCGGCCGGCGCCGAGATCGCGGATCAGCAGCGCCTCGACCTTGCCGCCTCCGGACCGTGTGCCGATCAGCCGTGCCGGGATCACCTTGGTGTCGTTAAAGACCAGCAGGTCGCCCTTGCGCAGCAGGCCCGGCAGGTCGCCGACCTTGCGGTCATTCAGCCCGTCGGGGGTAACGTCGAGCAATCGCGCCGCGTCCCGCGGCGAGACCGGGCGCTGGGCGATGAGATCCTGGGGCAGCTCGAAGTCGAAGAGATCGACGCGCATGAGGCGCTAGGTCTGGCCGATGTCCATGACGTCGGTATCGGAATCGTCGACCGGCGGCAAAGCGTTGGCATCGACCAGGGCCACGAAGCGATGGACGCCATCGACCACCACACGCTTCACGCGCGCGCGCGTCTCCAGGCAATGGAGATGGGCCAGCGTCTCGCCGAAGGCGAAGACGATCTGGTTGTTGTCGAGATGGCGCGGGAACAGCACCGGCACCATGTCCCAGCCGGTGGCGCCCTCGGCGCCGCGCCGGGCGATGGCGTGGGTGATGTCGTTCAGCCGCGCGTCGTGGTGGGCCACGAGCTGGTCGAGCCGCGTGTGCATGCCGATGAAGGGAAAGCCGTGGCTGGGCAGCACCAGCGCGTCGGCCGGCAGGCGGCGGAAGCGCGAGAAGCCGTCCAGGAACCAGGTCAGCGCATCGGCCAGCGGCTCGTTCGGCCACACGCCGACGTTGGTGCTGATCTTGGGCAGCACCTGGTCGCCCGCGATCAGCACGTTGAGCTCGGGGCACCACAGCGAGGCATGCTCGGGCGCGTGGCCGCGGCCCACGATCACGTCCCAGCGGTGGCCGCCGATGGAGATGGGGTGGGCGTGGATCATGCGCTGGAAGGCAGTGGGCAGCGGCGCCACGCCCTTGGCGTAGCCGCCCTTGTGGCGGTGGAAATTGGCGATGCGGTCCGGCGGGACGCCGTTGCGCGCGACATGGGCGGCGCGGGTCTCCTCGCTCTCGACGAAGTCGTTGCGCGCGGCCTGCGCGCTCATGTACTCGCCCAGCGTCATCCAGAGCGGCGCGTTCCACTTCTCGCACAGCCAGCCGGCCAGCCCGACATGGTCGGGATGCAGGTGGGTGGCGATCACGCGTATCACCGGCTTGCCCGAGAGCTTCGTGGCGAAGATCTGCTCCCACAAGTCGCGCGTCGCCTGCGTGTTGATGCCGGTGTCGACGATGGTCCAGCCGTTCTCCTCTTCGACCAGCCACAGGTTGATGTGGTTGAGCTGGAAGGGCAGCGGCATGCGCAGCCAGTAGATGCCGGGGGCGACATTCTTGATGTCGCCGGGCTCCGGCACCTCGCCGCAGGGAAAGCGCAGTTGCGCCAGGAGGCGCTGGGATTCGGTGATGGCGTCAGGCATGGGCCCAACTTAGCGGCGGTCGTGCCCCGGTGTCACGGCTTCCGGCCGACTGCCCGCCATGCGATATCGCGCCGGCAAAACCCCTCCGGCCAGTCGATCAGGTCGACGGCGCGATAGGCCCGTGCTCGTGCCTCCTCGACGGTGGGCGCCATGGCGCTGACGTTCAGCACGCGGCCGCCGTTGGCCAAAATACGAGGCCCATCGGCTTTGGTGCCGGCGTGGAAAATCTGCACGCCCTCGACCTTGGCGGCCTCGTCGAGCCCGCGGATTTCGCTGCCCCTCGGATAGGAGTCGGGATAGCCCTTGGTTGCCAGGATCACGGTGAGCGCCACGTCGTTCGACCAGCGCAGGTCGAGATGATTAAGGCCACCGTCGGCAGAGGCGAGCAGCGCCGGCACGAGATCGGATTTCAGGCGCATCATCAGCACCTGGCATTCGGGATCGCCGAAGCGGCAGTTGAACTCGACCAGCCGCGGGCCCTTGTCGTCGATCATGACGCCGACATAGAGCACGCCCTTGAACGGGGTGCCGGCTTTCGCCATCGCCCGCACGGTGGGTAGCACGATCTCGTCCATCGTGCGCTTTTGCATCGCGGCGTCGAATACAGGCGCCGGCGAATAGGCGCCCATGCCGCCGGTGTTCGGTCCCTTGTCGCCGTCGAAGGCGCGCTTGTGATCCTGGGCGCCGACCATCGGCAGCACATGCTCGCCGTCGCACAGCGCGAAGAAGCTCGCTTCCTCGCCCTGCATGAATTCCTCGATCACGACCGAGGCGCCTGCCGCGCCGAAGCGGTTGCCCGACAGCATATCGCGCACCGCCTCGATCGCCTGGTCGACCGTCTCGGCCACGATCACGCCCTTGCCGGCGGCGAGCCCGTCGGCCTTCACCACGATCGGCGCCCCCTGCGCGCGGATGTAGGCCTCGGCCTTGGCGACGTCGGTGAAATTCTCCGACGCCGAGGTGGGAATGTTGTTGGCCTTGCAGATCGCCTTGGTGAAGCTCTTGGAACCTTCGAGCCGGGCCGCTGCCTTGGACGGTCCCCACGCCTTGATGCCGGCTTCGGCAAAGGCGTCGGCCATGCCGGCGACCAGCGGCGCATCGGGGCCGATCACCACGAAGTCGATTTTCAGGCGCTGGGCCAGCGCCACCTGGCCGGGGATATCCTCGGCACCGACATCGATGCATTCGGCGATCTGGGCGATGCCGGCATTGCCGGGCGCGCAGAACAGTTTTGTGCACAGCGGCGAGGCCGAGATGGCCCAGCACAGCGCATGTTCGCGGCCGCCGCCGCCCACCACGAGAATTCGCATGGCGAGGCTTTGACCACAGTTTGCGCCGTGGGCACAAGCGGCTAGGCTGCCGCCGCCCATGGATAACCTCGATCCCCCTGAAGCGCCCGCCGGCGCCGTCAGCAACGTCCCGGAATTCTCCGTCTCCGAACTCTCCTTTGCGCTGAAGCGCGAGATCGAGACGGCGTTCCCGCGCGTGCGGGTGCGGGGCGAGATCAGCCAGCCCAGCTTCCCACGATCCGGCCACTGCTATTTCCGGCTGAAGGACGAGAACGCCGTGATCGACGGCGTCGCCTGGAAGGGCACGATCCCCCGGCTCGGCATCAAGATCGAGGAGGGGCTGGAGGTCATCGCCACCGGCAAGCTCACGACCTATGCCGGCTCCTCGCGCTACCAGATCATCGTCGACCGGCTCGAGCTGGCCGGCGAAGGCGCGCTGCTGAAACTCCTCGAAGACCGGCGCAAGAAGCTCCAGGCCGAGGGCCTGTTCGATCCGGAACGCAAGCGGGCGCTGCCGTTCCTGCCCGAAGTGATCGGCGTGGTGACATCGCCGTCCGGCGCCGTGATCCGCGACATCCTGCATCGCCTGGCCGACCGCTTCCCGCGCCATGTGCTGGTGTGGCCGGTCGCGGTCCAGGGCGAGAAGGCGGCGGCCGAAGTGGCGGCGGCCATCGCCGGCTTCAACCGGCTGGCGGTCGGCGGGAAGGTGCCGCGGCCCGACGTGCTGATCGTGGCGCGCGGCGGCGGCAGCCTGGAAGATCTCTGGGCCTTCAACGAGGAGATCGTGGTGCGGGCGGCCGCGGCGTCGGAGATCCCGCTGATCTCCGCGGTCGGCCACGAGACCGACACCACCCTGATCGATTTCGCCTCGGACCGTCGTGCGCCGACGCCGACGGCGGCGGCCGAGATGGCGGTGCCGGTGCGCGCCGACTTGCTCACCGAGACGCTCGACTATGCCAAGCGGCTGGCCGGCGGCATGACCCGCCTGCTGCGTGAATCGACCATGGAACTGGCGGGCCTCGCCCGTGGCCTCGGCGATCCGCGCCGACTGATCGAAGAGCGGCAGCAGCGGCTCGACGTCAGCGGCGAGCGGCTAAAACTTGCGACGGATCAACTGGTAGGACGGCGTGAACGCGAGTTGCTTGGGGCACGGCTTATCAAGCCGAAGTTGGTAATCGAGGGTAAAGAGAAGGAGTTGAGAGCACACGAGAAAGCGCTCATTCGAGCGATGGATCGCTTCAAGAGCGATACGCTGCAGAAATATGCCCGCGCCTTCGATCGCCTGGACCAGCTCGGCGAGCGCCTAAAACGCCACGGCAGCGACCTGCTGCAGAACGGCCAGCGCCAGGTCGATCAGGCGGCCAAGCTGCTGGAGAGCTATTCCTTCCACTCGGTGCTGAACCGCGGCTTCGCGCTGGTGCGCGACCAGGACGGCCAGCCCGTGCTGGCCGCCGCCGGCACGAGCACGGGCCAGACGATCAGCATCGAGTTCGCCGATGGTCGTGTCGGCGCCAGGGTGACCGAAGGGGCAGGCGGCACGCCCAAGCCCGCGCCGCCGCCGGCTCCGCGTCGCCGCGACGGCGGCAGCGGCAGCGGCAATCAGGGTTCGTTGTTGTAGGGGGAAACGAGATGAGCAGCGCGCCGCTGTCGGCCGAGACGATCAAGAATTTCTTGTACGCGAGCACGGCCACCGTCTCGATGCAGATGCTGAAGCGCGGGTTCCGCAATTGCGCCGTGAGCGGCGTCAGGCCGCTCAATCCCAACGCGGCGCGCCTGGTCGGTCCGGCCTTCACCCTGCGCTACATCCCGTGCCGTGAGGATCTCGACAAGCCGCCGTCGCCCAGCGATCCGCCCAATGCCCAGCGCACGGCGATCGAGGAGTCGCCGCCGGGCTGCGTGCTGGTGATCGCCACCGAGAGCAACACGCGCTCCGGCACCCTGGGCGACATCCTGGCGCTTCGGCTGAAGGCGAGGGGCATCGCGGGCGTGCTGACCGACGGCGCCATGCGCGACACGCCGGTGATCGGCAAGTTCGACTTCCCGGTCTATTGCGCCGCCGCCGCCGCGCCGCCCAGCATGGCCAACCTGCGGCCCATCGAAGTGCAGACGCCGGTCGGTATCCGCGGCGTGCCGGTCTATCCCGACGACATCATCGTGGCCGACGAGGACGGCGCCATCGTCGTGCCGCGGCACTTGGCTGATGAGGTTGCCCGGGATTCCTTCGAGCAGGAGCGGCTGGAGAAGTTCGTCGCCATCCGGGTCGGGCAGGGCCATCCGATCACCGGCACCTATCCGCCCAACGACGAGGCCAGGAAGCTCTATCAGGCCTGGATAAGGGCCGGGGAGCCGGCCGAGGGGATCAAGGCCGGCGAGCCGGCCGGCGGTTGAGGAGGAGTTCCATGGTTCGTTCGATCGCAGCCATGTTGCTGCTCGCCTTGGCAGGCTGTTCCCAGGCCTCGACCGTGGCGATGGCGCCGCCGGGGCAGGATGCCGCCGGCAAGCAATTCGGCCCGCCGCCTCCCGGCACGGGCGCCGTCTATTTCTACAATCCGTCCACGGCCAGCCCGCTTCTCAATGTCTCGGTCGACGGCCTCTATATCGGCCAGCTCGGGACGCAGACCTGGATGCGGACCGAGCTCAATGCCGGGCATCACGTCCTGCGCTGCCGCGGCGGCAATTCGGGCAATGCGATTTGGGTGAACGTGGCGCCGGGCGACATGCGCTTCGTCGATGTCCAGATGCTGCCCGGCGAGGTCATCTGTACGATCCGCGAGACCGACCCGGGCACCGGCCGTGCCGGCGTGCTGAGCGGCAGCCGCGCCCTGCAGGGCCAATAGCCGGCGGTAACGTGCCTGAAACGAAAGGGAGGTATCGTCCGGTGACGTGACCGGATCGATGGCTGCCCTCGACGGAACCCTGCCGCTTGCGGTCTCTCTGCTGAGCTTCTGGCACTACTATCTCTATTGGCTCGCCTTCGCTTTCGGCGCGGTTCCGTTCGACGTCTTCAAGCGCGATGCCATCGCGGCGAAGACCGTCTCGGTCATGGCCCTGGCCGTGGCCTATCTCGCCGCACCGCTTGATTTGGCTTCCTTGGGCGTCATGGGCTGCGGCGTTCTGCTGAACATGCGAGCCGCCGCAGTTCTGGGGATCGACCGGACCTATTACGGTCACGAGGTGCTGGGTCTGGCGCCAAAAAGAGTGACGGCCTTTCCCTATTCGCTGACCGCCCATCCGATGATTCTGGGCAACGTCGCGGCCTTCGGCGGCACCCTGATCAACCCGGCCTTTGCCCAGCACTGGTGGCCGCTGGCGGTCCTGCATGTGGCGCTCAACGTCGGGCTGCTCGTCATGGAGCTGGTGGGGCGTGGCCGCGCGGTGCGGGTCGGCGGCAGCCTCGTCTTCGCCGGCCTTCTGGTCGCTGCGGTCCTGGCCACGCCACTGGCGGGCGTGGCAGCCACTGCCTGCGCTTGGGCCTTCTTACGCCGCTACACCCAGGGAATCCTTAGGAGAAGCTCATGAACAGCATGCTGAACTGGGCGGGCCACAGGGCGGAGCCCGAACCTGAGGTGCTTGCGGCGCGGCACTTTCCGGCGACGATCGGCCGGTTCGAGGAGCGGGCCGACCGGGCGGTGATCGACGGTCTCGTGCGATGGGTCGAGGATCACTATCGCGAGGACCTGCTGCAGCGGCCCTCCAAGCACGTCTATATCCGCACCTTGCCTGCCCCCGTGATCGAGCAGATCGACCTGTTGCGCGACGGTGCGCTCATCCGCTCCCTGATCGAAGCGCAAGTCCCCGCGGGCAGCGTCATCGCACCGATGCAGCACACCGACGAACTCTACGTGTCCCACTATAACAAGGACCGCGGCGGAGATCAGGGCCTCTTCGACCGGCACTACGACGGCAACCTGCGCTTCCTGTCGGGGAGCGTGGTGGTACGCGCGTTGATCTACCTGCAGTCCGACGCGACCTACAAGGTCGTGTTCCACGACAGCCACGTCGAGAAGGCCTTTGCGACCTACGATTTCGGCCTGCTGGATTTTCACCGCGAACTGCATTGGGTCGAAGGGCAATATAATCCCGCCGACCGGCAGCGCATCCTGCTCAAGTGCAACTACCTGGTGACGCCGCGCAATGCAGCCTTGATGGGCCGCGTCACGCTCGCCGCCAACACGGCCGTGTTCTACGTGGTGAAGGCGGCGATGGAATATTCCAAGAGCCCGAAGACGCCGCCGCAGGTTGCCGTCGGGTTCCTGTGCAATTTCTTCCGCCGGCTGAACAACATCCACCCCCTAGTTCCGCTGGCGTTCATCGCCGCCGTCATCGCCGCGCTGGGCTGGGCGATCGGACGGTTGGTGATCTAGGAAACTTGTCGTCCAGAGCGCCCCGCAGGACCACACCCCCGCCGGGGGTGCGGTGTCGAGGGTCCCCCATTTGGCCGTCGGCGAGGTCCCAAACAGGGC
>JBQTJT010000072.1:0-31002 GCA_052386855.1 Reyranella sp.
TGCAGGAAGTCGCGGGCTTCGTCGGCGGCACCAGCCCGGCCGGGTCGGGCGAGTATGTCGTGGCGCCCTTCAGCTCCGGCGAACTGGTTGGCCTCCGCCTCGACAACGGCCGGCCGCTCTGGAACGAATCGCTGATCGGCGCACGCAGCGAAGCGCGCGCCTTCGGCAACCTCGCCGACATCCGCGGCCGTCCCGTGATCGACCGCGGCGTCGTGATCGCCATGGGGTCGGGCGGCCTGCTGACCGCGGTCGACCTGCGCAGCGGCCAGCGCCTCTGGGAGCGTCCGATCGGCGGCAGCCAGACACCGTGGCCCGCCGGCCGCTTCCTGTTCGTCGTCACCGCCAACGCCGACATCGCGGCCTTCGGCCGCGACGACGGCAAGATCAAATTGGTGACGCCGCTAAACCAGTACAAGGACGAGAAGCGCCGCAATACGGTGCTGTGGGGCGGGCCGGTGCTGGCCGGCGACCGCCTGCTTGTCGTCGGCACGCTGGGCGAGATGCTCGCCGTCTCGCCCTACACCGGTGAAGTCCTGGGCAAGCTCGATGTGCGCGACCCGGTCCGCCTGGCGCCGATCGTCGCCAACCGCACCATCTATGTCCTGACCGACTCGGGCCGGCTCATTGCCCTCCGCTGACGCCAGGCGCCTCCAGCGAGTAGCCATCGTCGGCCGGCCGAACGTCGGCAAATCGACCATGTTCAACCGGCTGGTCGGGCGCGGGCACGCGCTCGTCGACGACCAGCCCGGCGTGACGCGCGACATCCGCGAGGCCCCGGCGCAGTTGGGCGACCTCGCCTTCACGCTGCTCGACACCGCCGGCTGGGAAACCGCGGGCGGCGAGGTGCTGGAGGCGCGCATGCGGCGCTTCACCGAGCGCGCGGTCGAGGCCTCCGACGTCGTGCTGTTCCTGATCGATGCCCGCGCCGGCGTCCTGCCGCTCGACGAGGCCTTTGCCGACTGGCTGCGCAAGCGCGCCGCCAAGGTGATCCTGGTCGCCAACAAGTGCGAGGGCCGCGCCGGCCAGAACGGCCTGGCGGAAGCCCACGGGCTGGGGCTGGGCGAGCCGATCCCCGTTTCGGCCGAGCACGGCGAGGGCTTGAGCGACCTGCACGAGGCGCTGGCGCGGCACGTGACGCCGATGTCCGAGGACGAGGACGAAGAGGAGGCCGAGCCCGGTGCAAAAGATTCGGGGCGGCCGCTGCTGCTCACCATCGTCGGCCGCCCGAACGTCGGCAAGTCGACCTTGCTCAACCGGCTGGTCGGCGAGGAGCGCGTGCTCACCGGGCCCGAGGCCGGCATCACGCGCGACGCCATCCGCGTCGAATGGCAGTGGCGCGGACGCGCCATCCGCCTGGTCGACACCGCCGGCATGCGCCGGCGCAGCCGCATCGACAAGCGTCTGGAATCCGCCTCCGTCGCTGACACGCTCGACGCCATTCGCCTGGCCGACGTGGTGGTCGTGGTGCTCGATGCCGCCGACATGCTGGAGAAGCAGGATCTGGCCGTCGCCGGCCGTGTAATCGACGAGGGCCGCGCGCTGGTGATCGCCGTCAACAAGACCGACCTCCTGGCCGACGACCAGGCCAAGTCGACCAAGGCGTGGAAGAAGCTGCGCGACCGGCTCGAAGCCTCGTTCGCCCAGGTGAAGGACGTGCCGATCGTGGGCTTCTCGGCGCTCACCGGGCGCGGCGTCGAACGGCTGATGCCCAAGGTGTTCGAGACCTACGACATCTGGAACAAGCGTCTGACGACACCGATCCTCAATCGCTGGCTGCGCGAGATGGAGACGCTGCATCCGCCGCCGCTCGCCAAGGGCCGGCGCATTCGCCTCCGCTTCATGACGCAGACCAAGATCCGGCCGCCGACCTACATGATCTCGGTCAGCCAGCCCGACGAGCTCGGCGACGACTACCTGCGCTTCCTGATCAACCGGCTGCGCGACGATTTCAGCATGCCGGGCGTGCCGATCCGCGTCACCATGCGCAAGCCCGACAATCCCTTCGCGAGCCGCGCCAAGCCGCAGCGCTGAGCAATATCCAGGGCGCTCTCGTGGACTCTGACGATGCAGCGAGCCTCCTCAGGGAGAAGTTGAAACTTCCGGAATGGGCCGCCTCTGTCTCGGCTGGGGAGCTTGAGGGCTCCGAGGCTATATTCGCCCGGGTCGACCAACGGTATGCCGAGACGTTGCGGAATATACCCAGGACCTTCGAAGGCTATTCGGTCGTCGTTCAAATCCACTCGACGATGGTCGCTCATTGGCGAGGGGCGCAGCTTCCGCATTGAGGCGAAGAAGGTGAGATGAAGTCGATCATGGTCTATGCCGGCGCCGCTCTGGCCGAGATTGCCGGATGCTTTGCCTTCTGGGCTTGGCTGCGACTGGGCGCTTCCATCTGGTGGGTCGTGCCGGGCGCGTTGTCGCTCGCGCTGTTCGCTTATCTGCTGACCCTGGTGGAAGTCGATGCTGCCGGGCGGGCCTACGCGGCTTACGGCGGCATCTACATAGTGGCATCGCTCGGCTGGCTGTGGGCGGTGGAGAATGCGCGCCCGGATCGCTGGGACGTGATCGGCGCCATCGTCTGCCTGATCGGCGCGGCGATCATCCTCTACGCGCCGCACCGGATGCCAGGCTGACGTGCGGCCCGGCGCTTCAGCGCCTCGTCGCCGGCGACCCAGTCGACGTGCTGCCCGCATGAGTTGGGGGTGAAGCGTTGTCAGTTCCCTGGAATGAACCTTCTGGACGTTCTTCAACGAGTCGGTGATCTAGACTTCAACTCCGGCTCGCCTCAGGTCACGGAGGAGCACAATGACGAGTTCATATGCCGCGACATCGCGGGAGTTGAGCTTGTGGTGTGTCTTCGTCGGAACGACGAGGCCTTTGCGGCCAACTCGCACGCAGAATCCGCCTTTCAGCAAGTCGTTTGCGTGTCGACGGACGGTCTCGTAGGGCAGGCGCAGTGAATTCGAGACCGCAAGAACGCTGATTGGCCGGCGCATCTCGTCGGGCAGTATCGCCCTCAAGATGGCGGGATCGGCGTTCGTCACATGCTTCACGTTCCCGGTCCAGATGGCCGTGAAGACCAGCGCTCTCACCAGGTCGCCGTCCCAGTAACTGTGCAGGGTCCGAACGCGCGCGAGAAGCAGGCCGGTAGCCAGGACCGTGATCGTCATCTGGTCTTGCGACAGGTGCACATCGCGCGACGGCCTGGACGGTGGCCTGCAGAATCTTGCGAGCTTCGCCCGAGTCAGGGCGAGCAACATTCGTTCGGCATTGAGATAGAGTCTACGCAGGAGCTCGACACTCGATCGCCTGTGCTTCACGGCCGTAGGCACCGAGAGCCCCTGCTGCGTGAGGTCGCACTGGCCCGCCTGCACGAGTTGCATCGCATGACGGCGGATGGTCGGGTAGGGAAGATTGAGCTTTCGCGCCAGCGCGCGAATGGCGAGCGGTCCCGCAGGACGCTGGTCCATCTGGCTTTGCCAGATCGTCGTGAAGATCAGGCCCAGGATCAGTTTGTCGCCTTGTGTTCGCGCCAGGATGTCCATGCCGCGAAGGATGAACTCGGCCACGATCCGGTTGGCCGGAAAGGCGTCGGGCGCCGCCTTGGCTGGTTCAATTCGGGGAGTCTGTCGGTTCATATTGGGGACTCCGCGGCTTTGGGAGGTCGCTCAATGGGATTAAGCCTGCTGCAGCAAGTACAGGCCAGCCCCGAACCCGTGTTGGGTGTGCGGCAAGGAGTTGGCGATTGGGTGTCTTGCCGGCAGCGCCTTCCTTCGGTTGAGCAACCTCGCACCGGAGGAAGGTCGCTCGCCACGGTTGTTGCTCATGTTCGTGCAACTCATCTTTGATTGGTAGGCATGTGCGAGAGACGAGGGGCGGAGGCCGGTGCATTGTGGGCGTACTGCCGACTCTATCCCGGTGCCGTCAAGCGCTATTGGCTCGCTTTCAGCCGTAAACCGGGCGGCGCAGGTGTTGGAAAAATATCGGTTTGAAGATCGCGAGACAGGCGAGAGTCGGTATCTCGATGGCTGGTCGTATGTATGGGCGGCATTGGCCGGTCCCTTGTATGTCTTGAGGCACGGTTTCCTGACGCGCGCGATCGTGATGCTGGTGGCGAGCGTTGGCATTCTGGCGGTTCTGGTCGCCTGCCTCGTGATTCTCGTCGTCCTCCTCGATTCCGCACTCGTGGTCGTGGCCCTCGCGACAGTAGCGCTCGCTGCCGCACTTCTGGTCCAGGGAGTCGTTGCGATTGACCTCGTCCGAAAGGGTTATCTGCGGCGCGGCTGGCAGGGCTGGGCTGAGGGATGGTGAACGCCCATCACGAATCGGCACGGACGGCAGGCTGCAGAACTTCAGCCGGCTTCTTCGACGCATGACACTCGCCTGGAGCGTGTCGCATCGCCGGCGGATGTTGGTCGTGCGCGGTCAAGGACATGTCGTTCGATTGGATATCGAGCGTTATCTGGATGCCATTGTTGTCAGGGATCTGTTGCCATACGCCAAGCTCGTCGACCTCAGCGACTGTCGACTGCGTCTCGACGAGCACGACCTGATGATGCTGGGCGCCCGCATACGGGCATACATGGCAGTACAGTACGAGTTCGGACCGCTGGCGCTTGTCGTCAGGTCCCGTAAAGACGAATTCGCGGCGCGCCTCTATGCGACTTTGGCGGATGCGGACAGACCCCTGCGCATTTTCTTCAGCCGTCTCTTGGCGTCCGATTGGCTCAAGGGTGTTCGCCCTCAGCTAACTTGTCCCGGAACTTAAGGTGTCAAAGCCTCGTCGCCGGCCACCCACGCGCCGTTCAGCGTGCAGGAGGGCAGGGCCAGCCGGATCAGCCCCTCGGCATGGGCTTCCAGCGGCGGCAGGGTCGCCTGGTCCTCGCCGGGAAAGGCCTGGCTGCGCATGGTGGTGGGCATCGGGCCGGGATTGTAGAGGTTGGCCCGCACATTGGTGTGGGCGATTTCGGCGGCGTAGACACCGACCATCATGTCGAGGGCGGCCTTGCTGGCGGCGTAGGCGCTCCAGTAGGGCACGACTTTGCGCGAGATGCCCGACGTCACGAAGATGGCGCGTCCGGCGTCCGACGCGCGCAGCAGGGGATCGATCGAGCGGATCAGCCGCCAGTTGGCGGTGACGTTCACCGCCATCACCTGTTCGAAGAGCTTGGGGTCGATATGGCCGATCGGCGACAGGGCGCCCAGCACGCCGGCGTTGCCCAGCAGCACGTCGACCCGGCCGAAGCGTTCGTGGAGGGCGGCGCCCAGCCGATCGATGCCGGGGCTGTCGGTGACGTCGAGCGGCACCAGCGTGGCCTGGCCGCCCACCGCCTTGATCCTGTCGTCGAGCGCTTCCAGGCCGCCCACGGTGCGGGCGACCAGAACGCAGTGCGCACCTTCTTTGGCAAAGGCGAGCGCCGCGGCAGCGCCGAGGCCGCGCGAGGCGCCGGTGATCAGCGCAAGGCGGCCGGCGAGACGGCCAGCAGGAGTTTCTGTCATGACAGTGAACTCAGGCGGTTTCGGCGAGGAAGGAGAGCTGGCGATCTTCGATGCCGATCTGGTCGTCGAGCGGGATCGGATAGTCGCCGGTAAAGCAGGCGTCGCAGAACGCCGGCTGGGCGGGATCGCGGCCGCCGGGCATGCCCATGGCGCGGTAGAGGCCATCGATCGAGATGAAGGCCAGCGAATCGACGCCGATGAACTTGGCCATGCCGGCGACGTCGTAGTGCGAGGCCAGCAGCTTGTCGCGTTCGGGCGTGTCGATGCCGTAGAAGCACGGGTTGGTGGTCGGCGGGGCAGCGATGCGCATATGGACTTCGCGGGCGCCGGCCTGCTTCACCATCTCGACGATCTTCTTGGAGGTCGTGCCGCGCACGATCGAATCGTCGACCAGGATGACGCGCTTGCCCTGGATCAGGGCGCGATTGGCGTTGTGCTTGAGACGCACGCCGAGATGGCGGATGTGGTCGGCCGGCTCGATGAAGGTGCGGCCGACATAGTGATTGCGGATGATGCCCAGCTCGAACGGCAGGCCGGACCCCTGCGAATATCCGATCGCCGCCGGCACGCCGGAGTCGGGCACCGGGACGATGACATCGGCCGGAACAGGGCTTTCCTTGGCCAGTTCCACGCCGATGCGCTTGCGCGCCTCGTAGACGCCTACGCCTTCGAGGCGCGAGTCGGGGCGGGCAAAGTAGATGTGCTCGAAGACGCAGAAGCGGCGCGGCTGTTTGGTGAAGGGCTTGATCGAGCGCGGGCCCTTGCCGTCGATGATGACGATCTCGCCGGGCTCGACGTCGCGCTCGAAGCGGGCGCCGATGATGTCGAGCGCGCAGGTCTCCGAGGTCAGGATCCAGGAATCCTCGAGCTTGCCCAGGACCAGCGGCCGGACGCCCAGCGGATCGCGGACGCCGATCAGCGCCTCGTTGGTCAGCAGCAGCAGCGAGTAGGCGCCCTTGACCTTGCCCAGGGCGTCGATCAGCCGGTCCTGCACGGTCGAATAGTCGGAGCGGGCGACCAGGTGGTTGATGACTTCGGTGTCGGTGGTCGACTGGAACAGGCAGCCCATCCGCACCAGTTCCTTGCGCAGGATATAGGCGTTGGTGAGGTTGCCGTTGTGGGCCAGCGCCATGCCGCCGAAGTCGAAGTCGGCGAAGATGGGCTGGATGTTGCGGTCCGACGCGCCGCCGGTGGTGGCGTAGCGGTTATGGCCGATCGCCGAATAGCCTTTCAGGCGGGCCATGACCGGCTGCTCGCCGAAGATCTCGCCGACCAATCCGGGCGCGCGGTGGTCGTGGAAGTGGCGGCCGTCGTAAGTGACGATGCCGGAGGCCTCCTGGCCGCGGTGCTGCAGGGCGTGGAGACCGAGGGCGGTGTGGGCGGCGGCATCCGAGGTGCCGTAGATGCCGAACAACGCACATTCCTCGTGAAACTTGTCGAGGTCGTGGTTGGAGGGCTTCTGTGTGTCTGGCACGGCGGGGTTATATCTGGGTGCTGCCCGCCGCGCCATCAAGGATAACTCCCCTCAAGGGCAAACTTACTGCGGCGGTTTGGTTTCACCCTCAGCCGGCGCCGCGGCTGGGGCAGGGTTGGCGGCCGGAGAAGCGGGCGCGGCGCCGGCGTCCATGCCCGGCCGCAGAAGCCGGTTTCGGAACCCCGTGGGCAGGTTGGGTTCGATGAAAGTGGCCATTTCCTTGACCATCGGGAAGGTGGCGGCGCCCTCGACGGCCGGCGGCAGGGTGCGGGGACCCAGATAACCGTAAAACAAGAAGGCCGCGCCCAGCACGACCCAGGCGCAGAGGACGCCGAAGCCCGCGCCCAGAATGCGGTCGGGCTTGCCCAGCGGGCTTGCCTTGATCGAGCGCGAGAGGGCGTTCGTCAGCATGACCAGCACGATCAGGGCGGCGACGAAAACCGCCAACATGGAGATGAAATAGGCGAGTTCGGTGCTGCCGACGAGTTGCTCGACTTCGGGCTGGATGACCTTGGAGTATCGCCAGGCGACCCAGCCGGCCCCGATCCACGAGCCGATGAACAGGATGGCATGCGCGAAGCCGCTCGACATGCCGATGGCCGCTCCAAACACGGCCACGGCAATGACGGCGACGTCAAAAACGGTGATTCCAAGCTGTTCCATTCGCCCCTGTACGCCCCGTGCCCTGCTTTGTGACCTAATCCCGACGCCGGTCCGGAGCACCCTCGCGCCGCGGGCGTTTGGGGGCCCGGTCGGCCGGCTGAAAGCGAGCCACAAGGTCGGTCAGATGCTCGATTTCGTCAATGGCGATGGCCTCGGGCGCGCGCGGTGCAGGCGCCGTGCCGGGCCGCCCGCGCGGCACCAGGGCGCTGCGGAAGCCGAGCTTGGCCGCCTCGCGCAGGCGGGCCTCGCGCTGGCCGACCGGGCGGACCTCGCCGCCCAGACCGATTTCGCCGAACACCACCATTTCAGGCGGGACCGGCTCGTCGGCCAGCGAGGACACGACGGCCGCGGCGACGGCGAGGTCGGCCGCCGGTTCGCCGATCTTCAGGCCGCCTGCAACATTGAGATAGACGTCGTTGGCGCCGATCGCGACGCCGCAGCGTGCCTCGAGCACGGCCAGCACCATGGCGAGCCGGTTGGAGTCCCAGCCGACCACGGCGTGTCGTGGCGTGCCGAAGGAGGAGGGCGACACCAGCGCCTGGATCTCGACCAGCAGCGGCCGGGTGCCTTCGATACCGGCGAAGACGCAGGCGCCCGAGACGTTGCCGCGGCGCTCGCCCAGGAACAGCGCCGACGGGTTGGCGACATCGGAGAGGCCGCGGTCGGACATCTCGAACACGCCGATCTCGTCGGTCGGGCCGAAACGATTCTTGACGGTGCGCAGGATGCGGAACTGATGGCCGCGTTCGCCCTCGAAATAGAGCACCGTGTCGACCATGTGCTCGAGCACGCGCGGGCCGGCGATGGCGCCATCCTTGGTGACGTGGCCGACCAGCAGCACCGCGATGCCGCGGCGCTTGGCGAGTTCGACCAGCGCCTGCGAGGAGGCGCGCACCTGCGTCACGGTGCCCGGCGTGCTGTCGACCGTGTCGAGCCACATGGTCTGGATCGAATCGATCACCGCGACCTTGGGCGCGTCGGGCCGCTCCAGCGTCGCCACGATGTCGCGCACCGAGGTGGCGGCCGTCAGTTGCACCGGCGCGTCGCCCAGACCCAGCCGTTCGGCGCGTAGCCGGACTTGATCCAGCGCCTCTTCGCCCGAGATGTAGGCGCAGGAGGTGTTCTTGCGCGCCAGCGCCGCCGCCACCTGCAGGAGGAGCGTCGACTTGCCGATGCCGGGATCGCCGCCGATCAGCAGCGCCGAGCCCACCACCAGGCCGCCACCGCATACCCGGTCGAACTCGGCGATGCCGCTCCTGTAGCGCGGCGGCTGCGGGGTCGTGCCGGTGAGGCCGGCGAACTCGAGTAGCCGACCCTTGCCGCCGCGCGCCAGCCCGCCGCCAGCCGGGCCCGGCGCGGGCGCCGATTCCTCGGTGATGGTGTTCCATTCGCCGCAGGACTCGCAGCGGCCGCTCCACTTGTTCGTGACCGAACCGCACGACTGGCAGACGAAACGCTTCAGCGGGCGGGCCATGTCAGAGCTTCCGGACCTGCATGCGGATCGGGCCCTCGGCGCGGCCATGGATGAACTGTTCGACATGGCCATTGCCGGACCGGTCGATATCCTCGATCGGTCCCTGCCAGATCAGCTTGCCCTCGTAGAGCATGCCGATGCGATGGCCGATCTTGCGCGCGCTCGCCATGTCATGGGTGATCGACACGGCCGTGGCGCCGAGGTCGCTCACGCACTTGACGATGAGGTCGTTGATGACGTCGGCCATGATCGGGTCGAGACCGGTGGTCGGCTCGTCGAAGAAGATGATCTCCGGTTCGCGGGCGATGGCGCGGGCCAGCGCCACGCGCTTCTGCATGCCGCCGGAGAGCTCGGACGGGAACAGCTCGCCGATCTCCGGCGCGAGGCCGACCGCGCCCAGCTTGGCGATGGCCACCTCGCGCGCCTGGTCGGGCTTCATGCCGTCGCTCTGGATCGGGCCGAAGGCCACGTTCTCCCAGACGCGCAACGAATCGAACAGGGCGCCGCCCTGGAACAGCATGCCGAACTTGCGCATCACACGGGCGCGGCTGCGATCGCTGAAATCGACGGTTTCCTCGCCATCGACGCGGATCGAGCCGCGATCGGGCGTCATGAGGCCCAGGATGCACTTCAGCAGCACCGACTTGCCGCTGCCGGAACCGCCGATCACGACCATCGATTCGCCCGGCGCCACGTCGAGGTCGATGCCCTGCAACACCTTCTTCGGGCCGAAGGACTTGGTGACGTCGCGTAGCGAGATCTTGGCGTCCAGCGGGGCGCTCGGCGGGGCGTTCATCGGGCGAAGAAGGCTTCGGTGAGGAAGTAGTTGAAGGTGAAGATGAGGATCGATGCCGAGACGACGGCATTGGTGGTCGCCATGCCGACGCCCTGGGCGCCGCCTTTCGACGTGTAGCCGTGGTAGCAGCCCATCAGGGTGATCAGGAAGCCGAACACGGCGGCCTTCACCAGGCCGGAGAAGACGTCCTGGAACTGCAGGAAGTCGATCGTGTTGCGCAGGTAGGCTGCGTCGTTGAAGTCGAGCTTGTAGACGCCGACGAGGAAACCGCCGAGGATTCCGATAATGTCGGCGACCAGGACCAGGATCGGCAGGGTGACGATACCGGCGATCAGGCGAGGGGCCACAAGATACTTGAAGGGGTCGGTCGACAGGGTGGTGAGCGCGTCGATCTGCTCGGTGACCCGCATGGTGCCGATTTCGGCCGCGATGGCGGCACCGATGCGGCCCGCCACCATGAGGCTGGCGAGGACCGGGCCCAATTCGCGGGTAAGCGAGACCACAACGACGTTGGGAATGGCGCTTTCGGCCGAGAAGCGCGCGAATCCGGTGTAGCTCTGCAGCGCCAGAACCATGCCGGTGAAGATCGCGGTCAGGCCGACGACCGGCAGGGAGTAGTAGCCGATCTCCAGGATCTGGCTGACGATCTGCCGACGGTAATAGGGCGGCTGCAGGGCCTGCCGCACTGCGTGGAAGGCAAAGGCCGTGACGGCGCCAGTCGCCTGCAGGAAGGCCAGCGTCATGCGGCCAAGAACGGTCAGCAGCGGAATGCTCACGTCTCTTCTCCCGCCGCGTCTTCTTCCGCCCCGTCTTCTCCCACCACGTCGCCCCGGCCTTCGACATACGTGCGGTGATAGCGGCGGCCCAGCGCCGTCATGATCTCGTATCCGTTGGTGCGCGCCCATTCGGCGACATCGTCGGGCGTCAGATGGGCGCCCAGCACCTCGACCGAATCGCCCGGCTGGGACACGGCCTCCGGCACCTCGGTCACGTCGATCGTCACAAGATCCATCGAGATGCGGCCGATCACGGGCACGGGCTGTTGGGCGATGTAGACGACGCTGCGGTTGACCAGTGCGCGGAAGTAGCCGTCGGCATAGCCGAGGCCGATGGTGGCGACGCGCGTAGGCCTCGCCGCGCGCCAAGCACCACCGTAGCCAACGGTCTGTAGAGCGTCAACGCGACGGACCTGGAGGATGCGGGCTTGCAGCGTGACGGTGGGCAACATCGGGTTGGCCTGGCCGGGCAGGGGATTGATGCCGTAGAGGGCAGCACCTGGCCGCATGAGGTCGAAGTGGTAGTCGGGCCCGAGGAAGATGCCGGAGGAGTTCGCCAGCGACGCCGGAGCGCCCGGCATCGCCTTGACGAACGAGCGGAAGCGGGAGAGCTGCTCGCCGTTGATCGGGTTGGCCGGCTCCTCCGACGCCACGAGATGGCTCATGAACAGAGCGAGGCGCAGTCCGCGCAGCCGGCCGCGCTCGTTGACCAGCGCCTGGGCGTCGTCGGGACCGAAACCCAGGCGGTTCATGCCGGTGTCGAGATGAATGACGGCGTCGAGCGGGCGGTTGAAGCGCTGCGCCGCCGCGCGCCAGGCGTTGAGCTGGCCGAGATGGTTGAGCACCGGCGTGAGATCGTGTTCGACGAAATCGCCTTCGGTGCCGGCGAGCAGCCCGTTCAGGACGTAGATCGGATGTTCGGGCAGCACGCGCCGCAGCTCGATACCTTCGTCGATGTGCGCCACGAAGAACTGCCGGCAGCCTTCCGCCGCCAGCCTCGGCCCCACGATCGCAAGGCCAGTACCGTAGGCATCGGCCTTCAGCACCGCGGCGCAATCGACCGGACGGCCGCTGGCGCGTCCGGCGTCGCGCAGACCGCGCCAGTTGGCGGCGATGGCACCAAGATCGATCGTCAGGATCGCGCCGGCCCGGCGCGTCGCGTCGTCGGCAGGAGAGGACATCGACGGGCCTAGAACGCCGGACCGCCCGGCCGTTCCTCGTCGGCGGGCAGGTTGTCGAACTTGGTGAACTGGCCTTCGAAGGCCAGGCGCACGAGGCCGGTGGGGCCATGGCGCTGCTTGGCCACGATCACCTCGGCCTTGCCGTAAGTCTGCTCGCAGCGCTGCTTCCAGGCATCGTGACGCTCGTTGAAACGCTGGTCGTTCTCTTCGGCGCGTCGCGTCGGCTCGCCGCGCTGCAAGTAGTATTCCTCGCGGTAGACGAACATAACGACGTCGGCGTCCTGCTCGATCGAGCCTGACTCACGAAGGTCGGAGAGCTGCGGCCGCTTGTCCTCGCGCTGCTCGACGGCGCGGCTCAACTGCGACAGCGCCAGCACCGGCACATCGAGTTCCTTGGCCAGTGTCTTCAAGCCGCGCGTGATCTCGGAGACCTCCTGCACGCGATTCTCCTGGCGTGACCTGCCGGAGGGATTGAGGAGCTGGAGATAGTCGACCACCAGCAGGCCGAGCCCGTGGGTGCGCTTCAGGCGGCGCGCCCGGGTCCTCAGTGCGGCGATGGAGAGGGCGGGCGTATCGTCGATGAAGAAGTTGAGATGCTCGAGTTGCTGGCTGACCGACAGAACCTTGTCGAAATCGCCGCTGATCAGTTCGCCCTTGCGGATCTTTTCGGACGGCACCTCGGCCTGTTCGGCCAGCATTCGGGTGGCGAGCTGCTCCGACGACATTTCGAGCGAGAAGAATCCGACCACGGCGCCATCGACGGCCTTGGGCTTGCCGTCCTCGCCGTGCTCCTCGCGGTAGGCCTTGGCGGCGTTGAAGGCGATGTTGGTCGCAAGTGCGGTCTTTCCCATCGAGGGACGGCCGGCGAGGATGATTAGATCCGAGCGATGGAGGCCGCCCAGGAGCTGGTCGAGCTGGAACAGGCCAGAGGCCACGCCGGTGAGCTGACCGACCCGGTGATAGGCCGCCTCGGCCGCGACGGTTGCCTCGGTGAGGGCGGCGCGGAACGGCTTGAAGCCGCCTTCGGTCTGGCCGGTCGTGGCCAGCTCGAAGAGCTTCTTTTCCGCCATCTCGATCTGGTGCAGCGCCGTTTCGTCGACATCGCCGCCAAAGGCGCCGTTGACGACTTCCTCGCCGAGGTCGACGAGCTGCCGGCGGAGGTAAAGATCGTGCACGGTACGTCCGAAGGCGGCGGCATCGATGACATGCACCGAAGCCGCGGCGAGGCGGGCGAGGTAGGTCGCGGCACCGCCGGCCGACTTCATCGCCTCGTCCTGCTCGACGTAGGTCTTCAGAGTGACGGCGCTCACCACCTGGCCGCGTTCGATCAGCCGCGACAACGAATCGAACAGCTTGCCGTGCAGCGGATCGGCGAAATGCTCGGGGCGCAGGAACTCGGCCACGCGCTGATAGGCGGCGTTGTTGACGAGGATGGCGCCCAGAAGCGCCTGTTCGGCCTCGAAATTGTGCGGCGGCTCGCGCAGGCGCGCATCTTCGGCGCCGGGGAGGCGGGTGACGTTGGTCGTGTCTTTTAATGGCTCCATGTAGAGCCTTTGTTAGGGACGCGAGGGGGTATCCACCACCACTAATGCGGCGGCTCTTCTAGGATAGCCTGAAAGACGGGGACAACCGAGTCCCAGTCACTCCGCCGCCATCGACGGGGCCAACACCTCGCGGCGCTCGACTTCCGTCATGTAATCGCGCGTCAGCGGCACGGCGTCCTGCCGTTTGGCGATCTGGATCTGGAACACCATTTGATTCATGTAGCGAAAAGAAACCTCGCAGCCAGCAAGGTAGAATTCCCACATCCGGCAGAAGCGCTCGTCGTAGCCGGCAGTCTGCTTCACCTTTTCGCGGTTGGCCTGGAAGCGCCCGCGCCAGTGACGGATCGTTTCCGCATAGTGCAGGCGAAGCACCTCGATGTCGGTGACCCACAAGTCGACCTTCTCGATCGCCGCCAAGACCTCCGATAGGGCCGGCGAATAGCCGCCGGGGAAGATGTACTTGCGCAGCCAGGTGTTGGTGCCGCCGGGAGGTTCCATCCGGCCGATCGAATGCAGCAACATGACGCCGTCGTCGGCCAGCAGGTCCTTCACCTTGGTGAAATACTCGACGTAGTGGGCGGCGCCCACGTGCTCGAACATGCCGACCGAGACGATGCGGTCGTAGCGGCCGGGCTCCTGGCGATAATCGAGCAGCTTGAAGCGGACCCGGTCGGCAATGCCGCCCTCGAGTGCACGCCGGCTGGAAACGGTGTGCTGTTCGCGAGACAGCGTGACGCCGGTCACGTCGACGCCGAACTGCCGGGAGAGGAACAGGCCCATGCCACCCCAGCCCGAGCCGATATCGAGCACGCGCTGGCCGGGTTTCAGCAGCAGCTTGGCGGCGATATGGCGCTGCTTGTCGATCTGGGCCTGCTCGAGGCTCTCGCCGGGCGCCGTGAAGTAGGCGCAGGAATACTGGCGGTCGCGGTCGAGGAAAAAATCGTAGAGCTGGTCGTTGAGATCGTAGTGATGGGCGACATTGCGCTGTGCGCGGCCTACCGGATTGTACTGATCCAGCGCGCGCAGGAGCTTCTGGAGCAAGAGCGACCAACGCACGAGAGGCGTGGCCTCGATGGCGGCGATATTGCGCCCCAGCAGGTCGAGCAGGTCGTAGATGTCGCCATGCTCGATAGTGAGTTTGCCGTCCACGTAGGACTCGCCAAACGCGAGCCGTGGGCGAAGTGCCAGGCGGATGCCTGTCCACCGGGTATGAATGCGTATCGTGACGGCGGGCCCGGGCTTGGGTCCCGCGAGGCTATGCGACCGCCCGGTCGCATCGATGATCGTTAATCGACCTTCGCCCAGGATACGGGCGAGTACCTTGGCTAACAGCATCATCGTCCCCCCGAGGCAACGATCTGTTGCGGGGGCGGAACCGTCCTCCCGCAGCTCTTAAGCTGAAATGTTAAGCCAAGTGACGATTTCAAGGCAAAGAACGGACAGAGAAAAATGCACAGGAGGTCTGTGAAATTGTTGCAAACGATTTGCAGTCTCGATGGCGCGGTGTTAGCTGTGCGGGGTTAGTGAAACGCACTCGCACTCGCATTTGGGAGGTTAAGGTGAAGCGACGCGTCCTTATGGCAGCCGGTCTATCTGCTGGCGCTCTGCTGATCTCGCGGCATTCACAGGCCCAGAGCGGCACCCTCAACCTCTATTCAGCGCGCCACTACAACACCGACGAGGCTCTGTACGGCAACTTCGCCGATCTGACCGGCATCAAGATCAATCGCGTCGATGCCGAGCCCGATCCGCTGGTTCAGCGCCTGCGTACGGAAGGCGACAAGAGCCCTTGTGACGTCTTCATCACCGTCGATGCCGGCCGCATCGAGCGGGCCCGAGAGATGGGTCTGCTGCAGGCCGTGAACTCGCCGGTACTCGCCAAAGCGATCCCGGCGCATCTGCGCGACCCGGACAGCACCTGGTTCGGCTTCTCGAAGCGCGCGCGCGTCATCCTGTACAACAAGGAAAAGGTGACGGCAGCCGACGCGCCGAAGAACTACGAGGATCTCGCCGATCCGAAGTGGAAGGGAAAGATCCTGATCCGGTCCTCGGGGCATATCTACAACCAGTCGCTGGTCGGCTCGATCCTGGCAGCGCTTGGTCCGGAGAAAACGGAGGCGTGGGCGAAGGGCGTCGCCGCCAATCTCGCCCGCCCGCCGCGCGGCGGCGACACCGACCAGATCAAGGGTGTTGCCGCGGGCGAAGCCGAGCTCGCGGTGTCCAACACCTATTACTACGTGAATCTGATGCGCTCGAAGAAGCCGGAGGATCGCGAGGTCGCTTCCAAGGTGGGGGTGATTTTCCCGAACCAGGCGAATCGCGGCACGCACGTGAACCTGAGCGCCGGTGGTGTCGCCAAGTACGCGCCCAACAAGGAAGCCGCGGTGAAGTTCCTCGAGTACCTGGTCTCTGCGCCGGCGCAGAAGTACTTCGCCGAAGGCAACTCCGAGTATCCGGTGGTTGCCGGGGTCGAACTGTCGGCCGAATTGAAGTCGCTCGGTACCTTCAAGGAAGATCAGCTCAACGCGCGTGTGTTCGCTCAGAACAACGCCGAGGCGCTGAAGATCATGGACCGGGCGGGCTGGAAGTAGGCCGCTCCGCCGCCACCACGGTGCGGCTGAGCAGGATCACGGGCACGAGCGAGACGGCGACAATGAGAATCGATCCGACGGCCGCCTGAGCCAGGCGTTCGTCGGATGCGAATCGATAGACGCCGACGGCCAGCGTGTCGAAATTGAATGGCCTGATGAGCAGCGTTGCCGGCAGCTCCTTCAGTACCTCGACGAAAGCGATGATGCCGGCCGTCAGGACCGGCGCGCGCAGCATCGGCAGATGGATGTAGCGCAGTACCTGACGCGGCCTGGCGCCCAGCACGCGCGCGCTGGCGTCCATCGCCGGATCTATGGCCGCCAGCCCTGGCGCCACGTTGGCCATGCCGACGGCAAGGAAGCGCACCGTATAGGCGACAATCAGCGCGAACGCAGTACCGCTCAGCAGCAGGCCGCTCGACAGGCCCAGCAGAGCCTGCGTCAGCCGGTTGATGCCGTGGTCGGCCAGAGCCAGAGGGAGCAGAATGCCGACGGCGATAACCGCGCCGGGAATGGCGTAGCCCAGTGAGGCGAACTCGATGACGCGGTTGAGCGAGCGCCGGCGGGCGAGGCGGGCGGCGTAGCTCAGGAACAGCGCGAGACCCACGATTACGAGGGCGGCCAGGGTGGCCAGGACCAAACTGTTGATGGTGTCGCCGATAAAGCGGTGGTCCGCCACCAATGCGCCCGACGTGACCGCGAGTTGGGCGAGATGCAGGGTCGGCAGCACAAAGCCCAGGAGTATCGGCACGCCGCAGGCCGCGAGAGCTCCCATAGCAGCGCCTGGCGCAAGCCGCACCGGCTCAGCCAGGTAGCGCAGGTTGGAGGCAATGGCGAAGCGTGCGCGACCGCGCGATCGGCGCTCCAGGGCGATCAGGGCGACGGCGATTACGATCAGCACGAGCGAGATCTGGGCCGCGCCCTCGCGATTGCCCATGCCATACCAGGTTCGGTAGATCGCCGTCGTGAAAGTATGGACACCGTAGTATTGGACCGTGCCGAAATCGGCGAGAGTCTCGAGCAGGGCGAGCGCCAGGCCGGCCGCGATTGCGGGGCGGGCGAGCGGCAGGCCGATGCGGAAGAAGGTCCGCCACGGACCGTGACCCAGAATGCGGCTCGCCTCCAGGAGCGACTGCGACTGCGAAAGGAACGCCGCGCGGGCCGCGAGGTAGACGTAGGGATAGAGGACGAGTGTGAAGAGGAAGGCGACACCTGAAGCGGAGCCGAGGTCCGGAAACCAGTAGTCGCCGAGGCCCCAGCCGGTCGCTCCGCGCAGCGCGCCCTGCAATGGCCCTGCGAATGTCAGGAGGTCGGCATAGGCGTAGCCAATGATGTACGTCGGCATGACAAGCGGCAGCAGCAGTGCCCACTGCAGCGTCCGGCTGCCGGGAAAGCGGCACATGGTGACCAACCACGCCGTACCGGTGCCGATGACGGTCGTGCCGAGGCCTACTCCCACCAGCAGGACGATGGTGTTGCCGACGATATCGGAAAGCTGAGTCTCGGCAATGTGCCGCCACAGCTCGCCCTGCCAGGAAAGAAGGCTCGACGCGACGCCGAGCAACGGCAGGGCCACGACTCCGGCCACCGCCAACGCGCCCAGGCGCCAGATCATGACCGGAACCCTAACAGCTTGCCCAAAAGAAAACGCATGCCACCGCGGAGCGATGGCATGCGTTCGATCGGAGACACGGTGCCGGGAGGCACGCGTTCTACTTCTCTTCGGCCGGCACTTCCTCGGTGGCGGTCGCAGTCTCGGAGGTTTCGCCCTCGGCCGTCTCGCCCTCGGCGGACTTGGCCTCGAACAGCGCGGCTGCCTGATCGGCGGCACGCTTGGCGGCGTCGGCCGCTTCGAGCGCAGCGCGCTCATGCTCGGCCACCAGGGCGCCGCCCTTGGCGAGGAACTCAGCCTCGTCCATGGAACGCGCCACCACGGCGGTGATCTCGATCGTGACCTCGGGATGGAGGTGGACCTTGATCTTGTGGGCGCCCAGGCTCTTGATCGGCTTGTCGAGCTCGACCTGGCTGCGCTCGATCTTGACGCCGGCGGCGACGGCGCCGTCGGCGATGTCGCGCGAAGTCACCGAACCGTAGAGCTGCAGGGCTTCCGACGCCTGGCGGATGAGGATGACCTTGAGGTCGCTCATCTTGTTGCCGACGGCTTCGGCTTCCCCGCGACGCTCGAGGTTCTGGGCCTCGAGAGTCTTACGCTGCGATTCGAAGTAGGTGATGTTGTCCTTGGTGGCGCGGAGCGCTTTCTTCTGCGGCAGCAGGAAGTTGCGGGCGAAGCCGGGCTTCACCTTCACAACATCGCCCATCTGACCGAGCTTGGGCACGCGCTCCAGCAGGATGACGTTCATCGGCATGATACGATCCCCTGGCTAGGCGATGAGGTAGGGCAGGAGCGCCAGGAAACGCGCACGCTTGATCGCCTGGGCGAGTTCGCGCTGCTTCTTGGACGACACCGCCGAGATGCGGCTGGGAACGATCTTGCCGCGCTCGGAGACGAAGCGCTGCAGAAGGCGCACGTCCTTGTAGTCGATGACCGGTGCGTTGGCGCCGGAGAACGGGCAGCTCTTGCGGCGGCGCGTGAAGGGACGGCGTTGGGCGCTCATTCTTCGTCTCCCGTGATGGCGGCGGCAACGGGCGGCGCACCGCCTTCATCGCCGAAGCGAGGACGTTCGCGGCGGGGCGGACGATCGCCCCAGCGATCGCCGCGATCGCCACCCGGACGATCGGACTTCTCGGCGCTGCGCACCATGATGGCCGAAGGAGCCTCCTCGAGCGCGTCGACGCGGACGGTGAGGAAGCGGATGATGTCTTCGTTGATCGACATCGTGCGCTCCATCTCCTTCACGGCGGCGGAGGGGGCATCGATGTTGAGAAGGGTATAGTGACCCTTGCGGTTCTTCTTGATCCGGTAGGTCAGCGAACGGAGGCCCCAATACTCCTTCTTGGAGACGGTGCCGCCCAGGCCGGTGACGATATCGGCAAACTGTTGGGTGAGGGCCTCCACCTGCGTCTGGGCAACATCCTGACGCGCAATGAAGACGTTTTCGTAAAGTGCCATGTAGTTTCGGCTCCTTATGGCTGTTTGGTGACCCGGAGTTCGTCGCGCCCCGCTCACCGAAATGAGCATGGGGTCGACCGGCAACCGCCCGGATCTAGCCGGCCCTTCGCAGAATGCTTGGACCGGCAAGGAGATCGGGGCCGATTTAGGCCCCGAAGAGCGGGGGTTATACAGGCCTGCGGCTCGAAATCAAGCCGTTCCCGGGGCGTCTTGACTGCATCTTGTACCCCGGTATGACTGCGCCAATTCGCGTCAAATCAGGGGGAAATCGCGCATGAGTCGGGCTTTCGTCTTTCCGGGCCAGGGATCGCAGGCCGTCGGCATGGGCGCCGACCTCGCGGCGGCCTTCGCCACCGCCCGGGACGTCTTCGGTGAGGTCGACGAGGCGCTGAAGCAGAACCTGTCCAAGTTGATGCGGGAAGGGCCGGAAAGCGACCTGGTCCTGACCGAAAACGCCCAGCCGGCCCTGATGGCCGTCAGCCTGGCCGTTGTGCGCATCATCGAGAAGGACGGCGGCAAGCCGCTGTCGGCGCTGGCCTCCCATGTCGCCGGCCACTCCCTGGGAGAATACTCGGCCCTCGCCGCGGCCGGGACCTTGAAAGTCGCAGACGCCGCGCGCCTTCTGAAGCTGCGCGGGCAATCGATGCAGAAGGCTGTTCCGGTGGGCGTCGGCGCCATGGCGGCCCTGCTCGGCATTGAACTGGAGGCGGCCCAGGAGGCCTGCAAAGAGGCCGCGCAAGGCGAGGTAGTGGCGGTCGCCAATGACAACGGCGGCGGCCAGGTTGTCGTGAGCGGCCACAAGGGCGCCGTCGAGCGGGCGATCGAGGCGGCCAAGGCCCGCGGCTGCAAGCGTGGCATGCTGCTGCCGGTCAGCGCCCCCTTCCATTGTTCGCTGATGCAGCCGGCGGCCGATGCGATGAAGGCGGCACTCGAGCAGGTGACGTTGATGCCACCGCGAGTGCCACTGATCGCCAATGTGCTCGCATCCGAGATCAGCGATCCGACGGCGGTCAAGCAGCGACTGGTGGAACAGGTCACCGGCCTCGTGCGTTGGCGCGAGAGCGTGCAGTATATGAAGTCGAAGGGCGTCGAGGTGCTGGTCGAATGCGGCACGGGCAAAGTGTTGTCCGGCCTTGTGAAGCGCATCGACAAGGACATGACGGGCCTTGCCCTGAACGCGCCTCAGGACATCGATGCCTTTCTGAAGACGGTCTGAGGGAGGGAAGGCAATGTTCGACTTGGGCGGCAAGACAGCCCTCATCACCGGCGCCTCCGGCGGTATCGGCGGCGCGATCGCCCGCGCGCTTCACCGGCAGGGCGCCACGGTCACGCTGTCGGGCACGCGTGCCGAGGCGTTGGAACAGCTCAAGACGTCGCTCGGCGAGCGGGCGCATGTTGTTGCCGCGAAGATGGACGATGCAGCCGACATCGATCGCCTCGCCAAGGAAGCCGAGGCGGCGATGGGCAAGCTCGACATCCTGGTGAACAACGCCGGCATCACGCGCGACAACATTTCGATGCGCATGAAGGACGAGGAATGGGAGAAGGTGCTCCAGGTTAACCTCACCGGCACCTTCCGGCTCACCCGCGCCGTCATGCGTGGGATGATGAAGCGGCGTTTCGGCCGGGTCGTCAGCATCACCTCGATCGTGGGCGTCACCGGCAATCCCGGCCAGGCCAACTATGCCGCCGCCAAGGCAGGCCTCATCGGCATGTCGAAGTCGCTGGCGCAGGAACTTGCCTCACGCGGCATCACGGTGAATTGCGTGGCGCCGGGTTTCATCGCCACACCGATGACCGACGGACTGACCGACGACCAGAAGAAGGGCATTCTTGCGCGGGTGCCCGCCGATCGGTTGGGCACGCCCGACGAGATCGCGGCGGGTGTGGTCTATCTGGCGAGCGAAGAGGCGGCCTACGTCACCGGCCAGACACTGCACATCAACGGCGGTATGGCGATGATTTGACGGGCCGCCTATCGGATAAAGGCTACAAGTGCCTGATTCTGTGGGCTTTTCGACCCTAGCCAATGGCCGGGGAGCTATGTTAGGAACGCCGGAAATCGCCTGCCCCCTACGGCGAAACGGAATTTGAGAAGATTCGGGAAGGACAAGAGAATGAGCGACATTGCCGAGCGCGTTAAGAAGATCGTGGTGGAGCATCTCGGCGTCGAAGCGGCGCAGGTGAAGGAAGATGCGAAGTTCATCGACGATCTGGGCGCCGACAGCCTCGACACCGTGGAACTGGTGATGGCGTTCGAGGAAGAGTTCGCCATCGAGATTCCCGACGATGCCGCCGAGAAGATCCAGACCGTTGGCGACGCCATCGGCTTCATCAAGGGCAACGCGAAGTCCTGATCTTCGCCGGTTCCTGTAGCAGGAAGGGCGGACGATGAGGCGAGTTGTCGTTACGGGCCTGGGAATGGTGACGCCGTTGGGTGACGGCGTCGACACCAACTGGCGGCGCTTGATCGCGGCCGAGTCGGGAATCCGTTCGATCCAGGCATTCGACACGTCTGATCTGGCCACGCGGATCGCCGGCGAAGTGCCGCTGGGCGACAAGGCGAACGGCCACTTCAACATCGACAGCTACATGGCGCCCAAGGATCAGCGCAAACTCGATCGCTTCATCGTGTTTGGCTTGGCGGCCGCCGAACAGGCGGTCGAGGATTCCGGCTGGAAACCGCAGGACGAAGAAGGACTCACCCGCACCGGCGTGATGATCGGCTCGGGCATCGGCGGCCTGCAGACCATCTACGAGACGTCGCTGATCCTGAAGGAGCGCGGCCCGCGTCGCGTCAGCCCGTTTTTCATCCCGTCGGCACTGATCAACCTCGTTTCCGGTCAGGTCTCGATCAAGTACGGCTTCAAGGGCCCGAACCATTCTGTCGTCACCGCCTGCGCCACCGGGGCACATGCGCTGGGCGACGCTGCGCGTCTCATCCAGCTCGAGGATGCCGACGTCATGGTGGCCGGCGGCGCCGAGGCCGCGATCTGCCGCATTGGCATCGCGGGCTTCAATGCCTGCAAGGCGCTCTCGACGGATTTCAACGACACGCCGACCCAGGCCTCGCGCCCGTGGGACAAGAGACGCGACGGCTTCGTGATGGGCGAGGGCGCGGGCTGCGTGGTGCTCGAGGAATACGAACACGCCAAGAAGCGCGGCGCCAAGATCTACGCCGAGATCATCGGATACGGCCTCTCGGGCGACGCCTATCACATCACCGCGCCTTCCGAGGATGGCGACGGCGCGATGCGCGCCATGAAGGCGGCACTGAAGCGCGGCCAGCTCAACACCGACCAGATCGACTATGTGAATGCCCATGGCACATCGACCATGGCCGACACCATCGAACTCGGTGCCGTGAAGCGCACCTTCGGCCAGGATGTCTACAAGCTTTCGATGTCATCGACCAAGTCGGCGACCGGCCATCTGCTGGGCGCGGCCGGCGCCATCGAGGCGATCTACGCGATCAAGTCGATGAACGACCAGGTCGTGCCGCCGACTCTCAACCTCGACGAGCCCGACGAAGGCTGCGACATCGACCTGGTGCCGAAGCAGGCCAAGCAGCGCAAGGTCCGCTACGCGCTCAGCAACTCGTTCGGCTTCGGCGGCACCAACGCCTCCTTGATTTTCGGCCCCGTTTGATCGCCGGGGGCTGAGGATGCTCAGCTACTTCCGTTGGGTTATCTTCTTCGTCGCCCTGTTTGCGACGTTGATGGGCGGTGCGCTGTTCCTCGGAAATACGCTCCTCAACGCGCCGGGTCCGTTGGACAAGACCAGGAATGTCGTGATCCCGCGCGGCGCCGGCCCGCTGACCATGGCCAAGGTGCTGCAGGAGGAGGGCGTGATCTCCCACACGCGGCTGTTCCGCATTGCGCTGATGATCGATCCCGCACCCAAGCCGATCAAGGCCGGCGAGTACGAGGTTCCGGCACACACCACGATGCGGGCGCTGGTCGATCTGCTGCAGTCGGGCAAGGTGGTCCAACGCCGCCTCACCGTGCCGGAGGGGGTGACGACCTCGGAGGTCCTCGAACTGGTGCGCAAGACCGAGGCGCTGACCGGCGAGATCACGCTGGACGTCAAGGAGGGCGATCTCCTGCCCGAGACCTACTTCTATTCGCGCGACGATACGCGCGACGGGCTTCTGCTGCGCATGAAGGAGGCCATGGAGAAGACCCTGGACGAGGCCTGGCGCAAGCGCGCGCCCGGCCTGCCGCTGGCGAACCGCCGCGACGCCCTGGTGCTGGCGTCGATCGTCGAAAAGGAGACCGCGGTTCCGGCCGAGCGGGCCAGGGTGGCGGCGGTGTTCATCAACCGGCTGCGGCGGCGGATGAAGCTCGAAAGCGACCCGACGACGATCTACGGCCTCACCGGCGGCAAGGGGCAGCTTAGCCGAGAACTCACCCGCGCCGACCTGCAGTCGACCTCGCCGTACAACACTTACTTCGTCACCGGCTTGCCGCCGGGCCCGATCTGCAACCCGGGCCGCGCCTCGATCGTGGCGGCGACCAACCCGGCGCGCGACCGGTCCATCTACTTCGTCGCCGACGGGCAGGGCGGCCATGCCTTCGCTCTCACGTTGCCTGAGCACAATCGCAACGTCGCGCGCTGGCGCGAAATCCAGCGCGAGCGCCTGGAAGCGGCGCAGACGCCAGCACCGGGACAATCGACACCGGGACAACCTGCACCGGCACAGCCGGCGGCGCCCGCACCGGCTACGCCACCCGTCCGACGGTGAGCCATGCCGGCGATCTTCTTCCTGGGGCTCATCGTGCTGGCGGCCGTGGCCCTCGGCATCGCCTGGTTCCTGCGCGCCAACCCGTCATCGATCGCCCGGCTTCTGCGGCTGATCCTCGTCGTCCTGGGTGCCCTCGGCATCGGCGGTTTCCTGATCTTCGGCATCAGGTTTCTGCCCAGCATGCTGCCGGAACTGATGGGCCTGGCGGGAGTCGTGATCGCAGGGCTGATTGCGCGGGCCGCTCGCCACCGTTCTTCGGGCGGCTTCAGTTCGCCGGGCACCGGGCAGCGGACCGAGGTGCGGACGGCGTTCCTCCAGGCCTGGATCGACCACGCGACCGGCGATGTTGGCGGCACCGTGCTGTCGGGCCGCTTCGCCGGCCGCACGCTCGACTCGCTGGCGGATGCCGAATTACTGGGGCTGCATGCCGACTGTGCGTCCGATCCCGACTCCCTGAAAGTGCTCGAAGCCTATCTCGATCGCCGGCTGGGCGGGGACTGGCGCAACAGCCATCGCCCGCCGCCGTCGGGACCTCGCACCGATATGTCGCGCGACGAGGCGCTGGCCGTCCTGGGGTTGGCCGAGGGCGCGACAGCAGACGAGATCCGGGCCGCGCATCGCCGCCTGATCCAGCGCATGCACCCCGATGTCGGCGGAACTGCGGACCTGGCCGCCCGTATCAACAGGGCCAAGGATGTCCTGCTCGGGGGATGACCTTGCCAGCGCCCGCGTCACCATGGCATCAACCGCCACCTTTTGCGTTGCAATATCCTAGTCGCGAGCGAGGTCGATGAGCATGACGCAGCGCGTCCGCAAAGCAGTTCTGCCTGTCGCCGGACTTGGCACCCGCTTTCTGCCGGCCACCAAGGCGATGCCGAAGGAAATGCTGACGGTCGTCGACCGGCCGCTCATCCAGTATGCGGTGGAAGAGTGCCTGCAGGCGGGGATCGACGAATTCGTGTTCGTCAGCGGTCGCAACAAGGTCTCCCTGGAGGACCACTTCGACCACGCCTACGAACTCGAGATGACGCTGGAGGGCCGCAAGAAGGCTCCGGAACTCGCCGAGACCCGCGGCGCCACCATCAAGCCGGGCAATGCGATCTTTACGCGCCAGCAAAAGCCGCTGGGCCTCGGCCATGCCGTGTGGTGCGCGCGGCACTGGATCGGTCGCGAGCCGTTCGCCGTGCTGCTACCGGATGAACTGACGCTCGATACGCCGAGCTGCATCGGCCAGCTGGCCATGGCGCACGAGAAGACCGGCGGCAGCGTCGTCGCCGTGATGGACGTGCCGCGTGAGCAGACCAAGAGCTACGGCATCGCCGCGGTGAGGGCAGAAAAGGACGGGCTGGCCGAGATAACGGGCATGGTGGAGAAGCCCAGGCCCGAGGAGGCGCCATCGACCCTGGCGCTGATCGGGCGCTATGTGCTGTTGCCCGAGGTATTCGGCCATCTCGATAGACACGAGACCGGCGCCGGCGGCGAAATCCAGCTGACGGATGCCATGGCGAAGATGATTGGCCGATCGCCGTTCCATGCCCTGCGCTACGCCGGGCGGCGCTACGATTGCGGCACCCGACTCGGCTTCCTCGAGGCCAATGTCGCAATCTCGCTCAGCCGCACCGATACCAGGGCCGAAAGTCGCGCCTTGATCGAACGCTTGATGAAAGGCTGATCGCATGCGCATCGCCATGATCGGTTCCGGCTATGTCGGGCTCGTGTCCGGCGCCTGCTTTGCACAGTTCGGCCACGATGTCGTGTGCATCGACAAGGATGCCGCCAAGATTACCCTCCTGCGCAAAGGCGAGATGCCGATCTACGAGCCCGGCCTCGACAAGCTCGTCACCGACAACGTCCGCGCCGGCCGCCTCGATTTCGGAACCAATCTCGGCGACGCAGTGGGGAATGCCGATGCGGTGTTCATCGCCGTCGGTACGCCGACACGGCGCGGCGACGGCCATGCCGACCTGAGCTATGTCTATGCCGCGGCGGCCGAAATCGCCGATGCGATCCGCGGCTACACCGTCGTCGTCACCAAGTCGACGGTGCCGGTCGGCACCGGACGCGAGGTTTCCCGCATCATCCGCGAGGCCCGCCCGGCGACCGACTTCGACGTCGCTTCCAATCCGGAATTCCTGCGCGAGGGCGCGGCGATCGAGGATTTCATGAAGCCTGACCGGGTGGTCATCGGCGTCGAGAGCCAGCGCGCACGCGACGTGATGGCCGCGATCTACCGACCGCTCAACCTGATCCAGACGCCGATGGTGTTCACCAACATCGAGACGGCGGAAGTGACCAAGTATGCCGGCAATGCCTTCCTCGCGACCAAGATCACCTTCATCAATGAGATCGCCGATCTCTGCGAGAAGGTCGGCGCCGACGTCCACGACGTGGCGCGCGGCATCGGGCTCGATGGCCGGATCGGCCGCAAGTTCCTCCATCCTGGCCCTGGCTTCGGAGGATCGTGCTTTCCCAAGGATACGCTGGCGCTGGCCTACACCGCACGCGAGGCCAACGCGCCGCAGACGATCGTCGAGCAGGTGATCGAGGTTAACAACGCCCGCAAGAAGCGGATGGCCAACAAGGTCATCGATTTCTGCGACGGCTCGGTGGCAGGACTCACGGTCGGCGTGCTCGGCGTCACTTTCAAGGCCAACACCGACGACATGCGCGACGCGCCCTCGCTCGATATCGTGCCGGCCCTGATGGCCGCCGGTGCGAAGGTCGTCGCGTTCGATCCGGAGGGAATGAAGGAAGCCGCCCGTATGCTTCCGGGTGTCACCTTCGCCACGACCGCCTACGAGGCGGCAAGCGGCGCCGACGTGCTGGTGGTTATCACCGAATGGCACGAGTTCCGCGGCCTCGATCCCAGGCGGCTCAAGGAGGTGATGCGCCAACCGCGCATCGTCGACCTGCGTAACATCTTCGATCCCCATGAGATGCGCGGGCAGGGTTTCGCCTACGAGGGAATCGGCCGCCCTCAGCCGCGCGCCTAGACATCAACGTTCCTCGGGAGTCCTTTCATGAGCCAGACGGCGCACAAGTTCGATTCCAGCATTCTTCGCGAGTACGACATTCGCGGCATCGTGGGCGACACCGTGCACCCCGCCGACGCCCGCGCCATCGGCCGGACGCTGGGCACACTGGTCCGCCGCAAGGGCGGCAAGCACATGGCGCTTGGATATGACGGGCGGCTGAGCTCGCCCGAACTTGCCGCAGCCTGCATCGAAGGGCTGACCTCGGCCGGCATCGACGTGACCAGCATCGGCCTTGCCGCCACGCCGATGCTCTACTTCGCCGTCTATCACCTCGATGCCGACGGCGGCATCATGATCACGGGCTCGCACAATCCGCCGGACTACAACGGCTTCAAGATGATGATGGGGAAGAAGTCGTTCTTCGGCGCCGACATCCAGACCCTGGGCGCCATGGCGGGCAAAGGCGACTGGGAAAGCGGGCAGGGCAAGGCCTGGAAGAAGGACATCCTGGCCGACTATGCGGCGCGGCTGCTGAGGGACGTGAAGCCGGGCAAGAAACTCAAGGTGGCCTGGGATACCGGCAATGGCGCGGTCGGCGTCTCGATCCGCGCCGTCGTCGACAAGCTGCCGGGCGAGCATTTCGTGCTGAACGAGAAGGTCGATGGCACCTTTCCCGCGCATCATCCCGATCCGACGGTGCCGAAGAACCTCGAGCAGATCATCGCCGAGGTGAAGAAGCACGGCTGCGACCTCGGGATCGCTTTCGACGGTGACGGCGATCGCATCGGCGCCGTCGATGGCAAGGGACGCATCCTGTGGGGTGACCAGCTTCTCGTGCTGTGGTCGCGCGACGTGCTGAAGACCCATCCCGGCGCCACCATCATCGCCGACGTCAAGGCGAGCCAGGTGTTGTTCGACGAGATCGCCAAGGCGGGTGGCAAGCCGATGATGTTCAAAACCGGCCATTCGCTGATCAAGAGCAAGATGGCCGAGGTCGGCGCACCGCTGGCCGGCGAGATGAGCGGCCATGTCTTCTTTGCCGACACCTTCTATGGCTTCGACGATGCGCTCTATTGCGGATTGCGCCTGCTCAACATCGTGGCCAACAGCCGCGAAAGCCTGGCCGACATGCGCGATGCGCTGCCGCAGCCGGTGAACACGCCGGAGCTGCGGTTCGACTGCTCCGACGACCGCAAGTTCGGCGTCGTCGACGAGGTCAAGGCGCGGCTGCTGAAGGCCGGCGCCAAGCTCTCCGACATCGACGGCGTTCGTGTCAGCACGAAGGACGGCTGGTGGCTGCTGCGCGCCTCGAACACCCAGCCCGTGCTGGTGGCACGCTGCGAGGCTGCCGACGAGGCGGGGCTGCAGCGGCTTATGGTCGACCTCAAGGCGGCGTTGGCAGCGAGCGGCGTCAGCCTGCCCGACGACGCGGCGGCCGGCCATCACTGATGCGGTTCTTCTTTTACGGTAGCCTGCTCGACAATGACGTGACCGCGCTGGTGATCGGGCGGCGCCTGCCGCCCAGCGCCTGGGTGCCGGCCACGCTCACGGGCTTCTCGCGCCGCAAGGCCAAGGGCGTGACCTATCCCGTGGCGATCCGTGATCCCAAGGGGAAGGTGGAGGGTGCCGTGGTCGGCGGCTTCAGCCGGAAGGAGGTGGAGCGGCTACAGGCTTATGAGGGTGTTCGCTATCACACCGTGCCGTTGAAGGTCTGGGTGCACGGCCGCATCACGACCGTGTCGGTGTTCGAGCCGAAGGAGAAGGCGTTTCAGCCAGTCGACGGCAAATGGTCGCTGACTCTCTGGCAGCGCCGCGACAAGCGCAAGTTCGTCGATCGGATTCGGAAGGTCTTCAGCGCGCACCCGGCGTATTCCAGGCAGTGACCTGTAGCGGTGAGCAGTAGATCTTCTGCTTCTCGAGCCGCTTGCAGCCATCGACCGCCTGCTCTTGCGAGAGGTTGGTCAGTCGCGCCCTGTGAAAGACCTTGCTCGCCATCTGGATCTCGTCGATGGCCGCGCTGGCATTTGAGCGCATGGCGCCAGGCAACGCGGAGGTGGCGCGCTCGAGAGCGAGCTGGGCCGCCTGTGGTTCGTTGAAAGAGCCTACCTGGATCACCCAGCTTCCGAGCAAAGGGTTCTCAGGCTCGGCCGGGCTGGCGACGCGGGCTGATACTGCAGGCGGAGGAGGCGGCTCGGCCTTGGCGACGGCTACGGCGCGCGGAGTCTCCTGGATGGGGGCGCCCGACACGAACTGCGCGGCGCTGTAGCGGGCCGACGGCGGTTTGCGGATCGAGGTCCAGGGCGAGACGCCAATGGACTGCGCGCTGGCAAAGCCGCGGTCCATCAGGTCGGCCATCTGACGGTCGCGGCGGCCGGCGCTCTCGCCGCCCATCACGACGCCGATCAGGCGGCGATTGTCGCGCACGGCCGACATCACGAGGTTGAAGCCCGAGGCGGCGGTGTAGCCGGTCTTCAGGCCGTCGGCGCCTTCGTAGCTGCCGAGCATGCGATTGTGATTATCGAGCGGTCGGCCGCGGTAGGTGTAGCTCTGGACGGCGAACACCGCATAGTAGTGCGGATACTCGCGCATCAAGGCGTTGGCGAGCCGGGCCTGATCGCGCGCTGTCGTGACCTGCTCACGGTGGGGCAGGCCTGAAGCGTTGCGGAACACGGTCGATGTCATCCCGAGCTGGCGCGCCCGCTGGGTCATCAGCCGGGCGAAGTTCTGCTCGTCGCCGCCCAGTGCCTCGGCCAGGACGACGGCGGCATCATTCGCCGAGCGGGTAATGAGGGCCATGGTGGCGTCGCGCACGCTGACCGTGCCGCCGGGCGTCAGGCCCATCTTGGTCGGCGGCGCGTTGAGCGCGTTGGCTGATACAGGCAGCGAATCGCCCAACGCCAGCCGGCCGGAATCGAGAGCCGAGAAGGTGAGGTAGATCGTCATCAGCTTGGTGAGCGATGCCGGATGGCGGAGTTCGTCGGCCTGGTCGGAGGAGATTTCACGGCCGCTGGTCGCATCGACGATCAGATAGGCGGTCTTGCCGGAAACCGAGGGATTGGGCACCCAAGACGAGGGGTTCTGAACGACTTTTTTGGCCGTAGCGCGCGACTTGGCAGGCGGCGCAGCACGCTTGGTCGAGGCCGACTGGGCATCGGCGTCCGACGGAACGATGGTCGCACCAACAAAAAGGAGGCCGACGGCAAGCCAGGAAAGGCTGACCGCGATGCGCTTGAGGGGAAAAGTCATCGTCAGTTATGCCATTACATTTATGTCAATATTCTTGTGCCCCACCAATGTGTTAGGGGCAGTTCCTCGGAGATTACTAAAGTTTGTGGGGTTATGCAACTTTCCCCTGCCGCGCTCCCGCCCAAGTTGGTTCGGAAACTGCGTCGAACGATATAGGATGGCCTACGATGAAGTGGATGGTCACGGCAACGATCGGTATGGCGCTTATTGTCGCCGGCAGTGCCTCGGCGCAGCGGGCCGACCGCAACGTCGAGCAGCCGATTGCCCGCAGCTGGAACTGGTTCGCCTATGTCGGCGCCAACGACATCCGGGAAGCCTGCAAGCCCGGCGGCCGGAACCGCCTCCGCCTGACCTACAACGCCCTCTACGAAGAGCAGGTCCGGACCTACGAGATTTTCCTGCAGCCGGACGGCTTCGCCGGCATGAACATCGGCGTGCTGGCCGACCAGGGCAACGTCGCCAATATTACGATCGGCAAAGCCGCCGATGCACTCGGCCCCTGGACCATGAAGCGCGGCGAGCGTCTCCTGAACATCGACGAAACCCGAGAATTGATGGGATTGTTGGAGGCTAGTGCCGCGTTTGGTCCGCCGCGCGATGGGCTGAGGCTTCCCGACAACGATTTCTGGTGGACTATCGCCTCGTGCCGGAATGGAGTCTGGGGCTTCCAAGCCTATCACTATCCGACCGACGGCTTCGCCAACGTGAAGTTCGCGGAGCGGCTTTTCGCCTGGGATACCGTGCCGGTGCCGGTCAACCGGCCGCGCAAGCTGGAACCCTCGGAACTCCGCCGCGACTGGAACGCGCCGATGTATCACGCCGGCAACGCCAACCGCTGGATGCTCGTGGTGGGGAAGGATGGGCTGAGGCCGAGGTAGCGAAAGCGTTTGCGCTCCCTATATAATTGGAAGGCGTCTTCACCAGGAGTTCGAACCCGACGATGGTCTCTGCGCGTACCGCATGCGAATGGCG
>JBQTJT010000073.1:0-61343 GCA_052386855.1 Reyranella sp.
CCGATGATCTTCTTCTTGTCCCGCTTGCCGAGCGCGTTGGAGCGGTACCACACCATCTTGGCGGCGAGGTCGTTGGCCTCCGAACCGGACGAGGTGAAGTGCACCTTCGACATCGGCACCGGCGCGATCTTGATCAGCATCTCGGCGAGATCGATCGACGGCCCATGACTTCGGAAGCCGAAGGTGTGGTAATAAGGCAGCTTCTCCATCTGCGCCTTGGCGACAGCCGCCAGCCGCTTCTCGCCAAAACCCAGCGCCACCGACCATAGGCCAGCCATCGCCTCGATATAGCGCTTGCCATTGTTGTCGGTGACGTAAATCCCGTCACCGCTTTCGATGACGAGGCCGCCGGTCTTCTCGTAGGCGCGAAGGTTGACGTTCGGGTGCATCTGATAGGCGATGTCCCGTCCCTCCATCGAATTCGGCATGATCGTCACGAAACTTCTCCGTTGTTTGGGGCGGGCGGGCTCGGCCGCATGGAAGTGAGACCGGCAAGGCGTCGTCGTGATTGTATCACTCCACGCCGCCTTCCCCAACTGCTTCGACAGCGCGGCACAGTTGCGAATTTACGGCCTGCGGATCGGGCGAGGCTGCCCGCCAGCGGTTAACCTGTGTGCACAGGCGTTAACCGACCGCCGCCTTCTTGCGCGGCGGGGTCTGCACAACCGGCGCGAGTTCGGCTGCGATCAAGGACGCCGCGCGGCGTTCTTCCGGCGCGGGCCGATAGAGCGTGTCGCGCTGCATCGGCTCGCGGCCGATCGAACGGATCAGCGCTTCCATGTCGTGGGGTGGAAACTCCTGGCCGTGCTGGGTGCCGGCGGCGCGCGAGATGCTCTCGTTCATCAGCGTGCCGCCGAGATCGTTGGCCCCGGACTCGAGGCAGATCGCGGCGCCGGCCGGGCCCATCTTGACCCACGAGGTCTGGATGTTGGGGATCACCGGATGCAGCACCAGGCGCGCGACCGAATGCATGATCACCGCCTCGCGGAAGGTCGGCCCCCTGCGGGCGCGGCCCTGACGGTACATCGGCGCTTCCATGTGCACGAACGGCAGCGGCACGAACTCGGTGAAGCCGCCGGTCTCCACTTGTAGATCACGCAGCGCGAGCAGATGCCGCGTCCAGGCAAGCGGCGTCTCGACATGGCCGTACATGATCGTCGAGGTCGTGCGCAGGCCGAGCTCGTGCGCGGCGCGCTGCACGTCGAGCCATTCGCCGGTGTTGATCTTGTCCGGGCAGATGATGGCGCGGACCTCGTCATCGAGGATCTCGGCGGCCGTACCAGGCAGCGTGCCCAATCCTGCCTGCTGCAGGCTGGCCAGGAACGACGATATCGGCTGCTTCAGCGTCGCCGCGCCCTGCGTTACTTCCAGCGCCGAGAACGCGTGGATGTGCATGCCGGGCGTGGCTTCCTTGATCGCCTTGCAGATCGCGACATAGGTCTCGCCCGTGTAGTCGGGATGAATGCCGCCCTGCATGCAGACTTCGGTGGCGCCGCGCTCCCAGGCCTCGACCGCGCGCCGCTTCACCTCGTCGAGCGCCAGATCGTAGGGCGCGCCGCGCAGGTCCTCGTGGGTGCGCCCCTTGGAGAAGGCGCAGAACTTGCAGCGGAAATAGCAGATGTTGGTGTAGTTGATGTTGCGGTTGACGACGTAGCGCACGACGTCGCCGCTGACTGCCTGGCGGAGCGCATTGGCGGCCTCAGTGACATGCCGATAGTCCGCGTCGCGCGCCGCGAACAGGCGCACGATCTCCGGCGGATCGAGGCGCCGGCCCGAGGTGGCGCGATCGACGATGCGGCTGAGCTCGGGATCGACCTCGCGCACGAGGACGCGCGGCGCGGGCGGCGGCGTGGTCTCGCCGGGCGACCAGTTGTCGTCGCGCGCCAGGCCTTCCGCATCGCTCATGCGCCGCACCTGCGTCGCGACTTCGGCCGAGAGCCAGAGATCGGGATCACGCGCATAGGCGGGATAAAGCGGCAGGCGATTGACCAGCACCTTGCCCAGCTCGGCGCTGCGGCGCGCGAGGTCATCGATGGCGGGCCACGGCGCCTCGGGATTCACATGGTCGGGCGTCACCGGCGAGATGCCGCCCCAGTCGTTCAAACCAGCCGCGATCAGGCGCGGGTAGACGCCCGGCGACAGGTTGGGCGGCGCCTGGATGTTCATGTCGGGCCCGAGGATCAGGCGCGCCGTGGCGATGGTCCACAGCAGGTCTTCGAGGTCGGGCTCGTCGGCGTCGGCCCACTTGGTGTCGGGCTTGGCGCGAAAATTCTGGACGATCACTTCTTGAATGTGGCCGTGCGCGGCATGGAGATCGCGGATCGCCGTCAGCGCCTCGATGCGCTCCGCGCGCGTCTCGCCGATGCCGATCAGGATGCCGGTGGTGAACGGCACTTTCAGTTCGCCGGCGAGACGAATGGTCTCCAGGCGTACCGCCGGATGCTTGTCGGGCGAGCCGTAGTGCACGCCGCCCTTTTCGCAGAGCCGCTCGCTGGTCGATTCCAGCATGATGCCCTGGCTCGCCGTCACGGCGCGCAGGCCCGCGATTTCCTCGCGAGTCATGATTCCCGGATTGGCATGCGGCAGCAGGCCGGTCTCGCGCAGCACCAGGCCGCACATCGCCGTCAGATAGCTGATCGTGCTTTCGTGACCGAGGGTGGCCAGCGCCTCGCGCGCCGCGTGGTAGCGCAGCTCCGGCTTGTCGCCCAGGGTGAACAGCACCTCGGTGCAGCCCGCCGCCGCACCGGCGCGGGCAATGGCGAGGACCTGCTCAGGCGAGAGATAGGCCGGCTGGCCGGCACGCGGCCGCTCGGCGAAGGTGCAGTAGTGGCAGACGTCGCGGCACAGATGCGTAAGTGGAATAAAAACCTTGCGCGAATACGAGATCAGCCGGCCGTGGCCGCGATCGCGCAGCTCACCCGCCTCGGCCATCAGTGCGGCCAACGAAACGCCCACCTTCATCATGCCCAAAACATAGCGCCAATCGCTGCCCGCCGCATCGTGTAGTATGGCCGCCAAAATTGGGAGGTTTCGCCATGCTTATCGGCTTCAACGCACCGACGGCCGGCCCGCTGGCGGCGGCTGACGATCTCTTTCGCCTGGTGACCGGCGGCGAGGCGCTGGGTTTCGACTACGCCACTTTCAGCGACCATGTCGTGATCCCGACCAATATCCAGGCGATATATCCCTACAGTTCGACGGGCGAATTTCCCGCCGGCGCCCGGGCCGGGCGCCACGAGCAGCTGATCGAGGTGGCCTTCGTCGCCGCCAAGACGACGAAGCTCCGGCTCATTCTCTCGGTGATGGTGGTGCCGCACCGGCCGGCCGTGCTGACGGCCAAGATGCTGTCGACCATCGACGTCCTGTCCGGCGGCCGTCTCACCGTCGGCATCGGCGCCGGCTGGCTGAAGGAGGAGTTCGAGGCGATCGACGCGCCCGACTTCGCCGCGCGCGGCAAGGTCACCGACGAGTATATCGACGCCTTCATCGAGCTCTGGACCAAGGACGCGCCGCGCTTCAAGGGCGAGCATGTCTCGTTCGACAACATCGTCTTCGCCCACAAGCCGGTGCAGAAGCCGCACCCGCCGATCTGGATCGGCGGTGAAAGTGGCCCGGCGCTGCGCCGCACTGCGCGCATCGGCGATGCCTGGTATCCGATCGGCACCAACCCGGCCAACCCGCTCGACAGCCTGGCACGCTTCAAGACCCAGGTCGCACGCCTGCGCAAGATGACGGCGGCGGCCGGGCGCGATCCCAAGTCCATGGGCCTCGCCTTCCGCTGCACGGCGCTGGGCGAATCGGTTCCCCCCAAGGCCGGCGACGGCGAACGCCGCCTGTTCTCGGGCAAGCCGGCCGAGATCGCCGCCGACATGCGCGCATTGCGCGAGGTCGGCGTCGGCAGCCTCGACTTCGGCTTCGGCGGCAACACCGTCGAGGCGATGCTGGCCGAGATGGAGCAGTTCAAGAAGCAAGTGCTGCCACTGATTTAGCTCGTGTCGTCCTGAGCGTGACTTCTGTCGTCCTGAGCGCAGCGAAGGACCTCACATCAGCGACACACTCGGTGTCGGCGTTCCGTGTCTGGTCGCTCGGCGAGGTCCTTCGCTACGCTCAGGACGACAAGGAAATTAGGCAACGGTGCGCAGCAGCTTTGCCCAGCGGTCGAGCTCGGGCAGGATCTTGTCGGCCTTGGCCGAGTCGAGGCTGACGACGAGGCGCGAGACGCCGTCGTCGCGGTCGCGCTTCAGGAGGCTCTCATCCTCCTTGGCCCCCCAGATGGTCACCGGTACCGAGGCGAGATCGCGGCCGGCTTCCTTCGCCATCTCGCGGAACTTCGGGATCAGCGCGCTCACGTCGGCGTAGGTCTTGCGCACGCGATGCGGCATCCAGCCGTCGCCATAGCGCAATGCGCGCCTGGCGCCGTAGGGAAAGGCGCCGCCGACGATGATCGGCGGATAAGGTTTCTGCACCGGCTTGGGCCAGCTCATCATCGGATCGAAATTGACCAGCTCGCCGTGATACTCGGCCTTGGACTTGGTCCAGATCTCCTTCATCGCCTCGATCCGCTCGCGCGCCAACTTGTGGCGGGTTTCGAAGACGGTGCCGTGGTTCTCCATCTCGTCGCTGTTCCAGCCATTGCCGACGCCGAACAGGAAGCGCCCGCCGGAGATCTGGTCGATCGAGGAGACCTGCTTCGACGTCTGGATGGGATCGCGCTGGGCGATCAGGCAGATGCCGGTGCCGACCTTCAGAGTCTTCGTGACGGCAGCTGCCGCCGTCAGCGCCACGAACGGGTCCATCGCGTCGTAGTATTTCTTCGGCAGGTCGCCGCCGCTCGGGAAGGGCGACTTGCGCGACAGCGGGATGTGCGAGTGCTCGGGCGACCACAGGGAGTCGAAGCCGCGCTCTTCGAGCGCGATGGCGAGTTCGCCCGGCGCCATGGAATAGTCCGTGAAGAACATTGCCGCGCCGATATGCATTGGCTTTCCCCTAGGCCGCCTTCGGCCATTTCGCGCCGACCCGTGGCAGCACCTTCTCGATCAACAGTCGCGTCTGGGCGAGCACGCTCGCGCCATCGCCCACCGGCCGCAGGATGAACTTCTGGACGCCGACATCGACATACTCGGCGATCCTGTCGAGGATCGCCGTCTCGTCGCCGATGGCGAAATAGCGCGCCGGATCGCGGTTGGTGCGCTTGGCATAGGCCGCCATGGCGCCCGAGACGACGCTGTCGGCGGCTCCACCGAAATAGAACGGAAAGGCCGCGCCGTAATGGTCTTCATCGATCGAACGGCCGGCCTCGGCAGCAGCCAGTTTTATGGCAGCGACGACGCGGCCCGCTTCTGCCGGCCCCTCGGCGCCGCCTTGCCAGCCCGTGCCGTAACGCGCCGTGCGCCGGACAGCGGCATCCGACGAGCCGCCAATCCACATGGGCAGGTCGGGCTGCACCGGCCGCGGCGAGATCGAGGCGCCCGAGAGCCGATAGTATTTGCCGGCAAAGTCGACGCTCTCCTCACGCCACAGACGGGCGATGATTTCGAGGCTTTCGTCGGTGCGACGCCCGCGCGTCCTGGTGTCGATGTCGAGCGCCTGCCATTCCGGCCCCAGAGGGCTGCCGATGCCGAAGGCCGGCAGAAGGCGACCTTCCGACAGCACGTCGACCGTGGCGCATTGCTTGGCGAGCAATACCGGATCACGCAGCGCCAGCGAGACCACGTTCATGCCGAAGCGCATCCGCCGCGTGCGGCCGGCCAGGGCTGCCATGGTCGTCATGCATTCGAGGATCGGCTGACGGCTCACCAGCCGGTCGGTCTGCCACAGCGAGTCGACACCGCCCGCTTCGCAGAGATCGACCCAGCGCCAATAGTCGCCCGCCCCGGCAAACGGAAACTCCATCAAGCCGAGGCCGACGGCGACCTTCACGCGTGCGCCTTCGCCAGCGGCGCGATCGTATCGAGATGACGCAGGATCTCGTCGCGGCCGAGATCGGGAATGGCGAGCAACGCACTCTGGATGCCGGCCTTTTCGTAAGATGCGAGCGCCGCTGCATCCGCCGGCGCACCGAACACCGTGATCGTGAGTGTCGCGGGGTCGCGCTTCACCGACTCCGCCATGCGCCTGAGGCGATCCCGGGCAGTGGCGGCTTCGAAGCCGGACCGCGGGCGCGGGAACCAGCCGTCACAGTATTCGACGACGCGCTTCAGCGTGTAGTCGGTCTCGCCGCCCAGCAGGATCGGCGGATGTGGGCGCTGGGCCGGCTTGGGCCACGACCATGCCGGATCGAAATTAACGAACTCGCCATGGAAGAACGCTTCGTCCTTGGTCCAGAGCTCCTTCATGGCCAGCACATGCTCGCGCATCTGCTTGAAGCGCGTCTTGTAGTGCGCGCCGTGGTTTTCCATCTCGTCTTCGTTCCAGCCACCACCAATGCCGAAGATGAAGCGGCCGCCCGAGAGCTGGTCGAGCGAGGCAATGGCCTTGGCCGTGGCAATCGGCTCGTGCTGGGGCACCAACAGGATGCCGGTGCCGACTTTTAGCTTCTTCGTCACCGCCGCCGCGAAAGCAAGGCCGACGAACGGATCGTGGGTGTGCGAATAGCGCTTGGGCAGTTCACCGCCCGTTGGAAAGGGCGTCTTGCGGCTGAGCGGAATATGCGTGTGCTCGGGCACGAACAGCGAGTCGAAGCCGCGTTCCTCGAGAGCACGGGCAAGCTCGGCAATGTCGATGCCGTAGTCGGTCGGGAAATAGAAAACACCTACGCGCATCTGAACTCCTATTTCTTGGGGGCTTCGACGTGGCCGCCGAAGCCCAGCCGCATCGCCGACAATACTTTTTCCGCAAACGTGTGCTGCTGGCGCGAACGGAAGCGCACGAACAGCGACGCCGCCAGCACGTCCGCCGGCACCGCCTCCTCGATCGCGGCCTCGATCGTCCAGCGGCCCTCGCCGCTGTCCTCGACATGGCCGGAGAAGCCTTCCAGGTGCGCGTCCTTGGCCAGCGCGCTAGCTGTCAGATCGAGCAGCCACGAGGTCACCACGCTGCCGCGCCGCCAGACCTCGGCAATGTCACCCAGGTTGAGGTCGTAACGCTCGTCGGCCGGCAGCTTTTCATCGGCGCGATGGCGCATGATGTCGAAGCCTTCGGCGAAGGCCTGCATCATCCCGTACTCGATGCCGTTATGGATCATTTTTACGAAATGCCCTGATCCCACCGGCCCGGCGTGGATGTAGCCGCGCTCGGCCCTTGGATCTAATCTGGGATCGAGTTTCTCGCGGCCTTCCGTGCGCTCGATGTCGCCGAGGCCCGGCACCAGGGCGGAAAAGATCGGATCGAGGCGGGTGACGGTCTCGGCATCGCCGCCAATCATCAGGCAGTAGCCGCGCGCCAGGCCCCAGACGCCGCCCGACGTGCCGATATCGAGATATTTTATGCCCCTGGGCGCAAGCTCGCGGGCGCGGCGGACATCGTCCTTAAAATTGGTGTTGCCGCCGTCGATGATGACGTCGCCGCTCTTCATCAATGTGCCGAGCTCGGCGATGGTGTCCTCGGTGATCTTGCCGGCCGGCAGCATCACCCACACGGTTCGCGGACCGGAACCCAACGCCTCGACAAGCGTCGACACCGAGCCCGCGACGGTGACGCCCTTGCCTGCCAACGCGGCGCCCGCCGCGGGATTGGCGTCGTAGATCGCGCAGGAATGACCCGCCCGCGTCAGCCGTCGCACGATATTGCCACCCATTCGCCCGAGGCCGATGACGCCGATCTGCATGTTCTATGTGTTCCCCTCTGTGCGTCTAGGTTGGCGGCGCTGGTCCGATGCGTCAACCAGCCGGCGCATCGGTGAGGCGCCGTGCGGGACGATTGCCGGCGGGCGGGCGGTCGCGCTAAAGCCTCGGGATGGAAAGTTTCGACTATGTGATCGTGGGTGCCGGGTCGGCCGGCAGCGTGCTGGCCAACCGGTTGAGCGAGGATCCGGCCGTCACCGTCTGCGTCCTCGAGGCCGGACCGTCGGACTGGCATCCCTTCATCCATATCCCCGCCGGTTTTATGTACACGCTGGTCAATCCCAGGGTGAACTGGCTCTATACATCCGAGCCCAGCGAATGGACTGGCGGCCGGCGGATCGCGGCGCCGCGCGGCAAGACGCTGGGCGGTTCGAGCTCGATCAACGGCCACATCTACAATCGCGGCCAGCGGATGGACTTCGACGGCTGGGCGCAGCGCGGCAACCGCAGCTGGGGCTACGCCGACGTGCTTCCCTATTTCAGGCGCACCGAACAACGCATCGCCGACGTGCCCGACGCCGTGGATGAGACCTTCCGCGGCCACGAGGGCAAGCTGCCGATCACCGACCTCGATTGGCGCGACCCCTTGTGCGAGGCCTTCATCGAGGGCGCGGTGCAGATGGGCATCCCGCGTAACCGCGACTACAATGGCACGATGCAGGCCGGCGTCAGCTATGTGCAGCGCGTGATCCGGAGCGGTCGGCGCGTGAGTGCCGCGCGCGCCTTCCTGCATCCGGCCATGAAGCGGCCAAACCTCACGGTGCGCACGCATGCGCAGGCGACCGAGATCATGCTCGAGGGCAAGCGTGCGACGGGCGTGCGCTATCGCAAGGAGGGACGCGGCGGCAAGCAGCTCGAGGTGCGTGCCGACAAGGAGGTCATCCTGTGCGGCGGCACGGTGAACTCGCCGCAACTCCTGCAGGTCTCCGGCATCGGCCCGGCGCCGCTGCTAAAATCGCTCGGCATCACGGTGAAGCATGAGCTGCCGGGCGTCGGCGAGAACCTGCGTGATCACTATGCGCCGCGCTTCGTCGCCCGCGTCAAGAACGCCATGAGCATCAACGAGCGCTCGCACGGGCTCAGGCTGGTGGGCGAGGTGCTGAAATATGCCGCGACCCGCAAGGGGCTCCTGGCGCTCAATCCGACGCTTATCTACGTGTTCTGGAAATCCGACGAGCGCGTCGACAACTACGACCTGCAGCTCACCTTCACACCGGCCAGCTACAAGGAAGGCGTGCAGTCGATGCTCGACGACTTCCCCGGCATGACGATCGCCTCCTGGCAGCAGCGGCCCGACAGTACCGGTTACGTCAGGGCGCGGTCGGCCGATCCGTTCGAGGCGCCGGTCATCCAGCCGAATTACCTCGCCGCCGAAAGCGACCGGCGCGTGCTGCTGGCCGGCATGAAGCTCGCCCGCCGGCTGCTGGCCTCGCAGCCGCTCAGCAAGTACTACGACCGCGAGGAATTCCCGGGCGCCGAGAAGCAGTCCGACGACGAGCTGCTCACTGCCGCCAAGCAGCGCGGCACGACGACTTTCCATCTCATGGGTTCCTGCCGCATGGCGCCGGACAACGACCCCACCGCTGTGGTCGACGACCAGCTTCGCGTTCGCGGTCTCGAGGGATTGCGCGTGGTCGACGCCTCGATCATGCCGACCATGCCCTCGGCCAATCTCAACGCCTCGGTGCTGATGATCGCCGAGAAGGCGTCGGACATGATCCGCGGCCGGCCGGCGCTGGAAGCGGTCGCGCTGAAAGACTGAGGGGGCCGGGCGATGGCGGACACGGCGACCGAACCGGCCATCGATGCCATCGCCAACCTGGTGCCCGCGACCTTGCGCGCGCTCTATGCCCTGGAATTCGCCGCCCGCCATCTCTCGCCCGATACCCTGTCGCGGCTGATCGAGGCCGTCGCAGGCCGCTACGAAGACGTCGATGCCGCCCTCGCGGCCTCACGCGCGACCGACTGGCCGGAGCGTCTGGCGCCGGTGCGCGATTGCCTGGAGCGCGCGGCGGGCGCCGCCGCCGAGGGCATCACGGGACTTCTTGCGGCCCCCGAGGCACCGCAGCCCATCGTCGCGGCCTACCGGGCCTTGCGCACCTACGCCCGCGCCGCCGAAGCGCTCTACCCGATGGCGGCGCATCTGAAGTCCGTCAGTCAGTTTTTCCTCGAGCCCGCCGTGCGCGGCGACACGGCATTCACCGACCGGCTGGCCACTATCGACACGACGCGCGACGGGGTCGGCGTGATGCATGTCGGCGGCCCCGCCGGGACACGCGGCGCCTTCTCGCTCTATGTGCCGGAGACCCACGACGCCGCCCAGCCCATGCCGCTCGTGGTCGCGATGCATGGCGGCAGCGGCAATGGCGGTGGTTTTCTATGGAGCTGGGTGCGGGAGGCGCGCACCCGCGGCATGATCGTGATCGCACCGACGGCGATCGGCTCGACCTGGTCGCTGATGGAACCCGAAGTCGATGGACCCAACATCGATCGCATGGTCGAGCAGGTCGCAGACCAATGGAACGTCGATCCGTCGCGCCGGCTCCTCACCGGCATGAGCGACGGCGGCACCTTCAGCTATGTCCTCGGGCTGACCGGCCATTGCCGCTTCACGCACCTCGCGCCCGTGGCCGCCGCTTTCCATCCGATGATGATGACCTTCGCCGACGAGGGTCGCATGCGCGGGTTGCCGATCCATATCGTCCACGGCGCGCGGGACTGGATGTTCCCGCCCGGAATGGCCCGGGAGGCCGAACGGGTGCTGGCGGAGGCCGACGCGGCGGTGGTTTATCGCGAGATCGCCGATCTCTCGCACACCTACCCGCGCGACGAGAATGCGGCGATCCTCGACTGGTTTCTGGGTTAGAAGTCGGCCTCAGAAGTCGGTGGGCCCCAGGTCGTACGACCCCTTGCGCCCTCGGTCGTACATCTTGGCGGCAGCCGCGTGAATCCGCTCGCGATTCAAGTCGAAGGCATTCAGCATGCTCGCTTCGTCGACTCCGGTTCCGGGCTGAATCTGCTTCAGCGCATCTTCATCGACGAAGAACGGCGCTTCCATGGCGCCGTCGTGCCCCCAAAAACCCACGGCATGCAAAGCGGCATCGTAGTAGCGGCTTTCGTTGGGGAACTGGATGGTCATGTGACTTGAACAAGGAAAAGGCGCTGTCCGCCTTCCGGCAGGACAGCGCCCCGAACTTGTTGTGGATCAGCGTTCCGGCGTGGTCGCCGCGCCGACGCCGGCACCCACCGCGCCGCCGATCAACGCGCCCGGCAGGACGCCGACGCCCGTCGCGCTGCCGATCACGGCACCACTGCCGGCGCCGATGGCGCCGCCGGTGACGGCGCGCTGGCCCCACGTATCGCCGCAGGCCGTTGCGCCGAACAGAATGGCCGCAAACGCCATGAACTTGATTGCCGACATGAAAGCCTCCCGAATGAACTGTGCAGGGTCAACGCGGAAGTCGCCCACTGGTTCCCGGCACATCTGGTTCCCGGCACATGGCTATTGCGATGCAGGCTCCGGGGTCCGATTCCGGCCCGAATCGGGGCCTGAGGCGTCGTCGATCAGGCGCACAAGATCGCCGGGCAACGGCTCCAGGGTAATGGAGTCGTACATCTCGTGAAGCTGCCTCTGCAGCCAGTCGTCGAATGGCCGCCCGCCGCACCGGGCAGGGTTGGTCGCGACGGATTGATCTGAATTCGCTTGCATGAGGGAAGAACACGGCCCGAGCGCCTTGGTTGCCGCGCAGGTGAAAACAATCGGCCATCGACCCCGATCCGGGTTTCTGCACGGCCATGCAACCTCGCCAGGACACCAGCGTTCATCGGCGATCGACGACAGGAGAACCCCATGATCCTTCGAGTTTTAGCAGCAGTCTCGATCGGCCTGCTCGCGACCGCCTGCGGAAGCACCGAGCAGACCCGCTACATCACCCCGGCCGGTACGTCGGTCGCCCACGCCACGACTTCCGAGCAGGCTTGCGCCGATTACGGCTTCCCGCCTGGGACGATTGGCTACAACAACTGCGTCGCGCGCGAGCGTTCGGCCCGTACAAGTGGTCGGGTCGGTGTCGACTATGCCGAGGTCAACCTGACGCAGGATGCGCAGAATGCCTGCTATTCCTACGGCCTGCAGCCGCGCACGAGCACCTACGACCGCTGTGTCAGCCGCGAGATCGATGCCCGCCGCTACCGCTCGGAAGCGGCTGCTCCAGCGTATGCCCCCTATCGCGTCGATCAGTATGGCTACCGGGTCGACGCTGAAGGCTATCGCGTCGATGCCAATGGTTATCGCATCTCGCAGGCACCCACGGCTGCGCCGGCCTATCCCGTCGCCACCTATGCGCCGGCACCGGCCTATGCCCCCGCCTATGTCGAGCCGCGTCCGGCCACCACCGGCCAACTCGCCTTCCGCGACGAGTTCGGCTTCCGTTACGACGCCCAGGGCAACCGCATCGACGCCCGGGGCAACATCATCAGCCCGCAGACCCGGACGCCGTAAAGGCAGCGCCTGACCTGGAAAGAGCCCGCTTAGGCGGGCTCTTTTTTCCGCGAGGGGGAACCTCTGCACGATCAGGGCGTTTTACGCCCACACCTGGGTGGGAGAATTCCAAGATGCTGAACTGGGCCCTTACATTCTTGGTCATCGCGCTGATCGCCGCCTTGTTCGGCTTTGGCGGCGTCGCCTCGACCGCTGCCGGCTTTGCGCAGATCTGCTTCTTCATCTTCCTCGTGCTTTTCCTCGTCAGCACCGTTGCCCATGTCGTTCGACGCCGATAGAGGCTGAACGGTGTATGGTGGCGTTGCCGCGACCGGTGAAAGGACAGAGATGAACGGATTGAGAGAGGAAGCGGCCGCGACGCTGCCGTATCTGCGGCGCTATGCGCGCGCGCTGACGGGCAGCCAGCCGCTTGGCGACCAATGGGTCCGGATGTGCGTCGAGGTGCTGCTGCAGCAGCCGGAACTCCTGGCATCCAAGGCCACGACGGCAGCCGACATCTTCACCGTCTTCCACAAGCTCCAGCTGCCGTTCAATGCCCTTGAGCCGGAGGCCCCGGCCGAGGCAACCGACGCGCCAGCGCGCCTCAAGACGCATCTCACCGACATTCCACAGAGGCAGCGCCAGGTCCTGTTGCTCACCGTCCTCGAGGGCTTTTCGATCGGCGAGGTCGCGGACATTCTGGGAATCAGCATCGACGAGGCGGAGGCCGATCTTAAGGGTGCGCGCGACGAACTGGAGCGGGTCGCCTCGGTGCGCGTGCTGGTCATCGAAGACGAGGCGGTCATCGCCCTCGACGTCGCCAAGATCGTCCGCAACGCCGGCCATCAGGTCGTGGGCATCGCCCCCACCGAAAAGGCCGCCATCGACCTCGCCAAGAAGCATCTCCCGCACCTGGTGCTTGCCGACATCCAGCTTCGCGATGGCGACAGCGGCATCGCCGCCGTGCGCGAGATCCTGAAGGCGGTGTCGGCGCCTGTCATCTTCGTGACCGGCTTCCCCGAGCGGCTGCTGACCGGACATGGCCTGGAGCCTGCCTTCATCATCACCAAGCCGTTCAATCCCGAGATGCTGAAGACCGCGATGGCCCACGCCCTGAATTCGGTCGTGGTCTGATCACTCGTCGTATCGGGCGGTCGTGATGCCGCTCATGCGATCGTAGAAGACCTGGAGCCTCCTGAGATTGCACAGATTCAGGTACTGCCAGATGGCGGGCGCGCCGCCGTCGGCAAAGCCCAGCTTGATATCCACCTGACAGACGAGCTGCGACGCCGGGATCACGATCTGCCGCGACTCGCCCGCCTTGATGACGGGCGGACGCATGAGATTGGGGCTCCACATGCTGAGCTGGCTCTGCGAGATCGACAGTTCGCTGATCGGATAGGCTGTCGAATTGACCAGCAGGAACGTGGTGTCCACGGCAAGCGCGCTGCCGGCAAACAGCGACAGCACGGCAACGACAATCGAACGCAACATTTACGGAAATCCCCCAAGGAAGCGGGCATCTTATCGCCGCATCGCACGGCGGCTCAAGCGATCGATCGGATGCCCTATCCCTGAAGCGCGCGGCGCGCTAGAGGGAAAGCATGACGTCGCTCCTCATCAGCCACCCGTCATTCCTCGAACATGACACAGGCCTGCATCATCCCGAGCGGCCCGACCGGCTGCGGGCCGTCCTCGCCGCGCTGGACGAGCCGGCATTCGCTGGCCTTCCCCGGCTGATCGCCCCGGCGGCGACCCTTGAGCAACTCACCCGCGTCCACCCGGCGGACTATGTCGAGGCGATCCTCGCCATCCGCCCGCCTCCCGGCGAGCTTGCCCAGATCGACGGCGATACCGTGATGAGCACGCGCAGCGCCGAGGCGGCACAGCATGCCGCCGGGGCAGTGGTGGCCGGCGTCGATGCCGTCATGAAGGGCAAGGCGCGTACGGTCTTCGCCGCGGTTCGGCCGCCCGGGCACCATGCCCTGCCGAGCGTTCCCGGCGGCTTCTGTCTCTTCAACAGCGTCGCGGTGGGAGCGCTTCATGCCCAGACCGTCTACGGCCTGGAACGCGTGGCCATCATCGACTTCGACGTCCATCACGGACAGGGAACCCAGGCAGTCGTCGCGCCCGACGCGCGGCTGTTCTACGCCTCCACGCACCAGTCGCCGCTCTACCCCGGCACCGGGTCGCCGCGCGAGCGTGGCCTTGCCGGCAACGTGGTGAACGTGCCGCTGCCCGCCGGCAGCGGCAGTACGGAATTCCGTGCCGCCTGGAGCGAGCGCATCCTGCCGGCGCTCGACACTTTCGCGCCTCAGCTCGTCATCGTGTCAGCGGGCTTTGACGCCCATCGCGACGACCCGCTGGCGGGACTGAATGTCGAGACCGCCGATTTCGTCTGGTTGACCGAGGAGCTTCTGGCCATCGCCGATCGCCACGCCGCGGGCCGCCTCGTCTCGGCCCTCGAGGGCGGTTACGACCTCAACGCGCTGGCCGAGTCCGTCGTCGCCCACGTCCAGGCACTGATGCGCGCCGGCTGAGTTACTTCTTGTCGAGATGCCAGGTGCCGTCCCAGCCGTCGGGCGTGCCATCGCGGAGAAAATCGGTGCAGCGCGCGACAAAGACTCGGCTCGGTCCGTCGTCCGGCCGCAAGTCGGCCACGGCGTTGAAGCAGATGATCGCGGTTCCGAATTTTCCTTCGGCATAGGCCTGGCGACCTGCGTTCCAGTGGCCGAGCATTTCAGCGTGCTCGGCCGCGACGTCGATCTCGCCCAACGGCTCGTGAATGTCGTGCGCCTCGGTCGTTCCCACCGCGACGACCCGGTCGATATGGCGCCAGACGAAGCGGTCGGCAGTGGCGTCGGCCACCTCGCCGCTCGCCAGAAGTTCCGTCCCATAGACCTTGTTCAGCCCTTCGAGCCGCGACGCCTGGTTCGCCACGGCGCCGACCAGCGTGTAGTTGATGCGCTCGCGTGCGCCGACATTGCCGACCACCGCCGGACCGGTATGCAGGCCGAACCGGGTGCGAAAGCCCGGCCAGCCACGCTGCCGCCACTTCGCCGAGAGCCGGCGCCCCGCGGCGGCGGCCTGCAGGGCCGCCCGGCAGGCGTTGGCGATATGGTCGGGGTCCGGCTCGGGGGCGTTCCAGAACGCCATGATGCTGTCGCCGATGTACTTGTCGATGGTGCCGTGGTTGGCCGACATCGGCGTGCCCAGCGCGTCGAAGTAGCGCGACAGCCGCCGGGTCAGGAGTTCCGGCTCCATCGTCTCGCTGATCAGCGAGAAGCCCTCGATGTCGGTGAACATCACCGTGACTTCGCGCCGCGTGCCGCCGACGCCGGTACTCTGCGGCGAGCGCATGATCTGGTGAACCAGGTCCTTCGAAACATAGCGGCCGAACACTTCCAGGCCCTCGCGCATCCGCTCGATCGCGTCGGACAGCCGGACGATCTCGCTGATGCGGCTGGTCACCGGCACCCGATCGGAGAAGTCGAGATTGCGGATCCGCTCGGTCTTGGCGGCGATGCGCGACATCGACCGCGACACCAGCAGCGAGGCGGCAAGCGCGCCCATGATGGCGAAGGCGACGGCGATGGCGGCGGCACCGGCCGCGCGCTCCAGCAGGGTGCGCGAGTTGGCGGCAAGCTCGGCGACGGGAACCGCGGCAGCCACCACGAAACTCTGTCCCAGGGCCTCCGGAACGCGCCTCACCATGATGCGGTAGAGCAGATCGCCGACGAGAACCCGGCGGTCGACCTTCCGGTCCTTGTCGATCGCCTCATGAATCTCGCGCTTCAAGGCCACACGGACATCGGCATCGTCGGCGCGGCAGTTGGGAAGGGTGCGGAGGCAGGCTTCCGACTCGACCTCGACCGCGCCATGGCCGTGGCTCACCATGATGATCGCGTTGGGCGTGATCTTGTAGGAGGTGAGCAGTTGCGACAGCGTCTCGAGCGTGTAGTCGAAGCCGATCACGCCGCCGCCGCCCAGCAACGGCACGCCGGCCGAGATGCCGGCGTGCTTCGACCAGGCGAAGCGATAGGGCGCGGTGAGCGCCGGACCGCCGGCCTTTTCGGCGGCGATAAACCAGGGCCGCGCTCGCGGATCGTAGTTTGTCGGCTGGCGGCGCTCGGCGCTTCGCGTCCCGTCGGGCCCCTGAAGCCAGGTGACCTGGTGGCGTGCCGGCCCCGCGCCGTCGACCACGCGCATGACGATCGAGTCGCGCGCCGCGTCGAAGTCGGACCGCTCGGTGGGCGAGAAGGCCTCCGGATGGCCGGCAAAGACGAAGCGCCCATCGGCATAGCCGACGAAGGCGGCGGCGACGGACGGATGCCGCCCCAGCATGGCGGCGAGCTGGCGGCGGCGTTCGTCGTCGGCGGCCGGTCCCTCGTGGGCGGCAAAGCTCGGCGAATCGGCCAGGGTCAGGCCGACATAGATCACCACCCGCAGGCCCTCGGTCAGGAACTGCTCGACGGCCTTTTCCAGTTCGGAGACGCGGTCGTCGGCACTGCGCTCTTCCAGCGTGTCGACGGAGCGCCAGCCCAGCCAAAGCAGCGCCGAACTGAGCGGCGCCAGGACCAGGGCCATCAGCGTCAGGATCGTGAGGCTGAAGGGGACGGACAGCCTGGCCGGCGTCATGTCGGGCCGAGCGTCATGCCGGCGTTCGCCGGTTGATCGGGAGCGGATCGTAGCCAGGTGGGTACTTGTGCCATGGCGTACCCTTCAGCATCGCGTCGCGCCCGACCTGATACAGGTTTCTCATGTACGTCTGGTCGAACGGCTCGCGCGGCTTCCCGGTAAAGCTCTGCGGGATGTAGGCGACATTGTAGTCGATGCCATCGCGCTGGGCGAGCAGGTAGAGCTGATAGAGATCGCCCACTCCCTGCGTGCTGATCAGCGTCGCCACGGCACGTTCGACGATCTTGAGCGTCGAACGGTCGACCGTCTCGAAATCGCCGCCCGGACGCGAATTGCGGATCACGTACAGACGGCGCTGCCGGTCCTGGAATGCCTGCCGGTTGCGATCCCCGAACACCTGGCCGGAGGAACGGGAGATCGACGGCGGATAGAGCACCACCTGGGCCACCGTGCCGCCATCGACGTTCATCTCCTGGAAACGCTCACCGTCCGCTTCGAGATCGATCATTACCGGCGGAAACGCACCGGGGATCGAGGCCGAGGCCAACAGGATCCTGGCAATCAGTTCAGCGCGGCGCGGATGGCCGCTGGCGGCAATAGCGCCCAGGTTCCACAGAATGCCCGCCTGAATATCGAGGTTGGTCGTCGCCACGACCAACAGGCGGCCCTTGTCGCGATACTCGCGGGCAATCGCCGCGACGAAGTCCGGCGTGAGGACGTTGCGGATGGTCTGCAGCAGCGGCGCCGAATCGTAGAATGAGTCGCTGAACAGAGCGACGAGAAGTCCGCGCGAGACCATGATGTCGGACGTGCTGATGTCCGTATAGAAATGCTCGAGCTGCCGGTCGTACGCCTGGCCCAGAAAGGCGAACGGGGCCGTCAGCGCTCCGGTGCTGACGCCGGTGACGACCTTGAATTCCGGCCGCGTGCCGAGTTCGCCCCAGGCCGTCAGCAGACCGGCCCCATACGCGCCGTTCGCACCGCCGCCCGAGATGGCAAGGAAGCTGGCCGGACCGACATCGCTCCGCCCCTCGCGCGCCGCGTAGGCCAGCTCGCGGTCGAGCGCTTCAGAAGCCACGCGACCGAGCAGCGCGTCGTCCGATCCATCAAGCACGATTCGCGTGCCCGCCGGCATGCCATGGAAGGAGGCCTGCCCGCGAAGCCGCGCCGGAAGGGACGCAAGCCGTTCCGGCGCACTACAGGCGCCGAGCAGGCCTGTGGCCGCGCTTACGCCCAGGCCGCTCAGCAGGTGCCGGCGGTTCATCCTGGCTTCAGCCAGCGCGAGATACCGACCTGCAGCCTACGACTTGATGGCCGACCAATTGCAGCCGTGGTCCCGGGTGGTGACGGTCAGGGTCTTGGGCGTCGAATGGATGTCGGCGACGACGTGGAGGAGCAGTCGACCGAGATCGAAGTCCCCGTGATAGACGCCGTCCCGTCCCATCTTCAATTTGACGTTGATGCCGCCCGCCGACTTGATTTCGGCCTGGCCATTCACAAGCAGGAACGTCTGCTCGCGGGTGAAGGAAGGATCAGCCGCGATGCAGCCCTGGATATTGTTGGGCGCCCCCTTGAGCCAGAACTTGACCTCGGCGTTCTGTGCCATGGCAGCGGATGGCAATGCCGAAGCAACGGCGGCGAGAACGAGATACTTGGCGATGGTCATTGTTCGATCCTCCAAAGCGGCACCGGCATTCTCCACCTTACATCGTCCGGCAGGGGCCGTCAGTCGTCGCGGCGGAGCATCCCATAGGCGAGACCCGCGATCGCGCCGCCTAGCAGGGGCGCCACCCAGAACAACCAGAGCTGCGACAGCGCGGCACCTCCCACGAACAGTGCCGGCGCCGTGCTGCGTGCCGGATTCACCGACGTGTTGGTGACCGGGATGCTGATCAGATGGATCAGGGTGAGCGCGAGGCCGATCGCGAGGCCGGCTAGGGCCGGATGCGCCCGCTTGTCGGTGGCGCCCAGAATGATGGTGACGAAGCCGAAGGTCAGGACGACCTCGATGACCAGCGCCGAGACCAGCCCATACTTGCCGGGTGACTGCGCGTCGTAGCCGTTGGTCGCGAAGGCGCCGATATCGGCACCCGCCTTGCCCGTGGCGATGACATAGAGGATCGCAGCACCTGCAATGCCGCCCAGCACCTGCGCCACCACGTAATGCAGGACTTCACCCTTGGGAAAGCGGCCTGCCACCGCGAGGCCGACGGTCACCGCCGGATTGAAATGACCGCCCGACACCGGGCCGACGGCGTAGACCATCGTCAGCACGGTGAGGCCGAAGGCCAACGCCACGCCGGCGAAGCCGATACCGAGCTGCGGAAAGGAGGCAGCCAGCACGGCGCTGCCGCAGCCACCCAGTACGAGCCAGGCGGTACCCAGAAATTCGGCATAGAGGCGTTTGGTCATCGGCATGGCGGCTCCCCCTTATGGTCGAGCCAAGTCTACTCCTCCACGGCGCGGCCGGCTGCGCTGCTGCGGGGAGGTCTGCCTGCGTTTTTTGCACATCGGTGGATTATCCGGCGCGGCGCGCCAGGGTCGCCGCTCATTTCTGGCGTTGCGGGTAGATCGTCTCGCCGCGTTTCAACATCGCCACGAAGGCCGCGATCTTCTTCTTCCGCCCGGCCTCGGTCTTCATGTTGTGGGTACGGAAGGCAAGGGCAAAGCGGTTCTGGGCGCCCAGCTTCTCCAGCATCGCCCTGGCCTTGGGTTCGGCGTCGATGGCGGCAAGCAGGTCGTCGGGGATCTTCGTATCCTTGGCGCGGTAGGCGCGGTCCCAGCGCCCATCGACCTTGGCCGCGTCGACGTGCTTCAGCCCGTGAGCCGTCATGCGGCCTTCCTCGATCAGCCGGGCGACGTTGTCGACATTGATCTGGCTCCAGACGCTCTTGCGACCGCGCGGCGAGTAGCGCTGCAGGAAACTCTTGTCGTCGAGCCCCTTGCGAATGCCGTCGATCCAACCCCAGCAAAGCACGACGTCGATGGCTTCCTTCGGCGTGATGGACTTCAGCCCCGAATCCACCTTGTGGATCTTGATCCAGAGCTCATCCGCCCTGTCGTGATGCTTGCCGAGCCACTGATAGAAACTGGCGGCGGTTGCAAACGGCCGGACCTTGGCCGGATCGACCTTGACGGCCACCATCAGCACACCCGGTAGCGATCGACGGCGGCCGGATCGAGTTCGATGCCGAGGCCCGGTCCGTCGGGCAGCAGGACATGCCCGGCCTCCAGCGTGAGCGGAGTCTTCAGCAGTTCCGTGCGCAGCCGGTTGTCGCTCATGTCGTACTCGAGCATCACCGGATGGGGCGGGTGGTCGGTATGCGGTGAGGCCGGCATCGCGGCGATGAAGTGGCAGGCCGCAGCCAGCCCCACGGCGCCGCCCCAGACATGCGGCGCCACGCGCAGGTTGGCAGCCTGGGCCAGCGTGGCGATACGCCTCGCCTCGGTGAGGCCGCCGGTGGCCGGGATCGACGGCTGCACGATGTCGAGGCAGCGCCCCTCGATGAGGGCACGAAAGTCCCGCAGCGTGTGGTGTGCCTCGCCCGCCGCGAGAGGGATCGGTGAGCGCGCCCGGAGTTCGGCGTAGCCGGCGAGGTCGCCGGGCGGCAGCGGTTCCTCGATCCAGTGGATATCGAACGGTGCGATGGCGCGCGCGCACTCCAGCGCCACGTCGCCAGTGTAGGCGCCGTTGATGTCGACGATCAGCAGCCGGTCCGGACCGAGCGCCGCGCGCGCCTGGCGTACCCGTTCGACATCGTTCTTGATGCCCCGGCCGATCTTGATCTTGGCGCCGGCAAAAGGGTGACCCGCTGCCTCGGCCAGCATGTGGCTGAGTTGCCGGTCGGGATCGTCGGAGAAGAAGCCGGTGGAGGCATAGGCCGGGATGCGCGTCGTGCCACAGCCACCGATCAGGTCGCAGACGCGCACGCCGAAGCCGCGTGCGATGGCGTCATGGAGGGCGACGTTGATGCCGGCCAGGCAGGCGGTAAGCTGGTTGCCGACGCCCAGGTGATACATGGCGTTGCGGACCCGGGCCTCGACGTGATCGAAGTCGAACACGCTCTTGCCGACGAACATCGGCTCGACCATGCGGAAATACTCGCGGGTCACGAAGGGGTTGCCGAAGGCCTCGCCGATGCCGCGCACGCCGGCATCGGTCTCGACCTCGATCAACCCGCCCTGCCGGCGAGAACCGCCGCCGCGCGACATGCCGTAGGCCTTCTCCGGCGCGAAGGCGTATTCGAGGCCGGTGAAGGTGAGACGCTGGATCAAGGGCACGACGCCATTATGTCGGCGCCCGCACTCGGCTTCAATTGTGGAACCTGTTATCATTCCAGAAAGGGGGGCTACAGATTCCACCTCACTTCGCTCAGTGGTGCCGGCTGGCTTTGCCGTGCGTTTGCGTCGTCGCTCTGGGACTGCTTGCCGGCTGCAGGCCGGATGCGACCGCACAACGGCCTCTCACGCGCGTCAAGGCCGTCACCGCCGAGCTGGTCGACTTCGCGCCGGCCATTACCCTCACCGGCATCATAGCGGCCCGGGTCGAGACCGAGCTTTCCTTCAGGGTCAGCGGCAAGATCAGCGAACGCCTGGTGAATGTCGGTGAACCTGTCGTCCGCAACCAGGTGCTGGCGCGCCTCGATCCGGTCGAACAGGAAGCCGAACTCGACTCGGCCAAGGCCGGCATGCAGTCGGCACAAGCCCAGCTCCATCAGGCAACCGCCAGCTTCGACCGCCAGAAGAACCTCCTCACCACCGGCAACACCACGCGCCGCGAGCACGACCAGGCCGAGGCCGCCTTGCGTTCGGCGCAGGCGCAGCTCGACCAGGCCCGCGCCCAACTCACGTCGGCCGAGGACCAGCTCTCCTACACCGTGCTGCGCGCCGACGCCGACGGCATCGTCACTGCGCGCAGCGCCGAAGCAGGCCAGGTCGTGGCGCAGGCGCAAGCCGTCTATGCGGTGGCGCGCGACGGTGCCCGCGACGCGGTGTTCAACGTTCACGAATGGGCGCTGGCCAACGTCGCCACCGACAGGGGCCTCGCCATTTCACAGGTGTCCAATCCCACCGTGACCACCATCGGCGACGTACGCGAGATCTCGCCGGCGGTTAATCCCAATACGATGACCATCACGGTCAAGGTCGGCCTGCGCGAGACGCCGCCCGCGATGGTCCTGGGCTCCATCGTCAATGGCATGGGCCCCATGAAGCAACGCAAGGTCTTCCTGCTGCCCTGGGGCGCGCTGTTCGAGATCGATGGCGCGCCGGCGGTGTGGCTGATCGATCCGCGCAGCAATACGGTTTCCCTGAAGCCGATCACGGTCGACCGCTACAACCGCGGCGTCATCGCGGTGACCGACGGCCTGGAGAACGGGCAGCTCGTCGTCAGTGCCGGCGGACAGTTGCTGCGACCGGGACAGAAGGTCGAGATCGCGGCGGAGACCAAGCCATGAGGCACCAGGGTGCTGGCCTGTTGTGCATTGCCCTGCTCGCGCTGCTTGGCGCTTGTCGGCAGGACCGGCAAGCCGAGGCCGCGCCGCCCGTCCGGCCCGTGCTCTCCGTCAAGGCGGAGGTCTACAAGACCGAGACGCTGGGGCCGTTCGTCGGCAGCATCCAGCCACGCTACAGCACCGATGTCGGCTTCCGCGTCTTCGGGCGCATGGTGGCGCGGTTCGTCGATGTCGGCGACATCGTCAGGAAGGGAGACGATATCGCCTCCCTCGACCCCGCGGTGCAGCTGATCCTGGTGCGCAATGCCGAGGCCGTTCTCGCCAATGCCGAGGCGCAGTACGCCAACGCCGAGGCCGAGGAGAAGCGCCAGCGGCCGCTGGTCGAGCGCAACATCACCCCCCAGGCGCAGTTCGACCTGATCGTGCAGAACCGCGACACTGCCGCCGCCAACCTCATCCGCGCCAAGGCCTCGCTGCGCCGGGCGCAGGATGTGCTGTCGTTCACCCAGATCCGCGCCGACTTCGACGGCGTCGTCACCGGCCGCTATGCCGAGCCCGGCCAGGTGGTCAATCCCGGCCAGAAGATCGTCACCATCGCCCGGCCGGAAGTCCGGGAAGCCGTGTTCTCCGTCGCCAACGACCTCGCCGACACCCTGTCCGACCGCAACGACTTCGAGATGCTGGTGCGCCTCGACTCCACCACGGCGATGAAGGCGGCGGCCGTGCGCGGCGTCGATCCGGCGGCCGATCCAACCACGCGCACCCGCACCGTCTTTCTCACCCTGCACGATCCCGTGCCGGCCTTCCGCCTCGGCATCACGGTCTCGGTGACCCTGCAGAAGTCGATAGCGCCCAGGATCGATTTGCCGGTAACGGCGCTGCTCGAAACCGACGGCAAGACCCGGGTGTGGTTGATCGAGAAGAAGCCGTCGGATGCCGACGCCACCGTCTCCCTGCGTGACGTCATCGTCGCGAGCCGCACCGACGGCACGGTCACCATCACGTCGGGCCTGTCGGGCGGCGAGCGCGTGGTCACGGCCGGCATCCACAGTCTGAAGCCAGGACAGGCCGTGAAGAGTCCGAGCGAGGCCATCAAGTGAGCAGGTTCAATCTCTCGGAATGGGCGCTCGGCCACCGCTCGTTCGTCTGGTACCTGATGCTGGCAATCGTGGCGGCAGGCGCCTTTTCCTACCTGCGGCTCGGCCGCGAGGAAGATCCCGCCTTCGCCATCAAGACGATGATCGTGCAGGCGAACTGGCCCGGCGCCACGGTCGAGGAGATGACCAACCAGGTCACCGATCGCATCGAGCGCAAGCTGCAGGAACTGACCACGCTCGACTACACCAAGAGCTACAGCACGTCGGGGCAGACGACCGTGTTCGTCAACCTGAAGGACACCACGCCCGGCCGGGACATCAAGGCGATCTGGGGCGAGGTGCGCAACAAGATCGACGACATCAAGGTTGACCTGCCGACGAACGTGCAGGGACCGTTCTTCAACGATCAGTTCGGCGACGTGTTCGGCAACATCTACGCGCTCACGTCCGACGGCCTCTCGTTCCGGCAGCTTCGCGACTACGCCGAACAGGCGAGGACCCAGGTCCTGAAGATTCCCGGCGCCGGCAGGGTCGAGTTGCTGGGCGTGCAGGACGAGGTCGTCTATCTCAACTTCTCGACCCGGCACATCGCGGGCCTTGGCATCGACCAGCAGGCCGTGTTGCAGAGCCTGCAGGCCCAGAACGCCATCGCCCCGTCGGGCACCGTGCAGGCCGGCGCCGAGACGGTCAGCCTCCGGGTGACCGGCCAGTTCGCCTCGGAGGAGAGCCTTCGCGCCGTCAACATCCGCGTCAACGACCGCTTCTTCCGGCTGATCGACGTCGCCACCGTAACGCGCGGCTTCACCGACCCACCGCAGCCGATGTTCCGCTTCAATGGCCAGCCGGCGATCGGCATCGCCATCGGCATGAAGGCCAACGGCAACGTCATCCAGTTCGGCGAAGACCTGAAGATACGCATGCGACAGATCGTGTCGGACCTGCCGATCGGTGTCGGCGTCCATCTCGTGTCGAACCAGCCGGCCGTGGTCGAGGAGGCAGTGGGCGGCTTCACGCAGGCGCTGTTCGAGGCCGTGATCATCGTGCTGGCGGTCAGCTTCCTGAGCCTTGGCCTCCGCGCCGGCCTGGTCGTGGCCATCGCCATCCCGCTGGTCCTGGCCGGCACCTTCGTCTTCATGGAATATTCCGGCATCACCTTGCAGCGCATCTCTCTCGGCGCGCTGATCATCGCGCTCGGCCTGCTGGTCGACGACGCCATGATCTCGGTCGAGATGATGGTGGCCCGGCGGGAGGCCGGCGACTCACTCGAGAAGTCGGCGACCTTTGCCTATTCCTCGACCGCTTTTCCCATGCTGACCGGCACGCTGGTCACGGTCGCGGGATTCGTGCCGATCGGACTGAACGGCAGCTCGGCCGGCGAGTACACTTTCACGCTGTTCGCCGTGATCGCCGCCGCCTTGCTGGTCTCCTGGGTGGTGGCGGTGCTGTTCACCCCGCTCCTTGGCGTCAGCCTGCTGCCGCGCTCGGCCGCGAAGCAGAACGAGGCGAAGCCGTCGCGGTTGAAGGCGGGATTTTCGCGTCTCCTGGCGCTGGCGATGCGCTGGCGGTGGCTGACCATCGGTGTGACGGCGGCGCTGTTTGCGCTCTCGATCGCCGGCCTCGGCCTGGTGCAGAACCAGTTCTTTCCCACCGCCGACCGGCCCGAGCTGCTGGTCGACATGACGCTGCGGCAGGACAGCTCGATCGCCGAGACCAAAAAGCAGATGGACCGCCTGGAAAAGGCGCTGCCGGGCGACAAGGACATCGTGCGGTGGAGTTCCTATGTCGGCCGCGGCGCCGTCCGTTTCTACCTGCCGCTCGACGAACAGCTCGCCAATCCCTTCTTCGGTCAGGTCGTGATCGTCACCACCGGCATCGAGGCGCGCGAGCGGGTGGCCGAGCGCCTGCGCAAGCTGCTGCGCGAGGACTTCGTCGGCATCGACGGCTTCGTCCACCCGCTCGACCTCGGACCGCCGGTCGGCCGGCCGATCCAGTACCGTATTGGCGGGCCCGACATCCAGACCGTGCGCCGGTTGACGCAGGAGTTCGCCGGCGTCGTCGCGGCCAATCCGAATGTCGGCGCCATCGTCTACGACTGGAACGAGCCCGGGAAGGTGCTGAAGATCAGCGTCGACCAGAATCGCGCCCGCCAGCTCGGGGTGAGCTCGCAGGACATCGCCACCATGCTGAACAACGTGGTCGGCGGCTCGTCGATCACCCAGATCTACGACAGCATCTACCTGATCAATGTCGTGGGGCGGGCCGCGCACGCCGAGCGCGTGGCGCTGGAGACCTTCCAGGGCCTCCAGCTCGCCGGCCGCAACGGCCAGCCCATTCCGTTGTTCGCCATCGCCGACATCGCCTTCGAGCTCGAGCAGCCGATCATCTGGCGACGCGACCGCCAGCCCACCATCACGCTTCAGGCAGGTGTGGTGGGCGGCCTGCAACCCGCGACCGTGGTCAACGAGCTGAAGCCGGCGGTCGCGAAATTTGCCGCCGCCCTGCCGCCCAACTATTCCATTGCCGTCGGCGGCACCGTCGAGGAGAGCGCCAAGGGCGAGCAGCCGATCGCCGATGTCGTGCCGCTGATGCTGTTCCTGATGGCGACGGTGCTGATGCTGCAGCTTCAGAGCTTCCAGAAACTCTTCCTGGTCGTGAGCGTGGCCCCGCTCGGCCTGATCGGCGTGGTGGCGGCCTTGCTGCTCACCGGCCAGCCGCTGGGCTTCGTTGCCATCCTGGGCGTGCTGGCGTTGATCGGCATCATCATCCGCAACTCGGTGATCCTGGTGGCGCAGATCGACACCTTCCTGGCCGAGGGCCTGGCGCCGTGGAACGCCGTGGTCGAGGCGACGACCCATCGCTTGCGCCCGATCCTGCTGACGGCAGCGGCCGCCAGCCTCGGCATGATCCCGATCGCCCGCGAGGTGTTCTGGGGCCCGATGGCCTACGCCATGATCGGCGGCATCATCGTGGCCACCCTGCTCACGCTGCTGTTCCTGCCGGCGCTCTACGCTGCCTGGTATCGCCTTAAGGAACCGGCCTAGCCCTGAGCCATGGCCGCCGGCGCCGATCCCGCGCTATGGTCATGCCATGAGCTACGACGCGCCTTTCACCGGCCTCAAGGTAATCGACCTCAGCCAGGGCATCGCCGGCCCCTACTGCGCCATGCTGCTGGCCCAGCACGGCGCCCAGGTGATCAAGGTCGAGAGCATCGGCGACGGCGACTGGGCCCGCGCGCTTGGCGCCCGCTACGGCAGCCACACCGCCTTCTCGATCATCGGCAATCTCGGCAAGCGCAGCATCGCCGTCGACCTCAAGACCGAGGCCGGCAAGCAGGTGGTGTGGCGCCTGCTGGGCGGCGCCGACGTCTTCCTCGAAGGCTTTAGGCCCGGCGTCATTCGCCGCCTCGGCTTCGACTACGGGTCGGTCTTGGCCCGCGCACCGCGCATTCTCTATCTCTCGATCTCGGGCTTCGGCCAGACCGGCCCGCTGGCCGAGCGGCCGGCGATGGATCCGGTGCTGCAGGCCTACACCGGTCTGATGTCCGAGAATCGCGGCGAGGACGGCATCCCCCACCGCGTGCCGGTGATCGTGGCCGACATGTCGACGGCGCTCTACGCCTACCAGGCACTCGCCTCCGCACTCTACGCCCGCCGCGACGAGACTCACGGCCGCTACATCGATGTCAGCCTGATGCAGGGCGTCACCGCGCTGCAGGCGATCCGGCTGATGGCTTGCCATCTCGAGGGCGGCACCATGAAGGCCGGCGGCGCGCCCGGCGGTGTCTTCCAGACCGCCGACGGGTGGATGTCGATCCTGGCTTTCAACGACCGCGACTGGAAGAGTCTCTGCTCCGTGATGGACATGCCGGCGCTGGCCCGGGATCCGCGCTTCGCCGATCCGGCGGCGCGGCTTGCCAACGATGTGGCGCTTTATGCCATCGTGCGGCCGGCGATCGCCGCGCGGCCGTGCGCCGACTGGGCCCGGCGCCTGACGGACGCCCGCATCATGCACGAGCGGCTGAACAGCTACGCCGAGTTCCTCGACCAGCCGCAGGTGCGCGAGACCGGCCTGATCCAGTGGCTCTCCCAGGCCGGCGTTCCACAGCCGGTACCGGTGCCCGCCGTGCCCGGCACGCCGCCGGCGCCTGAAGGCACGCCGCGCGCCGAAGCGCCGGTGCCCGGCCAGCACACAAGGGCGATCCTGGCCGAGCATGGCTTCACGCCGCCCGAGATCGCCACCCTGCTGGCGGAGGGTGTGGTCGCCACGACGTCGAGCACGCCCTAGCGGCGGAGGGCGCTGCGGCCTACAAACGTGATGGTCCGGGATTTGCTCGGATTCGGCAGCAGCGGGGGCGCTGGCTGCGTTGGGGGGAATAGCGTTAGTCATGAGTGAATCGTCCAGCCTCCTGCCGCCAGAGCCGTGGCCTCAGCGTGTATCGCGCCTGTTCGCCTGGGCCGCGGGCGCCATCATCCTGGTCGGCTGCAGCGGCCTCATCACCATCGACGTCATCACCCGCTACCTGTTCAAGCGCGGCATGGTCGAGAGCTTCGAGATCTCGGGATATGCCCTCGCCGCCTGCATTGGACTGGGACTCGCTTTCGCCACCACGTCGAAGACCCATGTCCGCGTCGACATCCTGCTCGACGCCTTCCCACGCCCGGTCCGCGTCGCCTGCGACCTGCTGGCGTCACTCTCGCTCGCCCTGGTCGCCCTGGCGCTGGCGTGGTTCTGCTGGGGGACGCTCGCCCAGTCGGTGAGCATGAATGCCAAGTCTGTCTCGACACTCCAGACGCCGATGGCCATCCCGCAGGCAATCTGGTGGGGCGGCATGTTCTGGTTCGCCTGCGTGGCGGTGCTGCTGCCGATCCAGGCGGTGTTGCGCCTGCTGGCGCGCGACGATGCCGGCTTCGACGCCCTCATCGGCAGCCTCAGGGTCAACGAGGAGATATCGCAGGCCGGCGTTGAGCAAGCACCCGCAACCGACGGCACGCCACGATGATCGGGACAGCGATGACCCTGCTCGTCGTGCTGGTGGGCATCAGCCTGCCGGTCGCGGCAGCACTTGGCCTGATGGCCTACGTCCTGTCGGAGCGCTACGCCTTCTTCCCCATGACCGGGGCGATCGGCGAGCTCGCCTGGAACTCGTCCAACGATTTCATCCTGATCGCCGCCCCTATGTTCATCATGATGGGCGAATTGATGCACCGCTCCGGCATGAGCGAGCGGTTGTTCAGCGCGCTCTCGCCCTGGTTTGCCCGCGTGCCCGGGCGCCTCATCCATACCAACATCGCCGCCAGCGCGATCTTCGCCGCAACCTCGGGCTCGTCGGTGGCAACGGCGGCGACCATCGGCACGGTCGCCATCCCCAACATGGACAAGGGCGGTTACAACCGGCCGCTGTTCCTGGGCTCGATCGCCGCCGGCGGCACGCTGGGCATCCTGATCCCGCCCTCGATCAACATGATCATCTATGCCGTGCTGACCGATACGTCGGTGGCCGACCTCTACGCGGCGGGTTTCATCCCGGGCTTCCTGCTGGCCGGGCTGTTCTCGCTGATGGTACTGGCGCTCTGCCTCTATCGTCCGCAATGGGCCGGCCCCAAGGCGGACGACGCGGCCGACCTCTGGCAGCAACGGCTGTCCGGCCTCAAGAACCTGCTGCCGCCGCTCGGCCTTTTCCTCGTGGTCGTGGGCTCGATCTATGCCGGGATCGCGACGCCGACCGAGGCCGCCGCGCTCGGCTTGATGGCGACGCTGGGCCTGGTTGCCGCCAACCGCCAGCTTACCCTGCCAGTGCTGGTGCGAGCCTTCGAAGGCACCGTGCGCACGACCTGCATGGTCATGTTGATCGTGATGTCGGCCTTCTTCCTGAACTTCGTGATGGTCTCGATCGGCCTCGTCAGCGCCATCACCGGCTTCGTCATGGGCCTGGGCTGGCCCCCGCTCGGCATGCTGGTGGCGATCATCGTCTTCTATCTGATCCTCGGCTGCTTCATGGAGACGCTGTCGATGATGATCGCCACGACGCCGGTCATCGTCCCGGTGGTCGTGGCGCTGGGCTACAGCCCGGTCTGGTGGGGCATCGTGTTCGTGATCCTGATGGAGGCGGCCTTGATCACGCCACCCGTCGGCCTCAACCTCTACGTCGTCCAGGCGGTGCGGCGCGGTGGCGCCTTCGTCGACCTCTGCATCGGTTCCCTGCCGTTCGTCGTCATGATGATCGTCATGATCGCAATCCTGATCGCCTTCCCGCAACTCGCTCTGTGGCTGCCGGCACTGCTCAAGGCCGGCGGCTGATTTACCAAAGGAGAGTATGATGTCCCTCAAGCAATCGATCGCAACAGCGGCAATCGCCGGCATGCTGGCCGCCGGAACGGGCAGCGCCTTCGCGCAGGCCCTGCCCTCGACCTCGTTCAACGTGGTCGGCAGCATCGGCAACCTCTCGATGTACACCAACCGCGAGCTGCCGTTCTGGACCGAGACCGTGACCAAGGAGTCGAACGGCGCCATCAAAGTCCAGGTCAAGCCGTTCACCGAACTGGGCTTCAAGGGTGCCGAGATCTTCCGCCTCGTCTCCAGCGGCACGCTCCAGTTTGCCACGACGGTGCTGAATTACAATTCGGGCGAAGTGCCGATGAACGAAGCCGCCGACCTGGTGGGCCTCGTGGGTTCCGTCGAAGAGCTGCAGAAGGTCATCGACGCGATCCGCCCGGCCTACGCCAAGTTCCTCGAGGAGAAGCACGGCATCAAGCTGCTGGGCTTCGGTACCTATCAGGCGCAGGTGATCTACTGCCGCGACGCCTTCGTCACCATCGCCGACCTCAAGGGCCGCAAGATCCGCGCCTCGGGTGCCTCGCAGCAGGCCTTCGTGACGCATATCGGCGCCTCGCCGCTCAACATCGCCTTCGCCGAAGTCCAGCCGGCTCTGGCCAGCGGGGTCGTCGACTGCGCCATCACCGGCGCACTCTCGGGCTACAAGTCGAAGTGGCACGAGGCGGCGAAGTTCATCTCGCCGATGCCGATCAATTTCGGTGTCGCCGCCCAGCTCGCCAACCTGAAGTGGTGGAACTCGCTCGACCCGAAGGTCCAGGCCTTCCTCGAGAAGGAGCTGCGCAAACTCGAGCTGTCGATCTTCGAGCAGGCCAAGACGGAAACCCAGACCGGCCTCAACTGCAACACCGGCACCGGACCTTGTCCAGAGGGTGCGCCGGCCACCATGAAGCTGGTGCCGGTGACGCCGGCCGACGAGGCTCTGCGCAAGGATGCGCTCACCAAGGCCATCCTGCCCTCCTTCGCCAAGCGCTGTGGCCCGGAGTGCGTCCAGACCTGGAACGCCACGGTGGGCAAGACCCTGAACACCACGATCGCGCCGTGACGGCGCTCCGGATCGAGCGTCTCGATCCGTCGGACTATCGCCACACGCCGTGGAAAAACGGCGGTGGTGTGACGGTCGATATCGTGCTCGTCACCGACAAGGACGCCGAGCTCTGGCGCTTCGGCCGTACGCCGATCGTCCAGCCCGGCCCCTTCTCCGACTACAGCGGCTTCGATCGCGTGCAGGTCCTGGTGGCCGGCAGCGGCCTGGTGCTGAAGACGCCCGAGGGCGAGATCGACGTCCGCCAGCCCTTCCGGCCAGTGCGCTTCGCGGGCGAGACCCCGATCGTGAGCAAGCTCGAGGCGGGGCCGGTCGAGGTGGTGAACCTCATCGGCAACAGGGCGAGGGTGAGGATCGACATCAAGGTCCTCGACGAGGACCGTTCGCTTCGCCTCGGGCCGGGCACGCATATCGTCTACAATCCCCTGGGCAACAGTGCGCTCGATATCGAGGGCAGCCGCCATCTCCTGGCCGGCGATCACGGCTTGCGTCTGGAGGCGGCCGACGGCACGGTCCTCGCCGGCCAGGGCGGCTGCCTGCTGGTCGCCAGCATCAACTAGGTGGGTCGTTCACTTGCACTTCACTTCCTCTTTATATTCACCGTCGCGTTTCCACTCGCGTTTGATCTCGCAACCGCCCTGGACGAACTCTTCCTTGCCGGCACCGAAATACGCCCGGCCATGCCCAGGCTTGCAGTCGACCTTGGTTTCGAACTTTCCGTCGTCGAACTTGCGTTCGATCTCGCAGCCGTTGCTGCGATATTTCTGTGTCCGGCTGTCGGCGAAGCCCGGACCGATCGATGCGACAAACGCGAGCGCCGACATGACCAACAAAGGACCGGCTTTCACGGCAGTCTCCATGGCTGTTGGACGGCGATGCAGACTTGACGGCAATTATGGCCGGGCGGTGACATTTCGCAGGCCGTTGGAGGACAATCGATGCGCATTGCGATAGTCGGCGCCGGCGGCATCGGCGGCGGCTACGGCGCGGCACTCGCCACGTCGGGAGTCGATGTCACCTTCATCGCGCGCGGCGCGCATCTGGCTGCCATCAAGAGCAGGGGGCTCAAGGTCGAGGGCGGCCGCGGCGAGACGCACGTGATGCCGGCCCAGGCCACCGACGATCCCGCGACCGTCGGCCAAGTCGATGTCGTGCTGTTCTGTGTAAAGCTGTGGGACGTCGAAAGCGCCGGCCAGCAGATCAAGCCCATGGTCGGCAAGGACACCGCCGTCATCGCCCTTCAGAACGGCATCGACGCCCACGAGCGGCTGATCCCGATCCTCGGCCAGCAGGCCGTGATGCCCGGCGTCGCCAACATCAGTGCCACCATCGCCGGGCCCGGCGTGATCCGCCAGACCGGCACCGTGATGCGCATGGTGTTCGGCGAGATCGACGGCGCGAGGAGCCCGCGCGGCCAGGCGCTGGCGGCGGCCTGCGCCAAGGCCGGCATCGACGGCGTGTTCAGCGAGGCCATCCTGACCGAGCTCTGGATGAAGTTCATCCTGCTCGCCTCCAACGCCGGCATGATGGCGCTCGCCCGCCTGCCGATCGGCAATCTGCGCGACGATGGCGACATCGCGCCCTATTTCATCGCCGCCTACGAGGAGGTGGCAGCCGTCGGGCGCGCCTCGGGCATTGCCCTGCCGGCCGACGCCGTGGAGCGCACGCTCAACTTCAACCGCAATGCGCCGGCCCACCTGATGGCCTCGATGGGCGCCGACCTTTTGCGCGGCAACCGGATCGAGCTGCCGTGGCTTTCCGGCAAGGTGATCGAACTCGGCGCCAGGCACGGCGTGCCCACTCCCACACACGCGTTCCTTTATGCGATGCTGAAACCCTACATCATGGGCACGCCGAGCTGAGGAGCCGACCATGCGCATCATCCTTGTCCTTCTCTGCCTCCTCGCCGGCATCGGTGGCGCCGCCGCCGCCGATCTCAAGCTCCTGACCGCTGGCGCCTACAAATCGGTGGCGCTGGAGCTGATCCCCGAGTTCGAGAAGCGCACCGGCCACAAGGTCACGGTCGAGAACGCCACGGCCGGCCAGCTGCAGAAGCGCATCGCCGACGGCGAATATTTCGACGTGGTCGTCCTTCCGCCGCTGGTGCTGGGGCCATTCCTCGGCGGCCGCGTGGTCGAGAGCAGCGCCAAGGCACTGGCCCGCGTCGGCATCGGCGTCGGCATCAAGCAGGGCGCGCCCGTTCCCGACATTTCCGACGTCGATTCCTTCAAGAAGACACTGCTGGCGGCCCGCGCCGTGGCCTACATCGATCCGGCGGCGGGCGGCTCCAGCGGCATCTATCTCGCCAAGCTGTTCGAGAAGCTCGGCATCGCCGAGCAACTCAAGGCCAAGAGCGTGCTGGTCCCCGGCGGCCTGGTGGCCGAGCGCGTGGTCAACGGCCAGGCCGACATCGCGCTGCATCAGATCAGCGAGATCCTGGCGGTACCGGGCGCGGCCCTGGTCGGCCCGATCCCGCTGGAAGTGCAGTACTACACGCCTTATTCCGGCGGCGTCTCGACTGGCTCGCGCAACCGGGGCGCGGCCGACGCCTTCCTTCTGGCCCTGGCCGACCCCTCCAACCTGACGCTCCTGAAGAAGAAGGGCATGGAGGGGCCCTAGCCATGCCTGATGCACCTGTTCTGGCGCCGCCGATCGAGGCCGAGCGCTGGTTCAACAGCGACCGGCCGCTGACGCTCGACATGTTCCGCGGCAAGGTCGTGGTGCTGCATGCCTTCCAGATGCTGTGCCCCGGCTGCGTCACCCATGCCGTCCCGCAGGCGCGGCGCCTGCACGAGATCGCCAAGAACCTCGACGATCTCGTGGTGCTGGGCCTCCACACCGTCTTCGAGCATCACGCGGCCATGACGCCGGTCTCGCTGGAAGCCTTCCTGCACGAGTACGGCCTGAAAATGCCAGTCGCCGTCGACCGCCCCGCGCCTGAGGGGCCCATTCCGCTCACGATGGCGGCCTACGGTTTCAAGGGAACGCCCTCGACCGTCGTCATCGATCGCGAAGGCCGCATAGTGCGACTGACCTTCGGCGCCGAGGACGACCTCGTCCTCGGCCTGGTGTTGGGCAGCCTGCTCAATCGGTAGGGCGGATCGATGACCTGCGCGTCAGACCGCGCTTCTTCCCGCTCGGGCGCTCCCACACAACGCCGGGAAAGCCCTTTAGGGGAACCAGCGGCTCGCCGAGGTAGGTCCAGTCCTGCAGCTCGGCGATCGCGATATGATAGCGGGGCTCCCGGCCCGTGCGGCCCGTGAACAGCGCGCGCGGGACATTGACCATGTGCGCCGACCGGGCCCGTTCATAGGCGAGCGGCGTGCCGCAGCGGGCGCAGAAGCTCCTCGTCGTCCCGGTGGTCTCGTCCTTGAAGCGCGTGATCTCGTCCGCGCCCCTGGTGACGCGAAAGCGCTTGCGCCAACTGCCGACGTAAGTCGCATAGGCGGCGCCATGCGCCCGCCTGGTCGCGGCGGAATGATCGTGCCAGGCCCATCGTGCCGGGGTCCCGATCTCGATTTCCACGGCGCCGCAAAGACACTGGCCCACGGCCAAGGCTTCGGAATCAGCGCGCGGCTTGGCTGCCGCTATCGTCTTGCGCACGGGGACGTCACCTCTTCTAGCGGCCGGCCTTCAGCTCCTTCAGCGCATCGGTCCAGGCGCCGATCGTATGGTCGATGTCGGCCTGGGTATGGGCCAGGCTCACATAGTACTTCGACTCACCCTTCATGATGCCGCGCGCGCGCAGGAGCTGGTTGAAGCGCTTCAGGGTCGCGGTGTCGGCCTTCAGCGTATCGCGGTAGTCCTTCACCGGCTGGTCGGTGAAGAGAATGTCGAACAGCGGCGGCTCGCCGATCACCTGGGCCTTGAAGCCGGAACGCTGCAGCAGATCGGACAGTGTCGACATCAGCGTGCGGCCGGTGGCGAAGACCTGCTCGTAGGCGCCGGGCCGCTTCAGGATATCGAGCGTGGCGAGGCCGGCGACCGAGGCCACCGGATTGCCCGAGAGCGTGCCGACCTGGAACAGGAAATCCTCGTCGGCCATGGTCAGCCGGTCGAAGTGCGCCATGATGTCGGCGCGGCCGGCGACGGCGGCCAGGGCGAAGCCGCCGCCCACGATCTTGCCCAGGGTGCAGAGGTCGGGCGTGACGCCGTAATATTCCTGGGCGCCGCCGTAGGCGAAGCGGAAGCCGGTCACGACCTCGTCGAAGATCAGCGGAATGCCGTGCTCCGCGGTGATGCGGCGCAGCGACTGCAGGAAGGCCGGCTGCGGCGGGATCAGGCGCTGGAACGGCTCGACAATGACGCCCGCCAGCTCGTCCTTCTGCTCGCGGATCAGGCTTTCGACCATCTCGATGTCGTTGAAGGCCGCGACCAGCATCTCGTCCTGAACGCTCTTGGGAATGCCGGCGGAGTCAGGCGAGGGCCGCGGAAAATTGCCCGGCTTCTTGGGCGCGAGCGACATCAGCGCGTAGTCGCTCATGCCGTGGTAGCCGCCCTCGAACTTCAGGATCTTGTCGCGCTTGCGGAAGGCCCGCGCCGCCCGCATCGCGTAGAGATCGGCCTCGGTGCCGGAGCAGACGAAGCGCACCTGGTCGGCGCAGGGCACCGCATCGACGATGGCCTCGGCCAACGCGATACCGTGGCGGTTGTTGCCGAAGAAGGTAGTGCCGAGCGGCACCTGCGCCTGCACGGCCGCCGTCACCTCGGGATGGGCATGGCCCACAAACATCGGACCCGACCCCAGCAGGAAGTCGACATATTCCTTGCCGGCCTCGTCCCAGACCCGTCCGCCCCTACCCTCCTTCAGGATCACCTCGGCCGGCATGTTGCCGAAGCTGCCGCCGGGCAGCACGCGCTTGGCCTGCTCGACGAGCTGATCGGTCGGATCGATCTGGGTCTGGACGTTCATGGGAACCTACTCAATGGGAACAAAAATAGAGTGGCGGAGCTTGCCCTCGATCGCCTTCGAGCAGTGGCCCTTGCCGTGTGTATCCTCGACCAGAATGACTTCGCCGGCGCCGATGATGCGGGTCTCGCCATCGCTCGCCTGGATGCTGACGCCGGCATCGAGGTTGATGATGTATTGCCGGCGCGGCGCGGGATGCCATTCGTAATCGTAGGTGCCCGGAGTCTCGCGGAAGATGATGCCGGTCGCGGGCAGCATGGCCGAGGTCTTGCCGCCCCGGCCTTCATTCTTCCATTCGACTTCGATGTCACGGAAGTGAGTTTCGCCCTTTGCGTCGACATATAGGTTATGGATGCGCATGAATTTTTCTCCCGCTTGCCGTTTCCGGCCCGGAGCTTAGAACGAAACCATGTTCGAGAAACCCGTCGAAGCCGTCCTTTTCGACATGGATGGCCTGCTGCTCGATACGGAGGCGGTCTACATCGATGCCCTGCAGGCCGCAGCCAGGGCGCTGGACCTGACGATTCCGCTCGATTTCTGCCATTCGATGGTCGGCATCGCTTCGCCCGAATGCAACCTCATGATCCAGGCGTACTACGGCGACGGCTTTCGCATCGAACCGTTCCGCGCGCATTTCTCGACCCATGTCAGGCAACGCTTCGAAGGCGACATCCCGCTGAAGCCCGGCGCGGTCGAACTGCTGGATTTCCTGGTGGCCCGCGGCCTGCCGCTGGCGCTCGCCACCTCCGCCAGCCGCACCACGGTCGAGCGCCACCTCGGCCGCACCGGCCTCTACGATCGGTTCAAGGCCTTCTCCACGCGCGATGACGTCGTGCGGGCCAAGCCGCATCCTGACATCTATCTCGAGGCGGCCCGCCGGCTCGGCGTCGCGCCCGGACATTGCATCGCCTTCGAGGATTCGAACACCGGCCTCACGGCCGCCCACGCCGCCGGCACCATGGCGATCATGGTGCCCGACATCCTGCCGCCGCTGCCCGAGGTTCGCGCCAAGTGCGTGACGATCGTGCCCGACCTGCACGCCGCACGGCGGCTGCTAGAAGTTTCCCTCTGACTCCGAGGGGCATGATCCACCCGCCGTCGCACTTCGTATGAGGTGATCGAACAGTGGGGTGAACAAGTGGCTTTGCGTAGCGGCGTTGCTTTGTGTCTTGCGATCGTCACGGCGTGTGCGGAAACCGCGTCCGCCCAGCCGTCATCCATCGGCAGCGAGCCTTCCGGCCCGCCGCCCAAGGACTGGACGTTCGACATCGGCCCCGGCGTCGTTGTGGCGCCGTGGTTCGAGGGATCGGCCAACTACCGCATCCTGCCGATACCCAACCTCGATCTGCGCTACCAGCGCGACAAGTTCTTCCTCTCGGCGCGCGATGGCGTCGGCGCCACGCTGTTCGACGCCGACGGCTTCAAGGCCGGGCCGATCCTGCGCTATCGCTTCCCGCGCAACGCCGGCGACGGCGGCTATCTGTTCGGCATGGGTAACGTGCCCTTCACGGTCGAGGGCGGCGGCTTCCTGCGCTACGACCTGCCCTTCCTCGCGGCCAAGGTGGAGTTGCGGCGCGGCCTGGGGGGCAGCAATGGGCTGGTGTTCGATGCCCTGATCGACGGCAAGCTTCGGCTGAGCGACACCGTCTTCCTGTCGGCCGGCCCGCGGCTTTCAGTGACCGACGGCACCTACAATCAGGCCTATTTCGGCGTCGATGCCAACCAGTCGGTGAATTCGGGCTACGCCCAGTATTACCCCGGCGCCGGGCTGCGCAGCGTCGGTGCAGGCGCCAGTGGCGTGTGGCGGATCCACGATCAGCTCACCTTCGTGGCCTTCGGCAGCTACAACTACCTGGGCGACGTCGCTGCCAATTCGCCGATCGTCACCGGCCCCGGCGGCTCGCGCAACCAGTTCATCGTCGGCAGCGCGCTGTCCTGGCGCTTCTCGTGGTAGCCTAAAACTTCTCAACCCACGGCCTGACCTCGACCTCCCAGCTCCAGGCGCTGCGGTGCTGCTGCAGCGTGGCCCAATAGGTCTCGGCGATGGCGTCGGGGTCGAGCAGGCTGTCGGGATTGTCAGCCGGCACCGGCCGGGCGGCACTGCGGATGCCGCCGTCGATGACGAAATGCGCGACATGGATACCCTGGGGGCTGAGCTCGCGCGCCATCGATTGCGCGAGGCCGCGCAGCGCGAACTTGCCCATGGCGAAGGTGGCCGAGAGCGCGAAACCTTTTACGCCCGCGGTGGCGCCCGATAGCAGGATCGCGCCGTGCTTGTGCGGCAGCATGCGTCGCGCCGCTTGCTGGGAGACCAGGAAGGCGCCGAAGGCGCTGATCTCGATGGCACGTTTGACGTCGTCGGGCGGCAGGTCGACCAGCGGCCCCCTCACCCGATTGCTGGCGTTGTAGACGACGACGTCGGGCGTCCGGCCGGCGGCATCGAGCGTCCCGAACAGGGCAGCCACTTCCTTCGGATCGGCGGCGTTGCAGGCATGGACGGAGGCGCCGGTCTCCTTCGCAAGTGCAGCGAGCTTGTCGGTCTGGCGTGCCACCAGCGTCACGGCAAGGCCGTTGCCGGCAAACAGGCGGGCCAACGAGGCGCTGAGCCCCGGGCCGGTCCCGACAATCAGCGCAGAGCGGTATTTCGGCTTTTCCATGAGGTCCTCGCGTTGCCCGGGATTCCACGCAGGTATACGCTGATTGGCAATAGGGGAAAGGAAACAGCCATGGACAAGGCCCAGCCTGTCGGACGCATCGACGTCATCTCCGACGCGATCTGCCCCTGGTGCTACATCGGCAAGCGCCAGCTCGAGCGCGCCCTCCATCTCCTCGCCGACAAGCACTGCTCCGTCACCGTCGCCTGGCATCCCTTCCAGCTCAATCCCGAAATGCCGCCCGAGGGCGTCGAGCGCAAGCAGTACCGCATCGCCAAGTTCGGCAGCCTGGAGCGCTCGCAGCAGCTCGACCAGCGCATCACCGAGACCGCGGCCACCGTCGGCCTGGAATTTCATCTCGACCGCATCACGCGCACGCCCAATACCGTGAACGCCCACCGGCTGATCCGCTTCGCCGGCCAGAAGAACGTGCAGGACGCCGTCGTCGAGGCGCTGTTCGAGGGCTATTTCTGCAACGGTGCCGACATCGGCGATCAGCAGGTCCTGGCCAGGATCGGCGCCGAAGGCGGCCTCGACCGCGACGCGGTGCTGGCGATGCTGGCGGGCGACGAGGGCCGCAAGGAAGTGCTGGCCGGCGACCAGATGGCGCGCAACGCCGGCATCCAGGGCGTGCCGAGCTTCGCCCTGCAGGGCCACGTGCTGTTCTCCGGCGCCGTGCCGGCCGAGGAGATGGCGCAGAACTTTGTCCGCGCCTGGGAAATCCTGAAGAACCGCGCCGCCTGAAGGCGCGGCAAACTCAATTCCCTGCGCCGCGGCCCATGTTCATGGTCGGCGCCGACAATGGCCCCTTCACCGTCATGACGTAATCCGCCGGCCCGCGCTGGCCGGTGTCGAGGCCGATCGTGGTGTCGGTGGTGGCCTCGAGCAGGCTGTTGCGGCTGGTGACGAGGGCCACGGCGTTCTGGCCCTGCACCGTGTGATTCTGCAGGCTGAGCATGCCGCCGCCGATCTGAAGCTCGCCCTTGATGGCGCTCTGGTGGTTGATGAAAGCCTGCAGTACGGCCGAGTTGAAGCCCATCTCGCTGCTGAAGATGCTGCCGACGCCCGTGGCGAAGGACGCGAATGAGAGCGAGCCTCTGGTGACAGAAGGATAGATGTAGCCGCTCACCTGGCCGCGACCGGTGAGCGAATCGCGGATCGACCCGGGCGAGTCACCGCTGCCCTTGATATCGATATTCATCACATTCAGCTTGCCGTCGATCGCCACGCCCAGGTGATCGTTGCCGAAGGTGTTGGTCCCGGCCGTGCCGCGCATCATCTCGCCCAGGTAAATGCCCTGCAGGCTGCCGTCGAGATCGACCGCCAGAGTCTGCTTGGACGCGTCCACCGTGCCGGTGAAGTCGACGGCGCCGCCGTAGAACTGCCCTGTCAGCTTGGCGATCTTGAAGACGCCGCTCTTGAGGGTGGCCGAGAGATCGGCGTAGGTCACCTGCACCGAGCCGACCGCGATCGCACTGGTGAAGAGCGTCAGGGAGGCGTCGAAGGCACGGAGTGCCGACAGGTCGATGGCCTTGCCGGTGGTCGCACGCGAGGCGGCGGCCGGCGCCTGGCCCGCCGCGGGTGCCGCCGGTGCTGCGCGGGCAGGTCCAGCGGGAGCCCCGCCATCGGCCGAGACGCCCAGCCATTTGTCGAAGTCGAGTGTCCCCGGAATTTTCAGGGTCGCCGTGATGTTCGGGCGAGCGCCCAGGGTGGCGTCGATCTTGCCCGTCATCGCCGTCGCCAGCGCCTGGAGGTTGCCGTCGAAGGTCGCGCGATCGGCATTACCCTTGAAACTGCCGGCGGCGGAGATCGCCCCGATGCCGGTCTGGTTGCGGCCGGTGGCGACCGACACGAGCCGGCTCGCATCCGCCGTGCCGATGTCGAAGCTCGAGAAGTCGAAGCGGAATTTTTCGCCCAGCACGACGGTGCCGGTGGCGTGCGCCGTGGCGCCCAGCATGGTGACGGCGAGGTTGCGCAGCGTGAGCGCATCGATGGTTCCCGCCATCCCGCCGCTGGCCGAGGCCGCGCCGATCTTGCCGTTCAGGAACTTGGGGAGTGCCGCGTAGTCGAGCAGCTTGTCGGCATCCGACGCAGAGGCGTTGAAGGTGACGTCGAAGCGTGGCGCCGTGCCGAAATCGCTCACCTGGCCCTTCAGGTCGGCCTTGGCGCCCAACAGGTCTACGATCTTGAGGCCGTTCAGCTTGAGCAGCCGGCCTTGAGCCACCACATCGGCCTCGATGCCCTTCAGCGGCTGGCCGCGATAGATCAGATTGGCGATTTTGGCCTTTAGCCCGAAGCTGGGCGCCGCCGGATCAGCCGGGACATTGGCGGCGGCCGGGGCGGTGGCTGCAACCGGAGTCGCAGTCGCGGCGGGCAACACCGCCGACCATCCCGTCGCCTGCTGTGGCATGTAGGCATCGAGGTCGAAGCGGTCGATCTGGACCTGCGCCGCCACCGTGACCGGCACGCCCAGGCTGAGGCTGGCGCTGCCGGTCGCGTTCACGCCGTCGAGGGCAAAGGTGGCTTCGGTCAGCTGCAACTTGTCGGCGACCGTTGCGATCTTGCCATGCCCGCTCAGGGTCTGCAGACGGTCGGCCGGCACGCCGGAGACGTCGATATCGAGCCACTTCAGGGTCTCGCGGAGCTTCGGGCCGCTCAGGCTGAACTCGCCGCCGGCGGCGGGCTTGGCGGGATCGCCGGTCGCCGACGCGCTCGCCCGCAGCGTCATGTCGCCCGGCAGCGCCGCGCTGAAGTGCGGCAGTGCCATGACGCCCTTGCGGATGTCGAAGCCCACCGACAGGTCGCGGATCGGGCGCTTGCGGTAGAGCAGCTCGGCAACGTCGATCTTCACCGACACGCCAAGCTCGGGCGGGAAAGGCGAGCGCGCGACGGCGGCAGGCGGTGTCACGGGTGGCTTGGCTGGAGGTTTGACGGGAGGCTTGGCCGCGGGTGTGGTTGCCGCTGCGGCCGGCGCAGGCTTTGCGATCGGCAGCAGGCCGGGCTGGGAGAGCAGCTCGAGCCACTTGTCGAGATCGACCTTGGCCAGCGCCACATGGCCATCGAGCAGCAGCGTGGGCTTGGACGAGAGCGCCAGCGAGCCGGTCGCGATCTCGTCGCCGATCGTCATCTTGAAGTCGGTGATGGCCACCCGCTCGGGCGATACGTCGACGCCACCGTCGAATGCGAACCGGCCGACGACGGAGGAATCGAACGCCGGCTTTTCCTGACCGGACACGGTGACGAGGGCGGAGATGAAATCGGTCAGGAGCCCGGTTGCCACCGACAGGTGGCCGGCGATCCGCCCGGACGGGCCCGATCCGGACCACGCGCCAGAGAAGCCGAGCTTGCCGCTGGCGAGCTCCAGCTTGACCGCGATGTCGCTGCCCTTCTCGGTGCGCTGCCCGACCTTGAGGTCGAGCGTCAGGGGAACGCCGTTCACGGTCGCGGTGCCGGCGATGGTGAAGGGCCCCTCGAACGAGCCCACCGACGCCTGGGCGCGAATCTGCTCGGCCACGGTCGTCTTGCCGGTGCGGGGATCGGTGTAGCTCAGCGTGCCGCGGACGATGGCGAGCCGGCCGATCGCCAGATGGAAGCCGGCAGCCGGCGCACCGGCCGCCTGGGCAGCGCCTGCGCCCGGTGCGAATTCCCAGTTGGGCTTTCCGTCGGCATCGGCCTCGAGCACGATCGTCGGACGAAACAGGACCAGCGTGCCGACCTCGATCCGCCCCTGCAGCAGGGCGAGCAGCGACGGCCGCACGACCACGCGGCGCACGTCGAGCATCTGCGCACCCTTGGTGCCGGTGGCGTTGGCGAAATGAACTTGTCGCGCGGAGATGCCGGGCACCGGGTACATCGAGAGTTCGATCGGCCCGTCGATGACCAGTTCGCGCCCGGTGGCTTCCTTGACGGCCGCGATCATGGCCGGCTTGAACGCCTCGATGCTTATCAGATAGGGCGCCGCACTCCAGGCAGCCGCCAGCACGCCCGCGACACCGGCCGTCCAGACCATCCATTTTCGAACACTTATGGACATAACCTCTATCAACGCACGAAGGCGCCCAAGGTTCACCGGGCCCGCTGCCTGCCCACGCGAAATTTACCACCCTTGCGCAGCGACCTCGAACCCAGATTCACTGCTATCCTGCCCACCGAATAAGGCAACGAGGGGACGGAGATGGGCGATATGGCCTTTGGCTTCCAGGCGGCACCGGCCAGCAATGTGCACAAGTCCGACCAGGCGCTCTACCGTGAGGTCATGGATGACTGCGCGCTGGGCCAGAAGCTCGGCTTCGACGCGGCCTGGCTGCTGGAGCACCATTTCAGCGACTACTATCCAACACCGAGCCCGCTCCTCTTCATGGCGCACATCGCGGCGGCGTTCCCCGACCTCTCGCTCGGCACCTCTGTGCTGGTGCTGCCCTGGTACCATCCGCTCAGGCTGGCCGAGGAAATCGCCATGCTGAACAGCATGACCAACGGCACGCTGCATCTCGGCATCGGCCGCGGCACCGCCAAGATGGAATACGACGCCTACAACATCGACATGAACGAGGCACGCGCCCGCTTCGCGGAATGCTACCGCATCGTCGAGAAGGGTTTGGCGGGCGGGCCCTTCACCCACGACGGTCCGTTCTGGAAGATCGCGCAGCCGATCCGCATCCGGCCCGAGCCGGTCGCGAAAAAGGTGCGCTTCTACGGCGCCATCGGCAGCCCGGCCAGCGCTGAGGTGATGGGCGACCTCGGGGTGGCGCCGATCTGCCTCTCGACCTTTCCCGACAAGCTGCTGGCCAAGATCCTGGAACGCTGGCGCGCGCGCGCCGGTGCCGCCGCGCGGGACGCGATCCTGCCGATCTCGGTAAAGCTGTTCATCGCCGACACCGATGAAGAGGCGCGCGCTCTGGGCCGCCGGCACTACCCGCCCTACTTCGACCTGCAGTGCACGCACTACGAGTCCGACGCCAATCCGTGGGCCGATATCCCGGAGTACCAGGACTTCAGCCGCATGTTCGCCAACCTGCGCAAGCTCACCGACCCGGCCGAGCTCGGCCCGTTCATGGACTCCAACCTGGTCGGCAGTCCCGAGACGATCTGCCGGCGCATCGACCAGCTGGTCGCGCTGGGCTTCAACTATTTCATGGTGTCGTGCGCCACGCCGGGCACGCCGATCGAACTGCGGCAACGCATGATGACCCGCTTCGCCGAGGAAGTTTGCCCGCGCTACTCGCGCACCATGCGCCGAACGAAGGCCGCCTGATACGCATCTGTATCTTTTGTTTCTTCACTGCCGCTGCCGCCTTATCGCTTTCTTGCAGCCGGACCGAGAATCGGGTGTGCAGGAATGAAACTATCGGCGATGATGAGGCGTTGTACTCTCTGCTGACGACACCAGGAGCATGAGTTCGGTGTCGAGAGCATGGGTAGCAGAATGCGTACGCACGTCCTGATCGGCAGCTTGATCGTCTCCATGCTGTGTTGGAGCGGGACGGTGCTTGCCCAGAAGACCGGCGGCGTGCTCCGCATGTTCCATCGCGACAATCCCCCGAGTGCCTCTATCCACGAGGAGTCGACCGCCTCGACGGTCGTGCCCTTCATGCCGGTGTTCAACAACCTCGTCCTGTTCGACCAGGCGAAACTTCAGAACAGCGAGGACACGATCGTCCCCGACCTGGCCGAGTCGTGGAGCTGGAACGACGACGGGACCGAACTCACCTTCAAGCTGCGCAAGGGCGTACGCTGGCACGACGGCCTGCCCTTCACGTCGTCCGACGTGGAGTGCACCTTCGGCCTGCTGACCGGCCGCAACCGCGACAAGCTGCGGCGCAATCCACGCGGCGCCTGGTACCGCAACATCAACTACGTCCACAGCGGCAACGACCACGAGGTCACGATCTACCTCAACCGGCCGCAGCCGTCGCTCCTGTCGCTGCTCGCCTCCGGCTTCTCGCCGATCTACCCCTGCCATGTCCCCGCCGCCCAGATGCGCGTCAAGCCGATCGGCACGGGCCCGTTCAAGTTCGACTCGTTCGTGCAGTTCGATCGCGTCAAGTTGGTGCGCAACCCGGACTACTGGAAGCCGAACCGGCCCTATCTCGACGGCATCGAATTCTCGATCGTCAGCAGCTCCCAGACGGCACTGCTGAGCTTCCTCGCCGGCCGCTTCGACATCACCTTCCCCTGGGAGGTGACGATCCCGCAGCTTCGCGAGGCCAGGCGGCCGTCATCGAGGGTGGTGTGCGAGACGTCATCGATGAACAACAACACCAATCTGCTGGTCAATCGCCACGTCGCCCCCTTCGACAATCCCGACATCCGCCGCGCGCTCTCGCTGGCGCTCGACCGCAAGGCCTTCATCGCGTCGGTCAACGGCGGCGAAGGCGAGATCGGCGGCACCCTGCAGCCGCAGAGCGACGGCCTGTGGGGCATGCCGCCGGAGAAGCTGGCGGCCATCGAGGGCTACGGGCCCGACGTCGCGGAGAACCGCGAGCTGGCCCGCGCCCTGATGGCCAAGGCAGGCTACGACGAGAACCGGCGCCTGCAGATGAAGGTCGCGACGCGCGGCATCGCGCTCTACAGGAATCCGTCGCAGATCCTGATCGATCAGCTGAGAGAGATCCACATCCACGCAACGCTCGACGTCATCGAGACCTCGCACTGGTTCACCCGGCTCAGCCGCAAGGAATATTCGGTCGCCGTCAACACCACAGGCAACGGTGTCGACGATCCCGACCAGGCCTTCTACGAGAATTTCTCTTGCCGGTCGGAACGCAACTACAACGGCTACTGCAATCCCGAGATCGAACGGCTGTTCGACATTCAGTCATCCGAGCCCGACTTCGAGAAACGCCGCCAGCTGGTATGGGACATCGATGCCAAGCTCCTGGCCGACGGCGCTCGGCCACCGATCATGTGGAACCGTGCCGCGACCTGCTGGCAGCCCTACGTCAGGGGCTACGTCTCCCAGATCAACAGCATGTACAACGGCTTCCGCCTCGAGGACGTTTGGCTCGACCGGCCGTAGGCGGCATTTCAACCGCTGTGTCCGGCCCGCCGCAGTTTCTGGATCGTCTCGTCGAGCGTCGACAGGAAGCGCGAGCGGTCGCGCTGGCTCATCGGCTTGGGCCCGCCCGTCGCCTCGCCCATGGCCCGCAGGTTGGACATCAACTCGCGGCTCGCCATCGCCATGCCGATCGACGAGGTGGTGAAGGCGACACCGGTCGAGCCGATCGCCGCCGCACCCTTCTTCAGGCTGCGGTCAGCCAGGGGAATATCCGAGGTGATCACAATATCCCCGGGCCCGACACGTTCGGCGATCCAGTCGTCGGCGGCATCGAAGCCGTCGCCCACCACCACGCGCTCGATGCGCGGATCGCGCGGCACGTTGATGTAAGAGTTGCTCACGACATAGACTTTCAGCCCATAGCGTTCGGCGACGCGGTAGATCTCCGCCTTGACCGGGCAGGCGTCGGCGTCGATGTATAGGGCGATTGTCACCGGCTGAGCGTCCCTTGCCTGAGTTGGGATAACAAGATGAAACGGCACGACGGCAAGGCACCCCACGGCAAGACACCCCGCCTCAAGCTCGCGGTCCGCGATGCGGGCGCCACCAAGCTCCGCATCCTGGCGGCGGCCCGACTCGAATTCGCCGACCACGGCTACATGGGCGCGCGCGTCGACCGGATTGCCCGGACGGCGCAGGCCAACAAGCGGTTGCTCTACTACTATATCGGCAACAAGGAAGCGCTCTATCTCGCCACGCTCGAACGCGCCTATGCCGACATCAGGACGGCCGAGCAGGAGCTCCGGCTCGAGGAGCTGGAGCCCCTGGCCGCGGTCGAGCGGCTGGTGCGCTTCACCTGGGCCTATTTCAATGCCAATCCGAGTTTCGTGGCGCTGCTCAACACCGAGAACCTCCACCGCGCGCGCCATCTCAAGAAGTCGCTGCAGATCCCCGACATGAATTCGGCTGTCGTGGCCACGGTGGGGCGGATCCTCAGGAAGGGCCAAAAGCTCGGCGTTACGCGTCCGGGGATCGATCCCCTGCAACTGTACATCTCGATCGCCTCGCTCTGCTTCTTCTACGTCTCCAACATTCACACGCTGACGGTGGTGTTCGCGCGCGACCTCAAGGCGCGCAGGGCGCTCGACGAGCGGATCGAACACGTGGTCGGCCTCGTGCTGCGGGCGATTGCCGCCACTCCGGCGCGGACATCCTGAGCCCGGCTTGACAAGCCGGGCGGCCTATAGGAGCAATTAACCATCCGGTTACTTGGGGCGCAGTTACTTGGGGCGCCAAGACCCCCATCGAGGAAATGACTCATGGCGACACGTACTCTCGGCCTCATCATGAACGGCGTCAGCGGACGCATGGGCGTCAACCAGCACCTGATCCGCTCGGTCGCGGCGATCCGCGCCCAGGGCGGCGTGCTGATGTCGGACGGCTCGCGGGTCCAGCTCGACCCGGTGCTGGTCAGCCGCAGCGCCGACAAGGTGAAGACGCTGGCGGAACAGCATGGGGGCTTGCGCTGGAGCACCGACGTCGACGCCGAGATCGCCAGTGCCAAGAACCACATCTTCTTCGACACGGCGACGACGCAGATGCGCCCGACCCTGCTCGAAAAGGCGATCAACGCCGGCAAGCACATCTATTGCGAGAAGCCGATCGCCACCAACCTCGCCGAGGCGCTGAAGATCTGCCGGCTGGCCAAGCAGAAGGGCGTCAAGAACGGCACAGTGCAGGACAAATTGTTCCTGCCCGGCCTGCAGAAGATCAAGATGCTGCGCGATTCGGGCTTCTTCGGCCGCATCTTCTCGGTGCGCGGCGAATTCGGCTATTGGGTGTTCGAGGGCGACTGGCAGGCGGCCCAGCGGCCGTCGTGGAATTACCGCACCGAGGACGGCGGCGGCATCGTGCTCGACATGATCTGCCACTGGCGCTACGTGCTCGACAATCTCTTCGGCAAGGTCCAGTCGGTGTCCTGCATCGCGGCGACCCATATTCCCGAGCGGGTCGACGAGGCGGGCAAACGCTACGCCGCGACCGCCGACGATGCGGCTTACGCCAGCTTCCAGCTCGAGGGCGGCGTGATCGCCCACATCAACATGAGCTGGGCGGTGCGCGTCTATCGCGACGATCTCGTGACTTTCCAGGTCGACGGCACCTTGGGCTCCGCGGTCGCCGGCTTGAGCGACTGCATGATCCAGCCGCGCACCGCGACCCCGCGGCCGGTGTGGAATCCCGATCAGAAACAGACCATCGATTTCTACGACAGCTGGCAGAAGGTGCCCGACAATGTCGTCTACGATAACGGCTTCAAGGCCGAGTGGGAGATGTTCATCCGCCACGTCGTCGAGGACGCGCCCTTTCCGCACACGCTGGTCGAGGGCGCCAAGGGCGTGCAGCTCGTCGAATGCGCGCATCAGAGCTGGAAGGAACGGCGCTGGGTCGACGTTCCCCCTCTTAAAATCTGAGGCTGAAAGTCTAGGGAGGCTTCCATGTCGATCGTCCTGCCCCTGCCCGCGCTGGGCGGCCACCTCTCGCCCTACACGCTCTCGACGGCGGCGCATTTCCCCGACCGCGTGACGCGGCCGCTCAACCGGGTCGCCTTGGCCGCCGCCCACGTCGTGGCCGATCCGAATGCCGACATCGATCCCTGGCTGCAGGCGGCCCCCGACTGGGACCGCACCATCGCCTACCGCGAATATCTCTGGGACCTGGGTCTCGGCGTCGCCGAAGCCATGGACACCGCCCAGCGCGGCATGGGGCTCGACTGGAAGATGGCGCTGGAGCTGATCGAGCGCTCGGTCGCGGCGTCGCGTGGCCGCACCGGCGCCGTCGTCTTCTCCGGCGCCGGCACCGACCATCTCGACCTCGCCGCCGTGCGCTCGGTCGACGAAGTCATCCGCGCCTATGAGGAGCAGATCGCGGCCATCGAGGCGGTCGGCGGCCGCATCATCCTGATGGCGTCCCGCGCCCTGGTGCGGGTCGCGAAATCGCCCGAAGACTATGCCCGCGTCTACGACCGCGTGCTGGGCCAGGTGCGCGAGCCGATGATCATCCACTGGCTGGGGGACATGTTCGACCCCGCGCTCGCCGGCTACTGGGGCGCGGCCGACTTCGCCCCAGCGATGGAAACGGCGCTGGACGTCATCAACCGGTCGGCCGCCAAGATCGACGGCGTAAAGATCTCCCTCCTCGACAAGGACAAGGAGATCACCATGCGCCGCCGGCTCGACAAGCGCGTGAAGATGTATACCGGCGACGATTTCAACTATGCCGAATTGATCGCGGGCGACGACCAGGGCTATTCGCACGCCCTGCTCGGCATCTTCGATGCCATCGCACCGGCGGCCACCGCTGCGCTTTCGGCATTGGCCGGCAACGACCTCGAAAAATTCCACGCCATCTTTGCGCCGACGGTGCCGTTGTCGCGACATATCTTCCGCAAGCCGACGCAGTTCTACAAGACCGGCGTGGTGTTCATGGCCTATCTCAACGGCCATCAGGACCATTTCACCATGGTCGGCGGCCAGGAGAGCGCACGCTCGACGCTGCATCTCGCCGAGCTGTTCCGGCTGGCCGACAAGGCGGGGCTGTTCCGCGATCCCGAGCAGGCTGCGGCGCGCATGAAGGCCGTCCTTGCCGTGCGCGGCGTCGCGACCTGACCCGATGCGCGATTTCAGCGACGGCCCGCGCCATCTCTCGGTCAACACCGCGACCGTCCGGCGCCAGGGCGATCTTTTGGCCATCGTCGAGGCCTGCGCGCGCCACGGCATTCCGGCGATCAGCCCATGGCGCGACCAGGTGGCGAGCGTCGGCCTCGACCGCGCCATCCAACAGGTCAAGGACGCCGGCCTGAAACTTTCCGGCTATTGCCGTGGTGGTTTGTTCCCCTCTTCAGGTGAGCACCGCAAGGCCGCACGCGACGACAATCGGCGCGCGGTCGACGAGGCTGCGGCGATGGGCGCGCCCTGCTTGATTTTGGTGGCGGGCGGCCTGCCGCATTATGCGCGCCCCGGCTCTGTGCCATCGAAGGACCTCGAAATGGCGCGCGCGATGATCGAGGACGGCGTCGCCGAGCTTTTGGCCTATGCCCGCACGGCGAGGCTGCCGCTGGCGATCGAGCCGCTGCATCCGATGTATGCCGCCGACCGGGCCGCCGTGAACACGCTGGCCCAGGCTCTCGACATCGCAGATCGCGTCGACCCCGGCGGCCGCAGCGGTGCGCTGGGCGTCGCGGTCGACGTCTATCACACATGGTGGGATCCCGATCTCTATGCCGGCATCGCCCGCGCCGGGCGCGAGAAGCGACTGCTCGCCTATCACGTCTGCGACTGGCTGGTGCCGACCACCGACCTTTTGAATGACCGCGGCATGATGGGCGACGGCGTGATCGAACTCCGCCGCATCCGCCAGGCCGTCGAGGATGCGGGTTTCACGGGCTTCTCCGAAGCCGAGATCTTCTCCGAGCGCTGGTGGAGCCAGCCGATCGACACCGTGCTGGCGACCTGCGTCGAGCGGCACCGCACCGTCGTCTGACCAGACGTTAGCCGATCCCGTAGAAGGCCGCGCAAGTGTCGCCCAGGATCAGGTCCTTCTCGCGCGCCGTCAGGAACGGGCAGTACCGTCTCACATAGTCGAGCGACTGCTTATAAGTGCAGAACCGCTCCACGTTCGGCATGTCGGAGCCCCAGATCAGCCGGTGCGCGCCGAACTGGTTCTTCATGTCCTCGATCAGCACCTGCGCCTCGGGATAGGGGTAGTCCCACACCCCGCCATAGGTGATCGGGAACATCACCTCGAGCACCATCGGCTCGTGGCGCCAGACGGCGAGCGCCTCGTCGGGGAACTGATAGCGGCCGTTGCGCGCAAAGAACGCGATCGGCGGGCTCATCGCCATATGCACGCGCATCGAGGGATGGCGCGCGAGAACGCGGCCGAACGCGGTGAGGTTCGCCATGTAGCCCGCCATGTCGTAACCCGGTCCCGAACTCATCTCGAAGCAGAGCAGGATGTCGCGCCGCGCGAGTCTGTCCCAGAACGGCGCCATTTCGCCCCCGTCGAGCGCCCACGGGAAGCCGTGGCGGCTCATCGCATCGACGCCGAAGTAAAGACCGCGCAGGCCAAGCTCATCGACCGCACGATCGACCTCGGCGAGCTGCTCGGGTTTGCCCGCCATCGCCTCGTCGACATGCATCAGCCCGGTGATCCGCTCGGGATATTGCCGCCCGGCGAATGCGTTCATCTCGGTCATCGCGCCGTAGCCGCCGCCCGCCTGCAGGATGCAATGATCGACGCCGGCATTCATCATCTGCGCCAGCATCAGCTCCGGTGGCGCCACCTGTTCCTGCATGCCCACGGGCATGTACTGGACGCCGTAGTCCTCGCCCTCATGCGTGAACTCGAGCTGGCCGAACCGGCCGACGCGGAAATCGACGTCGTTGAGTCCGCTCCAGCTCTCCTCGCCGACCCGGAACAGCGCCTTGGTATCGGCGCGCGCGCCATCGCGGAGGCGGAAGGTAGGTGCCACCGTGCGGGTCACGACGCGCTGCAGGTAGCGCTTGTGCACCTCGCGAGTCGGATGTCCGCAGGCGCCGATCCAGTGTGTGAAGATGTGGGCGTGGCAATCGATGATCATGGCTTTTCCCTTGCATCCAGGGCCGAACCCAACGGACTGCCTTCATCGCGTTCAACTTGATCGCGCCGTAGCGGATCATTGAGAACCGCCTCCAACCGATGTGATTCTACGAGAATCTTATTGAAGCAACCCTGCGTGTCTTTCCGCTTGGTCTCCATCATCGCAGTCTCTGCAGCCAAATATTGTACGTCCCGCTGCTGCTCGACCGTAAGAAGCATTCCTCGATGTGCACACTGGTTTCTAAATGGCTGAATTTCTCGCAGACTCAAAACCAGTGCCGAATCATTGCTGAATTGCTCAAACTTGGAAATGAGCCGTCCCAGGGGATCCTTCTCTAGATCTTTGATAGGCGGCTTGAAGTGCAACACGTCCTTCGTCCGAAAGTGAATCAAGGCGTAGTCGCGGACAAGGCACACCCGAAGAGCTTCCTCGATATACTGGAAGTCCAGCATGAGGAGCTGCAAAGCCCTATTATACCGGTGATACGCAGATAGCGGATCGGACGGAAATGGCTCAGGCTCCGGCAAAGGCGGCATCTGTTGCATGTCTGTCCCTTTGGACGCTGAGAAGCGGACGAGTTACTCCAACACAGCGACCTTCTTCCGCTCGATCAGCTTGAAATCGATGGCGGCGCCCAGGCCGGGGCCGTTGGGCACATGCACCATGCCGTCGCGACCGACGACGATGTCCTTCTCGAGACCGTACTTCTGCGCCGCGTCGGGCAGCAGCACCTCGAAAAAATTCGTGTTCTTCATCGAGGCAATGACATGCAGGTTGGCGACGTTGTTCAGCGAATTGCCGCCGTGATGGACCTCGTAGTTCATGCGGAAGGATTCGGCGAGATGCGCGGTCTTCACGAGAGTCGTGATACCGCCCTTCACAGCAACATCCCCGCGCAGAAAATCGGTCGCCTGCAGCATGATCCAGGGTTGGTAGGAATCGAGGCCGGTGATGGGATACTCGGTGGCCATGATCGGAATCGAGAGCTGCTGCTTCAGCTTCACGTAATTGTAGATGTCCTGGTCGGCCAGCGGATCCTCGTACCAGTAGTAGTCCATCTCCTCGACGGCGCGGCCGACGCGGACGGCCGCCGGATAATCGTAGCTCCAGGTCGAGTCGAGCATGATCGTGTAGTCGCCGACCGCGCGGCGCACGGCCTCGCAGACCTTGATGTCTTCCTTCCAGCGCGTCGGCGGATGGATCTTGTAGGCGGCCCAGCCACCCTCCTTGAAGCGCATCGCCTCCTCGGCATATTCGGTCGGCGACGACATCACGGCCGAACTGGCATAGGCCGGCACGGATTCGCGATAGGTGCCGAGCAGCCGGTGGATCGGCTGGCCCATCGACTTGCCCAAAAGATCCCACAGCGCCACGTCGGCGGCGCCGATGGCGCGCACGCCGCAGGCCCGCTGCTTCTTCCACAGATCCTGGACGAGCGCCTCGCGATGCAGCGGATTGCGGCCCATCAGCATCGGCTTCAGGTGGGTGATCAGCCCCTGCCCGTCCGTCGTGGCCGAGTTGGAGGCCGAGCCCAGGAAGGCGTTCCCCTCGACGCCCTCGTCGGTGACGATCCGCAGCAGCCCCAGCGCGCTCGAACCCGAGAAGCGGCTGTGCGCGCCATAGGTGGTCGGCGGAATGTCGTCCCACGCAAACAGCGTGAGCGTGACGTCGGTGATTTTCATGGTCTTGTCTCCCAGAGAAGCCGTTCGGTGCCGTAGGGATCGTTCTCGACCCGGCATGTCGTGTCGAAGATCATTGTGGCGCGCTCGGTCGTCGAATAGCCCGGCCAGGACGGCAGCCCGGCATGGTCCGGCCGGCCGTGGCGGGCAAAGGCCAGCCACGCGCGGCTCATCCTGTCCGCAAGTTTTACGCGCGCGGGATCGTCGCCCGTAAGCGCCGCCGTCTCGACGTTGCCGAACACGAAGGGGATTTCCAGCGTGTGACAGGAGCGCAGCCGGCCGCCGAGGACCGGCGTCTCCCAGGCGAAGAGATAGACGAACACCGGGGCCGCCTTTTGCGCGAGCTTGCGGTCGGCGATCTGCAGCGACAGCGAGCGGATACCGAGATCGGAAACGATGGAAACCGCGATCTCGTCGGCGCGTTTCGTTGGCTGTGCCTTGCGGTAGGCTGCGATCACCTCGGCGGTGCGCGCGCCGAGATAGGACTTCAATCCTTCGGGTAGGTTTTCGAAAGTTGCTTCCACCACCCACGGCTGATGGCCGATGAACAGCGTCTGCTCGTCCTTGTTGGAGCCGATCATCAGCGGCACATCGGCCGAGACGGCAGGCGCCGCGGGCGCAAAAGGCCCGCCGGGGAAGATCTTGCCGTCGATCACGGGATTGAAGCCGAGCCGCCGCCGGTCGGCGGTGCTCGAGTGGGCGATGCCCGCCAGCACGGCGATCTGCGCTTCGAGCAGGCGCGCCGCCGGAATCTTGCGCAGCTCACCGGCCTGCGCCGGCTCCAGTCCAAGATGCACCAGCACCTGGCGCGCGGTGTTGGTGCCGTCGCTGCGCTCGGCCATCTGCACGGCGGGGCCACTTTGAATGATGGCCTTGTGGAACAGGCCCTTGGCGCCGGGCAGCGCCATCAGCACGCTCACCTTGGCGCCACCGCCTGACTCGCCGAAGATGGTGACGTTGCCGGGATCGCCGCCGAATGCCGCGATATTGTCCCGCACCCATTCGAGCGCGGCCACGATGTCCATCACGCCGGCCGTTCCCGCGCCTTCGAAATCGCCACCGGCGATATCTTCGAGATGGAGATAGCCAAGTGCGCCGAGACGATGGTTGAAGGACACCACCACGACATCGTCGGTGCGGCAAAGATTGGCGCCGTCGGACCAGGGCGACGAGCCCGAACCAGTGATGAAGGCGCCGCCATGGCACCAGAACAGGACCGGCCGCTTGGTACCCGACAAGCCGGACGACCAGACGTTGAGATAGAGACAATCCTCGTCGCATTTCTCGCGGCCGCCGAGGGTGAAGAGTTTCAGCAGATCGGGCGGCAGGGCAAAGACATTGTCGTTCTGTATCGACCTGTTGCCGTAGGCCATGGCCTCGCGCACGCCCGCCCAGGGCTCGACCTTGCGCGGCGGCCGCAGGCGCAACGGTCCCAGTGGCGGTGCCGCATAGGGAATACCCTTGAAGACGCCGACGCCGCGCTCCATTTCACCACGTACTTTCCCGGACGTGGTCTCGACGACGATGCCAGCGGTCATGCGCGTTTCATTCTCCCTTTTGTTCAGTATAGACTGAGCCCATGACCGACAAAGCACGAACCGAACTGGCCCCCACCGGCGTCCTGCGCGCCGGCATCAATCTCTCCAACTTCCTGCTGGTGACCGGCCGCAGTGCGAACGCCGAGCCCGTGGGCGTGTCGCCCGACATGGCGCGCGCCGCCGCCGAGGCACTGGGCGTGCCGGTCCACTACGTGCCGTTCAAGACGCCAGGCGAACTGGGCGACCAGGTCGGCAAGAACATCTGGGACATCGGCCTGATCGGCGCCGAGCCGCAGCGCGCCGAGAAGATCGCCTTCAGCGCCGCCTATTGCGAGATCGAGGCGACCTACATGGTGCCGGCGGGCTCGCCCATCACCTCCATCGCCGACGTCGACAAGAAGGGCGTGCGCATCGCCGTCTCGGCGCGCAGCGCCTACGACCTCTGGCTGGTGAACAACATCAAGAACGCCACGCTGGTGCAGGTGAGCGGGCTCGACGCCGCCTACGAGAAGTTCATGTCCGACAAGCTCGAGGTCCTGGCGGGACTCCGGCCGGGCCTCCTCAAGGACGTCGAGAAGGCCCCGGGGCTGAAAATCCTCGACGGCAAGTTCACCGCCGTGCAGCAGGCCATCGGCACAGCCAAGGCCAACCTCGCGGGCGCGGCGTTCCTCGCCGACTTCGTCGAGAAGGCCAAGAAGTCCGGCATGGTCGCCGAATTCATCGAGCGCCATAAGGTCAAGGGCCTGTCGGTCGCCCCGCCAGCATAAGACGCCCTCACGATGACGTGACCTCGAGCATCGCCTTTTGGTCACGTTTGCGGGCTTCGCTATCCCTCCAAGGGGTAACATTGTCCATGATCGACCGCACGAACCTGATCTCCCTCGCCACCGTCGTTCCGCCGCATCGCCTGACCCAGATCGAGGCGGCCGAGCGCACGCGGGAACTGTTCGCCCACCGCCTGCCCGACTTCGGCCGCATCGCCCGCATCTTCAAGTCGACCGGGATCGAGTCCCGGTATCTGGTCAAGCCGATCGAGTGGTACTTGGAACCGGTGGGCTGGCCGGAGCGCAACGCCGCCTATCTGGAAGGCGCCCAGGATCTCTTCATCGCCGCCGCCGAAAAGGCAATGGCCGCGGCCGGCTGCACGGCGTCCGAGGTCGACACGATCGTGACCATCTCCTCGACCGGTATCGCCACGCCCAGCCTCGAAGCCCGGGTGGCGAGCCGCCTGGGATTCCGCAGCGACGTCGAGCGCGTTCCTGTCTTTGGCCTCGGCTGCGCCGGCGGCGTCAGCGGGCTTGCGATCGCAAGCCGCCTCGCCCAGGCGCGGCCCGGCTCGACGGTGCTGATGGTCGCCGTGGAAATCTGCACCGCGGCGTTCCGCTTGGACCAGCTCACCAAGGTCAACATGGTGGCGACGGCGCTGTTCGGCGACGGGGCGGCGGCCTGCGTGCTGCGCACCGGCGAGACCGGCATCGCCGAGATCGAGGGCGCGGGCGAGCATATGTGGCCGGATACGCTCGACATCATGGGCTGGAAGACCGAGGACCGGGGCCTGGGCGTGATCTTCGATCGCGACATCCCGCCGTTCGCCGAACGCAACGTGGGTCCCGCCATCGACGGCATCCTCGACCGCATCGGCGTCGACCGCGGCGCGGTCGATCGCTTCACCTGCCACCCCGGCGGCGCCAAGGTCATCACCGCGCTCGAAAGCACGCTGCATCTCGACCAGGGCACGCTCGACCACGAACGCGCCGTGCTGTCCGCCTGTGGCAACATGTCGGCGCCCACGGTCCTGTTCGTGCTCGACCGGGTCAGGACGGCCGGGATGCCCAAGCGCACGGTGCTGACGGCCATGGGCCCGGGCTTCTCGTGCGGTGTGCTGTCCCTGGCGCGAGCGGCATGACGCTGACGGTCCTTGTCCTGGCGTTCGTCACACTGCAGCGCCTGGGCGAATTGGTCCTCGCCCGCCGCAACACCGCCCGCCTTCTCGAGAATGGCGCTATCGAAGTAGCGCCGGAGCACTATCCGCTGATCGTGGGCCTGCACACGCTGTGGCTGGGCGGGCTCTGGGTTCTCGCGCTCACGCGCGGCCTCTCGCCCGATCTTCTCCTGCTCGCGATCTTCGTCGTCCTGCAGGGCTTGCGCTTGTGGGTGCTGGCAGCCCTGGGGCCGCGCTGGACCACCCGCATCATCGTCGTTCCCGGCGAGCAGCTCATTGCCAGCGGGCCCTACCGATACCTGTCCCACCCGAACTACTGGGTGGTCATCGGCGAGATCCTCGTGCTGCCGCTCGCGTTCGGCCTGGTCTGGTACGCCGCCTTCTTCTCGGTCCTCAATCTTGCCGTCCTGTGGGTGCGGATCCGCGCCGAGAACAAGGCGCTCGGCCGTTGAGGACATGGCTCGGCTTTGGCGCCATGGCGCTCGGCATGTTCATGGCCATTCTCGACATCCAGATCGTCGTCACGTCGCTGCCCAACATCCAGGCCGCACTCGACATTCGGCCGGAGCAGATGAGCTGGCTGCAGACCGCCTATCTCATCGCGGAGGTGATCGCGATCCCGCTGACCGGCCTGCTCACGCGCGTGCTCACCATGCGCGGGCTGTTCGTGGCCGCCATCACGCTGTTCAGCCTGGCGTCGCTGGGCTGCGCCGCGAGCGGCGGCTTCGCCTCGCTGGTCGCCTGGCGCGTCGTCCAGGGCTTTGCCGGCGGCGTCCTGATCCCGCTCGTGTTCACCGCCGTCTTCGTGCTCTTTCCGGTGCGCCAGCAGACCGTCGCCACCACCCTGGCCGGCGTGCTTGCCGTGCTCGCGCCCACTGTCGGACCGCTGGCCGGCGGCTGGATCACCGAGACCTACTCCTGGCACTGGCTGTTCCTGATCAACATCGGGCCAGGCATCGTGGCCGCGGCGGTGGCCGCCTGGTTCCTTCCGGCCGGGAAGACCGACGTCGACCACGCAAGGCGCCTCGACATCGTGGCGTTGCTCCTGATGGCGCTGGCGTTGGCGTCGCTCGAGATCGCGCTCAAGGAGGCACCGCAATACGGTTGGGGGTCCGGTCTCGTGCTCGGCCTGCTGATGCTGAGCGCGGCCAGCCTCGCGGCCTTCGTTCGACGCACGCTCGCGCGCGAGACTCCCATCGTCGACCTCAGCGCGTTCGCCGACCGCAACTTCGCCATCAGCTGCGCCCTCAGCTTCCTGCTCGGCATCGGCCTCTACGGCTCGGTCTATCTGATGCCGGTGTTTCTGGGCTTCGTGCGCGGCCACGATTCGCTGGAGATCGGCACGATCATGCTGGTGACCGGCCTCGCCCAGCTCGCCACCGCGCCGCTGGCCGTGCAGCTGGAACGCCGGCTCGACGCTCGCCTGCTCACCGCCGCGGGCTTTGCCCTATTCGCCGCGGGCCTCGGCCTCAGCGCCTTCCAGACGCGGCTGTCGGATTACGACGACATGTTCTGGCCGCAGATCCTGCGCGGCACCGCGATCATGCTCTGCCTGCTGCCGCCGACCCGGCTGGCGCTGGGTCATCTCGCGCCCGAGCGCGTCGCCGATGCCAGCGGACTCTTCAATCTGATGCGCAACCTGGGCGGCGCCATCGGCCTCGCCCTGATCGATACGGTGGTCTACGGCCGCAGCCCCCTGCATGCCGAGCGCCTGGCCGAGAAATTGAAGGCCGGCGACATCGCGACCGGGCGGCTGATCGGCCTGCCCGAGGGATCGCTGACCGGCATCGCACCACAGAACGTCGATCCCGAGACGGTCTCGCTCGTCCGAGCGCTGGCCGAGAAGGCGGCGCTCGTGACCTCGATCAACGAGGCCTGGGCGATGCTGGCGGCTTTCTCCGCGCTGGCGGTGCTCAGCGTCGCCTTCCTGAAGCCCGAGCCTGTCGGCGTTACAGCTCGCTCCCGATGAACTGGGCGAACTCTAGCGTCCCGCATCCATGTCAGCGAGCTTTGCCACGCGGCGGCGAAATTCCTCGGCCGTCGAGAATTTCGCAGCGAGATAGGCGGCAATCAGATCCTTGGCGAGCCAGGGACCCACGATCTGGGCGCCGATGCACATGACATTGACGTCGTCGTGCTCGACGCATTGATGGGCGGAATGCACGTCGTGGCAGACCGCGGCGCGGATGCCCTTCATCTTGTTGGCGCCGATCGAGGCGCCGACGCCGGTGCCGCACACCATCAGGCCGCGCTCGGCGCGCCCCTCGGTGATGGTGGCCGCGACCTTGCGCGCGATGTCGGGAAAGTCGACCGGCGCGGGATCGTAGGAGCCGACATCCTCGACCTCATGGCCGAGCCCCTTCACGAAGGCGACCAGGTCGGCCTTCATCGGAAAGCCGGCGTGGTCCGAGCCGATGACGAGTTTCATGATTTCATCTCTTGCGATTGATAGTTGGAAATCAGGTTCTTGCGCCTGAGCTCGTCGCCGATCAGGAAGTGCTCGCGGAGCGCCCGCTCGGCCTGGTCGGGATCGCGCCGCGCCAGCGACAGGAAGACCTCGCGGTGGGCGTCGACCAGCCGCGACGTGATGGCAGGCTCGCGGAAAGTGTCGCGGCGGCGCTCGACGTGACTGCGCATCAGGAGCGGTGAGATCGCCTCGTAGATCTTCATCAGCGCGACGCTGCCGCTTGCCCGAACGAGGGCGAGGTGGAAGGCGTAGTCGGCCCCGCCGCCGGTCTCCGGATCGTCGAGGGAATCCACCAATGTGTCGAGGATGCTGGCGATCGTCTGCAGGTCGCGCTCGCTGGCGCGTTCGCAGGCCAGACGAATGGCCTGGCACTCGATGGCGATCCTGGCCTGCAGCACGTCGTCGAGGATGTTGGGCTCCGGCGCGAGGCAGAGGGTCAGCGCCTGGCCCAGGACCGAGGCGTCGGTGGCGCGCACGAAGGCGCCGCGGCCGTGCTGGATGTCGAGCAGCCCCAGCATGGCGAGCGAGCGCAGCGCCTCGCGCAGCACCGGCCGGCTGACGCCCAACACCAGCGCCAGTTCGCGCTCGGCCAACAGGCGGTCGCCGACCTTCAATTCGCCCGACAGCAGCCGGTCGCGGAAGAAGGTGAAAACCCTGTGCGCGCCGCTTTGCGTCTCGTCGGTATCGGGGCGAACGATTTCGATGACAGCCATTAGGCAAGGTTACTTGGTCAGTCCGTGGTATTACCACTTTAAAGCCCAGCCCAGCAGCGTCAAGCGCGCTTCGCCGGAAAATTCATTTTCCACGGATTTGTCACGCAACCTTCTGGCCGACCCGCCGTTGTTCACGTTGGCGGGGGGGATGATTGTGTGACAAGGGCGGCTCGGTGAGCCGGACGTCGGAGTTGTGAACCCTCACGCCGATGCAGCACCATAAGGGCTGCATCAACTCGAGGCAGAGAGTTCGCCATGACCGCAGACGCTGAGGCCGCATCGTCCGCCAACGGCCAGCCCGCCACCACCCGCCGCACCGCCGCTCCGTCCTCTGCCCTCCCTGCCCCCCAGACCTCCGACCTCCTCGAACTGATGCGCGCCCTCGAATCGGTGCGCGGCGGCGACTTCTCGGTCCGCCTGCCCAGCGGTCACGACGGCGTCGTCGGCAAGATCTCGGTGCTGTTCAACGAGATCGTCGGCGCCAACCAGAACATGGCGCAGCAGCTCGAACGGATCGGCAAGACCGTGGGCGAGCAGGGCCGCACCCGGCAGCGCGTGAAGTTCGGCATCTCGACCGCGGCCTGGGGCGAGATGGAGAACTCGGTGAACACCCTGATCGACGATCTGGTGTGGCCGACCACCGAGGTCACCCGCGTGATCTCGGCCGTAGCGCAGGGCGACCTGCTGCAGACCGCGCGGCTCGACGTCGATGGCCGGCCGCTGAAGGGCGAGTTCCTGCGCTCGGCCACCATCGTCAACACCATGATCAAGCAGCTCAGCGTGTTCACCTCGGAAGTGACGCGCGTGGCGCGCGAGGTCGGCACCGAAGGCAAGCTGGGCGGCCAGGCCCAGGTGAGCGAAGTGACCGGCGTGTGGCGCGAACTGACCGAGAGCGTCAACTCGATGGCCAACAATCTCACCGCCCAGGTCCGCAACATCTCGGACGTCACCATCGCGGTGGCCAACGGCGACCTCAGCCGCAAGATCACCGTCGATGCGCGCGGCGAGATCTTGCAGCTGAAGGAAGCCATCAACACCATGGTGGACCAGCTCCGGTCCTTCGCCTCGGAAGTGACGCGCGTGGCGCGCGAGGTCGGCACCGAAGGCAAACTCGGCGGCCAGGCGATCGTGCCGGGCGTCGCCGGCACCTGGAAGGATCTCACCGACAACGTGAACCTCCTGGCGGCCAATCTCACCACCCAGGTCCGCAACATCGCCGAAGTCACCACCGCCGTGGCGCGCGGCGACTTGTCGAAGAAGATCACCGTCAACGTCTCGGGCGAGATCCTGCAGCTGAAGGAGACCATCAATACGATGGTCGATCAGCTGAACGGCTTCGCCGGCGAAGTGACCCGCGTGGCGCGCGAGGTCGGCACTGAAGGCAAGCTGGGCGGCCAGGCCCAGGTGCCCGGCGTCGCCGGCACGTGGAAAGACTTGACCGACAACGTCAACTCGATGGCCACCAACCTCACCGGCCAGGTCCGCAACATCGCCGAGGTGACCACCGCCGTGGCGCGCGGCGATCTCTCGAAAAAGATCACCGTCGATGTGCGCGGCGAGATCCTGCAGCTCAAGGAAACCATCAATACGATGGTCGATCAGCTGAACGGCTTCGCCGGCGAGGTGACGCGCGTGGCGCGCGAGGTCGGCACCGAAGGCAAGCTCGGCGGCCAGGCCCAGGTGCCCGGCGTCGCCGGCACCTGGAAGGATCTCACCGACAATGTGAACGTGCTGGCGGCCAACCTCACCACCCAGGTCCGCAACATCGCCGAGGTGACCACCGCCGTGGCGCGCGGCGACTTGTCCAAGAAGATCACCGTCAACGTCTCCGGTGAAATTTTGCAGCTTAAGGAGACCATCAACACGATGGTCGATCAGCTGAACGGCTTCGCCGGCGAAGTGACGCGCGTGGCGCGCGAGGTCGGCACCGAAGGCAAGCTGGGCGGCCAGGCCCAGGTGAGCGAAGTGACCGGCGTGTGGCG
>JBQTJT010000074.1:0-63138 GCA_052386855.1 Reyranella sp.
ATGTCGAGACGCCGCTTGCCTGGACGCGGCCTCTGCTGGCGCTGCGCGACCTGCAGGTCGAGACGGGTGGCTTCACCGAGTTCGTGCCGCTGCCGTTCGTGCACATGGAAGCGCCGATGTACCGCCAGGGCCGCGCCCGCCGTGGGCCGACTTTCCGCGAGGCTGTGATCATGCATTCGGTCGCCCGCCTCCTGCTGCATCCGGTGATCCCCAACATCCAGACCTCGTGGGTCAAGATGGGTCCGGCCGGCGCCGCGATCTGCCTTGAATCAGGCGCCAACGATCTCGGCGGCACCCTGATGAACGAGAGCATCTCGCGCGCCGCCGGCACGCAGCACGGCCAGGAGTTGCCGCCCGAGGCGATGGAAGCGCTGATCCGCTCGATCGGCCGCGAGCCGCAGCAGCGCGACACGCTCTATCGTGCCGTCCCGGAGGAGCGCCGTGCGGCCTCGCTGGTGGCGGCCGACCTCGCGCCCATCATCCTGACACCGCCCCGCAAGCGGGTCGCCGCGGCCTAAGAGATCCCGCGTTCGGCGAGCAGTCGCGGGATGCCGGCTTCCTCGAGGAAGGCTCGTGTGCGCGTGCCGGCCGATTGCGGCAGGCGCAGGAACATCGCGAGATCGACGGGATGGTCGATGTCCATGGCGATTCCGGGCTGGCGGATCACCGTCGGCTCGATGCCGACGCGCCGCGCCGCCTCGAGATGTGGGAAGTAGCTGTTCTCGCCAAAGCGCAGCGGCACGGAATCTGGCGGCGAGCAGATGACGGCGTTGGAGCCGAGATCGTCGTGCGCTGGCGAGATGGTGAAGGATGGCCCGCCGAGATGCGCCGCCAGCACCGCGTCGATCTCTGCCGACGTAGCGGCGGGAATGTCGCCCGGCAGGGTGATCATGCCGCCGCGGCCCTCTCGGGCGAGAAGGCGGAGGCCCGCGGTCACGCTGCCGGTGTGGCCATCGCGTGCGCCGTCGGTCACGACGCGGGCGCCGAGCTGCGTGGCGAGTGCGGTGATCACCGGATCGAGCGTGACGACCATGATGCCCGCCAGTCCGCGCGTGCCAACGACGGCACCCAGGACTTCGCGCACCATCACTTCGATCAGGGCGCGGCGCTGGGCGGGCGACAGAAGACCGGCCAGCCGCTGCTTGGCGCCGTCCAGTTCCTTGACGGGAATGACGGCCCAGATGTCGGCCGGCGTGCTCACGCGAGCTGGTCGGCGAAGGCGAGCACGATGCGGGCCAGCGCTTCGCGATCCTCGAGTGTCGTCATCAGGGTCGGTGCGACATGGACTTTGATCCTGATATCACCGGAATCGGCGGCATCGACGATATAGCCGTCGAGCAGGTCACCGTAACGCGCGACCACAGTGGCCGAACTCACGGTCAAGCCAAGCTCCTGCATCATCTTGGCCGTCGGACCCTTGACTGCGCGGCCACCGACGATCGGCGACACCGCCACTACAGGGGCGCCGCAGGTCTCGATCGCGGCGCGCAGGCCGGGAACGGAAAGGATCGGTTCTATGCTGATGAACGGGTTGGACGGGCAGATCACCACGGCGCGGACGTTGCCACCGTTCAACGCCGCCATAACCTCGGGCTGCGGGCGGGCATCGGCCGCGCCGGTGAAGGCGAGCTGCCGCACGATGGGGCGGCACTGCTGGCGCACAAAGTAATCCTGGAAGTCGATCCAGCCGTCATCGCTCCGCACCCGCGTGCGCACGCGGTCGTCGCACATCGGCAGCACACGCGGGCCGACGCCGAGGCGCCGGCAGACGTCGGCGGTGATCTGCGACAGGCTCTGGCCGGAAGCGAGCCGTTTGGTGCGCTCGACATGGAGCGCGAGGTCGCGATCGCCGAGGCGGAACCAGTCTTCGCCGCCGAGTGACGAGATCGCTTCCATGAACGACCAGGTTTCGTCGCGGCGGCCCCAGCCGGTGACCGGATTGTCGAGGCCGGCCAAGACATAAGTCAGCGTGTCGATGTCGGGGGAGATGCTGAGGCCGAGATGCTCGAAATCGTCGCCGGTGTTGGCCACGACCAGCAACTCGTCTGCGGAGAGCACGCGGCTGAGGCCAAGCGCCAGCTTGGCGCCGCCGACGCCGCCGGACAGCGCAACCACCAGGCCCTTGCTCACCGAAACATGTCCTCGGCAGCCGGCCGTACGAGCTCGGAAGCCGGATTGTTGGCGGCGGTCCAGGTCAGGCCGCGGACCAGCACGACCGGCTGCGCCTCGTCGCCCTGGCCCATGACCAGCGAAGCGGCGGCCGCGATCTCGTCGGCAAAGCCTGAGATGCTGACCTGCAGGGTGCGGCCGAACAGGTCGGGATTGCCGCGCAGGTCGAGCAAAGCGGGTAGGCCCGATGCGCCGATCGCCACGCCGGCCGTGCCGCGCCGCCAGGCCCGGCCAAAACTGTCGGTGATGATGACGGCCAGCGGCACGCCAAATTTTGCGGAGAGCTTCTTGTGCAGGACCTCGGCAGTGCCGTCGGGATTGAGCGGCAGCAGCAGCGCGCGTTCGACGCCATCGGTCGGCCCGACATTCGACTGGTCGACGCCGGCATTGGCCATGACGAAACCCAGCCGGTGCTCGACGATCAGCACATTAGGCCGGGACCGCACCACGCGCACGGACTCCGACAGGATCAGCTCGACCAGCCGCGGATCCTTCTGAACTTCCTTGGCAAGCTCGATCGCACGCGCCGACGGTTTCACCGTGGCGAGGTCAACGCTGCGGCCTTCGGCCTTGGAGACGACCTTCTGCGCGATAACGATCACGTCGTCCTTGCGCGGCGCGATGTTTCCACAGGCGAGACCGTCCGAGATGAGCTTCGCCAGATCGTCGCCCGGCTCGATCATCGGCAGGCCGGGGACTGCCAGAAGCTCCAAGGCAGCCGTGCGGCTCATCCGAACTTCTTGCGCAGGCGCGGCAGCACTTGCTCGCCGTAGAGCTTCAGGAACCGTTCCTGATCGGGCCCGGGAGCGTGGAACACGAGATGACGGAAGCCCAGCTTCACATAGGCACCGACCTTCTCGACATGCTCGTCGGGATCGTTCGACACGATCCAGCGGCTCGCCGCGCGTTCCAGCGGCAAGGCATCGGCCAAGCGCTGCATCTCGACCGGATCCTCTACGGTCATCTTCTCTTCCGGCGTCAGCGCCAGCGCCGCCCAGTGCCGCGTGTCCTCGAGGGCGCGCTTGGCGTCGGTGTCGAAGGAGACCTTGACCTCGATCATGTGGTCATAGGGCTGCCTCTTGGGCTCGACCGCGGCAGCAATTCCTTCGGCGACCTTGGGCAGCAGCGTGTCGGTGTAGAGATCCCATTTCTTGCCGCTGGTGCAGATAAAGCCGTCGCCGGTGCGGCCGGCATAGCGCGCCACCAGCGCGCCGGCGGCGGCCACGTAGATCGGGATTTCGACGTCGGGCCGATCGTAGATGGTGGCCTTCTCGGTCTTGTAGTAGTCGCCCTCGAAGCTGACGCGCTCGCCGCGCCACAGCGTGCGGATCAGGGTCACCGCCTCGCGCATGCGGGCAAAGCGCTCCTTGAATTCGGGCCAGGGCTGGCCGGTCGACGGCACTTCGTTCAGCGATTCGCCGGTGCCGATGCCCAGGATCACGCGGCCCGGGAACATCGCGCCCAGCGTGCCGAAGGCCTGGGCCACGATCGAGGGATGGTAACGGAACGTGGGCGTGAGCACGCTGGTGCCCATCAGGACACGCGAGGTGCGGGCGCCCAGCGCGCCCAGCCAGACGAGCGAGTTGGGTGCGTGACCGTCGACGTGCTTCCACGGCTGGAAGTGATCGCTGACGAACACCGATTCGAACCCGACTGTTTCCGCCAGGCAGGCGAAGTCGAGCAGCTTGCCGGGCGCGAATTGTTCGGCCGACGCCTTGTATCCGAGCTTTATCATGGCGCCAGACTACCCGATCCGGCGATCCAAACCAGCCTGCGAGATCGACGCGCCGTTCCGCTGGCCAGTCCGGTAGCCATGGCCTAGCGTAGGCTCAACAAGAGCATTTCGGAGGAAACCATGCAGCTCGGTGCATCCCTGCCGGTCGGCGACATCGGCACCGGCCCCGCGGTCCTGCGTGACTACGCGCAGGCGGCTGAGGCGCTGGGCTACGACTATCTCGTCGGCCCCGACCACGTGCTGGGCGGCAATCCCAATGTCGACCATGGCGGTCGTCGCATGGGCACCACCGCCACGGCCTATCACGATCCCTTCGTGCTGTTTGCCTTTCTGGCCGGCGTCACGAAGAAGATCGGTTTCGCCGCCGGCGTGCTGATCCTGGCGCAGCGCCAGGCGGCGCTGGTCGCCAAGCAGGCGGCCTGCCTCGACGCACTCTGCGAGGGACGGTTCCGTCTCGGCGTCGGCGTCGGCTGGAACGAAATCGAGTTCCAGGGACTGGGCGAGGACTTCAAGACGCGCGGCAAGCGATCCGAGGAGCAGGTGCGCTTCATGCAGGCGCTGTGGAAGGAGCCACACGTCACGTTCAAGGGCGAGTTTCACCGGCTCGACGACGGCGGCATCAATCCGCGGCCGAAATCCGGCCGCGTGCCGATCTGGTTCGGCGGCCACGCCGAGGCGACGTTCCGGCGAACGGCGCAATATGGCGACGGCTTCATGCCGCTCGCCTATCCGGCGGGCGACGAGGCGCTGCAAGCCTTCGACAAGCTGCGCACGATGATCCGGGCGGCCGGCCGCGACCCCGCGTCGGTCGGGCTGGAGGTCTGGGTCTCGCCCGGCATCGGCGCCGAGGCGGACTGGCGCAAGGAAATCGCCTTCTGGAAGAAAGCCGGCGTCACGCACGTGAACGCCCACACCTCCTATGTGAGCGCCCATCACAAGCGCATCGCGGGCAAGAGCTACGACGACCACCTGACGGCGATCACGCGCTACCGCGCCGCCGTCGCGGACCTGCTGTGATGAAATTCGCCCTGCATTTCGGCAACAACAGCTTCCCTGACTTGGCCGGGGCGCACCGCCTGGTGCGCCTGGCCGAGGCGGCCGGCTTCGATTCGGTCTTTGCCGTGGATCACGTCGTCCTGCCCGACACCTACGACTCGACCTATCCCTATGCCGCCAGCGGCCGGCTGCCGGGCGACAACACCGCTCTGATGCCCGATCCCCTGATCTGGATGGCGTCGGTCGCGGCCGTCACGACGCGGCTGCGCTTCATGACCGGCGTGCTGATCCTGCCGCAACGTAATCCGCTGGTGCTGGCCAAGCAGGTCGCGACGCTCGACCATTTGAGCGGCGGACGCATCGAACTCGGCATCGGCGTCGGCTGGCTAAAGGAAGAATTCGAGGCGCTGGGCGTGCCGTTCGAGAAGCGCGGCAAGCGGGCCGACGAATATATCGCGGCCATGCGGGCGCTGTGGGCGGGCGACGGCGCCAGCTACGCCGGCGAATTCGTGAAGTTCCACGAGGTGAGCTGCAACCCCAAACCCGTGGCCGGCAGCGTGCCGATCATCGTCGGCGGCCACTCCGAGGCCGCGGCCCGGCGTGCCGGCCGTCTCGGCAACGGCTTCTTTCCGTCGATCGGCCGGCCCGCCGACACCATGCCGTTGATCGACATCGCGCGCCGCGCCGCGGAGGCGGCGGGCCGCGATCCCGCGGCGATCGAGATGCTTGCCGGTTGCCCTGATCTTTTGCCCGGCTCGGGCAAGGATGCGGAAGCAGCCATCAAGGAGCGTGTCGCGAAGGGCATCGGCCGCATCGTGCTGCCGTCCAGTGCCTTCATGCCGAACCTGGAAGAGAGCCTCGCGCGCTTCGGCGAAAAGGTCATTCGCCCCTTCGGCTAGGCGAAGGCCTTCCGGATACGGGCCCAGTCGGCGAGAGCTGCTTCCTGGCCGGGCACGAGCTGGATCGTGAACTGGGTGTAACCCGCGCCCCGCAAAGCCTCGATGCGCTGCTTGATTTCGCTTTCGGTCGCCGTGAACGACGTGGCGCGGATCAGGTCGGCCGTCACGAACTTCTTTTCCGCAGGCTTCACGAACATCAGGTGGCCGCGGTGGTTTTCCAGGTAGGGCGCATTCTTCGGTTCGTAGGTCCGAGCCAGGGCGACGTAGCCGTCGATCTCCGGCCGGTTCGATAGCACGGCCTGTGTTGCCTTCAGGTTCATGATCGCCTCGTCGGCGGCGCGGTGCAGCATCACCGCCGCGCGTGGCCCAGCCTGCGCCATGGCGCGGTCCGAGTCAGCCGGCTCGCCGTCCTGCAGCACGCAGCCCAGCGCAAAGGCGGTGGCCTTGAGATCGCCCAGCGCATGTCCGGCTTTCTGCCAGTCCTCGCGCATCGCCTGCACTTCCTTGATGCCGTTCTCGACATTGCCCACGAAGTCGATCCAGCCGGCTTTCAGCTTGGCCGTGAGGGCCCGCGTGCGCGGCCCGAAGGCCGAGAGATGCAACGCGATCGGGTCGCTCGTGTTGAACAGGTCGAGTTCGGGATTGAGGAAGCGGATCTTGCGGCTCTGGCCTTCCATCTCGAAGTCGACGGTCTTGCCGCCCAGCAGGCCATAGACCTGATGGATGTAGGTCTCCATGTCCTTGATCTTGATGGCGCCGAAGCCCATGGCACGCCGCGCCGTGAAGCCCGTGCCGACGCCGAAGTCGATGCGGCCCGGGGCCAGGCTGTTGAGGGTAGCCAACGCATTGGCGGCGACCGGCGCGATGCGGTTGGACGGCACCAGCACGCCGGTGCCGAGGCGGATACGCTGCGTGTTGACGGCGGCCGCGCCCATGGCGACGAAGCAATCGGCGCTCAGCATTTGCGTGTCGTAGAACCAGGCGTGGGAGAAGCCCAGTTCCTCGGCCCGCTTCGCGAGCTTCCAGGAATCCGCGGCCGTGGGCAGTGCGATGCCGAAATCCATCACCGTCTCCTTCAGGTGTCGGCGAGTGCCGCCAGCATGCGGTCGCGCGCGGCGAAATCGCCGTCGTCGTGGACGGGCTGCAGGCAGACATGGGTGGCGCCGGCGGTGAAATGTGCGCGCAGGCCCTTCTTGATCGTCTCCGCGTCGCCCCACAGGACCATGGCGTCGATGAAGCGGTCGCTGCCGCCGTCGGCGAGATCGGACTCGCTGAAACCTTCGCGCAGCCAGTTGTTGCGATAGTTCGGCAGCACCATGTAGCGCGAGAGTTCCTTGCGGCCGAGCGCGCGGGCGCGCACGGGATCGGTTTCGAGCGTCACTTTCTGTTCGACGGCGAGCGTCTTGCCCGGCCCCAGGATGGCGGCGGCCTGCGCCGTGTGCCTGGGCGTCACGTTGTAGGGCACGGCGCCGCGCGATTTCTCGGCGCTGAGCGCCAGCATCTTCGGACCCAGCGCCGCCACCACCACCGGCGGCTCCTCGCCGGCGGGCAGTCCCTTGTGGATGCCCTCGAGATAAGCGCGCATGGCACCCAGCGGCTTGTCGTAGCGGTGGCCGCGCAGGCCCTCGACCATCGGGATGTGGCTGACGCCGAGGCCCAGGATGAACCGGCCGCCGTAAAGGTTGTTCAGCGACACCGTGGCCCGCTGCGCGGTGAAGGGATCGCGGGCGTAGATGTTGGCGATCGAGCTGCCGATGCTGAGCTTCGTGCTCTTCGAGAGCAGATAGGCGGCCAGCGACATCGATTCGTAGCCGCGCGATTCGGGATACCAGAAGGCCGAATAGCCGGCGCCCTCGACCGTCCGCAGAAGATCGGCGAGCTGGGCCCCGTTCAACTTGTCCGTCGAATACCAGACTCCCAGGCGTCCCAACTTCATGGCTTGGCTCCATAGGCTTGAATGTCTTTTGCCAGGCCGCGCAGGATTTCCCGGTCGGCGTCGTTCTTGACCGCGATCGAGAACTCGCAATGGGTGACGACCTTGCCGTAGCGCTCGCAAAGCTGGCGGCCGATCGTGTCGTAGGTGCCGATGGTGACGAAGGTATGAAGTATATCGTCGTCGATATGCTGCGGCAGCTCTTCCCAGCGCTGCGCCCGCGACAGCAGCTTCAGCCGGTCGGCCAGGTCGCCGAGGCCGAGATGGTCGAAGGCGGCGCGATATTGCGGCGTGGAGGCGTAGAAGGCGATGCGTGCCCGCGCGTCGCGCACCTTGGGGGCGAGTTCGGCTTCGTTGGCGGCGGTGGCCACCAGCGGCTTCATGCCGACCTGGAATCCTTTCAGCGAGCGGCCAGCCTTGGCGGCGCCGACGCGAACCGCCGGCATCATCACCTTCTCGATGTAGGAGGGCGTGCAGACCGGATGCGGACGAATGCCGTCGGCCACTTCGCCGGAAACCTGGCACATCACCGAATTGACGGCCGCGATCTGGATCGGAATGTGCGGATATTCGATCGGGCCGGGATTGAACAGCGGCACCATGAGATTGATGTTGTAGTGCGGGCCCTTGACGTCGAGCGGCGTGCCGTTCTGCCAATTGTCCCACACGGCCCGCACGGCATGCACATACTCGCGGATCCACGGTCCGGCCGGCGTCCACGGCATGCCGAAGCGGCGCTCGATATGCGCTTTCACCTGGGTGCCGAGGCCCAGGGTGAAGCGGCCGCGCGACAGCTTCTGCAAGGTCCAGGCGCTCATCGCCGTCACGGTCGGGCTGCGGGGAAAGGCGATGGCAACCGAAGTGCCGATCTTCAGCTTGCGCGTTGCCTGGGCCGCCAGCGCCATGACGATGAACGGATCGTCCTTGGTCTCCTCGACCACCAGGCCGTCGTAGCCGATGTCCTCCAGCAGGCGTGCGTTCTCGCCGATGCTGTCCAGGTCGAAGGGCACCTCGGGCGCGCGAAGGCCGGGATCGACCTTGCCGAGGGGCAGAAGAGTTTCTAACAGCACGTGTCTGCTCTGCGATGGAGGCGGGTTTTTCTGCGGGCCGGCAGCCTAGCAGGGTGCGGGCGGGAAAGGAAAAGACGATGATCGTTGTCGTCATGGGCGTATCGGGCTGCGGCAAGACCACGGTCTCGGCGCTGCTCGCCGCCACGCTCGGCTGGCGCTACCGTGAGGGCGACGACCTGCATCCGCCCGAGAACGTCGAGAAGATGCGCGGCGGCACACCGCTGACCGACGCCGACCGGCTGCCATGGCTCCACAGGATCGCGACGGAAATTGCCGGCTGGCAGGCGCGGGGCGAGAAGGGCGTGCTTACCTGCTCGGCGTTGAAGCGGTCCTATCGCGACATCATCATCGGCGATCGACCCGAAGTTGCGCTGGTCTATCTCCGGGGATCGCACGATTTGATTGCCCGCCGCATGGCCGCGCGGCACGAGCACTTCATGCCAACGGCGCTGCTGGCCAGCCAGTTCGCGACGCTTCAGGAACCGACGCCGGACGAAAGGCCGATCGTCATCGACGTCGACGGCCCGCCTGGCGAGATTGCCGACCGCATCGTGCGGGAGCTCCAGTTCCGCTCGCGCGACGGCAACACGGCTTCGAGGTTGCGGCACCGGCCCCAAATCCCATAGCCTTGGGCAAGCGGCGACGAAGATCGCCCTTCCGGAGGAAACATGCATCCGATCGTTCGGTCCGTCGCCGCGCTCATGCTCGCGCTCGGCCTTGCCTCTCCGCTCGCGGCCCAGACCAAGTGGCCGGAGAAATCCGTCAAGCTGGTCGTGGGCTTCACGGCCGGCAGCGCCACCGACGTCACGGCCCGCCTGTTCGCGCAAAAGTTCAGCGAGGCCTGGGGCCAGCCCGTGGTGGTCGAGAACATCGCCGGCAACTCGGGCGCCATCGGCGTCGACCGCGTCGCCAAGGCTGCGCCCGACGGCTACACGCTGATGTGGTCGGGCAATGCCGCCATCACCATCCTGCCCAGCCTGCAGACGCTGCCCTTCGATCCGGTGCGCGACTTCGCGGCGATCTCGACGTCGCTGTCGATGCCGTCCGTCTTCGTGGTCAACAACGACCTGCCCATCAAGTCGATGGCCGATCTGATCGCCTATGCCAAGGCCAATCCGGGCAAGCTTTCCTTCGGCACGCCCGGCGTCGGCACGCCGCAGCACATCGCGGGCGAGCTGTTCTCGGTCCTCGCCGGCATCAAGATGGAGCACATCCCCTATCGCGGCGCCAATCTCACCGACGTGATGAGCGGCGTCGTCGCCGTCGGCATCCAGAACGCCGGTGCTGCAATGCCGATGGTGCGCGACGGCCGCGTGCGCGGCATCGGCGTCACCTCGCTCAAGCGCTCGGCCAACGCACCCGATCTGCCGACGGTCGTGGAGGCGGGCTTCCCCGGCTTCGAGGCGACCTCGTGGTTCGCTTTGTTGGCGCCGGCCGGCACGCCGCAACCGATCCTCGACAAGGTCCGCGCCGAATCGCTGAAGGTGCTGGCCGATCCCGAGATGGCGAAGAAGTTCGCCCTCATGGGGCTCGACCTCGTCGGCAGCACGGCCGAGGAGACCAAGGCCGCGATCTCCGGCGACATTCCCAAATGGGCTAAGGTCATCAAGGATGCCGGCATCAAGCCGGCGAACTAGCCCTCAAAACACAGCCAAGGATCCGTCATGAATTACCCCGACCGTCTGCGTGCCCTGCTGGCCAAGCCCGGCCTCGTCGTGATGCCGGCCGTGTGGGACGGGCTCACCGCCAAGCTGGCGTCCGCTGCCGGCTTCGAGACGGCGTTCATGTCGGGGTCCTGCGTGGCGGCCAGCCGCCTGGGCGGTCCCGACCTCGACCTGTTGTCGTTCGGTGAGATGTTCGACTCCTTCAACATGATCCATGCGGCCGCGCCGAAGACGCTGATCCTGGCCGATGGCGATCATGGCTACGGCAATGCCATGAACGTGCAGCGCACGGTGCGCGCCTATGGCCGGGCCGGCGCCGCCGCCGTTTTGATCGAAGACAAGATCACGCCGCGCGAGCTCACCTCGGCGGGCAAGCCTTGCCTGTCGCGCGACGAAGCACGCATGAAGATCCGCGCGGCCGTCGAAGCCGCCAAGGAATCCGGCATCCTGGTCCTGGCGCGCACGGACTGCCGGCCGACCCAGGGCATCGACGAAGCGGTGGCCCGCATCGAGATGTACGTGAAGGAAGGCGCCGATATTCTGTTCTTGGATTCACCGGCTGACGAAGGCGAGGTTCGCCGGGCTGTTGCGGCGGCGGGTGGCCGGCCGTCGTTCGCGGTGCTGTCGCCGGGCGCGCCGCGCGCGACCCCGTCGCAGAAGGAGGCGGCGGCGCTCGGCTTCAAGATCGGCACCTATCCGACCGGTATGCTCTCGCCCGCCGCGGCGGGCATGAAAGCAGGGCTCGCGGCGCTGGTCGCCGGTGCCGCGGAGGCCGCGAGCGCGCTGCCGCCACCGGAACTGCGCGCGACGCTGGGCTATGCCGACTACGATACCGAGGCCAAGCCCTTCATCGTTGCGGGCTGACGGTTCGCTTAGAGGAGGTAAGCGATGAGCAAGTCCTACGATCGTGGCGCCGAGGACCTCGGCAATATCGTGGCGCTCGAGCATGTGAACCTGCAGATCGAGGACCAGGGCCTGGCGACGCTGTTCTACATCAGCGGCCTCGGGCTGACGCGCGATCCCTACATGATGACCAGCATCGACAACATGTGGGTCAATGTCGGTCGCAACCAATTCCATCTCGTCACGGGCAAGCCGCAGCAGCTGCGCGGGCGTGTCGGCCTCGTCGTGCCCGACCGCGAAGCGCTGCTGCGGCGGCTCGAAAGGCTGCGCCCGGCGCTCGGGGGCACGCGCTTCGACTTCGTCGAGCATGCTGACCATGTCGAGGCAATCTGTCCCTGGGGCAACCGCATCCTCTGCCACGATCCCGCGCCGCGCTTCGGCCGCATCACTCTCGGCATGGCCTATGTCGAGTTCGATGTCCCGGTTGGGGCGGCGAAGGGCGTGGCGGATTTCTATGACCGTGTCTTTGGCACCGCCACGAAGGTCGATGGCGCCACGGCGCGGATTTCGGTCGGCATGGAGCAGGAGCTGGTCTTCTCCGAGACCAAGGTGAAGCTTGCGCCCTACGACGGGCACCATATCCAGGTCTATGTCGCGAATTTCTCGGGGCCGCACCGCGAGCTGCTCGAGCGTGGCCTGATCACCGAGGAAAGCAACCAGCACCAGTACCGCTTCGACAGCATCGTCGATCTCGAGACCGGCAAGCCGCTGGTCCAGATCGAGCACGAGGTGCGCAGCATGCGCCACCCGCTTTATGCCCGGCCGCTGGTCAACCGCAACGCCCAGCAGACCAATCGGAACTATGCACCCGGCCACGATGCCTGGATTGCAGGCTCTGCCGCGGAGGAGATGGACGACCCCCGGGTCGCCATGCGCCAGCGCCGCTTCGAAGAAGCGACGCGCCAGCAGCTCAGTCGGCAACGCTGAAGACGGAGGAAACGATGAGCTACGACCTCGTGATCAAGAACGGCACCGTGGTCGACGGCACGGGCAGCAAGCGCTACCAGGCCGACGTCGCCATAGCAGACGGCAAAATCGCCGAGATCGGCAAGGTGACGGAAGGCGCCAGGCGCACCATCGACGCGCACGGCCTCGTCGTGGCGCCGGGCTTCGTCGATCCGCACACGCACTACGATGCGCAGATCTGCTGGGATGGCGCGGTCACGCCCTCGTCGTGGCACGGCGTCACCTCGGTGGTGATGGGCAACTGCGGTGTCGGCATCGCGCCCTGCAAGCCCGAGACCCGTGAGATCGCCATGAAGGATCTGGTGAATGTCGAGGGCATTCCGTTCGACGTGCTGAACAAGGGCATCACCTGGGACTGGGAAACCTTCCCCGAGTTCATGGACGCCGCGGCCGCGCGCAAGCCGTCGCTCAACCTGGCGTTCATCGCGCCGCTGACGCCCTTCCGTCACTACGTGATGGGCGAGGCCTCGATGGAGCGCGCCGCGACGCCGGAGGAGACGCACCGGATTGCCAAGCTGATCGGCGAGGCGGTCGACGCCGGCGCATTGGGCTTCTCCTCGACGACGCTGAACCAGCACATGGGCTTCGAGGGCAAGCCGCTCGCTTGCCGCAACGCCAGCCGCGAGGAGATGAAGGCCTACGCCAACCAGCTCAAGAAGCGGGGCAAGGGCGCCATCGAGATCGCGCTGACGCGCCAGGTCGGTGTCCTGGAGCAGGACCAGTGCGAACTGCTGGACTTCCTGCTCGAGGAAAGCGGCCGGCCAGTGACCTTCATCGCGCTGTTCGACCGCGACGACATTCCCGAGGCGGTGCGCGACACGCTGCGCCGTGCCGCGCCGATGATCGCCAAGGGCGCGCGGCCGCAGACCTCGCCGCTGCCGCTCACGCGCGAATGCAACATGGACAATCCCTTCGCCTTCGCGGCCTTCCCGGCCTGGAAGCGGGTGTTTGCCGACACGTCGAAGGCGGCACAGAAGAAGGTCTATGCCGATCCGGCATTCCGCGCCCAGTTCCGCGCCGACCTCAAGAACCCGACCGGCTTCAGCGACTGGCGCCGCGTCGTGGTCCACGACGTGCGCAATCCGGCGCTGAAGCACCTGGAGCGCAAGTCGATCGCCGAGATCGGCGCGCTGCAAGGCAAGGACAGTGTCGATGCCTTCCTCGATGTCGTGCTGGCCGACGATCTCGACACCGAACTCACCATCTCCTCGTGGAACACGCGCGAGGACCGCATGCGCGAGCTCTTGAACAATCCCGCCATCCTGATGGCGCTGGGCGACGGCGGCGCGCATGTCGACATGCTGTGCGACGCGGGCTATCCGACCTATCTGCTGGGCACCTGGGTGCGCGAGAAGCAGGCAATCACCCTGGAGGAGGGCGTGCGCAAGCTCACCTCCGATCCCGCCGATCTCTTTGGATTGAAGGACCGCGGCCGCCTCAGGAAGAGCGCGCCGGCCGACGTGGCGATCTTCGATCCCGCCGCGATCGGCTCGTCCAACCACGGTGAGCGCCGTCACGACCTGCCGGGTGGCGCCAAGCGCATCGTGATGCCCTCGCGCGGCGTCGAATACACGGTGGTGAACGGCGCCATCACCTGGGAGCAGGGACGGCTCACCGACGCGAAGGCGGGAAGGGTGCTGCGAAGCTAAGCAGCACTGTCTGCATTCGAGAATATGACGGCGCCTTGAGCGGCGGGCGGTGAAGGACTAGACCAGCACTGTGGCCGGCAAGGGAACGTCGTGTTTGGGATTTGGGCTTGCCCTCGGCAAATTGATGGCAGTCGGAAATCAAGGTCATAGACGATGGCGAGATCGCACCCAGTGGACACCCATGTCGGCGCGCGGATGCGCCAGCGGCGCACCTTGCTCGGCATGAGTCAGACCAAGCTGGGCGATGCCGTCGGGCTGACGTTTCAGCAGGTGCAGAAGTACGAGCGTGGTTCCAATCGTGTCGGGTCGAGCCGGCTGTACGAGTTCGCCAAGGTCCTGGACGTGCCGGTGTCGTATTTCTTCGACGAAATGCCGGCCAATGCGCTGGCCGGACGGCCGATGTCGGGACGCGGTCGCAAGGGCGGCTTTGGCGAGGCCGGCACGCCGTTCGAGCAGGAAAAGGACCCGCTGATCAAGCGCGAGACCCTCGAGCTGGTGCGCGCCTACTACAAGATCCGGGAATCCCGGGTGCGCAGGCGCATCTTCGAGATGGTCAAGGTCGTGGGTGCCGCCAGCCATGCCGAAGCTCTGGGTGGGCGCAAGAAACGTTGATCTGAGGCGCCGGCCATCTGCGCTCGGGCACGCCGCGATGGCAGGTGTCGCCCGGATCGGGCATAAGCGGCGCAATGGCACCCAAGCAGAAATCGAGAAGAAAACCGCGGGAAAGCGGTCCCACGCGCTCACGTCCGGGGCCACGACGGCAATCCCGTTCCCGGGCGGCCCTGCCTCCGCCGTTGACGCTTCAGCAGGAGCTGTTGCTGATGGCCCGCAGCGGCCTGCGATCGGCCCGGCAAGTAATCCTGGCGCTGGTCGTTCTCCTCATGCTCGCCGGCATCGCGCTGGGCGTCTGGTCGCTGCGGCCGACGCCGAGCTACTCGTCGGAAGATCTGACGGCGGGCTCGCCTTTCGACGTTACCTTCCGGGTGGAAAACAAGAACCCCTGGTTCGCGCTCTCGAACCTCAGGATCAGTTGCGTTCTCGCGCACGTTCGTGCCTCGGGGATACCGCCGACCCTGATCGGCGCCAACGATGTGCGGTTCCAGGCCGGCAATGGCTCGGGACTCGAACCCGGTGAATCCGCGACCTTCACCTGTCCCTTCAGGACACTGATCGGGCATCCGATCAACGACGATCCCGCCGTCGCCCAGCGCGCGGAGATCTACTTCCGCGGTGAATACGACGTGCCACTGCTCGGCTCCTTCCGGATGAGCGACAATAGCGTGCCCTTCTTCCTCAACACGCGTGTCCTGCCGCCCCGATGGACGAGCAAGCCGTAAGGGTCGTTGAGGTCTTTGCAGTACGACTGTGCAAAAGCAGCATCAGAGGTCGGTTTCTGCCGCAAACCTGCCGCAAGCGGCGATTATGCCTCGTTTGGCGAGTTTCCCGCATAACGCGGTTTGCAAGGAAAATGGCGATCAGGAGACCGATGTTGCAGGCCGTGGGGGTCGGACTACTGCTCTTGTCGGGGTGCGACGTGGCGCGTAGTGCGCGAAGCGACCTCGCTTCGCTGATCGCTCCGTCTCCTCCTCCCAGTTCGACTTTGCGCAAGACAGCTCCGGCGCAGCCACCCAAAGGACCACCGGCTCAAGGGGGCGTGGCCGCTGGCGCTGAAACGGCGCAAGTCTCGAAGAACCCACCAGCTTTCGATCTTGCCGGTGTCAGCGAGGACAGGCTTCGGGCCTCGCTCGGCCCCCCGACAAGCGAAAAGGACCACCCGCCCGGGAAGCAATGGCATTATCGCGACGGCAAATGCACCCTGGATGTCCAGCTCTATCCGGACGTTCAGACGAAACAGTTCAGCACTCTGGCGTACAAGGTGAAGAGCGATGACAACACAGACGAAGGACAACGTCTCTGCTTGGCCCGGCTCCAATCCCGGCTTCAAGCCCGGCGCAAGCAACGCCGCGGATCGGCGAATTCATCTCGCCTTCGTCGAGGACGACGATGACTATCGGGAGGCTGTGACCGGCGAACTGGGCGACCATGGCTTTGTGGTCGAAAGCTATGCCGACGGACTGGCCCTGCTCGATGCCTTCGCTTCGGGGGCCGAGGCCGAAATTATCCTGCTCGACTGGAACCTGCCCAACGTGTCGGGGATTGACCTCCTGCCGAAGCTTCGTCGCAGCGGGATAACGTTGCCTGTTGTTTTCCTCACCGGGCGCTCGCAACCGGTTTACGAGAAGCTTGCCTTGGATCGGGGCGCGCTCGATTTCGTCGACAAGGCCCGCGGCATCCCGATCCTGGCGCAGCGGCTGCGGTTGATCGCCGAAGCGGCCAAAAAGTCCACCGAGCCGGAATTGGAGGCCAACTTCCACTGCGGCCGCCTGATGCTCAAGCCCGGCGTGAGCCGCGCCTTCTGGGACGAGTCCGACATCAATCTCACGATCACCGAGTTCAAGATCGTGCATCTCCTGGCCGCCAGTATCGGAAGCTACGTGTCGTATCGCGCCGTCTACGATTGCATGCACTATGTGGGATTCATCGCTGGGAGCGGCGAAAATGGCTACCGAACAAACGTCCGCTCCTGCATCAAGCGGATACGCAACAAGTTCCGCGCGATCGATCCGGACTTTGCCGAAATCGACAATTATCAGTCCTTTGGCTACCGCTGGGGCAAAGCCTAGCGCCCGTTCGCGGGGCTGGCAGTCGCGGCGGCGCCGGCTTGCCGCGTCGCTGACGCTCAAGCTGGTGGCATTGGTTGGCATCTTCGTGGCACTGCCAGTGGTGCTCTACTTTCAGTTCGAGAGCGCAGACCGGCAGACGCGCGAACTGGTGACGCGCGCCATCCAGGATCGCAGCAGCCTGATCGCCGATGCTCTCAGGCCGGTGCTGAAGGAGGCCGACACGACGTCGCCGCTGGCGCTCAACAACGCGCTGGCCAAGTACGGCAGCGACGGCACGGTGCTGAAGCTGATGTTCCAGCCGGCGGCCGAGCGCAAGGCGGGCCGTTTCTTTCTGGTGGCCTCGGCGCCGCAGCTTCACCGCGATGCCGTGACGGCCGAACTCGAGGAGCTCGACCATCGCGGCATCCTGCAGCGCCTTTCCCAGGCCTGCACGTGGGATGCCACCGACGAGATTCGCTACCGGCAGCGCGACGGCAGCGTCGAGCTCCTGACCTCGATCATTCCCATCCAGGCCGGCAGCGGCTGCTGGGTGTTGACCTCGACCCATGTCACGTCGGAGTTCCTCAACACCTCGATCGGCCGGCCGTACTGGGAGACGCGGGAGATCCGTGTCGCGGCAATCATCTATTTTGTCGTCGCAGTGCTGGCGTTTTTGGTGGCCTTCAGCATCCGGCGGAGCCTCCGCCGGTTCCGGTCGGTTGCCAACGAGATCAGCCAGGGCCGCATCGGCGACGATGCCTTTGCCCGCCGCAACGTCGTGCCCGAACTGTCGACCGTGGCGGCCGACTTCGACAAGCTGGTGCACGATCTGCGGGGCGTTTCGCGGCAGATCCGGCAATCCGCCGAGGATAATGCGCATTCCTTCAAGACGCCGATCGCGGCCATCCGGTCGGCGCTCGCGCCGGTGCGGCGCGCCGTGCCGGAGAACGATGCCCGGGCGCGGCGTGCGATCGAGATCGTCGATTCCTCGCTGGCGCGGCTGCTTGCCCTGGTGAATGCCGCGCAGAGCTATGACATCAGCACGGCGGAGATGCTCGAGGCGCCGCGCGTGCCGACCGACGTCGCGCAGACGATCGGCGACGCCGCTCATCACTTCCGTGAAATCCTGGCCAACCGCGACATCCGCCTGACTAGCCGGCTTGGGGAGGGCGCCGTGGTGCGCGCGGGTCGGGGCATGCTCGAGCTGGTGGTGCAGAACGTGGTCGAGAATGCCATCAGCTTCTCGCCGCCGGGAAGCAACATCGCGATAACACTGACAACCAATGAGGAGACCGTCGAACTGAAGATCGACGACGAGGGGCCGGGAGTCGATCCGGTCAAGATCGACCATGTCTTCGAGCGCTACTTCTCCTCGCGGCCCGGCAAAGGCGAAGGCCGCGGAGAGTCCGCCGAACATGCCGGCCTTGGGCTCTGGATCGTGCGACGCAATGTCGAGGCGTTGGGTGGTCAGGTCAGCGCCGCCAACCGGATCGGCGGAGGTCTCTCCGTCGTCATCGTTCTGCCGCGCAGCGGTCATCGCTAGCGCTGCGGCCCAAGTTTCGTAGCGTGCCCGCTGGCGGACAGGGCGGGATTCGAACCCGCGGTGGCTGTTACACCACGCACGCTTTCCAAGCGTGTGCCTTAAACCGCTCGGCCACCTGTCCGGGAAGCGCGGTCGGCCGCTCTTATAGCGCGATGAACGGCCAGAGCAACGGACAAGGGCAACGAACAAGGCGCAACGGCATCTTCCCCCGGCCTGCCGTCTTGGCTAGGGTGCCGACCGCCATTTGGGGGATCGATGGTGGTGTTTCGCGTATTGGGGTGGCTGCTGCTGGCCATGGCGGTGGCGGCGGTCGTCCATGACGGCCTGGCCTGGTGGACCGAGGGGACTTTCCACCTGCTGGGCCTGGGGGATCTCTGGTCGCACCTTGACGTCCGTTCGCTGGGCGATGCCCAGAATGCTGTCCAGCATTACCTGTCGGTTTCGCTATGGAACTGGCTGGTGCGGCCGATCCTGATGATCCCGGCTTTGCCCGCCTTCCTCGTCCTCGGCACTATCTTTCTCTGGTTGGGCGGGCGCGACGGCGAGGCGGCCGACAGCGGCGGCTTCGTCATCGGCTCCAGGCCGCCCCGGCGCCGGCGCAGCCGCGGTCTCTGAGGATTAGACGAACCTATCGGTTGTCCATCTTCAGGGCGGCAATGAAGGCCGATTGCGGGATCTCGACCTCGCCGATCTGCCGCATCCGCTTCTTGCCCTTCTTCTGCTTCTCCAGGAGCTTCTTCTTGCGGCTGATGTCGCCGCCGTAGCACTTGGCCAGCACGTCCTTGCGCATCGGGCTGATGGTCTCGCGCGCCACCACGCGTCCGCCGATCGCGGCCTGGATGGCGATCTTGAAGAGCTGGCGCGGGATGAGATCCTTTAGCCGCTCGCACAGCGCCCGGCCGCGGCTCTCGGCGGCGTTCTTGTGCACGATCATCGACAGCGCATCGACCGGCTCGGCATTCACCAGGATGGAGAGCTTCACCAGCTCGCTTTCTTCGTAGCCGTCCATTTCGTAGTCGAAGCTGGCATAGCCGCGCGTCATCGACTTAAGACGGTCGTAGAAGTCGAACACGACCTCGTTCAGCGGCAGGCGGTAGATCGCCATGGCGCGCGTGCCGGCATAGGTGAGCTCGATCTGCTGGCCACGGCGCTCCTGGCAGAGCGTCAGCACGGAGCCGAGATGCTCGTCGGGCGTGATGATCGTGGCCTTGATCCATGGCTCTTCCATCGACTCGATCTTCATCGGGTCGGGATAGTCGGCCGGATTGTGCAGCTCCATCGAGGTGCCGTCGGTCAACTTCACCTTGTAGACGACCGAAGGCGCGGTCGTGACGAGATCGAGATTGAACTCGCGCTCCAGCCGCTCCTGCACGATCTCGAGATGGAGCAGGCCCAGGAAACCGCAGCGGAAGCCGAAGCCAAGTGCCGCGCTGGTCTCGGCCTCGAAATGGAAGGAGGAGTCGTTGAGGCGGAGCTTGGCGAGCGACTCGCGCAGCACCTCGAACTCGGCGGCATCGGCCGGGAAGAGGCCGCAGAACACCACCGGGACGCTGGGCTTGAAGCCCGCCAGCATCTCGGTCGCGGGCTTGCGGTCGTCGGTGATCGTGTCACCCACCTTGCAGTCGGCGATGGTCTTGATGCCGGCGATGATGAAGCCGATCTCACCCGGGCCCAGCTCAGCCACGTCGGTGGCCTTGGGCGCGAAGACGCCGACCTTGTCGAGGTCGTACGCCGCGGCAGCGGCCATCATGCGGATCTTCAGGCCCTTCTTCAGCACGCCGTCCTGCACGCGCACCAGCGTGACGACGCCGAGGTAGGGGTCGTACCAACTGTCGACCAGCAGGGCCTTCAGCGGCGCCTCGCGGCTGCCTTTGGGCGCCGGCAGGCGCTTCACCATGACCTCAAGCAGCTCGTCGATGCCGAGGCCGGTCTTGGCCGAGACCATGACGGCCTCGGACGTGTCGATGCCGACCACGTCCTCGATCTCCTTGCACACCCGCGCGGGATCGGCCGAGGGCAGGTCGATCTTGTTCAGGACCGGGATGATCTCGTGGTTCACTTCAATGGCGTGATAGGCGTTGGCCAGCGTCTGGGCCTCGACGCCCTGGCTGGCGTCGACCACCAGCAGCGAGCCTTCGCAGGCTGCGAGCGAGCGGCTGACCTCGTAGGCGAAATCGACATGGCCGGGCGTGTCCATCAGGTTGAGCACGTAGGTCTTGCCGTCCTTGGCCGTGTAGTTGAGGCGCACGGTCTGTGCCTTGATGGTGATGCCGCGCTCGCGTTCGATATCCATGGAGTCGAGCATCTGGTCGTGGAACTCGCGTTCGCTCACCGCGCCACACGCCATCAGCAGCCGGTCGGCCAGCGTGCTCTTGCCATGGTCGATATGGGCAATGATCGAGAAATTGCGGATCAACGACAGGTCGGTCATTTCACTTGAACTCTACCCACGCAACACGGCGCCGGTCGCCTTGGTGACGGCGGCGACGATCTTGGCCGACACCGCCTCGATCTCCGCATCGGTGAGCGTGCGCTCGACCGGCTGCAGGGTGACGGCGATGGCGATCGATTTCTTGCCCTCGGGCACGCCCTTGCCGGCGTAGAGGTCGAACACCCGCGCGGCCGAGATCATCGCCTTGTCGGCGTTGCGCGCGGCGCGCACGATCTTCTCGGCCTCGACGGCGGTATCGACCAGGAAGGCGAAGTCGCGCTCGACCGGCTGGAAGGGCGACAGCACCAGCTTCGGCCGCGCCTTGCTGGCTTTCGCCTTGGGTGGTGGCGGGGCATCGAGGAACACCTCGAAGGCCGCGACCGGCCCCTTGAGGTCGGCGGCAGCGGTGATCTCCGGATGCAGCTCGCCGAAATGCGCCATCACGCGGTCGCCGAGCTTGATCGCCCCGGAACGGCCGGGGTGATACCAGTCGGGCGCGCCCGCCTGCGCGAACATGTTGTCGACCGGCGCACCGATGCCGGCCAGCACCGCCAGCGCGTCGGCCTTGGCGTCGAAGGCGTCGACCGTGCGGGCGGGGCCCGCCCAGTTGCGCGGCACGGCCATGTTGTGGCGGAGACCGGCGGCCACGGTACGCTGCCCGGTGGGGCTCGCGTCCTTGTACTGCGGGCCGACCTCGAACAGCGCCGGGTCGCTGAGACCGCGCGCCTCGTTGCGCGTCGCCGCCTCGATCAGGTTGGGCAGGATCGACGGCCGCATGGTGTCGAGTGTGGCGTCGATCGAGTTCAGCAAGCGCAGGTCGGCCTGGCCGCCGCCGAAGCGTTCCGCCTTCTTGAAGGGCAGGAACGACCAGGTGACGGCCTCGTTCATGCCGCGCGCACCCAGCGCCCGGCGGGCCTGCGGCACGCGGCGCTGCAGCGGATCGCGCACCGGCCTGGAAGTCGCCGAAAGCCGCGGCAGTGAGGTCGTCGGGATCTTGTCGAAGCCCCACACGCGGGTGACTTCTTCCACCAGATCGGCCTCGCCCACGATGTCGGGACGCCACGAGGGAACGGCCGCCGTCCACGGGCCCTGGCCGTCGACCTTGAAGCCGAGCTTGCCGAGGATGGCGGCGGTGTCGGCGCCCGGCACGTCGATGCCGGTCAATGTCTTCACGCGATCCTTGCGGAGATCGAAGCTCCGCTCCCACACCGGCATGACGCCGCTGGAAACGATCTCGCTGGCCTCGCCGCCGCACAGTTCGAGGATCAGGCGGGCCGCGACCTCGGCGCCCCACCACACCGACTGCGGATCGATGCCGCGCTCGAAGCGGTAGCGCGCGTCAGACTGGACGCCGAGCTTGCGGCCCGAGGCGGCGGTGCGGATGGGATCGAAGTAGGCGACCTCGAGGAAGACTTCCGTCGTGTCGTCGCGCACACCTGTATCCTCGCCGCCCATGATGCCGCCGATACCATGCACGCCCCTGGAATCGGCGATGACGGCCATCGTTGGATCGAGCGTGTAGGTCTTGCCGTCGAGCGCCAGCACCTGCTCGCCCTCGCGCGCCTGGCGCATGACGAGATCGCCCGCGATCTTCCCAGCGTCGAACACGTGCAGCGGCCGGTTGAGGTCGAAGGTCACGAGGTTGGTGATGTCGACCAGGGCCGAGATCGGCCGCAAGCCGATCGCCTTCAGGCGGCGCTGCAGCCAGTCGGGCGAGGGGCCGTTCTTGATGCCGCGGAAATGCCGGCCGACCACGATGGGGCAGGGGCTGTTGGACTTGGCCTCATAACCATGCGTCCACTGGATCGGGCTGGCATAGGTGCCCTTCACTCGCTCGGCCTTGAACGGCTTCAGCGCGCCGAGGCCCGCCGCCGCGAGGTCGCGGGCGACGCCGTGCACGCCCAGGCAATCGCCGCGGTTGGGCGTCACCTTGATTTCGATCACGGCATCGTCGAGGCCGAGCGCTTCCGCGGCCGGCTGGCCGATCACCGCGTCGGCGGCGAGGTCGATGATGCCGCTATGGTCGTCGCCGAGCTGCAGTTCGCGCGACGAACAGAGCATGCCGTTGCTCTCCTCGCCGCGGATCTTGCCGACCTTCAGGTGCAGGTCGGTGCCGGGGATATAGCTGCCCGGCGGCGCGAAGATGCCCTTCATGCCGGTCCGCGCGTTGGGCGCGCCGCACACGACCTGGACGATGGTGCCCGTGCCGGTGTCGACCTTGCAGACGCGGAGCCGGTCGGCGTTGGGATGCTGTGCCGCCTCGACGACATAGCCAACCACGAAGCCCTTCAGGGCCTCCGCCGGATTGGTGATGCCCTCGACTTCGAGGCCAAGCATGGTCAGCGTGTCGCGCACCTCGGCGAGCGTCGCCGTGGTGTCGAGATGTTCCTTCAGCCAGGAGAGCGTGAACTTCATCGTACGGCCTCCAGCGCGGAGAAGCCGTAGTGGCGCAGCCAGCGCAGGTCGGCGTCGAAGAACGAGCGCAGGTCGGGGATGCCGTACTTCAGCATGGCGATGCGATCGATGCCCATGCCGAAGGCGAAGCCCTGGTAGACGGCGGGATCGAGGCCGCAGTTCCGGATCACGTTGGGATGGACCATGCCGGAGCCCAGGATCTCCAGCCACGAATCGCCGGCGCCGATCTTGAGTTCGCCGTCCTTCCACGAACAGCCGATGTCGACTTCGGCCGACGGCTCGGTGAAGGGGAAGTAGGAGGGGCGGAAGCGCAGCGGCAGGTCGTCGATCTCGAAGAAGGCGCGGCAGAAATCGACCAGGCAGCCTTTTAGATGGCCCATGTGCGTCGTGCGGTCGATCACCAGGCCTTCGACCTGGTGGAACATCGGCGTGTGCGTGGCGTCGCTGTCGATGCGGAAAGTGCGGCCGGGCACGATGATGCGGAGCGACCCGCCGTCGGCCAGCATCTTCTGTACGTCCTTGCTCAGCATGGTCCGCGCCTGCACCGGCGAGGTGTGCGTGCGCAGCACGACGGGCGTGCCGTCGGCGCGCGGCGGCAGATAGAACGTGTCCTGCATCTGCCGCGCCGGATGGTCGGGCGGGATGTTGAGCGCGGTGAAGTTGTGCCAGTCGTCCTCGATGTCGGGGCCGTCGGCCCAGGTGAAGCCCATCTCGCCGAAGATGACGCCGAGCTCGTCCATAACCTGGCCGATCGGGTGCAGCGTTCCTTCGCGCATCGGCCGCGTCGGCAGGCTGACGTCGATCTTCTCCGAAGCCAGCCGCGCTTCCAGCACCGAGGCGCCCAAGGTGCCCTTGCGCGCGTCGAGCGCGGCCTCGATCTCGCCCTTGAGCTGGTTGACCTGGGCGCCGAACTCCTTGCGCTGCTCCGGTGCGAGACCGCCCAGGGTCTTCATCAGGCCGGTGACGCTGCCCTTCTTGCCGAGCACGGCCACGCGCGCGGCTTCGAGCGCCGCCAGGTCGGCGGCGGCCGACACGGCTTCGAGCGCCGCGCTGCGAATCGTCGAAAGATCGTCCATCTTTCCCACTCTCGAAACCGAACACGAAAAAGGGAGCCTGCAGTCCAGGCTCCCTCTTTGCTGTCTCTGCCCGTTGCGCCGTTGTACGGCGCTGCGAACTTACTTGAGGGCGGCCTGGGCCTGGTCGACCAAAGCCTTGAATGCCGCCGGCTCCCGCACGGCGAGATCGGCCATGACCTTGCGGTCGACTTCGATCCCGGCCTTGAGGATGCCGTTCATGAACTGCGAATAGGTGAGCCCATGCTCGCGGGTCGCAGCGATGATGCGCTGGATCCAGAGGCCACGGAACGCGCGCTTCTTGTTGCGGCGGTCGCGGTAGGCATATTGAAGGCCCTTTTCGACCTTCTCGATGCCGACGCGGAACGCTGCCTTGGCGCGACCGCGATAGCCCTTGGCGAGCTTGAGAACCTTCTTATGACGAGCGTGTGCAGTCACGCCCCGCTTAACGCGTGACATGGTCTACCTCTCGTACGGAAAGAAATTGCGCTTGATGATCCGCGTGTCCGGCTCGGACACGATGGCCATCCCGGTCGCCTGGCGCAGGAAGCGGTTACCCCGCTTGCTCATGCCGTGCCGCTTGCCGGCCACGCCATGCTTGATCTTGCCCGAGGCCGTGAAGCGAAAACGCTTCTTGGCCCCGCTCTTGGTCTTCATCTTGGGCATTTTTGTTCCTTTTCAAAGGGTTAGCGCCGAAGCGCAGGTCCCGACCCTCTCGTGAAAGGGGGTCGAAAAGTCCTTACAAAGCAGCCGAGGCAATGCCCTTATTGGCCAGGCCGCTCGAAGGAACGGGGCTTATAGCGGCGGGGGTTCGCCCATGCAAGCGCGGGCGAATATGCCAAAGTCAGCCTTTGCGGGGGGATTTGGCCATGAAACTGGCAGGCAAGGTGGCACTCGTGACGGGCGCCCAGCAGGGCATCGGGGCGGCTATCGCGGTGGCGCTGGCTGGGGAAGGGGCGGACGTGGCGCTCACCTGGCTCGACGACCGGGCCGGCGCCGAGGCGGTGGCGGCCAAGGTGAAGGCCGCCGGCCGTCGCGCCCACCTGATCAAGGCCGATGTCGCGAGGCTGCCTGAGGTCGAGGCCATGGTGGCCGAGACCGTCCGCGCGTTCGGCCCACCCGACATCCTGGCCAACAATGCGGGCGTCTACCCCAGGGTGCCGCTGCTGGAGATGCGCGAGAGCGACTGGGACCTGGTCCTCGACATCAATCTCAGGGCCGGCTGCTTTGCAACCATTGCGATGGCCAAAGCGTTGATTGCGTCAGGCAAGCAGGGCGGTTCGGTGATCAATCTTTCCTCGTCGGCAATCCGCGGCGCCGTACGCGGCGTCCACTACAGCGCCAGCAAGGGCGGCGTGGTGTCGATGACCCGGGCGCTTGCCCTCGAACTCGCGCCCCACGGTATCCGCGTCAACGCCATCGCCCCCGGCCTCACCGACACCGCACAGCCGCGTTACGGCAACAGCTCCGACGAACTCGTCGAAATGGCCCGAACCACCATCCCGCTCGGCGGCCGCCTGCTCACGCCGGAGCAGATCGCGCGTACCGCCGTGTTCCTTGCCTCCGACGATTCGAACGCCACGACGGGCCAGGTGCTGCACGTCAACGGCGGCTCATACATGCCGTGAATCGCATGCTAGTCGCCACATGGCGCCTGCTTCTTGCGCGTCTCGATGAAGGCCACGATGCAGGGTCCGAACTTGCGGGCGAAACCCGACTCGGCGCCGGCTCCATGGCCCTTGAAGCCATCGGGATCGTCGATCGCGAGGCCCGTGACGCCGGACGCGGTGAAAGCGGCCTTGGCATCGGCCATGCGGCCGCCGACGTCGTAGGCATCGCCGGCAAAATTGACCACGACGACGGCAGGCCCCGGCTTCAGGCCCTTGATGATCTGCTGCCATTCCGAGCGCGCACGCGTGGTGTCGCGCATCTTGTCGACCGTGCCGTGATGGGCGGCCGCGATCGAGATCACGCCATCGACCTTGGCGCCGCGCATGGCGGCGGCCAGCGACACCCAGGCGCCGGCCGACTGCCCGGCCAGCACGACCCGGCGATAACCCATCTCGCGCGCCTTGCTGACTGCGGCTGCCAGGGCCGTGGCATCGCTCGCCCAGTCGGAAATCCACTCGCGGTCGAAGCGGTAGAGATCGTAGCCCAGTCGGGTGAAGCGGCCGACCCAGGATTGCGGGGCGCTGTCGGTGGCGTTCTTGCCCGCCATGTAGCCGTGGCTCCACACGATCAGGCCGGTGGCGAGCTGCGGACCGCGCATCGACCAGTAAGGCTGGGGCCGCAGCCGGCCGATATCCGGCGCATCGGCGGCGCGGGCCGGCACCAAATGCCGCCAGTCCTGGTGCGTGACGGTGTAGTTGTTCACGATGTGCAGGGTGCAGACCTGCGGGCCGCGGTCCTCGCAGCGCTTCATCGCCGAGGCGATGGCGCCGGCGGGATCGGGGCCGCTGACGCCTGCCTGCCAGTTCGCCTTGCCGTCGGCGCCGACCACGAAGGCGCGGTGCGGCGCGAAGTTCTGGAAGTCGTTGAAGCTGCGGGCAGCCTCCGCGTTGAGCGGCTGGGCGACGGCTTGGGGGGTGGACTGGGGATTGGACTGCGCGGTTGGTTGGGCTTCAGCCGTCGTGATCGACGCCGCCAGGACGAGCGTCGCTATCAACCATCTCATGCAGGCCTCTCCGGTCCCCAAGGCTACCATCGCTGGATGTGGAAGACTGCAACGATCGTCGTGGCCGCCGCGGTCGCGGGCTTTGCCGTGGCGCGGCCGTCGGTCGCCCAGACGGCCCCAACCACGCCCAGCCCTCCGCAGTCCAGTTCGGAGCGCGTGCGCGACAACCCGTCCAGCCAGTATGTGCTGATCAAGACCGTGGTCGGGCAGTCGATCGGCGTCGTCGATGCGCGGGCGCTGCCGGTCGAGCCCGAGGGTTATAACCTGCTGAAATACTGCTGGGCCGTCGGCAACGTGCTGGGCGACTGGGCCGAGCATGCGGGTCTCACCGGCGCCATGGTCACGCGGGCGCTGGAAACCCACTCCTGGGCCCGCGATCTGGAGCGCGCCGGCTATCCGGCAGCGCCAGTCGGCGAGGCGATCGGCCAGTACGAGGCGGCGCTCATCGCTTCAGGTTTCACCGATGCGGCACGTGAACGCGCGCTCGACGCGTTGACCGCCAGCCTGGAGGAAATCCGGCGGACCGCGACAGGTGCGGCCAAGGTCTTCAAGACCAACCGTTGCGGCCGGCAGCTCCGCTCCCTGGCGCTCAACCACAAGACCGCCCCCGAAGGCGGTCGCGCGCGGTTCATTCCCTATGTGCTGCACCAGATCTGCCGGACGCAGAACCTCGATCCCAACGACCCGGTGCGCTGTGACTACTGGATGAACGCCAAAGCGGACGGCCCGATGTCGTTTGCGGGCGAGATGGTCTACAGCGTGCGCTGGCCGGACGGCGTCGTGGCCACCGGCCAGTTCGATCCCGACGCGTCACGCAGCGTCGGGACCGTGACACTGCGCCAGCGCGACCGCTAGCGCAGCAAAAGCCGGCGCCTAAATACCGGCGCCTAAATACCGGCGCCTACTTGGGCGCCAGCACCATGATCATCTGCCGGCCTTCCATGCGCGGCATCGATTCGATCTTGGTCAATGGGTCCATCTCACCACGCACGCGGTTGAGGACCTGCAGTCCGAGTTCGGAGTGAACCATCTCGCGGCCGCGGAAACGCAGGGTGACTTTCACCTTGTCGCCTTCCTCGATGAACCGCTTCATGGCGCGCATCTTCACTTCGTAGTCATGCTCGTCGATGTTCGGGCGCATCTTGATCTCTTTGACCTCGATGACCTTCTGGTGCTTGCGCGCCTCGTGAGCCTTCTTCTGCGCTTCGTACTTGTACTTGCCGTAGTCGGAAATCTTGGCGACCGGCGGAACCGCGTTGGGCGAAATCTCGATCAGGTCGAGACTGGCTTCCTCGGCCATCTCGATGGCCTCGCGGGTGCTGAGGACGCCGACCATCTCGCCGTTTTCGTCGATCAGTCGGACTTGCGGCGACTTGATTTCGCCGTTGACGCGCGGACCCTCGCGGGTGGGCGCGCTTTGTTGAGCAGGTCTGGCTATGGCTTCTTTCTCCTCTGTCAGAACCCCTTATGGGGCGGGTATCGAGACGGCGGCCGCCCTAGAAAGGCGGCCGGGCCTCCGTTGAAAGTGTAGTGACGGCGGCCCCGAGTTCAAGGACCTCCTGCTTCTCCGAGCCGAGGCGCCGGATGGCCACCGTGCGGGCCTCCATGTCGCGCCGGCCGACCGCGATGATCAGCGGCACGTGGGCCAGCGAGTGCTCGCGGACCTTGTAGTTGATCTTCTCGTTGCTGAGGTCGGTGTCGACCCGCATGCCGGCGGCGCGCAGCGCGTCGGCGACTTCGTTGGCATAGGAGTCGGCGTCGTTCACGATCGTGACCACCACCGCTTGCGTCGGCGCCAGCCACAGCGGGAAGCGGCCGGCGTAATTCTCGATCAGCACGCCGATCATGCGCTCGAAGCTGCCGAAGATGGCGCGGTGCAGCATGACCGGCCGCTTGCGCGATCCGTCCTCGGCCACATAGCTGGCGTCGAGCCGCTCGGGCAGCACGAAGTCGACCTGCAGCGTGCCGCACTGCCAGTCGCGGCCGATGGCGTCTCGCAGGACGAACTCGAGCTTGGGACCGTAGAAGGCGCCCTCGCCGGGATTCATCACGAGATCGAGCCCGGCCGCCTTGGAAGCCGACTTGAGCGCGCCCTCGGCCTGGTCCCACACCGCATCGCTGCCGGCGCGAACCGGCGGCCGGTCGGAGAACTTCACGAAGTAGTCGGCGAAGCCCAGGTCGCGATAGACCTCGTCCAGCAGCTTGCAGAAGCGGATCGTCTCGCTTTCGATCTGGTCTTCGCTGCAGAAGATGTGGGCGTCGTCCTGCGTGAAGTTGCGCACGCGCAGGATGCCGTGCAGCGCCCCCGACGGCTCGAAGCGATGGCACGAGCCCATCTCAGCCATGCGCAGCGGCAGCTCGCGATAGCTGCGCAGGCCCACGTTGAAGATCTCGACGTGGCACGGGCAGTTCATCGGCTTCAGGGCGAAGATGCGCTGCGCCGGATCGGCCATGTACTCGCGCAGCCCGTCCTCGTTCTCGCTGAGATACATGTTCTCGCGGAACTTCTCCCAGTGGCCCGACTCTTCCCACAGCTTGCGGTCGACCAGCTGCGGCGTCTTCACCTCGACATAGCCGCCGGCCTCGAGCTTGCGGCGCAGGTAGCCTTCCAGCGTGCGCCAGAAGGTCCAGCCCTTGGGATGCCAGAACACCATGCCGGCCGCTTCTTCCTGCTGGTGGAAGAGGCCCATCTCGCGGCCGATCTTGCGATGGTCGCGCTTCTCGGCCTCCTCGATGCGGTGCAGGTAGTCCTTCAGGTCCTTGTCCGAGAAGAAGACCGTGCCGTAGACGCGCTGAAGCTGGGCGTTGTTCCTGTCGCCGCGCCAGTAGGCGCCCGAGACCTTGGTGAGCTTGAATGCCTTGCCGAGCTTGCCGGTCGAGGGCAGATGCGGGCCGAGGCACATGTCGAGCCAGTCGCCCTGCTTGTAGACCGTGATGATCTCGTCCTTGGGCAGCTCGTCGGCCCACTCGGCTTTGAACTTCTCGCCGTGCTGGACGAAGTAGTCCTTGATCCTGGCGCGGTCCCAGACTTCGCGCTCGATCGGCAGGTTGCGGTCGACGATCTCGCCCATCCGCTGCTCGATCCTGGCGAAGTCCTCCGGCGAGAAGGGCTCGGCGCGCACGAAGTCGTAATAGAAGCCGTCCTCCGTCGAGGGGCCGAACGTAATCTGCGTGCCGGGGTAGAGTTCCTGGACGGCCTGGGCCAGCACGTGCGCCGCGTCGTGGCGCAGCAGCTCCAGCGCCTGAGGATCCTTCGACGTCACGATGCCGATCTTGGCGTCATGGTCGACGACATGGGCGAGGTCGACCATCTTGCCGTCGACGCGCAGAGCGAGCGCTGCCTTGGCGAGGCCGGGTCCGATCGAGGCGGCGATTTCCGCGCCGCTCACCGGTTTGTCGAATTTCCGGACCGAGCCGTCCGGCAGGGAAATATTGATCATGGCAACCACCGCTTGAGAGTCCGAACGCGCCTCGTCGGCCGACGCAAAGCGTCGGTCCTAGACGGCCGGGAAGCGGCACAAACGCGCGCGCCCGGCCGAATCAAGTTCGGTCGGTGGTCGGGAAAGCCAGGAAGCTGGAGAACAGCCGGTCCATGAGCCCGGAGATAGTTGCGCGGCGCGCTTGAGTCAAGTTGAGCGATCACTCGCGACGGGCGCTCCAGCTGAAGCCGATGGCCGTGCCGTCGCGCTGGTAGGACCCGGTCAGCGTGTCCGGATCGCGCGATTCCAGCCGAAAGTTACCCCTGGCGGGAAAGCCCAGCCCGTCGTCGGGCTGGCTGAAGCGACCGGACCAGACCTTGGCCTGGTACGACAGGGTGCCGTTCAGTACCGCGTCGCCGTCCTTCATCTTCCAGCGGCCGGCCAGGCTGGTGCCGTCGGCATTGGCGTCGATGTCGATGAAGAGCGAGCCGCGGCACGGGCAGTCGGGGTTGGTGGGATCCTGCCAGGTGAGCCGCCAGGCGCCGATGAAGTCGTTCATGCCGCGGCTGGTCGGCGGATTGACCGGCACGTCGCCCGGGCCGCCCATCGGCGGCCGGGGCAACTGCGCCTCTGCCGGAAGCACTGCAAGCATCACAAGCACGAGAGAAGCGGCGCGGAAGATCGGTGTCATTTGGCTGACAGGCGTTCGTAGAGCTGGAGCAGCCGGCTGTTCGACTGCGCGAGGCTATAGCGGCTGCGCGCATGTTCCTGGGCGGCGCGGGCGAGTTCGGCGCGGCGCTCGGTCGAGAGCGACAGAGCGCTCCGCAGCGCCTCGGCGAGCGCCGCCGCATCGCCTGCCGGCGCCAGCCATCCGGTAACGCCGGGGCGGACCGCTTCGGCAGCACCTCCGCCATCCTCCGCCACCACCGGCCGGCCCATCGCCTGGGCTTCGACCAGCGTGCGGCTGAAACCCTGCCGGCTGCCACCGGTTGCCACCACCACGTCGGCCAGCATGTAGGCCGCCGGCATGTCATCGACATAAGGCCCGATCTGAATGCGGCCATGCAGCTCGGCGGCCTCGATCGCGCGCTCGAGTTCGCGTTCGAACGGCGTGGGCTGGCCGACCGAGCCCAGCAGCAGGCAGAAGACGTCATCGCGGCCCAGCCGCTTCAGCGCCTCGATCAGGATCTTCTGCCCATTGTCTTCGCCGAAGCGCGCCGGACAGAGCACGAGATGGCTGCCGTCGGGCACGCGCAGTTCGCCCGCGAGGCGGATCAGCCGGTCGGCGCGCACGATCGCGGGATCGAAGCGATCGAAATTGACGCCGGGCGGAATCGTCTCCAGCCGATCCTCCAGGCCGGGAAAGCGCTGCAGGACATCGCGCGCGACATGGTCGGACACGGCGATCGCCGCGTCGGCGCGCGCCTGGCGCCGTTCGAGGAAGCGTCCCATCAGGTCGGGCGCGATGAACGGCCGGTGCAGCGTGGCGATCCATTTGAGTTCGAGCCGGCGGGCAAGCGCGCGGGCGATCCAGGCCGTGGCGGGCGAGCGGGCCTGCACGAGGTCGACGCGGGCATCGCGCAGCGAACTCGCGAGCTTGGCGGGGAGCGTGAGCCGGCCCCACAGCCGCTGCCCGGTGATGGGCAGCTCGATGTGGGTCGCGCGCAGCCGCAGCAGGTCGGGCACCAGGGCGCCGCCCGGCGAGGCCACGAGCGCCGAGCCGCCCGCGGCGATCACGGCCTGGGCCGCGTCCAGGGTGGCGCGGGCGAGGCCGCCCCCGGCGAGGGTCGGCACGATCTGCAGGAGCGTGGGCGCGGACACGGTGGTTTATTTTTCGTATGAGTGGAGAGGAGACAGAGCAGGTAACACGGGAGCGCCAACGTGGCCAACGTGGGGAGAGTCGAGCGGCTGCCGCGGCCCGACGGCAACACCGTCGCCTACGCCAGAACCGACGGGGCCGCGCCGACGGTGGTGTTCCTGGGCGGCTTCCGGTCCGACATGACCGGCACCAAGGCCGTCGCGCTGGAAGCCTGGGCGCGCGAGAGCGGCCGCGCCTTCCTGCGCTTCGACTATCTCGGTCACGGCCAGTCCTCGGGCCGTTTCGAGGACGGCACCATCGGCCGCTGGCTCGACGACTCTCTCGTGACCATCGACCAGCTCACCACCGGCAGACTGGTGCTGGTGGGCTCGAGCATGGGCGGCTGGCTGTCGCTGCTGGTGGCGCGCGCGCGACCGGAGCGCCTGGCCGGACTGGTGCTGATCGCGGCCGCACCCGACTTCACTGAACGCATGCTGCTGAAAGGGCTCTCGCCCGAGGATCGCGCAGCGCTCGAACGCGATGGCCGGCTGGAGCGGCCCTCGCAATATTCGCCCGAGCCATCGGTCTTCACCTGGAAGCTGATCGAGGAGGGGCGCAACCACCTGCTGCTCGACAAGAAGCTCGTGCTGCCGTGCCCCGTGCGCCTGCTGCATGGCCAGAGCGATCCCGACGTGCCATGGGACTATTCGCTGCAGATCGCAACACACCTCGACGCGCCCGAGGTCATCACCACACTCATCAAAGGCGGCGATCACCGCCTCAGCACGCCGGCCGACATCGCCCGTCTGATCACGGCCGTGGAAGAGCTGGCGCGCTAACCTGAATCCGCGATCGCCTTCAATCCTTCGCGATAGGTCGGGTAGCGCAGCACGACGCCGAGATCGCGCTTGAGGCGATCGTTCCGCACGCGTCGGCTCTCGCCATAGAAGGAACGCGCCATCGGGCTCATCGTGGGCGCAATCTCGTCCCATGGGATCGACGGCGGCACGGGTTTTCCCAGCAGCTCGAAGGCCAGGCCCACGACGTCGCTGTTGGGCGCCGGCAGGTCGTCGGCCACATTGTAGACGCCGCCGGAATGCGGCGCGGTCATTGCTTTCAGGACGGCGCCGGCGATGTCGGCGACATGAATGCGCGAAAAGAACTGTCCGGGCTTGTCGATGCGTCGCGCCGTGCCCGCCTTCACCTGGTCGAGCGTGCTGCGCCCGGGGCCGTAAATGCCGGGCAGCCGGAAGATCGTCAGCGGCACGCCGGCCGCGCGCGCCAGCGCCTGCCAGGCGAGCTCGGTCGCCAGGCGCTCGATGCTGCGCGGCTGGCCGGGCGTGGGCGGCGTGTCCTCATCGACCCACCCGCCGCCGTGATCGCCATAGACGCCGGTGGTCGAGAGATAACCCAGCCACTTGGCCTGCCGGAGCAGCGGCGCGCAGAGTTTCAGCGCCGGATCGCCCACCGTGCCCGGGGCAATGCTGCAGAGGATATGCGAGGCGCCATCCACGGACTCGGTGGCGAGCGGCACTGTACCGTCAAACAGGTGCGTCTCGATGCCTTGCGCGCGCAGGTTCCTGGCCTTCTCTGCGCCGGTGCAGGTGCCGGCAACGGTCCAGCCGCGGGCCTTCGCAAGCTGGGCGATTTCAAGGCCGCTATAGCCCAGGCCAAAAACGAAAAGGCGTTTGGTCATCTTGTCAGGATCGCTCCGACGCGCTTCTTTTCAAAGATGTCGTTTCGTCGCCTGATGCCCGTCCTGCTTCTCGGTCTTGCCCCGGCCCTGCCGGTGGCCGGCCAGACGCTGAGCCCGTTCGAAAACACGCCCGACCACCTGCAGCGCTATACCGAGTGCATGAAGCTGGCACGTAAGGAGCCGCTCCGGGCGCTGCCGGTGGCGGAGAAATGGAGTGTCGAGGGCGGCGGACTGGGGGCGCGCCATTGCGTCGCCGTCGCCATGTTCCAGGCCGGCAGATACCCCCAGTCGGCGGCCCAGTTCGAGGCGATCGCCCGCGACATGGGCCTCGACCGTCCGGGCTTGCGGGCCGAGCTGTGGGCCCAGGCGGGCCAGGCCTGGATCGAGGCGGGACAGGCCGACAAGGCGGCTGTTGCGCAGACAAGGGCGATCGAGCTCAAGGGCAACGACCCCGACCTGTGGATTGATCGCGGCCTCAGCAACGCCGCCATGCTGGCCTGGCCACGGGCCATCTCCGACTTCGACCAGGCGCTTCGCCTCAGGCCGGATGACGTCGAGGTCCTGGTGTTGCGCGCCGCCGCCTGGCGCAACGCGCGCAACACGAGCCAGGCGCTGGCCGATGCCGGGCGGGCGCTCCGGATCGCGCCCGAGCATACCGAGGCGCTGCTCGAGCGCGGCTTTGCCAACCTGGCAGGCGGGGACCGGAACAGGGCCAACGAGGATTTCAACCGGGTGCTCCGCATCGTGCCGCCCGATTCCGATAGTGCCCGGCGGGCCCAGGCGGGTCTGCGCGGCGAGCAGCCCACCCCCGCTGCGGCCGGCGCCACGCCGGCCGCCCCAAACGCCGCGCCCAAAGCCGGCGGGAAGCGGTAGTATGGCGGCAACCACTGAGGTAAGAGCCACAGCAATGACCCGAATTTTCCCATCGATCGCGCTGGTCGCGCTGTTTGCGACCCATGTGCTTGCGACCGAGGCGTTTGCCCAGGCGCCGCCCGCCGCGCCGCAGGCACCTTCCGCCTATTATCCCGCGCCGCCGCCGCTGCAGGCGCCGTCGGTGCAACAGGGTGTGCCGACCACCGGCCTCTCCTCGCCGCTGCCGCCGGTGCAGAAGGTCGAGCGCACCGAGATCGCGGCCGACACCGAGGCCCAGCTCTTCATCGATGCCCGCAAGATCGTCTGGGGCCGCCACGCCAAGATCAAGGGCGCCAAGTCGGGCGACGTCACGGTGACCAGGCAGGGCAACCTCTGGACCATCAAGGGCCGCATCGACAGCGTCGCGCCCGGCACCGAGGGCGACTGGGCCTCGATCGACGGCGTCGTCGAGCGAATCGCTGCCGGCGTCGTGACGATCCGCGGCGAAGTCGCCTTCCGCGTCGCCAAGGTCGAGAAGGGCACGCCGTGCAAGGTCGCGGGCACGCTCACCTTCCGCCGCTCCGGCAAGGCGCAGGTGTGGCGCCTGGCGGAGGGCGACAATCCCTGCGACGGCACGCGCGAGGGCTTCGACCTGGTCTACGAAAAGCCGGTCGAAAAGAAGCCGGTCCCGACGCAGCCCAAGCGCAGTTAGCGCGCTGGGGCGCGCGCCCCGCAGCTACGATCTGAGTTTGCCGATCGCGTCGCGCGCCAGTTGATCGGCGCGCTCGTTCTCGGGATGGCCGCTGTGGCCCTTCACCCAATGCCAGTCGACCTTGTGAACGGCATGCGCGGCGTCGAGGCGCTGCCACAGCTCGACGTTCTTCACCGGCTTCTTGTCGGCGGTCTTCCAGCCGTTCCGCTTCCAGCCCTTGATCCACTTGGTGGCGCCGTCGAGAACGTACTTGCTGTCGGTGAACAGCCGCACCCGGCAAGGCCGCTGCAGGGCTTCCAGTCCGGCGATCACCGCCATCATCTCCATGCGGTTGTTGGTGGTGGCAGGCTCCCCGCCCGAAAGCTCCCGTTCTTTCTCTCCCATCCGCAGGATGGTGCCCCAGCCGCCCGGACCGGGGTTTCCGCTGCACGCGCCGTCGGTGAAGATTTCGACCTCGGGACCGGTCACAGGCCGTAGTCCGCCAGCGACTTGGCGTTCCTGTGGAAGCGCAGATAGGCGAGATATTCGAGCGGGTCCTTGCGCTTCACCAGCGCACCGGCCGGCGTATGGAGCCAGTCGTAGAGGCGCGTCAGCAGGAAACGCAGCGCGGCACCTCGCGCCAGCAGCGGCAGCACGCGCCGCTCCTCGTCGCCGAGCGCCCGCACCTTGTCGTAGCCCTGCAGCAGGGCGCGCGCCTTTGTGGCGTTGAACGAGCGGTCGGACTCGAAGCACCAGGCGTTGAGGCAGATGGCGACGTCGTAGGCCAGCGCATCGTCGCAGGCGAAGTAGAAGTCGATCAGCCCCGACAGCCTGTCGTGCAGGAAGAACACATTGTCGTTGAACAGGTCGGCGTGAATCACGCCCGTGGGCAGGCCCGTCGGCCAGTTGGCCTCGAGATAGTCGAGCTCGGTGCCGAGTTCGCGCGCCAGGCCCGGCGCCACGCTGTCGGCATGGGCGCGGCTGCCGTCGAACAGCGGCCGCCAGCCCTGGACCGAGAGCGCGTTGGGGCGCTTCAGCGCAAAGTCGCCGCCGGCGAGGTGCAACCCCGCCAGCGCCTCGCCGACCGGTCCGCAATGTTTCACGCCGATGCGATGCGGCGATAGTCCATGCAGGAAGCTGGTGATGGCGGCGGGCTTGCCGGCGAGCGTCCGGACCGTGCCGCCGTCGCGGCCATGGATCGGCTGCGGGCAGTTGATGCCGCGCGCCGCCAGATGGTCCATCAGGCCGAGGAAGAACGGCAGGTCCCCGGGGTTCACGCGCTTTTCGTAGAGCGTGAGAAAATACTGGCCCTTGGTCGTGGTCAGCAGATAGTTCGAATTCTCGACGCCTTCGGCCACGCCCTTCAGCGCCTCGGCCTCGCCGATATCGTACTCGGCCAGGAACGCGTCGAGCTCGGTGTCGCCCACCTCCGTATAGACAGCCATGTTACGCGACCAGCTGGCGGGGCAGCTTGAAGACGACGTTTTCCTCGGTCGTGCGTACTTCCTCGACGCTGACGTCGTAGCGCGCGCGGCAGGCCTCGATCAGCTCGTCGACCAGAAGCTCGGGCGCCGAGGCGCCGGCCGTGATGCCCAGTCGCCTGGCATCCCCCAGCCAGTCCCAGTCCATGTCGACGGCACGCTGCACCAGGCGCGACTTGGCGCAGCCGTAGTTGCTCGCGACCTCGACCAGCCGCATCGAGTTGGACGAGTTGGGCGCGCCGATCACCACCAGGGCGTCGCAGCGCTCGGCGATCGCCTTGACCGCCGCCTGGCGGTTGGTGGTGGCGTAGCAGATATCCTCCATCTTCGGGCCCTGGATGGCCGGGAAGCGGCGGCGGAGCGCGGCCACGATCGCGGTCGTGTCGTCGACCGACAGGGTGGTCTGTGTCGCGTAGGCGAGATTCTGCGGGTCGGGCACCTTCAGCGTCTCGACCTGGGTCACGTCCTCGACCAGCAGCACTGCGCCGGGCGGGAGCTGGCCCATGGTACCGATCACTTCGGGATGGCCGGCATGGCCGATCAGCACGACCGTGCGCCCCGCCTCTTGATGGCGCTCGGCCTCGCGGTGGACCTTGGAGACCAGCGGGCAGGTGGCATCGACATAGAGCAGGTTGCGCCGGCCGGCCTCGGCCGGAACGGATTTCGGCACGCCATGGGCAGAGAATACCACCGGGCGGTCGTTGGGCACCTCGTCGAGCTCGTCGACGAACACCGCGCCCTTGGCCTCGAGGTTCTCGACCACGTAGCGATTGTGGACGATCTCGTGGCGGACATAGACCGGCCGGCCATAGCGTTCGATCGCGCGCTCCACGATCTGGATGGCGCGGTCGACGCCGGCGCAGAAGCCGCGCGGGCTGGCGAGCAGGATTGTGAGCGGCTTCTTCGCGGGCATGAGAATTCGTTATACGGGATGCCGACCCGCTCGCTTGCGGGTCTGCGGACCATTGCCTAGACTCCGCCCTCACGAGATCGATCAGAGCGGATTGGCGCGGCACCGTAACAAAGCCGCCGCAACGGGGAAAGCAACATGACCGAGCCGGTTGTCGCGGGCAGGGCGCCTGCGAAAGTGACGCTCGAGGCGGGCAAGGACTATTGGTGGTGCGCCTGTGGGCTGAGCAAGAACCAGCCGTTCTGCGACGGAACCCACAAGGGCGGCAGCTTCACGCCGATGAAGTACACGGCCGAGAAGGCCGGCGACCACTGGCTCTGCGCCTGCAAGCACTCCAACAAGAAGCCGCTGTGCGACGGCTCGCACAAGACCCTGCCATGAGCTTCAGAAATTCGGTCTTGGCGAAGTTCATCGTCGGCGTACCGGCGGCGGGCCTGTTCGCATTCGCCCTCTCAGGCTGTGGAGGCGGTGGGCCGCCGCCGCCCTCCATCGTCTGCCCGCCGCCGCTCACGGTGCAGGACGCCAGCCGCATCACCCATTTCAGGGATGGTGCGGGCCGCGATCCGCGCGACATCGCCTACGAGGCGGCGCTGGTGAACTCCGGCTCGTCCTGCCAGCTCGGGAACAAGGCCCTCGAGGTCACCGTGGTGATGATCGTGGCCGTCAGCGCCGGGCCTTCGGTCACGCCCGGCCAGACGCGCGTGCCGTACTTCGTGCGCGTGCTCGACGGCAGCGGCCGGGTCGTGCAGGGCCAGGACTTCACCGCCGACTTCAAGCTGTCGAGCGCCAGCCCGCGCGGTGAATCGCGCGAGGAGCTGGCGCTGACGCTGCCGTTCAATGAAGTGAGGGATCTCACGGGCTACCGCATTGCCGTCGGATTGAAGCCCACGCAGGCAGAGCTCGACTACAACCGGCGGGCGGCCGGTCGGTGAGCGCCTATGCCGACAGGCTGGAAGCATTGGTCGCCGAGGCGGCCGATCGCTGCACCGGCTGCGGCAAGTGTTTCGAAGCCTGCCCGACGGCGCGCGAGATCGGCCTCGACGCGGGCGAGGCAAAGGTGCGCGTCGGCGAACTCTCGGCTCTCACCCTGAATGGCGGGGCGGCGGCGGATGGCCTGCAGAAGTGGCTCAACGCCTGTGACGGCAGTGCCCGCTGTTCCGCGGCGTGCCCGGAGGGCATCAACGTCCGCCAGTGGGTGACCATCGCCAAGATGAAGGCGCTCGATGCGGCCCGGCCGCGCGAAGTCGGTGCGACTGCCGCCGCCGGCCGCTTCCGCCACATGGCGCAGGCGGTGCGGCTGCTGGCCAGCATGCAGCTTCCCTCGGAGACGCTGAAGAAGATCCTGCAGCCAGCCGAGCGGCGCACCGCCGATATCCTGTTCTATACCGGCTGCAACGTGCTGCGCACGCCCCACATCGTGCTCAACGTCATGGACATCCTCGACGCGCTCGAACTCGACTTCGACGTGGTCGGCGGCACCTCGCACTGCTGCGGCGTCTACCAGTTCCAGGAAGCCGACCTGCCGACGTATGAGCGCATGGGCCATCGCACCTTCCAGCGCTTCGGCCAGTCCGGTGCGTCGAAGGTGCTGACCTGGTGCCCGACCTGCACCAAGAATTTCGACGAACTGGAGAAGGACGTCGAGGAGCCGTTCTTCGATCTCGGCCACGTCAGCGAATTCCTCGCCGCCAACATCGAGGCCCTGAAGGCGCGCTTCATCGACCAGCCGAAGCGCCGTGTCGTCATCCACGAGCATCTCGGCATCGGCGCCACGGTCGACAGCATCCGCAAGCTGCTCGGCGCCGTGCCCAACCTCGAACTGGTCGAGCTGGTGCAGGATTCCGGCTTCTCCTATGCCTGCGGCGGCCAGGCGGCGAAGTTCAAGGATCGCGAACGGGCGATCCATCGCGGGCTGGCCGAGGGCGCGGTCGCCGCGGGCGCCGACACCATCGTCACCATGTATCATTCCTGCCACCGCGCGCTGGCCGGCGCCGAGGCGGTCTATCCGTCGCTCAGGGTCGTGAACTTCACCGACATCCTGGCCGAGGCGCTGGGCCGCGGCGGCCATCCGGACTACTACCGCCTCTACAAGGCAGGCGGCGCGATGGACGAGGCGGTGGCGGCGGCGCGCCGGTTCCTCAGCAGCAATGGCGTGCGCGTCGACGAGGCCTCGGTGCAGTCGCTCACCGCCGACATCTTCGACGAGACCGGCCTCGCCGGCTCGCGCGAGTCCTTCGCCCAGGCCTTCATGGAACTGGCCCGGGAAAGCTGAATCGAGCCGTAGGGCCTCCTTGACGCGGGCATCGGTCAGGGCGACAGTCGGTTGCAGATCAGAGATGTTCTCGCGCGCCGGTAAATGATCGACACAACAGACGTCAATCCCATCGTGATGGCGAGCTGCATCGCCTGGGCGAAGCGTTGGGACGCTGGCGGCGGCACGTTTCCGCCAAAGATCAAGAACAACATCGAGCAGCTGATCGGCCTTCGTGCACGATATGCCCGTCGGCCTGGTGCGGAGGGCGGCGGGACGGCGGATACCGAGGTTCCGGGTTATGTCGTCGTGGAGTTTGCGGGGCGCCGAGTGAGGGTTCCCTATCATCTTGTCGATGCGTTGCCGCCCAATGACGTTCTCGAGCAAATGTTCCAGTTGGCTAGCCACGTTCGATTGTCGGAAGATTCCCAGATGTGCCTCAGTGGCAGCGCGGTTTTTGGCGGGCGCGTAAGTTCGATCGCCGATATCGATTTTTGTGAATACATTCCGGTACAGCCGGCCACGGCTCGCAGTGTCCTCGGTAGCCGCTGCGCAAATGTTCGGCCGACACTCTTCGTGGCGGGGCGCATCGACGAGGACAAGTTCGATCGTTTGCGCACTCAGACCCATCCTTCAGTCCTGGACGGGATCGACAAGGCATCGACAGCCAAACTCGACTACGTATGCCATCTTGAGCCGTTCATAGGGCCACTTTCGAACCTGAGTCTTTTTATAGACCCCTCGCGGCCCGAGGCGGGGTCGGCGAAGAACAGCTGGCCGCATCAGGAGGTCGTGTTGGGGGAGGCCCCGCCACTGTATCCGCTGATGCGTCCCGAACTCCTTGGCCGCTATATGCTGTGGCTCAGGGAGGAGATCGGCAAACACATCGAGTCCCGTCCTGTAAAGGCCGTCAAAAGATCACTGTCTCTGAGCAGGGTTCTTGGAACGGGTCACCGTGAACTCTATTCGACGCTGGAGCAGGTCGAACTTGGAGCGGCGCAACGTCGTAAAAGTCTCCTGGAGGCGCTGGAGATGGCGCAGGCGACTGAGACGGCCGGCGGTGGCGCCGCTGTCAAGGAACTGGAGGGGCTGGTGGCAAAACTGCCGCCTGAGAGTCTTCCGGACCTCTCGGTTGCGATGGAGAACAAGTGCCGTGAGGTTGCACGACAGTTCTGCGCGGACGTGGACGAGATGGTGCACTTGGCGGGTCGTCTTCTCGATGGAGGGAAGTGAGGTCCGATGGACAAACTTCGACGGCAAATGCTCGATAGGCTGACTGGGGCGTTCGGCTTGGACGCCGGTTTGTCTCAAGCAGCAAGCACTGCGCTTGTCGCAGCGAACAAGAAGCAGATCGAAGAGGACATGGCCTCGCTGGAACGTCTGAAAGTGGAGTCGCGCGAGTTGTTGGATCAGGCGCGCAGGTCTGGAACCGTACGTACGCCGTTCAGCGACAAGATTCGGAATGCCATTCGCGACGCGACATCGGGAGTACACACGCCTGCTACCGGCGGTGCCTTTCTCTACAGGTTTGCGACGGACGCACCGCAGTCTCCCTTGCCTGCTGGCGTCGCGTTGGCTGAGAATGGCGATCCTGCAGTCGTCTTTGCCGACCAGATGCCGGAGCTGACCTTCATGTCCCGCCCTTCTGGCCGGATCAACAAGGCAGAGAGCGCGAAGGCGCTGGCAAACCTTCAGGTCTACTGTAGCTATGGGGCGGCGCCCGACTATCTGGTCGGAGTTGGCGGAGTCGGGAGCCAGGTTGCCCAATTTCTCAAGGATCGACTTGATTGGCGGGAGACAGAGGTCGTTGTCTGGGACAAGGACATGGCGACTCCGTCACCAGTCACGGGACCGGCGGTGGCAGGCAAGCGCGTCTTGTTCATTGATGGCGTCGTGGAGAATGCAGAGGTACTCAATCAGGTCCATGAGCTGAAGACGAATGGGCCTTCTGAAGCGTATATTGGATATGCCGCAATCGCGGCGAGTTCAGCAGTTTACAGCGTGCCTCTCGATATCGATCTCTACAGTCCGATCGTCGCAACGACCGTCGGCAAGATCGATCTGCCATGGTCGGGCGAGGGCACTTATGATCATTTCCAAGGCAAGCATGTCTTCGGCGATTCGACCAGCACGGTCATGCTACCCGACAAGCAGATCGATACCATCGTTGAAAGTATCTACCTCGACATGTCGTCGAAGTTTGAGTCGGATCAATAAATGGTAACTGGTCTCCTTTGTGCCGCGAGCTTTGTCGACATCTTCGCCGGCTCGCGCGAGTCCTTCACCCGGGCTTTTACGGCGATGGCTACAGAGGGCTGACGGACTTTGGTCGAGGCCGCCGACATCTGGCTCTTCTCTTACGGCACGCTGCAGCAGGACGAGGTGCAGCTCGCGACCTTCGGCCGTCTTCTGGAAGGCCGCGTCGATGCTCTGCCGGGCTACGCCACCTCGATGTTCGAGATCAGGGATGCCGAGGTCGTGAAGACCAGCGGCAAGACGCATCATTTCATGGCGCGTCCCAGCGGCCGTGCCGCCGACGAGGTGGCGGGCGTCGTCTTCCGCATCACGCCGGCCGAGCTTGCCGCCGCCGACACGTATGAAGTGTCGGACTACAAGCGCATCGCCGTCCGGCTGAAGTCGGGGCTCGAAGCCTTCGTCTACGTCGGCGCCTGATCGGCCGCGGCTGCGGCGCGCCGCTTCATAAGCGCCTGATCACTCCGGTTTCCGGCCAGTGCCGCGGCCGCTTCGAAGGCGGCGCGCGCCTCCTCGTGCCGGCCGAGCTTCTGCAGCAGGTCGCCGCGAACGCTCAGGAGCAGGTGATAGGCTTTTAGCGCAGGCTCTTCCATGAGGCCGTCCACGATCGCGAGCCCGGCTTCGGGGCCCTCGGCCATGCCGACGGCCACCGCGCGGTTGAGTTCGATGATCGGCGAGGGCACGAGCGCGCCCAGCCGTGCATAGAGCCGGGCAATGCACGCCCAGTCGGTGTCGCCGGCCGTGGGCGCCATGGCGTGCGTGGCGACGATGGCCGCCTGGAGGGCATAGAAGCCGTCCACGCCGCCCAGCTCGCACGCCCGTCCGAGCGCCTGCATCCCGCGTCGGATCTGGAACCGATCCCACAGTGCGCGGTTCTGCTCCAGCAGAAGGACCGGCTCGCCCGCCGCATCTGTACGCGCTGCCGTGCGCGAAGCGTTCAGCTCCATGAGGGAGAGCAGCCCGTGCGCTTCGGGTTCGCGGGGCGCGATCGCGGTGAGCATGCGGCCGAGGCGCAGCGCCTCGCTGCAGAGCTGCGGGCGCTGCCAAGCCTCGCCGCGCGCCGCGGCGTAGCCTTCGTTGAAGATGAGGTAGACGACCTCCAGCACGCTGGCGAGCCGCTGCGAGAGCTCCTCGCCGCGTGGCGTCTCGTAGGCGAGGCCCGAGTCCGACAGGGTCCGCTTGGCGCGCACGATGCGCTGGGCGATCGTGGCCTCGGGCAGCAGGAAGGCGCGGGCGATTTCTTCCGTTGTGAGGCCGCAGATCATCCTGAGCGCCAGCGCGGTGCGGGCCTCGCGCGGCAAGCGCGGATGGCAGGCGGTGAAGATCAGCCGCAGCATCTCGTCGCCGATGTCGTCGTCCAGGGCGGAATCCCAATCGGGCATGGCCTGCTGCTGTTGCTCCAGGTCCAGGGCAACCAGCTCGTGCTTGCGCTCGAGCATCCGGTTGCGGCGCAGGTGATCCACGGCCCGGCGCCTGGCGGTCGTCATCAGCCAGGCGCCGGGTTTTTCCGGGACGCCCGTCGCCGGCCACTGTTCGAGGGCGGCCAGCAGGGCTTCCTGAGTCAGCTCCTCGGCCAACGGCACGTCGCGCAGCATCCGGGCCAGGCTGGTGATCAGCCGGGGCTGTTCGATCCGCCAGACGGCCAGGATCGCGCGATGGGCGTCAGCCGTCATTGCCTCAAGAGAAGCCGGTGGAGAGTTCGCGCACCTCGCACGTTCCTTCCCAGCCCGGCATGTGGTCCTTGTGCAGCTGCATGAACTCGACCGCCGATGTCACGGCCTCCTCCTTGTTCTTGAACTCGAAGATCGCGTAGCCGCCGATGACCTCCTTGGCCTCGACGAAGGGACCGTCGAGCACGCTGACCTTGCCGTCCACGATGCTGACCCGGGCGCCCGCGGCGAGGGGCATCAAGCCGCCGCTGTCGATCATGCGCCCGGCCTTCAGCTCCCGATCGGCGAGCTTGTGCATCGCCTCCATGAGCGCGGGCGTGGGCGGATCGTTCTGGGCGGAGGTGACGAACGACATGAAGCGCATTTTTAACTCCTCTGAGGCGAGCCGCGGGCGCCGTCGCCCGTGAAATGTCCCGCTCATTTAAGTCGTCGAACCGGCCCCAGGCGAATCGACAGGCGGTCGCGAGTTATTTTCCCGCGACCGACAGCACGGCCCAGGCGGCGTCGCCGAAGAATCGGGCATGGGCGGTGAGGGGCCCCTCGAAGCGGCCATAGACCTTGTAGGTGGCGGGCTGCATCACCGCGCCGATCGCCGAGGCGGCGACCAGATCGGCATTGCGCCGCGGGATCTCGCCCGCCTTCATCGCCCGGGCGATCACCTCGCGCACCACGTTCACCGGGTTGGGCGTGCCGTCGGGCACCAGGATCAGGAAGGAATGCTGGTTGAGCAGGTGGTAGGCGAACAGGGTCCAGTCCCGGTCCGCCCATTCGCAATAGCAGCGCACGATGGCGTCGATCTTTTCGCGCAAGGTGGGCGCTTTCTCCTGCGCCTCGTCCAGCGCCTCCGCCAGCGCCCGGTGATGGCGGAGGAACATGTCGACCGCCAGCTGCTCCTTGCTCGTGAAGTAGCGGTAGATCGTGCCCTCGGCGATCGACGCCGCCAGGGCGATTTCCCGCGTCGTGGTCTCGGCCACGCCGCGGGCCACGAACAGCGTCAGTGCCGCGCGCTCTATTCTCTGCTTGGTGTCTTCGGCCTTGCCCATGACGAACAGTCTATGAGGGAGCGCTCACTTTCGGAAGTCTCGTCGTCCGTGGTGGTCGTGAGCCAGCGCCAGTCGATCACCCAGTCACGGGCCCCGGCGAGAGGCTCGGCGGGGCTATGCAGCTTCAGGAACTCATTGAACGTGCGGCGGATGAACATGCGATCCTCCAGGGGTGAGTAGACGCTCACTTATTAAGTGAGCGATCACTCAATTTCAAGAGCCTTCGTTGACAGGAATAGTCCGATTTGATGGGAGTATACCTATGAGTCGCCAGCCCATTCGTGCGTCCGGATTTTGCCCACCGTCCCGGCCGGATGTCGCAGAGGCGGCAATTTCAAAATGTCCTGTTTTGCGGGACATCGGGCGACTCCGGTGGGACTCTGCATTGACAGGAAAACCAACGGCTTGAAGGGCGCGCACGGCGACATCGGCTTTTCGCCTCGGAAAATGTCCCATGTCGCAGGCCTTTGCGCGTGACGGCCGGAAAACCACCGCCTATGGTTGGCTCACCCAGACGATACCTGTGGGAGAGTCCGCCTTTCTCTTAATCGCTTAAGAGGAGGCGGCGCCGAAGGAGCAACCGGCCCCGGAAACTCTCAGGCAAACGGACCGCAGGAGGATGGGTCTCTGGAAAGTGGCGGGCGCCTCATCTGGCGCACGCCCACCGACGAAGTAAGCCGGCAGTTTTTCCCGGCGAATCTTTCAGGTCTCCGGACAGAGGGGGTCGCGAACGGCGCAGTCCTTGCGTCGTGAATACGCGACCTTTGACGGAGACTTTGTGTCCGAACCCTCTGCCGGCCCTCTCAAGCGTACACCTCTGTATGAACTGCACCGTGAACTCGGCGCGCGCATCGTGCCGTTCGCCGGCTACGAAATGCCGGTGCAATACCCCACCGGCATCCTGGTCGAGCACGCACACACGCGGAACGCCTGCGGCCTGTTCGATGTCTCGCACATGGGCCAGGTGCGGCTGACGGCCAAGTCCGGCCACACCACGGCCAAGGCGCTGGAGACGTTGGTGCCGGGCGATATCGCGGGGCTCCAGCCGGGCCAGCAGCGCTACACCCAGTTCACCAACGATTCAGGCGGCATCCTCGACGACTTGATGGTGACCAGCACCGGCGATCACCTGCAGCTCGTCGTCAACGCCGCCTGCAAGGATGCCGACCTGGCGCATGTCCAGGCCAGGCTCTCCGGTGCCTGCGAGATCGAGCCGATGTTTTCGCGCGGGCTGCTGGCGCTGCAGGGGCCGCAGGCCGTGACCGTGCTGTCGCGGCTGGCGCCCCAGGTCGCCGGCATGAAGTTCATGACCGGCGCCTTCGTGGTGATCGACGGCGCGCGCTGCTACGTCACGCGCTCGGGCTACACCGGCTGCGACGGCTACGAGATCTCGACGCCGGCCGATGCGACCGATGCCATCGCCCGCAAGCTGCTGTCGCACCCCGAAGTGAAGCCGATCGGGCTCGGCGCCCGCGATTCGCTGCGCCTGGAAGCCGGCCTCTGCCTCTACGGCCACGACATCGACACCACGACCACGCCGGTCGAGGCGGTGCTGCTGTGGAGCGTCGGCAAGGAACGCCGCGTACAAGGTGGGTTCCCCGGCGCCGCGGTGGTGCAGAAGCAGATCGCCGAGGGCGCGCCGCGCAAGCGCGTCGGTCTATTGCCCGAGGGCAAGGCGATCGCGCGCGAGGGCGCGGAGATCGTGATCGGCGGCAAGACCGTCGGCATCGTGACCTCGGGCGGCTTCGCGCCGACGCTCGGCCGCGCCATCGCCATGGGCTACGTCGAGCGCAGCCAGTCGGCCAACGGAACCAAGGTCGAGCTGCTCGTGCGCGGCAAGCCGGTGCCGGCCGAGATCGTGCCCATGCCTTTCGTCAAACACACCTACTACCGCGGATAGGAGCCCGTCATGGCCGAGGTCAAGTACAGCGAAGAACACGAATGGATCCGCGTCGAGGGCGACACCGGCACGATCGGCATCACGCAATATGCGCAGGAGCAGCTGGGCGACGTTGTGTTCGTCGATGTGCCCGCGGCAGGCCGCAAGGTCGCCAAGGGCGAGGCCGTGGCCGTGGTCGAATCGGTAAAAGCCGCATCCGACATCTACGCACCGGTTTCGGGCGAGGTGATCGAAAGCAATGCCGCGCTTGCCGACACGCCGGGCGACGTCAATGCCGAGCCGATGGGCAAGGGCTGGTTCTTCAAGATCAGGATGTCCGACAAGGGCGAACTTGCCGGCCTCATGGACAAGGCGGCCTACGAAACCTTCGTGAAGAGTCTCGGGTGAAAGTGTCTTCCGGACCGCGCGCGTCCCGCGCGCGGTCCGGAAGATCATGAATAAAGCACTGACCAGGAGCGTTTGATGCGTTATCTCCCCCTCACCGATGCCGACCGCCGCGAGATGCTGAGCGTGATCGGCGCAAAGTCGGTCGATGAACTCTTCCGCGACGTGCCGGCCTCGGCCGTGCTCGGCGCCAAGATCGGCGGATTGCCCGATCACCAGGGCGAACTCGAGGTCGAACGCGCCTTCCAGGCCTATGCGGCGAAGAACCTGTCGCCGGCCACGACGCCCTTCTTCATCGGCGCCGGCGCCTATCGCCATCACGTGCCCTCGACCGTCGACTACATGATCCAGCGCGGCGAGTTTTTGACCTCCTACACGCCCTACCAGCCCGAGATCACGCAAGGCACGCTGCAGTATCTGTTCGAGTTCCAGACCCAGGTCACGCTGCTGACCGGCATGGAGGTCGCCAACGCCTCGATGTACGACGGCTCGACGGGCGCCTCCGAGGCCGTGCTGATGGCCAACCGCGTGACGCGCCGCCACAAGGCGCTGATCTCGGGCGGATTGCATCCGCAGTATCGCAGCATCGTCGAGACCACCGCCAAGTGGGAAGGTTTTAATGCCGTTATCGGCAAGCCCGATATCGATGGATTGGAAGATCTGATCGCCGCGGTCGACAAGGAGACGTCCTGCGTCGTGGTGCAGAACCCTAGCTTCTTCGGCCATGTCCGCGACTTCGCCAGGCTGGCCGCCGCCTGCCACGCCGCCGGGGCGCTGTTGATCGTGGTCGTGACCGAGGTCGTGTCGCTGGGCCTGCTCAAGCCGCCGGGCGAGATGGGCGCCGACATCGTGGTCTGCGAGGGCCAGTCGATCGGCAATGGCCTGGGCTTCGGCGGTCCCTACGTCGGACTCTTTGCCACGCGTGAAAAGTACATGCGCCAGATGCCGGGCCGGCTCGTCGGCGAGACCGTCGATGCCGACGGCAAGCGCGGCTTCGTGCTGACGCTGTCCACGCGCGAGCAGCACATAAGGCGCGAGAAGGCGACCTCCAACATCTGCACCAATGCAGGCCTCTGTGCGTTGGCCTTCACGGTGCATCTCACCCTGCTGGGCGAGGCGGGCTTCCGGCGCCTGGCGGAGATCAACCACGCCAAGGCCTCGGAACTTGCCGACCGCGTCGCCGCAATCCCCGGCGTGAGGCTTCTGAACGAGAGCTTCTTCAACGAGTTCACCGTGCGGCTGCCCAAGCCCGCCGCGCCGGTCGTCGAAGCGCTGGCCGCCAGACGCATCCTGGGCGGACTTCCGGTGTCGCGCCTGATCCCGAACGATCCCTCGGTCGAGAACCTGCTGCTGCTGGCGGCGACCGAAACCGCGACCGAGCACGGCATGGGGCCGCTGGTCTCCGCTCTGAAGGAGGTGCTGTGATGGTCCAGTCGCTCGACCGTAGCCAAGGTCGTGCCGGTGGCGTTGCCGCCGGTCCCGCCAACACGCATGGCACCTACACCGGCAATCGTGCCCTTCAGATCGAGGAACCGCTGATCTTCGAGATGGGCCAGCCGGGACGCTGCGGCGTCGACCTGCCCGAGCCGCCGAAGGTGAAAGACCGGCTCAACGGCCTGCGCCGCGCGGGCGAGATCGGCCTGCCTGGCCTCTCCGAGCCGCAGGTGGTCCAGCATTACACGCGGCTGAGCCAGAAGAACTACGCCATCGACATGGGCGTCTATCCGCTGGGCTCGTGCACCATGAAGCACAATCCCCGGATCAACGAGAAGGTCGCGCGCCTGCCCGGCATCGGCGACCTCCATCCGCTGCAGCCGGTCTCGACCGTGCAGGGCGCGCTGGAACTGATCGATCGGCTCGCGCATTGGCTCAAGACCTTGACCGGTATGCCGGCCGTGGCCATGTCGCCGGCCGCCGGCGCGCACGGCGAGATGTGCGGCATGATGGCGATCGCGGCGGCCCTCGAGGCCAAGGGCGAGCGCGCCCAGCGCAAGGTGGTGCTGGCGCCGGAGTCGGCGCACGGCACCAACCCCGCGACCGCGGCGGCTCTGGGCTTCACGGTGAAGCCGATCCCGGCCAACGAAAAAGGCCGCGTCGATCTCGCGGCGCTCAAGGCCGCGCTGGGGCCAGACGTGGCCGCGATCATGCTCACCAATCCCAACACCTGCGGCCTGTTCGAGAGCGAGATCGTCGAGATCTCCAAGTCGGTGCATGCGGCGGGCGCCTACTTCTATTGCGACGGCGCCAACTTCAACGCCATCGTCGGCCGCGTGCGGCCGGGCGATCTCGGCATCGACTGCATGCACATCAACCTGCACAAGACCTTCTCGACGCCGCACGGCGGCGGCGGCCCGGGCGCGGGACCGGTAGTGCTGTCGGCGGCACTTGCTCCCTATGCGCCTTATCCGTGGATCGTGAAGGACGGCGACAAGTGGCGCGTGGCCGAGGATGGCGGCGCCCTCGAGTCTCTGGGGGTCGAGGGCACGCCGCTCGGACGGCTGAAAGCCTTCCATGGCCAGATGGGCATGTTCACCCGCGCGCTGGCCTACATGATGAGCCACGGCGCCGACGGGCTGAAGCAGGTGGCCGAAGACGCGGTGCTGAGCGCCAACTACGTGATGGCGGCGCTGAAGGACACGATGACCCCTGCCTTCGAGGGCCCGTGCATGCACGAGGCGCTGTTCGATGACAGTTTCCTCAAGGACACCGGTGTCAGCACGCTCGACTTTGCCAAGGCGATGATCGACGAGGGCTATCACCCGATGACCATGTACTTCCCGCTGGTGGTGCATGGCGCGATGCTGATCGAGCCGACCGAGAGCGTGGCCAAGGAAGATCTGGACCAGTTCATCGGCGCGCTACGCTCGCTCACCGCCAGGGCCAAGACCGGCACCGCCGCCGAGGCCTTCAAGGCCGCCCCGCTCTACGCCCCGCGCCGCCGCCTCGACGAGACGCTGGCCGCCCGCAAGCCGATCCTGCGCTGGAAGCCGAGCAACAACTTCAAGGCAGCTGCCGATTGACGCCTTGCCGCCGGTGCCGGGCGGCGGAAACCAACGGAAGGCGCGGCGGCTGCGAGCGCGCAAGATGCGCGCGGTCCAAAGCCTCATGATCTTTTGGACCGCGAGCGTCCCGCTCGCTCGGGCAACTCTTGCGTCGGGTTTAGCGGCTCACGTCGCCGAGTCGATATCCGTCTTGGTGAAGTCGTCGCCTTTTAACATCAGCCTTCGCCATTCAGCTCGTCATAGAAGGCCTTGTCGGTTGCCAGCCCCGTCGCCGGCCGCTTGCTCACCCGGTCCTGGAGCACGCGAAGGCGCTCCTTCAGCGGGACCGCTTCGTCGAGGCGGCGCAACTCGTTCTCCAGGGCGAGTTTCACGGCGTCGGTTTTGGTCAACCGTTTGCGGGCCGCCAGTCTCTCGGCCAGCCGGTTTACTTCGCCGCTTCGGATATTCAGGGCCATTGGGAAGCTCCGCGTGAAGCCATATACATAGGATCGTCTAGCCACATGCTCCCCAAAAGAACAGCAGCAAAGCCAAGCTTTGTGCAGCATGGTACGCTCGTAACTTACGAACCACTTTAGACAGGCTAGCGAATAGTATGCGCGTCTTCACGACTCTGCCTCAGGAAGACCTGCGCAAGGTCGGTCCCGCCGCCCAGGCGATCGAGGCGGCGGGCTATACCGGCGTCAGCACGCAGGAGAATCGGCACGACCCATTCCTGGCGCTGGCCGTGGCCGGCGTCGCGACCCGGAAGATCGAGCTGCACACCGGCGTCGCCATCTCCTTCCCTCGCTCGCCGATGGTCGCGGCCAACATCGGCTGGGACCTTGCGGCCAGCACGGGCGGGCGGTTCACGCTGGGCCTGGGCTCGCAGATCCGCGCCCACAACGAGAAGCGCTTTTCGGTGCCGTGGACGGCGCCGGCGCCGCGCATGCGCGAGTACATCCAGGCGGTGCGGGCGATCTGGGCGGCCTGGAAGGGCGACGGCAAGCTCGCCTACGAGGGCAAGCACTACCGCTTCACCCTGATGACGCCCAACTTCGTGCCCGAGCCCTATGACGGGCCGGTGCCGCGCATCGGTCTCGCCGCCGTCGGCCCCTTCATGCTGAAGGTGGCGGGCGAGGAGAGCGACGGCGCCAAGCTCCACATCTTCTGCACGCGCAAGTATCTCGAGAACAAGGTGTTGCCCATCCTCACCGAGGGCCTCGCCAAGGCGGGACGCGCTCGGGAAGACTTCGAAATCTCGGGCGGCGGCTTCGTCGTCACCGGCAAGGACGACGAGGCGGTCCAGAAGCTGTTCGACTGGGTGCGCTATCGCGTGGCCTTCTACGGCTCGACGCCGGCCTACTGGCCGGTGTTCGAGGAGCACGGGCTGGGCGACCTCGGCCGCAAGCTCAACGCCATGACCAAGGCCGGCCAGTGGAGCGAGATCGCGGCGGAAGTCTCCGACGACGTCGTGCACCTGTTCGCCGCGGTCGGCCGCCACGACCAGATCGCCAAGGCGATTGAGGCGCGCTTCGGCGGCCTGGTCGATTCCATCGGCGCCAGCGCCAATTCGTCCAAGCCGGCCAACCTGCCGCCCGGCCTGCTGCAGGACCTGGCCAAGATCCCGACGCTCTACAGGCCGCAGTCATAGCAGGGGCCGCCCGCTGCTTACGAACGAAGGTGGGCAGGCGGTGGCGCAAGAAGCAGTAGAGTAGCGACGTAGGATGATCTGCGGTGCGTCCATCGCGACCGTGCAGTACGTTCACATAAATCTGCTTTCGGTCCCGCCCGGGACGTGTGTTGCGTCCCAATCAAATAGCTAAGCTATCTGGAGCCAAGATGTTCGAGATTGACGGTGATCACATCGCTCAACTGAGCGAGGAAGATCTTCGCGAATTGGTCGGCCGCTTGTGCGAAGCCGAACTCGAGAAAAATGGCTGTGCGGTCTCTGCTGTGACTAGAGGTGGTCATCAAAATGCTGGAGACGGCGGTATCGACGTGCGCGTTTCTCTTCCTGCCGACACCGAAAATGGTGACTTCATTCCCCGTCCGAATACGGGATTCCAGGTGAAGAGAACTGACATGCCCGCTGGCGCAATTAGGGAAGAGATGCGGCCGTTTGATACAATTCGCCCTGTTATCGACCAACTTGCAAACCAGGCTGGCGCGTATGTCATTGTAAGCTCCCTTGGGTCGGTAGCGGACGTTTCTCTTAACAATCGACGCACAGCGATGAGAGAAGCTGTAGCTGATGTGGCGAATGGAGCCGCACTCCAACTGGACTTCTATGATCGAACGAGACTCGCCACGTGGGCGAGGCAATATTCGGGAATCATCCCGTGGCTGCGTGAGAGGATTGGTAAACCTCTCATTGGTTGGCAATCGTTCGGAGCGTGGTGCAGTGGCGATGACAGGGTCGAAAACGAATACCTTCAAGAAAAGACGATCAGAGTAAAGACTGCCCGGCATGAAGACGGGGAAGGCTTCTCGCCAAGCGAGGCCTTGGATCGCATTCGGGACATTCTCCGGATTCCACAAGGTGTGGTCCGTCTCGTGGGCCTATCAGGAGTCGGAAAAACGCGATTCGCTCAGGCATTGTTTGATAAGCGCGTAGGCAAGTCCAGCCTGGACCCGTCACTTGCGGCTTATACGAATATGGCGGACAGCCCACATCCGTTGCCCGTTACCGCCGCATCCGAGCACAACGTTGGAAAAAAGCGCACTGTGCTTGTGGTCGATAACTGTCCGTCGGAGTTGCACAATCGTCTATCTGAAGTATGTCGTGCGCCAGGTAGCTTTGTGAGCTTGCTTACCATCGAGTACGACATTCGAGAAGATGAACCCGAGGGTACAGAAGTATTCGCGCTTGAGCCGGCATCACTTGAGCTTATCGAACAGTTAGTCGGGAAGCGGAGGCCAGATATTTCCTCTGTGGATGCACGGACTATCGCAGAGTTTTCAGGCGGAAATGCGAGAATTGCCTTTGCGCTTGTGAAGACCATTGAACTGAATGGAACCGTCTCTGGTCTCAAGGATGAGCAACTCTTTCAAAGGTTGTTCCAGCAGCGCCACAATTATGATGCAGGACTTTTGACCGGAGCCGAAGCTTGCTCACTTGTGTACTCATTCAATGGTGAGGAGCTTTCCGGCGAGCGAGCGGAGTTGCCGTTGCTGGGATCGTTGGTTTCTAGAAGCGCCGACGAGCTGTTTCGCGACGTTGCAGAACTCATGCAACGGGACCTCGTGCAAAAGAGAGGTCCGTGGCGAGCCGTATTGCCCCATGCCATTGCCAATCGCTTGGCTGCAAATGCTCTGAAGAAAATCGCGCCGTCGATCATTGACTCAAAGCTCATCGGCCCTGCGTCAGGTCGGCTCAGAAGATCATTCTCGAGAAGGCTCAGTTACTTGCACGAATGTCCGGAGGCTGTGGGAATCGTCACCAAGTGGCTTAGCGCTGGAGGAGCACTTGCTGATGTTGCCCAGCTCGACGAATTGACGCTAGCGATGTTTCAAAACGTAGCGCCGGTCGCGCCAAAGCTTGCGCTTGCAGCTATCGAAACTTCACTTGAAGCAGACGCTAAGGGAACGTCGGCTGCAAACTTTGCAAACTTGACGCATGTGATCCGGTCGATTGGTTACGACGGCGACTTGTTTGCCCGATCAGTAGCCGCACTGGAAAAGGTTTATAGAATTTCAGAGGAAAAATCGGAAAGAATTCAAGAAGCAATCACGTCTCTATTTCACATCTACTTATCGGGTACTCACGCGACGATCGATCAACGATTGGAAGTTATTGAGAATCTGCTTCGGTCAGAAGATGAGGAACGTCAGAAACTTGGAGGCCAGGCGCTCCATGCGTTTCTTGAAGCATCTTACTTCCATGCGGATTGGGGATTTGAGTTCGGAGGTAGGTCTCGCGACTATGGCTATTGGGCACGAACCGACCAGGAGGTTAGGGTGTGGTTTGCGCGGGGGTTAGACGTAGTCGAACGATTTGCGCTTGGCGACGATGCGCTGGCGAGCAAAGTGCGCACGATATTTGCAACTCAATTTCGCGGACTCTGGTCGAGAGCCGGTGTTTACGATGAGATTGAGCGTGTAGCGTTGAAGATTTCTGAAATTAGTCACTGGCGAGATGGATGGATTGCAGTTCGAGAAACGCGCAAGTTCGATGCGAAGGATATGGAAGCCGTTGCAACTCAGCGTTTGGTGGCATTAGAGCAGTCGCTAAAGCCGACAGACTTGGCGCAGAAAATCAGATCAATGGTTATCGGGGGCATGGGAAGTCACGACTTCGAGGATGATACGAGCGATGATATCGAAACTTCCTACGCGCGCACCGAGGCTGTTGCATGTTACCTCGGCGAAGAAGCTGCCGTGCAACCGGAATTGCTGACTGCGCTTCTTCCTGAATTGCTTACATCACAAGGACGAACGCCGTCCTTCGGCCAAGGGCTGGCAAATGCCGCTCCGGATCAGGAGGAGTTGTGGGCTGATCTCGTTTCCGTTTTTTCCTCCTTACCAAATGAAAGCAGGAGAGCGAGCCTGCTGAACGGTTTCATTCACAAATTGCGGCAGAACAATTCTCTGCTTTGCGACAAGTTGCTTGATGCGGCGGTAGATGACGAACGACTCATCGATCTATTTCCAACTCTTCAGGCTGCGGCTGGTGTGGACAGTCGAGGAGTAGAACGGCTGCGGCGGTCTTTGCTTAAAGGAAGGACCCCAGTTTCTAGTTATCACGCCTTGGCTGGGGGGCGTGCAATGGAGCAAGTGCCGCCGGCCGATTTGGGTGCACTCTTGGAGCAAATTAACAGTCGGGCCGAAGGTAACGCGGTAGCAATTGCGATTTTATCACTACATCTGCCGGCAACGGAACAAACAGATTTGCCTGCAGAGATAGTGGGGATCGGGCGTTTGCTGATCACGAACTTTGTGTTTAGCGGTGAAAAGAATTCAATGCATGACTATTGGACGGCAAGGGTAGTTGTCGCTTGTTTGAGGGGCACAGGTGGGGAGGTGGCTGCTCGTGCACTTCTGACAAATTTCTTGAAGGCGCCAACCAGTATCCGTCGCCAATACTTCGACATCGTTCAGGCTGCAATCAAAGTTCAATCGGTGGTTAGCCTGGATTGCTTCTTGTCGGGTGACGTCGTGACTGTTGAGGAGGGCGTGCGTATCAGTCAGAGGATGAAGAACCAGCGGGTCAACCCGTTCGGATCGTTAAGGCAAGTAGAACTCATCGCGTGGTGCAGTGAGGAGCCAGCCGTTCGATTTCCGCTAGCAGCAAGAATTGTGCAGTTTGCACAAGAGGGCGGCAATGAGGTGGCAACGGGATGGACCGATATCGCTCTGGAGATGTTGCGCCAAGCGCCTAACCGGTCTGATGTTCTTGCTCAATTTGCGGCGCGATTTGTGCCGTCTGGTTGGAGTGGCTCGTTGGTCCCAAGGCTTGAGGCCTACGGAGGTTTGTTAGATTCTCTTGATCGATTTGGCGATGACACATTTTCGGCGGCAATTACCGGACAAAGGGCACGTCTTGTGGAAACAATAAAACAGCAAAGGATATTCGAGGATCGCCTCCATAGGCCTCGCGACGAAAGCTTCGAGTAAATAATAGGTCGGCCATTCGTTGTATCTTGCTGCTTGTTTTTTCGAGGAGCCGAGTCGATTCAATCGATATCCGCTCCAGCCGAAGTGCTGGCACTACCAGCACCGGAGATTCTTTTGAGATGATTCGACAAGTTCAGCAGGAAATGATAGGTATTTTCCTGTAGATTGGCGGGAGTGCGCGGGTGCTCCTGCCGGCCTTCAAATCCGACATTGAGGCGTCCGTGCCACCGGGTCTCCCCCCGGCGTGCCCCTAAAGCTCTTCAGAGAGCGCTGCGCCTCGGCATGGTCCTGACCATGCCTTCGACACCGAAAGAACAAGACCCAAACAGCAAACTGCGCCGACGACGAACGTCGGACCGGACGACCGGCTTGCGACACGATTCTGGGCGGGATTCCAGACAGGTTTCCGGACAGAACGCGTTACATCCGAGCGTCTTCAAATAATCCGAGAAGGCCGTGAAAACACGGCATCGAACGGCCCTTCGGGCGGTGAAAAGCCCCGCGGGACTCGGTCGGGGACGCGGGCAGGGAGTTGGCCCGCGCCGCCCGCCACTATACGCACCTGGCATTGAAGCTTCGGCCAAGAAAAAGCCCCCGCCTTGCGGCGGGGGCACCAGGTAGCCCGCGATTGGTTTTGTGCGGGCGATCCGAATTTCGAAATATCTAGTGCAGGCGTTTCGGCAACTCGGCGATCGCCTCGTCGACCAGCGCTTGCGTGCGGCCCGAGCCGACCTGCTCGCGGAGCAGCGCGCGCGTGGCCGAGAGCGCCACGTCGACGGCGGTGTCGCGCACCTGCTTGGTCGCCTGGGCCTCGGACTGGGCGATGCGGTCGAGCGCCTGCTGCTCGCGCAGCGCCACCGACGTCTCGAGGCTCGCGGCGGCACGGGCCTGCATGCGGGCGGCTTCCTCGCGGGCCTGCTGGACGATGGCGCCGCTTTCGGCCGCCGCCTGGGCGAGCGTGCGCTCGGCTTCGGTCTTGGCTTTTAGCGCATCGGCGCGCAGTTGCTGGGCGTCGGCGAGCGCCTTGGCGATGGCCGATGTACGCTTGTCGAGCATCTCCGTGATCTTCTTCCACAGCACCTTGCCGGCGAGGGCAAAGAACAGGAAGAAGGCGACGGCGACCCAGAAGCCCGGATCGGAGAACAGGCCACCCTTGCCGGCGTCGGCGCCGGCGGCCCAGGCAGTGCCGATCATCGGCCGGTCTCCTTGGTGGCGGCGGCGACCTTCGCGCCGAGGGCCGCACCGTCCGCCGGTTGTCCGGCGAGCTTGGCATAGGCGCTCTGGGCGATCTCGCCCGCCATCTGCTCGAGGCCGGCCATGACCGTGTCACGCTGGCTGGCGATACGCTTTTCGGCCTCGGCGATGCGGCCGTTGAGCTTCTCGCCGAGTTCGCTGAAGCGCGCCGCGGCCACGCCACTGTCGGCTTCCGCCTGCTCGCGCTGCAGACGGCGCGATTCCTCGCGGCTGTCGGCCAGGCGCTTCTCGTAGGCGGCGACCAGCGCCCGCGTGTCCTCGTTGGCTTTTTCGGCAGCATCCAGGTCGCCCTGGATCTTGGCCTGCCGCTTGGCAAGCGTGTCGGAGATCGCGGGCACCGCGAGCCTCGACATCACCAGGTACAGCGCCACGAACGCGATCACGAGCCAGACGAGCTGTGGCGCGAAGCTGTGGAAGTCGAGCTGCGGCATGCCTCCGGCTGCGAAGGCAGTACCGCTCACGAGCGGCGAGCCCAAAAGGCCCGCCACCAGAGCGCTGTAGACCGGTGTACGCATGATCTTCAGTTCCAAGCCGGCTGGCTTAGAACACGAACAGGATCATGAAGGCGATGACCAGCGCGAACAGCGCCACGGCCTCGGTGAGCGCGAAGCCCAGGAGCACGTTGCCGAACACGCGGGGAGCGGCTTCCGGGTTACGCAGCGCGCCGGCGACGAAGCTGCCGAAGATGTTGCCGATGCCGACGCCGACGCCGGCGAGGGCGATGGTGGCGAGGCCGGCACCGATGAGCTTGGCTGCAGAAGCGTCCATGATGATTATCCCTTCGTTAGTGATGCAGATGGATGGCGTCGTTCAGATAAAGGCAGGTCAGGATGGCGAACACATAGGCCTGCAGGAAGGCGATCAGCAGTTCCAGGCCGGTGAACACGACGATGAAGGCGAGCGGCGCCCAGCCGCCGACGATGCCCAGCATGACCACGAAGCCGCCGAACACCTTCAGCATGGTGTGGCCGGCCAGCATGTTGGCGAACAGGCGGATCGACAGGCTGAAGGGGCGGATGAAGTAGGAGATGATCTCGATCGGCACCAGCAGGATCAGGAGCGCCCAGGGAACACCCTTGGGCACGAAGAGCGAGAAGAAATGCAGGCCGTGGCGGGCGAGGCCGATGATGGTGACGCCCACGAACACGAACAGGGCCATCGCGAAGGTGACGACGATGTGGCTGGTCGGTGTGAACGAGTAGGGCACCATGCCCAGCATGTTGGCGAACAGGATGAAGATGAAGAGCGTCAGGATGAACGGGAAATACTTCTTGCCCTGGTCGCCGACATTGTCGCGGACCATGTTGGCGATGAACTCGTAGCCCACTTCCGCGACCGACTGCAGGCGGCCCGGCACCAGCGCCCGCTGGCGCATGCCGACCACGAACAGGCCCGTCGCCAGAATGACGGCGATGATCATCCAAAGGGAGGAATTCGTGAAGGAGGCGTCGAGGCCGCCGATCTTGAAATCGAGCAGTCGCTTGATCTCGAACTGCTCCATCGGGCTATGCATTTAGGCCTTCCCCACACTCAATCCACGCCAACAAATGGCGACGCCCACAAACCGCCTTCAGGGCAGGCGCCGACCTTCGTCGTCGCCTTTCGCCGCCGCATCCGAATAGACCCGGATGGCACGCCATGCATTGTAGGCGCCTGCGACGAACCCCACCACGAGACCGACCACCAAACCGAACGGTGCCCAGCCCAACCAGCGGTCGAGCCAATAGCCGAGGAACCCCCCGACCAAAAGGCCCGCGATCATATCCACCAAGACGCGATAGGCAACGCTCGTTTGCCGGTGCGACATTCCGCTGCGCTGGCCGCCGTTCTGCTGCGGTTTCTCGACCTTTCCGCGGGCCGCCTTGAGGCGGGCATCCAGGTCGTCGACACGCCGGCGGTCGCCTACGGGATCGGGTGTTTCCATCGCTTCTGCCCTCGGACGACGTCGATAGAGACTATCCCCGCCCTCCGCTTGCGGGCGGATGTCTAGGGGGTGGGTCGGGCCCTGTCAAGGAACCGATTCCCGTTGTTTGCCAAGCGGTTAGTGGCCGCCGCCGGAGCCCCCGGCGGCCTTCAAAACCGCGAAGGTCGCATCGCCATCGCGCTCCACTTGCGGCACCAGATCGACCTCCCAGTCGAGGTACTGGCGCATGGCGGCCTCGACGTCCTGATTGAAGTCATAGGGCCGGTACCAGACGTCGGTCGGCGGATCGGCCATCCTGAGGTGGCCGGTCTCGAGGGCGAGCTTGGCGTCCCGCCAGGCATTCAGGCCACCGGACAGGATCGCCACCGGCAGTCCGCCCGCCGCCGCCTCGGCCTCCGCCGCGGCCAGGGCCGCGATCTCGCCGTCCGGCGAGACCAGCACGATGCGGGTGACGCCTTTCTGCTGCGCCAGCATCTCCGGAATGGTCCTGGCCAGATTGGCACGCACGGCGAACCAGGCGCCTGGCACGTGGCCGTCGCGATAGCGCAGGCTGGTGTCGAGATCGACGACCAGGGTGGCCGCGAGCGACGTGTGCAGCTCGGACGCCGTCACCGACTTGGGCGTCGGCACCGTGAAGCCCCTGGGATAGCGCGGCTCGGCCTCGGTGGTGAGTTCGGTCGAGACCGGCTTGTGGCCGAGCACGTAAACCTCGTTCCAACCCATCTGCATCAGCCAGTGCGCCGTCATGGTGGCGCGCACACCGTCGTTGTCGTGCAGCACGATCGTGGCGTTGCGCGCGCCGACATATTGGTCGGTCGCCTGCACGAGCTGGCCGCCGGCGGCATGCCTAAAGCCTTTCAGATGGCCCTCGGCATATTCGGCGGGATCGCGCACGTCGAGGCGATGAAGCGGACCGTCTTTCGCCTCGAGCTTGGCGAGACCGGCCTTGTCGATCTTCTTGATGCTCATCTTCTTCGCGATGTTGGCCGCCGCCGTCTGCGCAAACTTCGCAGCCTCAGGTCCCTGCGGCCCAAAACTCCTGGTCTCGCCGCGAGCGACTTTCAGGCCGGCGAGGTGCCAGCCCATGGTGCCGTTCTTGAGCGCCATCACCTTGTTGGGCAGGCCGGCGTTGATCAGCGACTGGGCGCCGATGATCGAGCGCGTGCGGCCGGCACAGTTCACGATCACCAGCGTCTCGGGCCGCGTCACGAAATCTTTTACGCGATAGACCAGCTCGGCGCCGGGGCAATCGATGCCGCCGGGGATCGACATGTTGGTGAATTCCGGCAGCGGCCGGGAATCGAGGATCACCATGTCGGCCTTTGAATCCAGCAATTTCTGCACGTCCGCGGCGTCGATTCGGGGCGTGTCGTTGCCGTGCTCGACCACTTCGCCGAAGGCCTTGCTGGGCACGTTGACGCCGGTGAAGACCTCATAGCCCGCATCGCGCCACGCCTTCAGCCCGTCCTTCACGACGGCGACGTTGGTGTAGCCCAGGGTAGAGAGCTTTGCGGCGGCGCGGCCAGCACGGCCCAGCTGGCCTTCCTCGCCGCTGTCCATCAGCACGATGCGCGTATGCGGATCGGGCAGCAGGGCGAGCGCGCGGGGTTCCAGGCGGGAGAGGGGAAGCGGCGTTGCGAACAGCGGATGGCCCTGGGTCGAGAACTCGCCTTCCTCACGCACGTCGAAGAAGGCGAAGATCTCCCCCGACTTCAGCATCGTCTTCACCTGCTGCACGGTGAGCAGCGGCGTCAGGATCTTGGGGATAGCCATGAAGCGCTTGGCGGTGCCGGTGGCCATGTCGATGCTGACGCGATCGGGAAGATGCTCGAGGCTCAAGCCATAGAAGTGGAGGTGGAGCGCGTTGCCCGATCCCACCGGCGTCTCGATATGGTGAAAATCATCCGGCAGGTAGGCGATGACGTCGCCGCGCTTCAGCGTCTTTTCCTTGGCCGGCGCCTCGCGCAACTGCACGACGCCCTCGCGCGCGCCATTGTCGAGGCGCTCGTAGACGACGTTGCGCTCGGCGCCGTGGACGCCGGCGATGATCGCCCAGGTCGTGTGATTGTGCGGCGGCACCTTCTTGCCGGGACCGCCTGCCGAGGCATAGAGCGCGAAGCGATGGTCGGGGTCCTCGCTCAGCCGATAGATGCCGCCGTCGGGCCCGAGCGGGAATTCGTCCCGGGGGAAGAGGTCGGCGCGGCTGGCCAGCGAGGACAGCAGGCCGCCGATCCTGTCGAGAGTCGCGGCGGTGACACCGGCCTTTTCGATCAGGCGGGCTTCGTCGACCAGGCGCCGCACGGCCGCGGCACGCTCTTGATGCAGGTTCATTTGATCCTCCGTTTGGCGCAGTATAGCCATCGGGCGCTTGTCGCCGCACGGCAAGTCCAACTACGGTGGGACCATGAAAAAGATCCTTGCCGGGGTTCTGCTGGGCGCGGCGACCCTGATGGCGACATCCGTCCTGGCCCAGACGACGACCAAGCCGCCTGCCAAGCCGGCGACGGCGGCCAAGCCTGCGGCGGCCACGGCGAGGCCCGCTGCCCGCCCCACCGCGCAGCCCAGGGTTCAGCCCCGCCGACCCGTCTTCGTGCCCGCAGCGCCTGTCATCGAGCTCGACGAGGCGCCCATCGTGGCCGGCCTGCCGACCGTGCTCGATACCGAAAGTCGCGACCGCTACCGGCGGATCTTCCAGGCCCAGGCCGCGGGCCAGTGGGGCCAGGCCGACGCCGAGATCGCCAGGCAGACCGACAAGACGCTGATGGGTTATGTCGGCGCGCAGCGCCTGCTGAGTCAGGGCTACCCGGCGCGCTACGAAGAACTCGCGACCTGGCTACAGGACTACAACGACCACCCCGACGCGCCGGCGATCTACAAGCTGGCGCTGGCGCGGCGCACGCCGGGCGGTCCCGCGCTGACGCCGGCGAGTTTCGTCGGCACCACGCCGGGCTCGCCAAGTTTTGCCGCCGCTCGCACCGTGACCGGCGGCGACGCTTCGCAGGCCGCCGAGCTCCGCTCGCGTTTGCAGCACATGATCGATGACGGCGGCTTCAACGCTGCCTTTGTCCTGCTCGACCGCAAGTCGACCGCCGACACGCTGGGGCCGCAGGAAACCGAACTGTGGCGCGGTCGTGTTCGCACCCGCGCGCTCGAGGCCGATTCGCAGCGCACGATGCAGGTTCCGGTCGAGATCGGCCTGCCGCCCGATGCCAACTGGAACGCCGCCATGTCGGCTTTTACTCGTGGCAACATGGCGGAAGCCGCGCGCCGCTTCGAGTTGGTGGCCGACGCGCCGCCTGACCGGGCCTCGTCCTGGACGCTTTCCGCCGGCTCGTTCTGGGCCGCTCGGGCCAACCTGCTGGCCGGCAATCCTCAGAAGTTCGCGCCCTACCTCAAGCGCGCCGCGCTGCATGGCCGGACGTTCTATGGCCTGGTGGCGCAGAAGGCGCTCGGCATGCAGATCGCGCCGGACTGGAGGGTGCCGGAGCTCGATCGCCGCAGGGCCGACCAGTTGCGCGGCGACCGCACCGGCAAGCGTGCGCTCGCGCTGCTGCAGCTCGGCGCCACGACGGCGGCGGAGCGCGAACTCTATGCCGGCTCGATCGATGCCGATCCGCAATATGTCGAGGCCGTGCTCGGTCTCGCCGAGAAGGCGGCGATGCCAAGTCTCTCGGTCCGAGTGGGCAACGCCAACTGGGACCAGCGCCACAGGATCGCGGGCTACGACGGCGCCATGTATCCGATCCCGCCGTGGCAACCCGCGGGCGGCTTCACCGTCGACCGCGCGCTGGTCTACGGCTTCATGCGCCAGGAATCGGCGTTCAATCCCAAGGCGCGCTCCTACGTCGGCGCCATGGGGCTGATGCAGCTGATGCCCGGCACCGCGCGGCTGGTGGCGACCCGCTACATTCCCGATCACGGCGGCGGCAATCCCTATGAGCCCGCGACCAACGTGGCGCTTGGACAGGCCTATATCGCGCAGCTTCTCAGCGACACCGACAACAACCTGGTGCGGACCACGGCCGGCTACAACGGCGGGCCGGGCAACGTGATGAAGTGGGACGGCTCGCTGAACGCCGGCCAGGATCCGCTGCTCTACATCGCCTCGATCCCGCTCCACGAGACGCGCGACTTCGTGCAGCGCGTGCTGGCGAACTACTGGCTCTACCAGGTCCGCCTCGGCCAGCCGACGCCGTCGCTCGACCAGATCGCGGCCCACGAATGGCCGCGCTACA
>JBQTJT010000075.1:0-30488 GCA_052386855.1 Reyranella sp.
AGGCGAACGACGTCGAGATCGCCAAGTCGAACATCATGCTGATCGGCCCGACCGGCTGCGGCAAGACGCTGCTCGCCCAGACGCTGGCGCGGATGCTCGACGTGCCGTTCACCATGGCCGACGCCACGACGCTGACGGAAGCGGGCTATGTCGGCGAGGATGTCGAGAACATCATCCTGAAGCTGTTGCAGGCCGCCGACTATAACGTCGAGCGGGCGCAGCGCGGCATCGTCTATATTGACGAAGTCGACAAGATCAGCCGCAAGTCGGACAACCCCTCGATCACCCGTGACGTCTCGGGCGAGGGCGTGCAGCAGGCATTGCTGAAGATCATGGAAGGCACTGTGGCCTCCGTGCCGCCGCAGGGTGGGCGCAAGCATCCCCAGCAGGAATTCCTGCAGGTCGACACGACGAACATCCTGTTCATCTGCGGCGGTGCTTTCTCCGGCCTCGACAAGATCATTTCGATGCGCCGGCAGGGCACGTCGATCGGCTTCGGCGCCGAAGTGCGCGGTCCCGAGGACCGGCGCACGGGCGAGATCCTGCGCGATCTCGAGCCCGAGGATCTGCTGAGGTACGGCCTGATTCCCGAGTTCGTCGGCCGTCTGCCGGTCGTGGCGACCCTTGAGGACCTGGACGAGAGCGCGCTGATCGAGATCCTTACCCGGCCGAAGAACGCGCTTCTGAAGCAGTACCAGCGCCTCTTCGACATGGAGAGCGTGAAGCTCAAGTTTACCGAGGACGCGCTGAGGGCGGTTTCCCAGAAGGCGATTCTGCGCAAGACCGGTGCGCGCGGCCTGCGCTCGATCATGGAGACGGTGCTTCTGGACACCATGTACGACCTGCCGTCGCTCGACGGTGTCGAAGAAGTGGTGATCAATCGCGAAGTCATAGAAGGGCGGGCTCAACCGCTCTATGTGCACGGCGAGCGCAAAGAGGGCATCGCTGCCGCGCCGGCCTGAGTTTTGCTGCGTCGGCGGCATCCGTCGCCGGCGGTCCGCCGACGGGTCTTGAACAACCCCCTGTTCAAGCCAATCTTTGCTGGTGAGCGTGCGCCTGATCGTGCCGTGGATTGCCCATTCCGGGGACCACGACCGAAGGGCGGGTGGCTCTAACAGCGTACGTTGCGAGGCATCATGAACGCCCCCATTCAAGGAATCGTCTATCCGGTTCTGCCGTTGCGCGACATTGTCGTGTTTCCCGGCATGATCGTTCCGCTCTTCGTCGGCCGCGAGAAGAGCGTGAAGGCGCTCGAAGAGGTGATGAAGGACGACAAGCAGATCCTGCTGATCGCCCAGAAGAACGCCAGTCAGGACGATCCCGGCCCCGAGGACATCTACACCATCGGCACGTTGGGAACGGTTCTGCAGCTGCTCAAGCTGCCTGACGATACGGTCAAGGTGCTGGTCGAGGGTGGGCGGCGCGTTCGTGTCACCGGCTACACTGATCGCGCCGACTTCTTCGAGGCGCGTGCCATCGAGATGGAAGAGGTCGCGGTCGAATCCTCCGAGCTGCAGGCGGCGGCGCGCACCGTGGTCTCGGAGTTCGAGAACTACGTGAAGCTGAACAAGAAAGTGCCGCCGGAAGTCGTCGTCTCGATCAACAAGATCGAGGAGCCGGCCAAGCTCGCGGATACGATCTCGGCGCACCTGGCGCTGAAGGTGGCGGAGAAGCAGCAGCTGCTCGAGCTCGATTCGGTGTCGAAGCGGCTGGAGCGCATCCTCGGCCTGATGGAAGGCGAGATCGGCGTGTTGCAGGTCGAGAAGAAGATCCGCAACCGTGTGAAGCGCCAGATGGAGAAGACGCAGCGCGAGTACTATCTCAACGAGCAGATGAAGGCGATCCAGAAGGAGCTGGGCGAGACCGAAGATGGTCGCGACGAGGTCTCCGAGCTGGAGAAGCGCATCCGCAAGACGCGCCTGTCCAAGGAAGCGCGGGAGAAGGCCAATGCCGAGCTGAAAAAGCTCCGGACCATGAGCCCGATGTCGGCCGAGGCGACGGTGGTGCGCAACTACCTCGACTGGCTGCTGTCGATTCCGTGGCGCAAGCCGACCAAGATCATCAAGGATCTGAAGTACGCCGAGGAGATTCTCAATGCCGACCACCACGGCCTCGAGAAGGTGAAGGAGCGCATCCTCGAATATCTCGCGGTCCAACAGCGCGTCGACAAGATGAAGGGCCCGATCCTGTGCCTGGTCGGCCCGCCGGGCGTCGGCAAGACCTCGCTCGGCAAGCCGATTGCCAAGGCCACGGGGCGCAACTTCGTGCGCATGTCGCTGGGCGGCGTGCGGGACGAGGCCGAGATCCGCGGCCATCGCCGGACCTATATCGGTTCTCTGCCGGGCAAGGTTATCCAGAGCATGAAGAAGGCGAAGTCCTCGAACCCGCTCTTTCTGCTCGACGAGATCGACAAGCTCGGTGCGGATTTCCGCGGCGACCCATCGTCGGCGCTGCTCGAGGTCCTCGACCCTGAGCAGAACAGCTCGTTCAACGACCATTACCTCGAAGTCGATTACGACCTGTCGAACGTGATGTTCATCACCACGGCGAACTCGCTGCGCATGGCGCAGCCGCTGATGGATCGCATGGAGATCATCCGGCTGGCTGGCTACACCGAGGACGAGAAGGTCGCGATCGCGCGCAAGCACCTGATCACCAAGCAGGTCGAGGCCAACGGCCTGAAGGAAGGCGAGCTCGACATCCATGACGACGCGGTGCGCGATCTCGTGCGCTACTACACGCGTGAGGCTGGCGTCCGCAATCTCGAGCGCGAGATCGCCAACCTGGCGCGCAAGGCGGTGAAGGAAATCCTCATGAAGGGGACTTCCAAGGTGAAGATCGGCCGCAAGAACCTCGACAAGTTCGCTGGCGTACGCCGCTTCCGCTACGGCGAGGCCGAACTCGAGGATCTGGTCGGCATCACGACGGGCCTGGCCTGGACCGAGGTCGGTGGCGAACTGCTGCAGATCGAAGCCGTGCTGGTGCCGGGCCGAGGCCGCGTCACCGTTACCGGCAAGCTGGGTGACGTCATGCAGGAGTCGGTGCAGGCGGCCAACGCCTACATCCGCTCGCGTGCCGCGACCTTCGGCATCAAGCACAACATCTTCGAAAAGCGCGACATCCATGTGCATGTGCCGGAAGGCGCGACGCCCAAGGATGGCCCGTCGGCGGGTGTCGGCATGATCACCTCGATCGTTTCGGCGTTGACCGGCGTTGCGGTGCGCAAGGATGTCGCCATGACTGGCGAGATCAGCCTGCGCGGCCGGGTCATGCCGATCGGCGGCCTCAAGGAGAAGCTGCTGGCGGCGTTGCGCGGCGGTCTCAAGACCGTGCTCATTCCCAAGGAAAACGAGCGCGATCTGCCGGAGATCCCGGACAATGTGAAGAAGGGCTTGGAGATCATCCCGGTATCGACAGTCGACGAGGTCCTTGCCAAGGCACTGGTCAAGCCGCTGGTCGCCATCGAATGGCCAAACGATCTCGAGGCGGTTGCGGCCAAGCCGGCGGACGGGCCAGAGGCCATCCGGGCGCACTAAACATTCTTTGAAAAATGGCCCGAAGCCCCGGAGTGATCCGGGGCTTCGTTGCGTTTGAGCGCAACTTATGCGCCTTGTGGGAGGCCACCCCACAAAATATGGTATTCAGCGTTGACGCCGTTTTCAGGTCGCCCCTACACTTGAGGCTGCCGGACCATGCAGGGGCTCGCCCGTGAACAAGCACGATTTGATCGCCGCCGTCGCCGCTTCGACCAACCTCTCCAAGACGGATGCCGCCAACGCCGTCGATGCCATCCTGACTGTCGTCACCAAGTCCTTGAAGAAGAAGGAAAAGGTTTTGCTGGTGGGATTCGGGACCTTCCAGGTGACCAAGCGCAAGGCGGGCGAGGGCCGAAATCCGCAGACCGGCGAGAAGATCAAGATTCCAGCTGCGAACGTGCCGCGCTTCAAGGCGAGCAAGGCTCTCAAGGACGCGATCAACTAGCGCCGCTTTCGGGCGCTGTGTTAGGACTGAACGTGTCGGGCGATTAGCTCAGTTGGTAGAGCGCTTCTTTTACACGGAAGATGTCGGCGGTTCGAGCCCGTCATCGCCCACCAGCATTTCGCGAGGCGTCCGCGACAGCGTGGAAAGCATAGCAATATCGGGCATTTACGCACCTCTTCGCGGGTGCGGTATGCTTGACACCCAATAGGTGGTCCTATATCTCTCGCGCGCCGTTTGGGGCTATTGCGGGCGTAGTTCAGTTGGTTAGAACGCCGGCCTGTCACGCCGGAGGTCGCGGGTTCGAGTCCCGTCGCTCGCGCCAGCCCAAACACTGGCAGCCCACAAAAACGGGGCGCAAGGGGTGGCGATGGAAGATCTTCTTAGGGAATACCTTCCGATCCTGATCTTCCTCGGCCTTGCCTTTGGCCTTACGAGCGCAATGCTCGGCGGATCGTATCTGATCGCCCGCCAGAACCCGAATTCCGAGAAATTGTCGCCGTTCGAGTGCGGTTTCGCGCCGTTCGACGATGCGCGCGGCAAGTTCGACGTCCGCTTCTACCTGGTCGCCATCCTGTTCATCATTTTCGATCTCGAGGTCGCGTTCCTGTTTCCCTGGGCGGTGACGCTGGGCGACATCGGTCTGTTCGGTTTCTGGTCGATGATGCTGTTCCTGGCAGTGCTCACGGTCGGGTTCATCTACGAGTGGCGCAAGGGAGCCCTGGAATGGGAGTGATCACCCCGCCCAAGGCGAATAGCGTCGCTGAAGCGGCGCTCTCGCGGGCCTTGAACGACGAACTGGCCGACAAGGGCTTCGTCGTGGCGCAGCTCGACAAGCTGGTCACCTGGGCGCGTACCGGGTCGATGTGGGGCCTCACGTTCGGCCTGGCCTGCTGTGGTGTCGAGATGATCCACTGCTGGATGAGCCGCTACGACCTCGACCGCTTCGGCTTCGCGCCGATGCCGAGCCCGCGTGCCGCCGACGTGATGATCGTGGCCGGCACACTGACCAACAAGATGGCGCCGGCATTGCGCAAGGTCTACGACCAGATGGCCGAGCCGCGCTATGTCATCTCGATGGGCTCCTGCGCCAACGGTGGCGGCTACTATCACTACAGCTACTCGGTCGTTCGTGGCTGCGATCGCATCGTGCCGGTCGACATCTATGTGCCGGGGTGCCCGCCGACCGCGGAGGCCTTGTTGTACGGCATCCTGCAGCTCCAGAAGAAGATTCGCCGCACCGGAACGCTGGTGCGTTGATGGATCAGCGGCTGCAGGAACTTGGCGACCACATCGTCCAGGCGACCGCCGGTGCGGTGACGAGCAGCAACGTTCGCCTGGGCGAACTGATGCTGGAGTGCCCGGCCGACAAGCTGGTCGGTTTGCTCACGTTCCTGCGTGACGACCCGAAGTGCCTGTTCAAGCAGCTCATCGACATCTGCGGCGTCGACTGGCCGGAGCGCGAGAAGCGCTTCGACGTCGTCTACAATCTGCTCAGCCTGAAGAACAATCAGCGCATCCGTATCAAGGTGATGACCGACGAATCGACGCCCGTACCGTCGGCCGCGCCGGTCTACAGCGCCGCCGGCTGGTTCGAACGCGAGGCCTACGACCTCTACGGCATATGGTTCTCCGATCATCCGGACCTGCGGCGAATCCTCACCGACTACGGGTTCGAGGGCCATCCGCTGCGCAAGGATTTCCCGCTCACTGGCTTCGTCGAATTGCGCTGGGACGACGTGCAGAAGCGCGTGGTCTACGAGCCGGTGAAGCTGACGCAGGAGTTCCGTCGCTTCGACTTCCTCAGCCCATGGGAAGGCGCACAGACGTTGCCGGGCGACGAGAAGGCCCAACCAGAGGCCAAGACGAGCTGACATGTCCGACGTCGAGATCAAGACCCTGACGATGAACTTCGGGCCGCAGCACCCGGCGGCCCACGGCGTGTTGCGCCTGGTCGTCGAGATGGACGGCGAGATCGTCGAACGCTGCGATCCTCACATCGGCCTGCTGCATCGCGGCACCGAGAAGCTGATCGAGTACAAGAGCTACCTGCAGGCAGTGCCGTACTTCGACCGGCTCGATTACGTCTCGCCGATGAACCAGGAGCATGCCTATGCGCTGGCGGTCGAGAAGCTGCTGGGCATCACGGCACCGGAGCGTGGTCAGTATATCCGCGTGCTGTTCGCCGAGATCACGCGCATCCTGAACCACCTGCTGAACGTCACGACGTTTGCCATGGACACCGGCGCGCTGACGCCGCCGCTGTGGGGCTTCGAGCAGCGCGAATTGCTGATGGAATATTACGAGCAGGTGAGCGGCTCGCGCATGCATGCGGCCTACTTCCGGCCGGGCGGCGTTCACCAGGACCTGCCCGACGGCATGCTCGATTCGATGGACGGCTGGATCAAGCAGTTCTTCCCGTTCCTGAAGGACATCGAGAAGCTGCTGAACGACAATCGTATCTTCCGCCAGCGGACCGTCGACATCGGTGTCGTGTCGGCCGAGCAGGCGCTTGATTGGGGTTTCTCCGGACCGTTGATCCGCGCCTCGGGCATTCCCTGGGATCTGCGCAAGTCACAGCCCTACGATGTCTACGACCGGATGGATTTCGACATCCCGCTCGGCAAGACCGGCGACTGCTTCGCACGCTACCTGGTGCGCATCGAGGAGATGTACCAGAGCGTACGCATCATGGAGCAGTGCACCGCGGCGCTGCGCAAGGTGGGCGGCCCGGTGCGAGTCGACGATCGCAAGCTGTCGCCTCCGCGCCGGGGCGAGATGAAGGGGTCGATGGAAGCGCTGATCCATCACTTCAAGCTCTACACCGAAGGCTACAAGGTGCCGGCCGGCGAGACCTATACGGCTGTCGAGGCGCCTAAGGGCGAGTTCGGCGTCTATCTCGTGTCGGACGGCACCAACAAGCCTTACCGCTGCAAGATCCGTGCACCGGGATTCCCGCACTTGCAGGCGCTCGAAATGATGACGAAGGGCCACCAGCTCGCCGATATGTCGGCGAACATCGGCTCGCTCGATATCGTGTTCGGCGAGATCGACCGCTAGGAGACGACGAGATGGCGATGATCACCGCCGATCCCAAGGATGTGCCGCACGTCGAGCACTTCGCCTTCACGCCGGACTCCCTGGCCAAGGCGAATGCGCTGATGGCGAACTATCCGCCAGGCCGCCAGGCCAGCGCCGTGATCGCGGTACTCGACCTCGCGCAGCGCCAGCAGGGTTGGCTGCCGCGGGTGGCAATGGACGAGGTCGCCAGGCTCCTCGATATGGCGCCTATCCGGGTCTACGAGATCGCGACCTTCTACACGATGTTCCAGCTCAAGCCGCGCGGGAAGTACCTGCTGCAGGTCTGCACCACGACGCCGTGCTGGCTGCGCGGCTCGGAAGCGGTGATGAAGGCCTGCCAGCATGCAGCCGACGGCGAGACCTTCAGCGTGCAGGAAGTCGAATGCCTCGGCGGCTGCGTGAATGCGCCGGTCGTCCAGATCAACGACGATTTCTACGAGGATCTCGACGAGGCTTCGATGAACAAGGTGCTCGACGCGTTCCGGCGCGGCGAAACGCCGAAGGCCGGTCCCCAGGTCGACCGGCAGACATCGGCGCCGGTCGGCGGCGCCACGACGCTCCGGAGCGAGTAGGGCGATGCTCAGCGACAAGGACCGAATCTTCACCAATCTCTACGGCGCCCATGACTGGCACCTGGCCGGCGCGCGCGCGCGCGGCGCCTGGGACAATACCAAGACCATCCTCGACAAGGGTCCCGACGGCATCATCGACGAGATGAAGAAGTCGGGCCTGCGCGGCCGTGGCGGCGCCGGTTTCCCGACCGGCCTCAAATGGTCCTTCATGCCCAAGGAAGTGAAGGACCGTCCGCACTACCTGATCGTGAACGCCGACGAGTCGGAACCCGGCACCTGCAAGGATCGCGATATCCTGCGCCACGATCCGCATCTCTTCATCGAGGGCTGTCTGGTCGCGGGCTTCGCCATGCGGGCGAACGCGGGCTACATCTACGTGCGCGGCGAGTTCTACAACGAAGCCCAGAACCTCATCGTTGCCATCCGCGAGGCCTATGAAGCAGGCCTGCTCGGCAAGAATGCCTGCGGCTCGGGCTGGGATTTCGACCTCTACGTCCACCGCGGCGCCGGCGCCTATATCTGCGGCGAAGAAACCGCGCTGCTGGAGAGCCTCGAAGGCAAGAAGGGTATGCCGCGGCTGAAGCCGCCATTCCCGGCCGGTTCAGGCCTCTACGGCTGTCCCTCGACGGTGAACAACGTCGAGTCGATCGCCGTGGCCCCCACCATCCTGCGCCGGGGGGCGGCCTGGTTCGCCGGCATCGGCCGACCGAACAACACCGGCACCAAACTGTTCTGCATCTCGGGGCACGTGAACAAGCCCTGCAATGTCGAAGAGGAAATGGGCATCCCGCTGCGCGAGTTGATCGACCGTCATGCCGGCGGTGTGCGCGGCGGCTGGGACAACCTGCTGGCGGTGATCCCCGGCGGCGCCTCGGTGCCGCTGCTGCCCAAGTCGATCTGCGACACCGTCCTGATGGATTTCGACTCGCTGCGCGATCAGAAGTCCGGCCTCGGCACGGCGGCCGTCATCGTCATGGACAAGTCGACCGACATCGTGAAGGCGATTGCCCGGCTCAGCTACTTCTACAAGCATGAGAGCTGCGGCCAGTGCACGCCCTGCCGCGAAGGTACCGGCTGGATGTGGCGCGTCATGGAACGCATGGTCACGGGCAATGCACGCCTCGAGGAAATCGACGCGCTCGAGGATGTGACCAAGCAGGTCGAGGGACACACGATCTGCGCGCTGGGCGACGCGGCGGCCTGGCCGATCCAGGGCTTGATCCGCCATTTCCGGCCCGAGATGGAGCGCCGCATCCGCGCGCGCACCGAAAAACTGGCGGCCGAGTAGGCGGGGCGAGGAGCGAGCAATGCCCAAGGTCAAAATCGACGGCGTCGAACTCGAGGTGCCTGCCGGCATCACGGTTCTGCAGGCCTGTGAGCTGGCGGGCGTCGAGATCCCGCGCTTCTGCTACCACGAGCGCTTGTCGATCGCCGGCAATTGCCGCATGTGCCTGGTCGAGGTGAAGCCCGGGCCGCCCAAGCCGCAGGCAAGCTGCGCGCTGCCCGTCGCCGACAAGCAGGAGATTTTCACCACGACGCCGCTGGTCCAGAAGGCGCGCAACGGCGTGATGGAGTTCCTGCTGATCAACCATCCGCTCGATTGCCCGATCTGCGACCAGGGCGGCGAGTGCGATCTGCAGGATCAGGCGATGGGCTACGGCTTCGACCGCAGCCGGTTCCATGAGAACAAGCGCGCCGTGCCTGACAAGGAACTGGGCCCGTTGGTCAAGACGTCGATGAACCGCTGCATCCACTGCACGCGCTGCATCCGCTTCGCCACCGAGGTCGCGGGCGTCGAAGAGCTTGGTGCCACAGGCCGTGGCGAGAGCATGGAAGTCACGACCTACGTCGAACATGCGCTCAGCACCGAGCTTTCCGGCAATCTGGTCGACCTTTGCCCGGTCGGCGCATTGACCTCGAAGCCTTACGCCTTCGAAGCCCGGTCGTGGGAACTCAGCAAGACCGAGTCGATCGACGTGATGGACGGGCTCGGCGCCAATATCCGCATCGACACGCGGGGCGCGCAGGTGATGCGCGTGCTGCCGCGCCTCAACGACGATGTGAACGAGGAGTGGATTTCCGACAAGACACGCCACGCACTCGACGGCCTGCGTCACCAGCGTCTGGACCGGCCTTATGTCCGGCGTGGCGGCAAGCTGGTCGAAGCGACCTGGGACCAGGCATTCGCCGCTATTGAAGCCAAACTGAAGGGCCTAGACGGCACCAAGGTGGCTGCGATCTCCGGCGACCAGTGCGACGCCGAATCGATGGTGGCGCTAAAAGATCTGATGAAGGCGCTGGGATCGCCCCACATCGATTGCCGCCAGGATGGCGCCAAGCTCGATGGACCTCGCGGCAGCTACATCTTCAATCCTGGTGTCCGCGGTATCGATTCGGCCGATGCGATCCTGCTGATTGGGACAAACCCGCGCTGGGAATCGCCGGTTCTGAATGCACGGTTGCGCAAGCGCTATCTGTCGGGCCAGTGCACCATTGCCAGCGTCGGCCCCACGGTGGACCACACCTATCCGGTCGAGCGCCTGGGCGCAGGACCAGCCACGCTGCGCGACCTCGTCGAAGGCAAGCTCGGCTTCTCCGAGAAGCTGAAGGCCGCCAAGCACCCGCTGATCATCGTCGGCATGGGGGCGCTGGCGCGTGAAGATGGTGCGGCCATCCTGGCGCTGGCCCGCGATCTCGCCGAAAAGCTGAACGCCGTCCGTGCCGACTGGAACGGCTTTGCCGTACTCCACACGACGGCGGCGCGCGTTGGCGGCCTCGATCTTGGCTTGGTACCGGGCGAGGGCGGCCGTGACGTCGAAGGCATCCTGGCCGGCTGCGAGAAGCGCGAGATCGAGCTTGTCTATCTCCTGGCCGCCGACGAGATCGACACCAAGCGGCTCGGCAAGGCCTTCGTGATCTATCAGGGTCACCATGGCGATACGGGCGCCCATCGCGCCGAGGTCGTCCTGCCGGGCGCCGCCTATACCGAGAAGCCCGGAACCTATGTGAATACCGAAGGCCGCGTGCAGCTAGGCCAGCGCGCCGGCTATCCGCCGGGCGACGCCCGAGAAGACTGGGCGATCCTGCGCGCGCTTTCGGAACGGTTGGGCAAGACGCTGCCTTACGACACGCTCGACCAGGTTCGAGCCCGCCTCGTTGCGGTGAACAAGACCTTTGCGGCGATCGACCAGCAGGCGGCGGGTACCTGGGGTGTCTTCGGCAAGGCGGGCGCCTTGACCGATCAGCCATTCGTCTCGCCGATCATAAATTTCTACATGACCTGCCCGATCAGCCGGGCGTCCAAGACGATGGCCGAGTGCATGGCCTCGCGCGCCCAACTCATGGCGGCGGAGTAAGGCATGAGCGCCGATCTGATCCATTTCTTCACCGTCAACTGGCTGGGCCAGGCCATCGTCATCTTGGCCCAGTGCCTGGCGGTCACGGTGCCGTTGTTGATTTCCGTTGCCTACATGACCTACGTCGACCGCAAGGTCTGGGCCTCGATCCAGCTCCGCCGCGGTCCCAACGTGGTTGGTCCATTCGGCCTGCTGCAGCCCTTCGCCGACGGCTTGAAGCTGGTGCTGAAGGAAACCATCGTTCCGTCCAGCGCCAATGCGATTCTGTTCATCATCGCGCCGATGATCACCTTCATGACGGCGCTGGTGGCCTGGGCAGTGGTGCCGTTCGACGACGGCTGGGTCATTGCCAACATCAATGTTGGCATCCTCTACCTCTTCGCCATCTCCTCGCTCGGCGTCTACGGCATCATCATCGCCGGCTGGGCGTCGAACTCGAAGTACGCCTTCCTGGGTGCGCTGCGCTCGGCGGCGCAGATGGTGTCCTACGAGGTCTCGATCGGCTTTGTGTTGATCACCGTCCTGCTCTGTGTCGGCTCGCTCAACCTGTCCGACGTCGTGCTCGCCCAGTCCGGCGGGTTCTGGCACTGGTTCTTCCTGCCGCTGCTGCCGATGTTCGTGATCTTCTTCGTGTCGGCGCTGGCCGAAACCAACCGGACGCCCTTCGATCTGCCAATGTCCGAAGCCGAGCTTGTGGCAGGCTTCCACACCGAATATTCGGCGATGACGTTCGGCCTGTTCTTCCTCGGCGAATACGCCAACATGATCCTGCTGTCGGCGCTCGGGGCTATTCTGTTCCTCGGCGGCTGGATGTCGCCGATCCCGTATGCGCCCTTCACCTACGTGCCCGGTGTCGTCTGGTTCGCCCTCAAGATCGCGTTCCTCCTGTTCGTCTTCAGTTGGACCAAGGGCACGCTGCCTCGCTACCGCTACGACCAGCTGATGCGGCTGGGCTGGAAAGTGTTCCTGCCCGTCTCGTTGGGCTGGGTCGTCCTCACTGCCGCCGTGCTGCAGTTCGGCGGCTGGGTTCCGAAGCTCTAGGGAGATCGCACCATGGCCTCTCTCGACCGTACCGCGCGCGCATTCCTGCTGACCGAACTGGTCACGGGCTTTGCGCTGACGCTGAAGTACATGTTCAAGCCCAAGGTGACGGTGAACTATCCGCACGAGAAGGGGCCGCTCAGCCCGCGCTTCCGTGGCGAGCATGCGCTGCGCCGCTATCCGAACGGCGAGGAACGCTGCATTGCCTGCAAGCTCTGCGAGGCGATCTGTCCGGCCCAGGCGATCACCATCGAGGCCGAGCCGCGCGATGACGGCAGCCGGCGCACCACGCGCTACGACATCGACATGACGAAGTGCATCTACTGCGGCTTCTGCCAGGAGGCCTGTCCGGTCGATGCCATCGTCGAAGGTCCGAATTTCGAATTCTCGACCGAGACCCGCGAGGAGCTGATGTACAACAAGGACAAGTTGCTCGCAAACGGCGACCGCTGGGAGAGCCTGATTGCGGCCAACCTCCACGCCGACGCTGCGTATCGCTGAGCGGCGGGCAGGGGAGAGAGAACAATGCTGCTTCAGGCTCTGGCCTTCTACGTCTTCGCGGCGGTCGTCGTCGCATCGGGCGCGATGGTCGTGGTCTCGCGCAACCCGGTCTATTCGGTGTTGTTCCTGATCCTTGCCTTCTTCAATGCCGCGGCACTGTTCCTGCTGATCGGCGCCGAGTTCATCGCTATGATCCTGGTCATCGTCTATGTCGGCGCGGTTGCGGTGCTGTTCCTGTTCGTCGTGATGATGCTCGACATCAACCTCGTCGAGATTCGCGAGGGCTTCCTCAAATACCTGCCGGTCGGCGCCATGATCGGTGTCGTGCTGCTGGCCGAGATCCTGCTTGGGCTGGGTGTCCTGGGCGCCGGTTCGAGTACGATGACGGCCCTGAACAAGCAGGGTGCCCAGGTGTTGGCCATCGACAATACGCGCGCCATAGGCCGGGTGCTCTATACGCAGTATTTCTACCTCTTCCAGGTAGCGGGCCTGGTCCTGCTGGTGGCCATGATCGGCGCCATCGTGCTGACGCTCCGCACGCGCCCGGGCGTGCGTCGCCAGAAGGTCGGCGACCAGATCAACCGGACCAAGGAGCAGGCGATGACCGTGGTCAAGGTACCGACCAGGGGAGGCGTGTGATGACCATCGGCCTCGGTCACTACCTCACGGTCTCCTCGGTACTGTTCACGCTGGGCATCCTGGGCATCTTCCTCAACCGCAAGAACGTCATCGTCATCCTGATGTGCGTCGAGCTGATGCTGCTTGCAGTGAATATCAATCTCGTCGCCTTTTCGGTCTTCGAGGGCAACGTCGTCGGCCAGGTCTTCGCGATGCTGGTTCTGACCGTGGCAGCGGCAGAGGCCGCCATCGGGCTCGCCATCCTGGTGGTCTACTTCCGCAACCGCGGAACGATCGCCGTCGAAGACATCAATGAGATGAAGGGCTAGGGGCGCGCACTCACCATGGACCTAGCCGTCAAGCTCATCGTCTTCCTGCCGCTTCTGGCTGCCGCAATCGCCGGTCTTTTCTGCCGCGTGATCGGCGACCGGCCGGCCCAGATCGTCACCACCGCGGCGCTGCTGATCGCGGCGGCGCTGTCGATCTTCGTGTTCGTCCGCATCGGCTTCGGGCCGGAGAGCGGCAAGCTGATCGTGGTCAAGCTCTTCACCTGGATCGATTCGGGCACGTTCGACGTCGATTGGGCGCTGCGCATCGACACGCTGACGGCGGTCATGCTGATCGTGGTCACAGTCGTGTCGTCGATGGTGCATGTCTATTCGATCGGCTACATGGCCGAAGACACCAGCATTGCGCGCTTCATGGCCTACCTCAGCCTGTTCACCTTCTTCATGCTGATGCTGGTGACTTCGGACAACCTGGTGCAGCTCTTCTTCGGTTGGGAAGGGGTGGGTCTGGCTTCCTACCTGCTGATCGGCTTCTGGTACGACAAGCCTTCGGCCAATGCCGCGGCGATGAAGGCGTTCATCGTCAATCGCATCGGTGACTTCGGCTTCGCGCTCGGCATTTTCGCTGTCTGGATGCTGAGCGGCTCGGTGAACTTCGCCGACATCTTCGCGAAGGGGCCGGAAATGGCCCAGATGCGCATCCAGTTCCTCGGCATGGACCTGCCGGCCTTGGAGACGGCCTGCCTGCTGCTGTTCGTCGGCGCCATGGGCAAGTCGGCCCAGCTTGGGTTGCACACCTGGCTGCCGGACGCGATGGAAGGCCCGACGCCAGTGTCCGCGCTGATTCATGCCGCCACCATGGTGACCGCTGGCGTCTTCATGGTCTGCCGGCTGTCGCCGCTGTTCGAGCTGGCGCCTGTCGCACTGCAGGTGGTTACTCTGGTCGGTGCGGCGACGGCCTTCTTTGCCGCCACGGTCGGCCTCACCCAGTTCGATATCAAGCGGGTGGTCGCCTATTCAACCTGCAGCCAGCTCGGCTACATGTTTTTCGCTTGCGGCGTCGGGGCCTACTCGGCGGCGATGTTCCATCTCATGACCCACGCCTTCTTCAAGGCGCTGCTGTTCCTTGGGTCGGGTTCGGTCATCACCTGCCTGCATCACGAGCAGGACATGCGACAGATGGGCGGCGTGAAGGAGAAGGCGCCGCAGACCTTCGTGCTGATGTGGATCGGCACCCTGGCGCTGTCGGGCATCGGCATTCCGTTCCTGCTTGGCAACGGCGTCGGCTTCGCCGGCTTCTACTCCAAGGACATCATGCTGGAATCGGCCTTCGGCGTGCACACGACGGTGGGTCTCATCGCCTTCTGGCTGGGCGTCATCGCCGCCTTCATGACGGCCTTCTACTCGACACGCCTGATGTTCCTGACGTTCTACGGCAAGTACCGGGGCGACCATCACACCTGGGATCATGCCCACGAGTCGCCGACCGTCATGCTGATCCCGCTCTATGTGCTGGCGATCGGCGCCGCGCTGTCCGGCTATGTCGCCTACGACTGGTTCGTCGGCCATGACTGGAAGAGCTTCTGGGGCCAGTCGATCGCCCTGAAATCGACCGAGGAAGTGCTGCATCACGCGCACGAAGTGCCGCTGTGGGTGAAATTGCTGCCTTTGGTCTTCGCGCTCTCAGGCATCGCCCTCAGCTACTACTACTACATCGTCAGGACCGACCTGCCGGACCGCACGGTCAAGGCTTTCCCGCGTACCCACGCGCTGTTCTTCAACAAGTGGTACTTCGACGAGATCTACGACGCGGTCTTCGTCCGGCCATCGCTCGCGATCGGCCGGGCCTTGTGGAAGAAGGGCGACGGCGCGCTGATCGATGGGCTCGGCCCCGACAACATCGCCGCGCGGGCGCAGGACATGGCGGGCGTGCTGAGCCGCTTCCAGAGCGGTTACCTCTACCACTATGCTTTCGTGATGCTGGTTGGCGTGGCGGGTCTCGTCACGTACTTCATGCTGGCGGTGGGGTAGGTGATGTCGAGCTGGCCGATCCTCTCCGTCGTCACGTTCCTGCCGCTTGTGGGGGCGTTCTTCTGCCTGATCGTGAACGGCCCCAAGGAGGCCGTCGATCGCAACTGCCGCAGCGCCGCACTGATCACCTCGCTGGCGACGTTCCTGATCTCGCTCGTCCTCTGGATTCGCTTCGATGGAACCAAGGCGAGCTTCCAGTTCGAAGAGAAGTTCGACTGGGTGCCGGCACTTGGAATCGGCTACCACATGGGCATCGATGGCATCTCGCTGTTCTTCGTGCTGCTGTCGACGCTGTTGACGCCGATCTGCATCCTTGCGAGCTGGGATTCGGTCAAGGTTCGGGTCAAGGAATACATGATCGCGTTCCTGGTGCTCGAGACCTTCATGGTCGGCATGTTCTGCGCGCTCGACCTTGCTCTGTTCTATATCTTCTTCGAGGGCGTGCTGATCCCGATGTTCCTGATCATCGGTGTCTGGGGTGGCAAGCGGCGCGTCTATGCGGCCTTCAAGTTCTTCCTCTACACGCTGCTGGGCTCCGTCCTGATGCTGCTGGCGATCATCGCCATCTACTGGCAGGTGGGCACCACAGACCTGCCGACGGCGGTGGAAAAGCTCGATCTGCCTTTCACCTGGCAGTGCTGGCTGTGGCTCGCGTTCTTTGCCTCCTTCGCGGTCAAGGTGCCGATGTGGCCGGTCCACACCTGGTTGCCGGATGCCCATGTCGAGGCGCCGACGGCCGGCTCGGTGATCCTGGCCGGCGTGCTGCTGAAGATGGGGGGATACGGTTTCCTGAGGTTTTCGATCCCGCTGCTGCCGGAAGCGACGCAGTATTTCGCGCCGCTGGTCTTCGGTCTCAGCATCGTGGCCATCATCTACACCTCGCTCGTCGCGCTGGTGCAAGAGGACATGAAGAAGCTGATCGCCTATTCGTCGATCGCCCACATGGGCTTCGTGACGATCGGCGCCTTCATCCTGAACATGCAGAGCGTGCAGGGCTCGATCTTCCAGATGCTGAGCCATGGCATCGTCTCGGCCGCGCTCTTCCTGTGCGTCGGCGTCGTCTACGACCGCATGCATACCCGCGAGATCGCGGCCTACGGCGGCCTGGTCCACCGGATGCCGCGGTACGCCTTCACGTTCATGTTCTTCACCCTGGCGAGCGTCGGGCTGCCGGGCCTGTCGGGCTTCGTCGGTGAATTCCTGGTCCTGGTCGGCACCTTCAAGGCCAATACATGGGTGGCGTTTCTGGCGACGACCGGAATCATCCTGGGAGCAGCCTACGCGCTCTGGCTTTACCGCAAGATCGTCTTCGGCGAGCTGACCAAGGACTCGCTGAAAGGCATCCTCGACATGAACCGCCGCGAGATCGCGCTGTTCCTGCCGCTGATCCTGATCACGCTTTGGATGGGTATCTATCCCAGCTCTTTCCTCGATCCGATGGCGCCAGCAGTCGACAAGCTGATCGGCGACTATCAGGCCGCCCTGAAGCTCGCCCGCACAGCGGCGTTGGCGCCGTGAGCGGCCGGGAGTGATGAACATGGTTGTCGGTCTGGAATCCTGGACGCTGGCACGGCCGGAGATCTTCCTCGCGGCGGCGACGCTGCTGTTGCTGATCTACGGCGTGGTGAAGGGCGAGAGGTCGACTCCCGTCGTGTCGGTGGCGACGTCGATCGTGCTGCTGGCGACGGCGGTGCTGCTTTTCACTCCGTACCGTGAGGGGACGGCGTTCGCTTCACTCTTCATCGTCGACCGGCTGACGACCACCATGAAGGCCATGGTGCTGATCGGCGCTGCCGTCGCAGTCCTGCTGTCGCGCGCCTATTTCGAGCAGGTCAAGGCGTGGCGTTTCGAGTATCCGGTGCTGGTCGCCTTGGCGACGCTCGGCATGATGCTGATGATTTCGGCCAACGATCTCATGTCTCTCTACGTCGGCCTCGAACTGCAGTCCCTGGCGCTCTACGTCATCGCGGCCTTCCAGCGCGACAATCTGCGGTCGACCGAAGCCGGCGTTAAGTATTTTGTCCTGGGCTCCGTCGCCTCCGGCATGCTGCTGTTCGGCGCTTCGCTGATCTACGGCTTCTGCGGCGGCACGGCCTTCGTTCAGATTTCTCAGGCACTGCTCAACGGCAAGGCTGCGGAGTTTGGGACCATCGTCGGTTTGGTGTTCGTGGTTGCCGGTCTCGCCTTCAAGGTCTCGGCCGTGCCGTTCCACATGTGGACGCCCGACGTCTATGAGGGCGCGCCGACGCCGGTGACGGCGTTGTTCGCCGTGGCGCCCAAGATCGCGGCCATCTCGCTGATGGTTTCGGTCCTGATGGGCCCGTTTAAGCCGTTGTTCATGCAATGGCAGCAGATCATCGTCGTTGCGTCGGTCCTGTCGATGGCGCTGGGTGCCTTCGCGGCGCTTCGCCAGCCGAACATCAAGCGGCTGATGGCCTATTCGTCGATCGGCAATGTGGGCTACGTGCTGCTGGGCCTGGCGAGCGGCAGCGAGAAGGGGATCCAGGCGATCGTGTTCTACCTCGCCATCTATCTGGTCATGACATTGGGCGTGTTCGCCACCATCCTGATGATGAAGCGCCGCGGCGTCATGGTCGAGAACATCTCCGACCTGGCGGGCCTGGCCAAGAGCCAGCCGATGATGGCCTTCGCCATGCTGCTGTTCATGTTCTCGCTGGCCGGCATTCCGCCGCTCGCGGGATTCTGGGGCAAGCTCTACATCTTCATGGCTGCGGTCGAAGCCAAGCTCTTCATTCCCGCCATCCTCGGCGTGCTCGCCTCCGTGGTTGCGTCCTACTACTACTTGCACATCGTCAAGGTGATGTACTTCGACGAGGAAGCCGACTCTCTCGATCGCACGCCGTTCGGCGTCTATCGCGCCGTGGCGTTTGCGGCTGCCATTCTGGTGACGGTGTTCTCGCTGGCGCCGCAGCCGCTCAGCCTGATCGCGGCGGCGGCGGCGAAAGGTCTATTCCCGTGATCCTAGCGCCCGTCCTGCCGGACGGGTGGACGCTGGTCGCGCTGGACGGCGTCGGCAGCACCAATGACGAGGCTGCACGACTGGCCGAAGCCGGTGCCGCCGAGGGGACGGTCGTTTGGGCGCGCGAGCAGACGGGCGGTCGTGGTCGCCGTGGCCGCCATTGGTCCTCGCCCGTCGGCAACCTCTACAGTTCGACCATCCTGCGGCCCGACTGTGCGGCCTCGCGTGCCACCGAGCTCGGATTTGTTGCCGCCCTGGCGGTCGCCGACGTCGTTCCGTCAGGACGAGAGACGCGGGTGAAGTGGCCGAACGACGTCATGGTCGATGGCGGCAAGGTTGCGGGTATTCTGCTGGAGAGTTCGATCGGGCAGGGCGGCCAGGTCGAGCATGTCGTTGCCGGCATCGGGATCAATGTGGCCTTCGCCCCGCAGTTGCCGGAGATGCGCTATCCGGGTGCGGCGCTCGGTGGCTCGGTCGAGGCGGCCCTGGAGCGGCTCACGCAGGCGCTGGCCGTGAGGCTTGCCGAATGGCGCCGCCAGGGCTTCGAGACCGTGAGGGCGGCGTGGCTTGCCAAGGCCGGGCCGCTCGGCGCCGACGTCGACGTGAGGCTGGGAGAAGAGCTGGTGCGCGGTCGCTTTGCCGGGCTGGACGACGAAGGCGCCTTGCTGCTGGATACGGCGGCGGGGCCACGCAAGATCGTGTCGGGTGAATTGCTGGGCCGGGCGGCCTGAGGAGAACGAGCGATGCTGCTCGCGATTGATGTCGGCAACACCAACTCGAAATTCGCCGTGTTCGACGGCGACAAGCTCGTCTCGCAGTTCCGCCTGCGCACCGAGGCCAAGCGCACTGCTGACGAGTACGCGGCCTGGCTGACTCAGCTCATGCATCTGCAGGGTTTCGACCCCGGCACGATCAAGGGCGCGATTCTGGCCAGTGTCGTGCCTCAGGTGAACCTTCACATCCGCAGGCTCTGCGAGATCTACTTCAAGACCAAATTGCTGATCGTCGGGGAACCCGACGTAGAACTCGGTATAAAGGTCCTGCTCGATCGGCCGCAGGATGCCGGGCCCGACCGGCTGGTGGGCGTCATCGCTGGCTACAAGAAATACGGTGGGCCGCTGATCACGGTCGATTTCGGCAGCGCTACCACGTTCGATCTTTCTGACAAGGACGGCAATTTCATCGGTGGCGTGCTGGCGCCAGGTGTCGAGCTCACGATCGAATCGTTCTACCTGATGACCGCCCGCCTGCCGCGCATCCGTGTCGAGAAGCCGGCGCACGTGATCGGCAAGGCGACCGTGCCGGCCATGCAATCCGGTATCTTCTGGGGCTATGTCGGGCTGATCGAGAGCCTGATCAAGCGTATCCGCGCCGAGTACGGCGAGCCCATGAAGGTGGTGGCGACCGGTGGGCTGGCTGCCGTGTTCAAGGACGAGATCGGCCTGTTCGATGCCATCGAGCCGGACCTGATGTCGCTCGGTCTTCTGGAGATCTGGCGTCGCAACAACAAATGACCGTCCCGTCGAACGAAGAGTTGCTGTTCCTCGCACTGGGCGGCGCCGGCGAGATCGGCATGAACCTCAATCTCTATGGTCATGCCGGCAAGTGGCTGATGCTCGATCTCGGTATTGCCTTCGGTGACGACAGCATGCCGGGCGTCGAGGTCATCATGCCCGATCCCGCTTTCATCGAGGAGCGGCGCAAGGACCTGGTCGGGATCGTGCTCACCCATGCGCACGAGGATCATCTGGGGGCGGTGGCGGACCTTTGGCCCCGCCTGAAGGCGCCGGTCTATGCAACGCCTTTTGCGGCTTCGGTGCTGCGACGCAAGCTCACCCAGGCCGGCCTGCTCGACGACGTCCGGATCACGGAAATCCGGTTGCGGGGCAAGTTCAGCCTCGGGCCGTTCGATCTGGAAATGATCACCATGACGCATTCGATCCTCGAGCCGAATGCGCTCGCCATCCGCACCAAGTTCGGCACCATCTTCCATACCGGCGACTGGAAGATCGATCCCGAGCCGCTGATCGGCGATCTGACCGACGAGGCGATGCTGAAGCGTATCGGGGATGAGGGCGTGTTGGCGATGGTGTGTGACAGCACCAACGTCTTCGTCGAGGGCGAGGCCGGCTCTGAGGCGATGGTGCGGGCCAATCTCAAGAAACTGGTGAAGGGCCGCAAAGGGCGGATCGCCGTCACCTGCTTTGCGTCCAACCTGGCGCGGGTCGAGAGCATCGCGCTGGCCGCGGTCGCGGCAGGGCGCCATCCCGTGCTGTCCGGCCCGGCGCTGCTGCGCATGATCGAGGCGGCGCAGGAGTGCGGTTACATGCTCGATTTTCCCGAGTGCATCAGCCCGCAGGACGGCGCTTACCTGCCGCGCGACAAGGTGCTGTTCATCTGCACCGGCAGCCAGGGCGAGGCACGCGCCTCCATGGCCAAGATCGCCAACGACGAGCACCGAGACCTCGTGCTGGAGGAGGGCGACACCGCAATCTTCTCCTCGCGGGTCATTCCCGGCAACGAACGCTCGGTCGGACGCCTGCAGAACGCCCTGATGGCGCGTGGCGTGGAGGTCATCACCGACCGTGAGGCCGATATTCACGTCTCCGGCCACCCTGCGCGTGACGAACTCGTGCGGGTCTACCAATGGGTACGGCCCCGGATCGCCCTGCCGGTCCATGGCGAGGTCCGCCATATGGTCGAGCATGCCGCTCTCGCGCGGGCCTGCCAGGTACCGGAAACGATCGTGGCGCCCAACGGCACCCTGGTCCGGTTGGCTCCGGGCCCCGCCGAGATCATCGACCATGTGCCGGCAGGCCGGCTGGCTCGCGACGGCGATGGCCTTGTGCCTCTGGATGGCAGTTCCCTGCGCGAGCGGCGCAAATTGCTGTGGAACGGCAGTGCCGCAGCGACCCTCGTGATTGACGGCAAGGGCCGGGCCGTGGCGCCGCCGAAAGTGTCGCTGCGCGGCATCGAGGACGAGGACGGCGCGCTTGCCGTTGCCATAGTCGCCGGCCTGCGCGAGATGATGGCCGATCTCAATTCATCCGAACGGAGCGACGACGGGCGGATCGAGGAAGCCGCCCGCCAGGCCGTCCGGCGCGTCGTGCGCGCGCACCTGGGCAAGAAGCCGTTGACGGACGTTCACATCGTCCGCATCTAACCCTAAGGACTGCCTGGAGAGCCCGATGATCGGACGCCTGAACCACATCGCCATTGCCGTGCCCGACCTGGCCAAGGCCACGGAGCTCTACCGTACCGTCATGGGTGCCAAGGTAAGCGCCCCCAAGGCGCAGCCGGCGCATGGGGTGACGGTGGTGTTCGTGGAGTTGCCCAACACCAAGATTGAGCTCCTGCATCCGCTGGGGGAGAAGTCGCCGATCGCGAACTTCCTCGCCCGCAATGCCGACGGTGGCATCCACCATGTCTGCTACGAGGTCGAGGACATCTACGCCGCCCGCGACAAGCTCAAGGCCCAAGGGGCCCGGGTGCTGGGCGATGGCGAGCCCAAGATCGGCGCCCACGACAAGCCGGTGCTGTTCCTGCATCCCAAGGACTTCACGGGCACGTTGATCGAGCTCGAGCAGGTCTGAGAGGAGCTGCGCCATGAGCTGGGCCACCGGCGTCATGGTCTACATCGTCATCTGGTGGACGGTGCTGTTTGCCGTGCTGCCGCTGGGCGTCCGCCGTGTCGAAAAGCCGGGCAAGGGCGAGGAACACGGGTCCCCGGAGCGGCCTGAACTCATGCGCAAGGCGGTCATCACCTCGGCCGTCTCAGCCGTGCTCTGGCTGGGTTTTTATCTGCTGCACTTGGCCGACATTTTCAGCTTCCGCAGGATGGTCGACGGAAGTTAAAGCAGATTATTAAGATCTGCTCCCAACGCTTTGAATTAAAAAGGAAACGGCGGGCTTTTGGCCCGCCGTTCTTCTACCCCGAAACTCGTCGTTCGGCGGCGTTTATCCGCTCTCCGCCCTAAACTCAGGCAGCGCCCAAGACGTAGGCTCTGTAGCGCGGCCTCCGGGGCTTGCCAAGACCTTTTCTTTCGAACGTCAGGCCCCCACAGAACAATTGTTAGGGCCCGAGGTCGTTCGACAACAAACAAATTTCCCTACAGTTCCAATGATCATCCGATGACCACGTATTTGATCACGAACAGGACAGCAAGAATGCCAACCGCTGGGTGGACGTCTGCGTAGCGACCCGCGGCGACTTTGATACCGGCGTACGAAATGAATCCGAACGCGATGCCATCGGCGATCGAGAAAGTAAACGGCATGGCGATCGCGGTGATGACCGCAGGCGCCGCTTCGGTGATGTCGTTCCATTCAACTTCGGTGAGGCCACGCGCCATCAAGCAGGCGACATAGAGCAGGGCGGGTGCCGTCGCGTAGGCTGGAATAGTGCCGGCGAGCGGCGCGAAGAACAGCGCCAGCAGGAACAGGACCGCCACGGTGGCTGCAGTGAGCCCGGTCCGTCCGCCTGCGTTGATGCCTGACGCGCTCTCGATGTAGCTGGTCGTGGTCGACGTCCCCACGGCTGCGCCGATCATCGCCGCGCTGCTGTCGGCGATCAGCGCCCCCCGAAGGCGGGGTACGGTGCCGTCCTTGCGCATGAACCCGCCGCGATGGGCAAGTGCGATCAACGTGCCGGTGTTATCGAACAGGTCGACGAACAGGAAAGCGAACACGACCGTCACCAAGCCGACGCTGAACGCGCCAGCGAGGTCCATCTGGAGGAACACCGGCATGACCGAGGGGGGGGGCCCGACGATGCCGCCGAACTTCTGCTGGCCGGCAACGACGGCAATGATGGTCACCACCAGGATGCCAATGATGACCCCGCCCATGATCTTGCGGTACTCCAGAGCGACGATGAGGGCGAAGCCGAGGGTGGCCATGATCACCGGAAATGAAGTGAGCTTGCCGTGCGTGACCAGCGTTGCCGGATGCGCGACGACGATGCCCGCGTTCTTGAGCGCGATCAGGGCGAGGAACAGCCCGATGCCGGCGGCGATCGCCATCTTGAGCGACTTGGGAATCGCATTGACGATCCATTCGCGGATCGGCAGCACGCTGATGATCAGGAAGATCACACCCGAGATGAATACGCAGCCCAGCGCCACCTGCCAGGTGTGACCCATGCCGCCGACCACGCCGAAGGCGAAGTAGGCGTTTAGCCCCATGCCGGGGGCGAGCGCGATCGGGTAGTTGGCGAGGAACGCCATCAGGAGGCAGCCGATCGCGGCGGCAATGCAGGTCGCGGCGAACACCGCCTCGAACGGCATGCCGGCGGCCTTCAGAATGTCTGGATTGACGAAGATGATGTAGGCCATCGTCAGGAACGTCGTGATGCCGGCCACGACTTCCGTTCGAACGGTCGTCTTGTTCTCGCTCAGCTTGAAGACTTGCTCGAACATCTCCGTTCTCCCCCGGGTTGTCGCGCTCAGTGTGCGGGCATTGCCCTGTGCAAAACCAGCCGGCGGCCGCCAAGTTTGCCTTTGCAGGGCCTGTTCCCTACAGTCCGCGGCCACCCAGGACGCCCGCTCGAGGACCGATTCAGCATGCGAATGAGCCAGTATTTCCTGCCGACCTTGAAGGAGAACCCGGCCGAGGCCCAGATCGTGTCGCACCGCCTGATGCTGCGTGCCGGCCTCGTCCGCCAGACCAGCGCCGGCATCTACGCTTGGCTGCCGCTTGGCTTCCGCGTCCTGAAGAACATCGAACGGATCGTGCGCGAAGAGCAGGACGCCGCAGGTGCCCAGGAAGTGCTGATGCCGACCATCCAGTCGGCCGATCTGTGGCGCGAGAGCGGGCGCTACAATGCCTACGGTCCGGAGATGCTGCGCTTCAAGGACCGCCACGACCGCGAGATGCTGTTCGGGCCGACCAACGAGGAGATGATCACCGTTCTCTTCCGCGACGGGGTGAAAAGCTATCGCGACCTGCCGAAGAACCTCTATCACATCCAGTGGAAGTTCCGGGACGAGGTGCGGCCGCGTTTCGGCGTCATGCGCGGGCGCGAGTTCCTGATGAAGGACAACTATTCCTTCGACATCGACAGGGCCGGCGCCATTCGATCCTACAACAACATGTTCGTGGCCTACCTGCGCACCTTTGCCCGGATGGGTCTGAAGGCGATCCCGATGCGCGCCGACACCGGCCCGATCGGCGGCGATCTCAGCCATGAGTTCATCATCCTGGCCGAGACCGGTGAAAGCGCCGTGTTCTGTCACAAGGGGCTGATCGATAAGGATATCCTCGGCCGCACGGTCGACTACGGGGCCGATCTGCAGCCGATCGTGAACGAATGGACGTCGCTCTACGCCGCGACGGACGAGAAGCACGACAAGGATGCTTTCGAGAAGATTCCCGAAGGCGAGCGTCTTGCCGCCCGCGGCATCGAAGTCGGCCATATTTTCAACTTCGGAACCACGTACTCCAAGCCCATGAATGCAGTCGTGGCCGGTCCCGGTGGCGAACAGATAACGGTCGAAATGGGCTCCTATGGTATCGGGGTGTCACGCCTGGTGGGCGGCATCATCGAAGCGAGCCATGACGCGGCCGGTATCGTCTGGCCGGAGTCCGTCGCTCCCTTCAAGGTCGCCATCGTCAACCTGAAGCCCGACGATGGCGCGGTTTCGGGTGCTTGCGTGAAGCTCTATGACACCCTGCGGGCAAAGCACGTCGAAGTCCTGCACGACGACCGCGACTTGCGGCCGGGCGCCAAGTTCGCCGACATGGACCTGATCGGCACGCCTTGGCAAATCATCGTCGGGCCCAAGGGGCTTGCTGCCGGCAAAGTCGAACTCAAGAACCGCAAGACCGGCGAGCGCGAAGAGTTGCCGATCGATCAGCTTGCGCAACGGTTCGGCTGAACCGGAGACACCGCCCATATGGCTTTCGCCGCCGTCGAGCGCCTGATCGCCTTCCGATATCTGAGGGCACGCCGCGAAGAAGGGTTCATTTCGGTAATCGCCGGCTTCTCTCTGGTCGGGATCACGTTGGGCGTCGGCACCCTGATCGTGGTCATGGCTGTGATGAACGGGTTTCGCGTCGAGATGCTGCGGCAAATGTCCGCCATCAGCGGTCAGCTAGGTGTGCAAGGAAGTCGCGACGGTCTGGACGCCACGCCGGATTTGCTGGCTCGCATCAAGGCTGTTCCTGGCGTCCTCGGTGCGACCCAATCCGCCGAAGGACAGGTCATGGCGGTCGCGGGCGATCGGGTCCGGGGCGTGATCCTTCGCGGCATGCGGCCCGAGGATTTTCGCGCCCGCCTGCCGCTGGCCGCAGCGATCGACGGGCCTCCCGAGACACGCGAGCGCTATCGCGGCCTGTGTCGCGGTGACGAAGACAAGCCCATCGACTGGGGCACGCTGAACGGGTTTGGCGACGATTTCTCGGTGGCGATCGGGCGCCGTCTTGCAGACCTGATGGTGCTCAAGGTCGGAGATCGGCTGCAACTCGTATCGCCCGTCTCCGTGGTGACGCCGCTGGGTGTCATGCCGCGATCTGTGTCAGCTCGCGTGGCGGCGGTGTTCTGCGCCGGCATGTACGACTACGACGCCAACTTCGTCTACGCGCCGCTGATCGACGCCCAACGCCTTCTTGATCTCGGCAATAAGGTAACGGGCATCGAAGTCTTCGTAAGCGAAGCTGTGCCAATCTCGAACAGCCGCCGGCTGGTGACCGAGGCGGTGGGCTTCCAGGGCTGGGTATTCGACTGGTTCCAGGCCAACGCCGGCTTTTTCTCCGCAATCCAGGCGCAGACGAACGTGATGTTCCTGGTGTTGACCCTGATCGTGCTGGTTGCCGCCTTCAATATTGTCTCCAGCCTCGTCATGCTGGTGCGAACGAAGACCGCGGACATCGCCATCCTGCGAACCATGGGGGCCAGCCGCGGCGCCATCCTGCGGGTGTTCCTGATCGACGGCCTGGCGATCGGCGGGGCAGGGACGATCATCGGCGTCGTTCTGGGGCTGGGCTTCGCCCGCAACATCGAGGCCATCCGCCAGTGGCTGCAGCACACGTTCGGCCTCGTCCTGTTCGACGAGACGCTCTACCTGTTGGCCGAGATGCCCTCGCATATCGAGTGGATGGAGGTCGCGGTCATCGCCGGCATGGCGCTGGTCTTCGCCTTGCTGGCCTCGCTCTACCCGGCGTTGCGGGCAGCCCGCCTCGACCCCGTCGAAGGATTGCGTCGTGAGTGAGCGCGCGGGTGTAGAGCGCAACGGGGCCGTCGAGCGCTGGCTGGCGTGGCGTTACCTCGCGACCCGCCAGCGTGAGGGCTTCGTTTCCTTCATCGCGATCTTCTCCCTGATCGGTGTGGCGCTGGGTGTGGCGACCTTGATCGTCGTCCTCTCGGTGATGGGCGGGTTTCGGCAGCAGTTGCTCGGGCGCATCATCGGCATGAATGGCCATGTCGTGATCACGGCCCCCGGAGGCGTGCTGCAGGCGACGGCCGACCTTTTGGAGAAGCTCAGGCAGACGCCTGGGGTGCGTGCCGTGCGGCCGGCTTTGGAACGCCAGGCCCTGGTTGCGGCCAATGGCCTGACACGTGGCGCCCAGCTGCGAGGTGTGCGAACAGACGATCTGCTGACGCGCGATATCGTGACCAGGAACATCGTCCATGGCGGATTGGGGGATTTCGGCACGAAGCCCGGCGTAGTGATGGGCGACCGGCTACGGCAGACGCTGAATGTCAGGGCCGGGGACAAGATCACGCTCGTGACCCATCGGCTCAATGAGAACGGCACGATCGCGCCGCGCTATTCGGACTACGAAGTATTGGCGAGCTTCATGACGCGCCGCTACGAATTCGACGGTGCCCTGGTTTTCGTACCGCTCGAGGCTCTGCAGGAAGATCTTGAGTATGGACACAATGCGGTAAGCTCGATCGACCTGGAGCTGGTCGATCCCGCGGCAGCGCCGCGCGTGGCCCAGGAGCTCCGCCGGTCACTCGGTCGCGACGATCTCAAGATTTCGGACTGGCTCGGCCTCAATGCCCGGTTCGTGGGCGCCCTACAGGTCGAGCGGGTGATGATGTTCATCATCCTCACCCTGATCGTCGTGGTCGCGGCGATGAACGTCGTGGCAAGCTTCACCATGCTGGTGCGCGTGAAGCGCGGCAGCATCGCCATCCTGCGCACCATGGGAGCGACACCGGGCACGATCGTGCGTGCTTTCTTTCTGGCGGCAGCGGCTGTCGGGCTGGTGGGAACGGCTGTCGGCACCGGGCTCGGGCTCCTGATCTGCGCCAACATGCCCTCGATCGGCAAGCTGCTGGCGACGATCACCGGGGCTTCAGGGGGAGGCAATGCCGAAGTCGATTTCATCACCGCAATGCCCGTTCGGGTTCAAGCACTCGAAGTGAGCACGATCGTCGGGGTGGCGATTGTGCTGTCGCTGGTGGCCGCGGCCTATCCGGCATGGCGCAGCACCCGGGTCGAACCGGTCGAGGGACTCCGATATGAGTGATGCCGTGTTTCCGCTTTCCCTGCGCGAGATCAAACGCACCTTCGTGCAGGGCGACCGCCGTCTGGAAGTGCTTCGCGGCGTGTCGCTCGATCTGCGACCCGGCGAGATCGTGGCGCTGGTTGGCCAATCCGGCAGCGGAAAGTCGACCTTGCTGCACATCGCGGGGCTCCTCGAGCAACCCGACAGCGGCGATGTGATCCTGGACGGCAAGGCGGCGGGCCCGCTCGGCGATCGCGGGAGGACGGCGTTGCGCCGGCGGTTCCTGGGCTTCGTCTATCAATACCACCACCTTTTGCCGGAGTTCTCGGCGATCGAGAACGTGATGCTGCCTCAAATGTTGAACGGCCTGTCGCGCAGCGAGGCCCGCGTCCGGGCGGCGGATTTGCTGGCCATGGTCCAGCTCAAGGAGCGTGGGGATCATCGTCCGGGCCGCCTCTCGGGTGGCGAGCAGCAGCGCGTGGCGATCGCGCGTGCCGTGGCAAACGCGCCGCGGGTTCTTTTGGCGGACGAGCCGACGGGAAATCTCGATGCGGCGACGGCGGATATCGTGTTTCGCCAGCTGCTGGTGCTGGTGCGGGAGACCGGCATGGCGGCGCTGATCGCCACCCACAATCCCGACTTGGCCGAGCGCATGGATCGGACGGTGACGCTGAAGGACGGTATATTGTCGGCCTGACAGTCCACAGGTTCCGGCGCGATGATGGCCTGTGACCATCGCTGATTTCATCCATCTCAAGGTTCGGTCTGCCTATTCGCTCACCGAAGGCGCGAACAAGGTCGATGCCATCGTGGGGCTGGCCAAGGCGCAGGCGATGCCGGCCGTCGCCGTTACCGATAGCAACAACCTGTTCGGTGCCCTGGAATTCGCGCAGTACGCAGCGAAAGCCGGGATCCAGCCGATCATGGGCTGCGACCTCGGACTCCGGCGGGAGGAAGAGGGCGGCATAGCGGCTGCCAGCAAGCTGCCGTCGGTCGATTGGCTGACCCTGCTGGTGCAGAACGAGCGGGGCTATATCAACCTGATGCGGCTGGTGAGCCGGGCGCACCTGGAATTCAAGACCGGCTCGATATCGGCGCTGCCCCTCTCTGAATTGGAAGGCCACAGCGACGGTCTTCTGGCGTTCACCGGCAGCGCCAGCAGTGGTGTGGGACGGCTTCTGCTGGCGGGCCAAGCGCCGGCGGCGGCTCACATGCTTGAGCGACTGCAAACGCTGTTCGATGGCCGGCTCTATGTCGAACTGCAGCGCCATGGCGAGGACAGTGGGCGGCGCATCGAGGCACCGCTGCTCGACCTGGCCTATGCGCGCGACCTGCCGCTGGTCGCAACGAACGACGTGCACTTCCCCAAGGCCTCGATGTACGAGGCGCACGACGTCCTCCTCTGTATCGAGCAGGGCGCGCACATCGAGGACCCCAATCGCCGCCGGCTGACACCGGAGCACTATTTCAAGTCGGCGGGCGAGATGCGCAGCATCTTCTCGGACCTGCCGGAAGCTTGCGACAACACCCTCGCCATCGCCCAGCGCTGCGCCTACATGCCCGAGCCGCGCAAGCCGATCCTGCCGCGCTACACGAAGCTCGGTGGCCGCGCCGAGAAGGATGCGTTGAAGGAGATGGCTGAGGCCGGGCTGGTGGGCCTGAAGGCCAGCGGCCGACTAGCCGACAATATCTCAATCGAGCGCTACGAAGAGCGCCTCGCTTACGAACTCAACATGATCGAGAAGATGGGCTTCTCGGGCTACTTCCTGATCGTCGCCGATTTCATCCAGTGGGCGAAGGACAACAGTATTCCCGTTGGACCGGGGCGCGGGTCGGGAGCGGGTTCGCTGGTCGCCTGGTCGCTGAAGATCACCGACCTCGATCCGCTGCGATGGGGCCTGCTGTTCGAGCGCTTCCTCAACCCCGAGCGCGTGTCGATGCCCGACTTCGACATCGACTTCTGCCAGGACAAGCGCGATCGGGTGATCCGCTATGTGCGCGACGAATACGGCCACGATCGTGTTGCCGCGATCATCACCTTCGGCAAGCTGCAGGCCCGTGCGGTGCTGCGCGATGTCGGCCGCGTGCTCGGCATGCCATATGGCCAGGTCGACCGTATCTGCAAGCTGGTGCCGAACAACCCAGCCAAGCCGGTCACGCTCGCACAGGCACTCGAGAGCGAACAGCTTCTGAAGGAGCAGTACCAGTCGGACGAGGAGATCAAGCGCCTGATCGACCTGGCGCTGCAGCTTGAAGGCCTGTTCCGCAACGCCTCGACGCATGCCGCCGGAGTCGTCATCGGCGACCGGCCACTTGAAGAGTTGGTGCCACTCTACCGTGATACCGACAACAAGGAATCCCTGCCGGCCACCCAGTTCAACATGAAGTGGGTCGAGACCGCCGGCCTGGTGAAATTCGACTTCCTCGGCCTCAAGACACTGACGGTGATCGAAAAGGCCTGCAGCCTGATCGGCCACGACAAGATCAAGATCGACAAGATACCGCTCGACGACGAGCCGACCTTCAAGATGCTGGCCAAGGGCGATGCCTACGGGGTCTTCCAGATGGAAGGCAGCGGCATGCGCGACAT
>JBQTJT010000076.1:0-54187 GCA_052386855.1 Reyranella sp.
AGCGGCGGAATGGTGAGCCGGAGCGCCTGCGGCAGGACCACGTTCATCAGTGTCTGGCCGAACGAGAGGCCGGTCGAGCGCGAGGCCTCCCACTGGCCTTTGTGCACGGAGGTGATGCCGGCCCAGAAGATTTCTTCCGAGAAGGCCATCAGCACCAGGGCGAGCGACAGCCAGGTCGAGACGAACCCCGACGGCGAGATGCCGCCATAGGGCAAGCCGAAATACATCAGCACGATGATCACGAGAGGCGGCAGCGAGCGGAACAGATCGACGATGAAGATGATCAGCCAGTTGAGCGGCCGGATCGCGAGGCTACGGATCAGCGCGAGCGAGAGACCGGCGGCGAGGCCCGAGATCACGATCAGCACCGCCAGCTCGATCGTGACCACCATGCCGGACAATATGTCCGGCAGGTACTTGAGCATGACCTTGCCGTTGAAGAACGTGTCGAGGAACCGCTCGAAGTCAGTCATGGTCACGCTCTTCCGGACCGCGGGCGTCCCGCCCGCTCATGAGCGAGCGCGGGCGGAGTAAACTCCGCCCTGTGAGGCTCGCGGGCCACAAAACATGAGCATGACCTAATGCCGCTGGATCTGCCCGATGAAGGCGCGGGTGCGCTCATGCGTCGGCGTCTCGAAGATGGCGGCCGGCGGCCCCTGCTCCACGATCAGCCCGTCGTCCATGAAGACCACGCGGTCCGCGGCATTGCGGGCAAAGCCCATCTCGTGGCTGACCACGATCATGGTCATGCCGCTTTCACGAAGAGAGCGCATGACCTCGAGCACCGATCCCACCAGCTCGGGGTCGAGCGCGCTGGTCGGCTCGTCGAACAGCATCACGCGGGGCTCGAGCGCGATCGAGCGGGCGATGGCGACACGCTGCTGCTGGCCGCCCGAGAGCTGGCCCGGCGTGTGGTCGGCGCGATCGGCCAGGCCCACGCGTTCCAGCGCGGCATGGCCCAGGGCATCGGCCTCGGCGCGGCTCTTGCCCGCGACCTTGCGCAAGGCCAGCGTCACGTTGCCGAGCGCCGTCATGTGCGGATAGAGGTTGAAGGACTGGAACACCATGCCGATGCGCTGGCGGGCATGGTTGATGTCGGTCCTGGGATCGAGCATGTCGATGCCGTCGACCACGATCGAGCCGGAAGAAGGTTCCTCCAGCCGGTTGAGGCAGCGCAGCAGGGTCGACTTGCCCGAGCCCGAGGGGCCGATGACGAACACCAGTTCGCGCTCGGCCACTTTCAGATCGACGCCCTTCAAAACATGAAGGGCGCCGAAATGCTTGTGGACCCCGCGCGCGTCGACGATATCGGCGACGATATCAGCCACACTTCAACTCGTGCGGGGTCGGATCGTAGCCCGGCATGCCCGGCACGCCGTAGCCCGGGGTGATGACGACGGCGAGATCGTCGGCCTCGGGCTTCTTGCCGAACCACTTCTCGGCCATCTTGGCGATGGTGCCGTCCTTCTTCATGCAGTCGAGCGTGTCCTGCAACTGGTTGCGCAGCGCCACGTTGTCCTTGCGGACCGGTGCCGCCCAATGAGCCCGCGTCTCCTTGAGTTCGAGATCGGCCACGAACTGCGGGTTCTTCGAGGCGGCATAGACGATGGTGGTGTTGCCGCCCAGGGTCGCGTAGGCGCGGCCCGAGAGCACGGCCTGCGTGGCGTCAGGCTGGGTGTCGTAGACCTGCACGGTGAAGCCGTGCTCCTCGCCCATCTTCTTGGCGAGCGTCTCGTAGGGCGTGCCCTTGTTGACCGACACGGCCTTGCCCTTGAGATCGGCCCAGCTCTTGATCGGCGCCGAGCCCTTCTTGATGCCGAACTGGAAGGCGGTCCACAGATAGCCCGAGGTAAACAGCATCGCCTCGGCCCGCTCCTTGGTGACGGTGGTGGGGGCGGCGATGAAGTCGTAGCGGCCGGCCTGCATGCCGGGGATGAGCGTGGAGAAGCTCACGGCATCGATGGTGATATCGCGCTTCATGCGCTTGGCGACCTCGGTGAAGAGATCGATCTGGAAGCCTTCGATGCCGCCGCCGAGCTTGGGCATGGCGTGCGGTGCGAAGGTGCCGTCGACGCCGGTCTTGAGCGGCGGCTGTTTGTCCTGCGCGAGCGCGGGGCCGGCGCAGAGCAGCGCGGCCAGCGCTGCGGTCGCGAGGCGACGATGCATCATACCAAGTCTCCCATGTTTGATTCCCCAGCAGCCCACGTTAGAATGGATAGCAAGGATTGTTGAGTAGCAATTTGGAGACCAAAGCCCGCATGGGCCGAAGCACCCAGCGCGCGACATTCCGCTACGCTGCGGCGGCCCTGGCCTCCCTGGCGGTTTCCTGGCTCTCCTGGCACGTCCCCGGCACCATCGACGTCGAGACCTACTGGTTGCCATGGCTGGCAGCGGTTTCGCGGTACGGGCTGATCGAAGGCTTTGCGGTCGCCGCGGGCGACTATCCGCCCGGCACCGCGGCGCTCCTGTTTCTTGCACGCAGGCTGCTGCCGACCGCCGACGACATGGTGGTGCTGAAGGCGCTGCTGGCGGCGGCCCAGCTGGGCACGACTGTCCTTGTATTGGCCCAGACCGGCCGGCTGGCTCTGTCGCTCTTCAGTCTCGCCGCCGTCGCACTGTCGGCCTCGATGCTGGCCTATCTGGATATCCTTCTGGCCATTCCCCTGCTGGTCGCCTTCTTTGCCACCCTCGACCGGCGTCCCATCCTGTCGGCCACGGCCTTCGGGATCGCCTGCCTCATCAAGTGGCAGCCTCTCGTGATCGTGCCGTTCATGCTCGTGATATGGTTCGAGCAGGCGAGACTCGCGCCGCGCCGCCACCTGGTGGCAGCCGCCCTCCTGGCGATCGTGGCCGGCCTGATCGCCTGGATCTTCTGGCCGGCGATCTGGCGTTCCTTCACGGCCGCCTTCGGCCATTTCGGCTGGAGCGCACATGCCCTCAACTTCCCCTGGTTCGTGCAGATCGCCCTCGGTTATCAGCCCCAGATCATCCAGGCCCCCAGCGCGCCGTTGCTCGGCCTGCGGCTGATCTTCGCCACCCTCTACCTTCTGCTTCTCGGTATCGGCATCTGGCGCCACCGCGGCGACACGATGACGATGCTGTCATTCGCCCTGGCCGCGTTCCTCGCCTACTTCACCTTTGCGGCCGGGGTGCACGAGAACCACCTGTTCGGGCCCATGCTGCTGGCCTTCGTCCTGTGGTCGCGGAACCCGCATTTCCGCACGGCGGCGATCGCGATCGCGATCTTCGCCAACCTCAACCTTGCCGTCTTCTATGGCCTCACCGGCGCCCCGCCCTTTGCCACGGGCCCCGCCTTCGCCTGGCTCACCGGCATCCTCTCTGCCGTCTCCCTGCTGCTATTCGCCTATGTCTTGAGCCGCCTTGCGGTCGCAAGGAGGATTGTTGAATGAGCAAATCGCAGGCATCCTCGGCACCATGGATCGCATTCTCGTCATCAATCCCAATTCGACCGAAGCCGTTACCAAGGGCATCGATGCCGCCATGGAACCGCTGCGCATGAACGGCGGTCCCGTCATCGAGTGCATCACCTTGAAAGACGGGCCGCCCGGCATCGAGAACCAGGCCCATGTCGAGCAGGTCGTGGGGCCGATCGGCAAGATGGTGGCCAAGCGCGACAACGACTGCTCGGCCTTCGTCATCGCCTGCTACTCCGATCCCGGCCTGCATGCGGCGCGCGAGCTCACCACCAAGCCCGTGCTCGGCATCGCCGAATGCGGCATCCTGACCGCGCTCACGCTCGGCCAGCGCTTCGGCGTAATCTCGATCCTGAAGAAGTCCATTCCACGCCACCTGCGCTATGTCGGACAGATGGGCGTGGCCGACCGCATGGCGGGCGACCGCGCCATCGGCCTCGGTGTCGTCGAGCTCTCCAACGAGGCCACCACCTTCGCGCGCATGGCCGAGGTCGCGGCCGAACTGCGCGACGAGGACGGCGCCGACGTGCTGGTCATGGGCTGCGCCGGCATGGCGCGCTACCGCGACCGCCTGCAGCGCCACGTCGGCCTGCCCGTCGTCGAGCCCTCGCAGGCGGCCGTCTCGATGGCGATCGGCCGCGCACGACTCGGCTGGTCGGCCTGAGACGCAGGTCTACTCCCGGCGGAATTCGTATTCGAAGTTGAGCCTGTCGCGGCAGAGCGCCAGCGTGTCGCTGACGCGGCGGCAGGTCAGGCCGTTGGGCGGGCCATTCCATTGCGCCGTTGTCGGATTGCAGCGGACCGCGGGCTGCGTCGTGCCGAGCGTGGTGTCATTGCCGAATCTGGCCGTGATCGGCGCGGTGCAGGTGATGGTGCCGGTACTCGGGCAAACGGAGGTCGACTGGCGCTCGCCACCGCCATTGTTTCCAAAGCAGATGCGCCCGGCCTTGACCTCGCACATTTCCGACCGGCCGCTTTGGTCGAGGCTGCCACGCGTGTCCCGCCCGAGCCGCCAGCAGCCCTGCAGCATGGTGAGATCCTTCTGCGCCCATCGGTCGGCCGGCAACGGCGGCGGCGGAGGTGGTGGCGCCTGGGCGACGGGTGGCGGCTTTGGGGGTGGAGGCTTGGGCGGCTCGACCGGCTTGCATTGCGCCAGGGCCCGCTTGATGTCTGCCTCCAGGGCAGCAACCTCGGCCGTGAGCTTCCTGCCGTCGGCCGCAGCCTCGTCGAGCGAGGCCTTCAGCAACGGCATGGGATCGGGCGGCAATGGTGGCGGCGGCGGTGGCGGCCCTGCCTCGAGCATGACGACCCTGGCCGACGGCTCGACCGCGGCACAGGTCCGCAGAAGCCACGACGCGATCAGCAGGGCCAGGATGAACAGCAGGCCCATCAAGAGTGCCGCCAGCCAACGCGGCCAGCCTTCAACGGAGCGCGCGATCATTACTCAAAGGTGGGTCACCCAAGGCGAGCATACAAGCCCGCCCCGGTGCGTCTTACTCCGCGGCCTCGGCCTTCACGACCGGCGCCGCCGGGAAGTCCATGCGATCGTCGGTGCGGCAGTAGCGGTCGGCGAACATGCGGCCGACGGGATGGTACCTCTCCATGTGCACGCGCATCGCCTTGGGGTCCCACAGCTCGTCGCGGATGTGGAAGCGCGTGCCCTCGCCGATGATAAGCTGGCGCTCCTCCTTCACGTTGATGATCTGCCAGGTCTTGCATTCCATCGCCCAAGGCGCATCGGCCAGCCGCGGCACCTTGATGTCGATTGACGGTGCGAGCTTGAGGCCGAGATAGTCGGGTTCGCCGACATTGGGCGGGAAGTCGCCGCTCGAATTGTGCATCTCCAGCGCCATCGGCTCGTCGGTAATATGGACGACGAATTCGTTGGTGCGCTGGATGTTCGTCCAGGTGTCTTTTAGCCGCCCGTCCGGCCGCTTGTTGATCGCGAACATGATCAGCGGCGGGTCTTCGCCGAACACGTTGAAGAAGCTGAACGGGGCTGCATTCACCACGCCGGTCGGGCCCAGGGTCGTCACCCAGGCGATCGGGCGCGGCAACACGAAGGCCGTCAGGATCTTGTAGCGGTCGCGCGGGTTAACGTCTGACGCGGCGTATTGCATCGATCATTCCTCAGTTTGACGTCTCGACCTTCACACCGGCGCGCTCGCTGATGAGCTTGTAGTGCTCGGGCCTGCGGTGCTTGGCGAAGTTGAAGGTGGTGTTGCGGATGTATTCGCCGAGTGCCAGGTCGCAATCGTAGGAGATCACCTCGTCCTCCTCGGTCGTGCCTTTGGCCACGATCTCGCCGGTTGGTGCCACGATCACCGAGCCGCCGTGCAGCCAGTAGCCGTCTTCCTTGCCGGCCTTGGCGGTCGCCACGACCCAGATGCCGTTCTGATAGGCCGCGGCCTGGAGCGAGAGGTTGTGATGGAACACGCGGAGATAAGGCGGCTCGTGCGGCGCATAGACGTTGTCGGTCGGCGTGTTGTAGCCCAGCACCACCATCTCGGCGCCCTTGAGGCTCATGACGCGGAAAGTCTCGGGCCAGCGCCGATCGTTGCAGATGCATTGACCGACGATCACGTTTTCCTTGAACATCTTCCAGACATTGAAGCCGAGGTCGCCGACCTCGAAGTATTTTTTTTCGAGATGCTGGTACGGCACGTTCGGCCGGTGGTCGTCATGGCCCGGCAGATGAACCTTGCGGTATTTGCCGATCAGCCTGCCGTCCGGACCGACCAGGATCGAGGTGTTGAAACGGTGGGTCGCCCCCTCTTCCTCCGTGCGCTCGGCATAACCCAGGTAGAAGCCGATGCCCTTGGAACGCGCCAGCTCGAACAACGGCGCCGTCTCGGGACTGGGCATCTGGTTCTCGAAATACTTGTCGACCTCCGCCTGATCTTCCGTCCAGTACCGCGGAAAGAAGGTCGTGAGCGCGAGTTCCGGGAAGACCACGAACTTCGAGCCGCGTGAATCGGCTTCCTTCAGCATCTCGACCATGCGCTTGACCACGCTCGCCCGGCTGTCGGCGAGATTGATCGGGCCCAACTGGGCGGAAGACACTTTCAGACGACGGGACACTGTGGAAACTCCTCTACTTTGTCATCCTGAGCGAAGCGAAGGATCTCATATCAGCAACGGAGTGCGCTGTTGAAGCGCTAGGTCCTTCGCTTCGCTCAGGACGACAGAAGTCTAGAACAATGGCTTTAACCCGAAGCGCGACATCGCCTGCAATTCGGGTGCGCTCTGGCCAAGCGGCTTGGATGAATCGGGCGAAGCACAGGGCAGGAACTGGCCCGAGCCGCGCGCGGCATTGAGCTTGCCGCCCTCGACCACGACCCGGCCACGGCTCACGACGGTGATGGGCCAGCCTTTGACCTGGCGGCCGGCGTAGGGCGTGTAGCCGACATTGTCGTGCAGCATGCTCCAGTCGAGCGTCACTTCCTTGTCGGCATCCCAGATTGCAAAATCGGCGTCGGAGCCCACGGCGATCGTGCCCTTGCGCGGATAGAGGCCGTAGAGCCGGGCATGGTTGGTCGCGGTCAGTGCCACGAACTGCTGCAGCGTGATGCGGCCCTTCTGCACGCCCTCGGAGAAGAGCAACGGCATGCGCATTTCAATGCCCGGCACGCCATTGGCCATTTCCTTGAAGGTGGTCTTGTCACCCTTGGGAATTTTGCCGCCGGCGTTGAACTGATAGGGCGCGTGATCCGACGAGAAGGTCTGGAAGGTGCCGTCCTTCAGCGCCGCCCACACCGCTTCCTGCGCTTCGGAGTCGCGCGGCGGCGGGCTGCAACACCACATGGCGCCTTCGACGCCGGGCTTCTCCATGTCGTCGGCGGTGAGCGCGATATACTGCGGGCAGGTCTCGCCGAAGATTTTCAGCCCCTTCTTCTGGGCCTGCCGCAGCGTCTCGATCGCCTCGATCTCCGACATGTGCACCAGCAGCAGCGGCGCATCGACCAGCCGTGCCAGCGATATCGCCCGATTGGTCGCCTCGGCCTCGGCGATGCGGGCATGGGCGATGGCATGGAACTTGGGCGCGACATGGCCCTGGTCGACCAGGTGATGCGCCAGCCAGTTGATCATGTCGTGATTCTCGGCATGCACCATGACCAGCGCGCCGTCGCGCCGCGCCAATGCCAGAATGTCGAGCATCTGGTAGTCGCTGACCTTCATCGCATCGTAGGTCATGTAGATCTTGAACGAGGTGTAGCCGTCCTTGATCAGCGCCGGCAGCTCCTGGCCCAAGACCTGCGGGCTGGGATCGGTGACGATCAGGTGGAAAGCGTAGTCAATGACGGCCTTCGGTGTCGCCGCCTCGTGATAGTCCTTCACCACCTGGCGCAGCGACATGCCGCGATGCTGGGCAGCGAAGGGAATGACCGTCGTGGTGCCTCCGAACGCCGCCGACACCGTGCCGGAATAGAAATCGTCGGCACACATGATGCCGAAGCCCGACTTCTGCTCGATATGGCAGTGGCTGTCGACGCCGCCCGGCAGGACGAACTTGCCGTCGGCGTCGATCTCGCGGGCGCCCTTGCCGGCGATGGCGGGTTCCAGCGCCACGACCGCGCCATCCTTGACGGCGATGTCGCCGTCAAGCTGGCGGTCTTCGGTGACGACTTTGGCGTTGCGAATGACGAGATCGTAGTCGGCCATTCTCTACTCCGCCGCCACTTTGCGGCCGTGGCCCGAAGCGGCAAGCCTGCGGTCCAGCCGCGCGATCAAACCGTTCAGCTCGGCATGGTCGGTGGCGGTGAGCGAGGAGCCCGGTGCGCGCTGCTTCGGACTCTTGATCGCGCCGCGCTTGAACAGCACTTCCTTGCGCAGCGCGAGACCGACGGCCGGCTGAACCTCGTGCTTCACGAGAGGCAGGTAGATATCGAACAGATCCTCCGCCTCGTCGGCCTTGCCGGCAGCGAAGAGCTCATAGACCTTCACCAGCATCTCGGGCCAGGCGAAGCCGGTCATCGGGCCGTCGGCGCCACGGCGCATCTCCTGCGGATAGTAAATGCCGCCATTGCCGACCAGGATCGAAACCCGCCGCCGGCCCGGCTTCTTTTCGCCTTCGCGTATGCGCGTCAGCTTGGCCAACCCCGGCGCGTCCTCGTGCTTCAGCATGACGAGCTGTTTGAAGTCGTCGACCATGCGCTCGAACACCTGGGGCGAGAGATAGACGCCGGTGGTCTGCGGATAGTCCTGGTAGACCAGCGGAATGTCGGGGCCGAGCGCGGTGCAGACCTGGGCATAGTAGTTGTAGACGCCGTCATCGCCCTTCAGACCCTGCGGCGGCGCCACCATGACGCCCGACGCGCCGGCGATCATCGCCTCGTGCGCGAGGCGCCGCACGTTCTCGAGGCCGGCGTGGCTCACACCCACGATCACCTGGCGGCCCTGGGCGCGGCCGATGACGCGATTCACGACGGAAATCGATTCGTCGGCCGTCAGCTTGTGCGCCTCGCCCATGATGCCGAGCAGGGTGAATCCATGTACGCCGCAGCGCAGGTAGAAGTCCGTGAGCGTGTCGACGCTCTGCAGGTCGAGCGCCCCCTCGTCCGTGAACGGGGTGGCGGCGATGATGTAGACGCCCTTGGCGGCTTCGGTGAGTTTGCTGGTCATCCCCGGATCATGCCAGTCTCACCGGCGAAGGGAAGAAAAGATGAGCACAAAGACCACACGGTTCCGGGGTCTCGATTTCGCTGTAGCGTGGGACGAATCCGAACAGCGGCACGTCTATCTCGAGAACGCGGATCTCGTGATCAAGGGCAACGAAATTGTCCATGTCGGTCCGGATTTTGCAGGTCCCGCCGACGCCGAAATTGCCGGCGCCGGATTCATGGCCATTCCGGGCTTCGTCAATGTCCATAGCCACCCCTTCTCCGAACCGGCCAACAAGGGCCTCACCGAGGAGGTCGGCAGCGACAAGCTCGGCCAGAGCTCGCTCTACGAGTATCTGCCGGTATTCGGGCTCGATGCCGAGGATGCCGGGCCCTCGACCCAGGTGGCGTTGTCGGAACTCCTGAAGAGTGGCGTCACCACCATCACCGACCTTTCGGTCAGCCGGCCGGGCTGGCTCGACGATCTCGCCGCATCCGGCATCCGCGCCGTCGTCGCGCCGATGATGCGCCAGGGCTACTGGTTCACCAAGAACGGCCATGAGGTCGAATACGCCTGGGACGAGAAAGCCGGCGCCAAGGCGTTCGAAATGGCAATGCAGACCATCGACGCCGCGATGCGCCATCCGAGCGGTCGCCTGTCCGGCATGGTCTGCCCCTCGCAGATCGATACCTGCCGCGAGGGCTACTTCAGGGAGGCGCTTCAGGAGGCTCGCAAGCGTGGCATTCCGATGCAGACGCACGCTTGCCAGGCCGTCGTCGAATTCCACGAAATCCTCCATCGATACGGCAAGACGCCGATCGAATGGCTCGACGCCATTGGCGTGCTCGGTCCCGATCTGGTGATCGGCCACGGAATCTTCCTCAGCGACCATCCGCAGATTCACTATCCGCACGGCCGCGACTTCGAGATCCTGAGGGACTCGGGCGCGGCGGTGGCGCACTGCCCGACCGTCTTCGCGCGCCGCGGCATGGCGCTCAATACCATCGGTCGCTACATGAACGCCGGCATCATGGTCGGCATCGGCACCGACACCTTCCCCCACAACATGATCGATGAGATCCGGCTTGCCTGCTACGTCGCCCGCGTTCTGACCGGCAACTACAAGATGGGCACGACGCGGCATGCCTTCGAGGCTGCAACCGTGGGCGGCGCCGCGATCCTGCGCCGGTCCGACCTCGGGCGGCTGGCGCCGGGCTGCAAGGCCGACTTCTCCCTGGTCGACATGGCCCATCCCTACATGCAGCCCGCACACGAGCCGGTGCGCAGCCTGATCTACTCGGCAAGCGACCGCGCCATTCGGCATGTCTATGTCGACGGCACCCAGGTGGTACGCGACGGCAAGGTGCTGACGGTCGATGTCGAAGCAGCGACCGCAGGCCTGATCGAAGGCCAGCGCAAGCGCCTCGCGACCGTGAGTCAGCGCGACTGGGCCGGCCGCTCGGCCGATCAACTCGCCCCGCCGGTCTACGGCACGCGCGAGCGTCTGCCCCAGTCTCGGCCGGTGACCTGATCGTCAAACGTCAGGCGTCGGGCACGCCCGCCGTCGTCGAATATTCGAAGTGCAACGGCGTCTCGGGATGGACCAGCGCATAGGCCGAGCGCGCCGCGATGGCAGCCTCCGAGAAGCCGGTGAGGATCAGCTTCAGCTTACCCGGATAGGTGACGACGTCGCCGATGGCGAAGATGCCGGGTTTGCTGGTGGCGGCGGTCGACGGCTCGACCGCGATCTGGTTGTGCTCGAGCGCCAGGCTCCAGTCGGCGATCGGACCCAGCGACATCGACAGGCCGAAGAACGGCAGCAACATGTCGGCGTCGATGCGCCGGGTGGCGCCATCGAGCGTCGAGACCGTGACAGCCTTCAACTGGCCGCCGCTGCCTTCCAGCCCGTGGAGCTGGTACGGCACGACGAGATCGATCTTGCCGGCCTTGGCCAGCGCTTTTAGCCGGGCCTCGCTCTCAGGTGCTGCGCGAAACTTGTCGCGCCGATGGATCACCGACACACGCGAGGCGACTTCAGCCAGTGAGATCGCCCAGTCGACGGCAGTGTCGCCGCCCCCGGCAATCACCACGCGCTTGCCGCGGAAGGTCTCGCGCTGCGTCACGTAGTAGAAGACGCTCTTGCCCTCGTAGGCTTCTATGCCGGCCAACGGCGGGCGGTTGGGACCGAAGGCGCCGACGCCGGCCGCCACGATCACCGCCCGTGCCTGCACGACCGTGCCCTTGGAGGTGGTCACCCGCCAGAAGCCACCGCTCAGCGCCTCCAGGGCCTGGACCTGCTCGCCGAGATGATAGACGGGCCGAAAGGGCGCGGCCTGGGCCTTCAGGCGGACGATCAGCTCGGCCGCCTCGATACGGGGGAAGCCCGGGATGTCGTAGATCGGCTTTTCGGGATAAAGCGCCGTGCACTGGCCGCCGGCATCGTCGAGCACATCGACGACATGGCAGTCGAGCCGGACCATGCCGCATTCGAACACGGCGAACAGGCCCACGGGGCCCGCGCCTACAATGACGACGTCGGTCTGGTGCGAATGTCCGTTGGCCATGGGCTTAAAGTGGCGAAGATGGGGCCCAAAATAAAGGCCCCCGGCGAAGGATCGACCGGGGGCCAGAATTTGGTAGCTGGGGGCGGACTTGAACCGCCGACCCCGGCATTATGAGTGCCGTGCTCTAACCAGCTGAGCTACCCAGCCATGGGTGGGCGCTATTAAGCGGCGGGGCCGTGGGCTGTCAAGAAAAGCGCCTTATGAAGCCCCCGCCCAGGACGCGGCTGCCGGTCGCGGCGTCGTAGACCACGCAGGCCTGGCCGGGCGACACCCCGATCTCGGGCTCGGCGAAGCGGACCTGGGCGCCCGCGCCCGATAGTTCGATCTCGGCCGGACGCAGCGCCTGGCTGGAGCGTACCCGTACCTGCACCGGCACCGGCACCGCGCCCTCGAACGCCGAACCGATCCAGTTCAGGTCGTAGAGCGCCATCTCAGTCCGGCCGAGCGCAACGCGCGGGCCCACGACGACGCGGCGTGCTTCGGGATCGAGCCGCACGACGTAAAGCGGATCGTTGTCGGTGCCGTCACGATCGCCAAGCGCCAGGCCGCGGCGCTGGCCCACGGTGAAATGCACGATGCCGTCGTGGCGACCAACCACCCTTCCTTGAAGATCGACGATCTCGCCGGGCTCGACCGCCTCGGGCCGAAGCTTCCGCACGACGGCGGCATAATCACCGCCCGGCACGAAACAGATGTCCTGGCTGTCGGGCTTCTCCGCCACCGGCAGGTCGAAGCGCTCGGCCAGCGCCCGCGTCTCGCTCTTGGGCAGATGACCGAGTGGAAAGCGCAGGTAGTCGAGCTGCTCCTGCGTCGTGCCGAACAGGAAATAGCTCTGGTCGCGGGCCGGATCGACGCCCCGGTGGAGTTCAGGCCCCGACTCGCCCCTGATGCGCTGGACATAGTGCCCGGTCGCCAGCGCCTCTGCGCCGAGTTCCCGCGCGGTCTTGAGCAGGTCGCGAAACTTCACGGTGCGGTTGCAGGCAATGCAGGGCACCGGCGTCTCGCCCCGCGCATAGGCGTCGGCGAAGGAGTCCATCACCTCGGTGCGGAAGCGGCTCTCATAGTCGAGCACGTAATGCGGGATGGCCAGGCGCTCGGCGACCTGGCGGGCATCCTGGATGTCCTGGCCGGCGCAGCAGGCGCCCTTCTTGCCGGTGGCGACGCCGTGGTCGTAGAGCTGAAGGGTGACGCCCACCACGTCGTAGCCCTGCTCCTTCAGGAGCGCTGCCGTGACCGACGAATCGACGCCGCCCGACATCGCGACCACCACGCGGGTGTCGCCGGGCGCCTTGTCGATATCGAGGGAATTCCGGGCCATGACGGGGCCTATATAGGCGCCGCCCTCCAATCCCGCCAGCCGGGCCGCCAGCTAGTCGCGTCGCGGGGTGGTGTCGCGGACAGCCTTGGCGACGCCGCTGCTGTTGTAGACGATCTGGACACGATCGCCCATCTGGACGTCGCCATCGTCGTACTGGGCGATCTTCACCTGCTGGCCGTCGTCCTTCTGCACCGTCACCTCGATGCCGCGCCGGGAACTGCCGCGATCGACGGCTGTGCCGGCGATGGCGCCGCCAACGGCGCCCAAAAGACCGCCAACCAAGGCGCCACCCACCGAGTTGGTCGTAGCAGCACCAATGGCCGCGCCGCCCGCCGCGCCCAGACCGCCACCGATCAAGGTGCCGTCGCTCACGCCCGAGCCGCCGCCGCCGCGAACCGGCACTTCACGGATGGCCATCACGCGGCCGGTTTCTCCACGATAGCTGCCTTGAGCCGAGGTGTTGACCACGCCAGGTTGAACGCCACCGCTGGTGCCATTGCAGGCACCAAGGCTGGCCACCAACGCCACCGGTACCAGAAGGCTCAAGAGCCGCTTGCCGAACATAGTCAAAAACCCTTTCTCGAACGCAACCTCGGTAGAATTGAACGCCATACTTCAGTCGGGGTTCCGCGACCCGTCACGGACGACCTTGGCCACGCCCTGCCGATCCTGAACGATCTGGACCCGGTCGCCGAGCTGGACGTCGCCGTCGTCGACCTGGGCCACGGTGACCTTCTGGCCATCGTCGCGCTGGACCACCACCTCGATGCCGCGACCGCTGCCGCGCTGGCCGTCGATGATGCTGCCGGCGATGGCACCGCCCACGGCGCCTAGAAGCGCACCGACCAGGCCACCGCCGACTGAATTGCTGGTAATGCCGCCGAGAAGGCCGCCGCCCGCCGCGCCGAGCATGCCGCCCATCAGGGCACCGTTGCCCGAGCCACCGCCCTGGCCTTTGATGCCGACCTCACGGATCGAGACCACCCGCCCCTGGCTGCCCGGCATGACGGTCGATCCGCCTGATGCCGCTGGCCCTGCCGCCGAGGTATGGACGATGCCTGGTTGAACCCCGCCAGACTCGCAAGCGGCCAGCCCGGCTGCCAGCACCAGCGCCAGCGCCAGCCGCGCCGGGAGATGGAAAAGCGATTTACCGACCATTGACCTACTGTCCTTCAATCAAGACTGAAACCGACGGGCGCTAGTTGTCGCGCACGACCTTGGCGACACCTTGGCGGTCCTGAACAATCCGGACGCGATCGCCGAGCTGGACATCGCCGTCATCGCGCTGCGCCACCGTGACCTTGTGCCCATCGTCGCGCTGGACCACCACCTCAATGCCGCGGCCGACGCCATGCTGCCCGTCGATGATGCTGCCGGCAATGGCGCCGCCGACGGCACCGAGAAGTGCGCCGACCAGCATGCCGCCGATCGAGTAGCCGCTGACGGCGGCACCGAGGGCCGCACCACCTGCCGCGCCGGCCACGCCGCCCATCATCCCGCTATTGCCCGAGCCGCCGCCGCCTGCCCCACGAAGGCTGATCTCGTTGATCGACACCACCCGTCCGCTGCCACCGACACGATTGCCGTTGCCGGGGCCTGACGCGACGGCCGATGTGTTGACGATACCGGGTTGGACAGCGTCAGACCCACAGCCCGTCAACCCCGCTGCCAGCAAAAGCGGCAGCAGCGCAAGACGGACTGTTTTCCCGATCATGACGGCCTCCCGAGGAGCCCAATTTCGCCGGCATTTTCGACCAAATTACGGCGTGCCGCTAGTCGCGTTCCTCGATCCAGGCGGCCTGGATGGCCTCCAGTATCTTCTCGTTGGAGCGGTTGGGATCGTCCTCGAACCCAGGCAATTCCATCACCCAGCGATGCAGGTCGGTAAACCTGAGGTTGACGTTGTCGATGTCAGGGTGGCGTTCCTCGAGCTCTATCGCGATATCGTGAACGTCGGTCCAGCGCAGCTTGCGCGCCATCAGCCTCTCCTACTTGTCGACCATCATGTTGCGGGTCGCCGCCGGCAAGCGTACCACCAGCCCGTCCAGCGCCTCGCTCATCAGGATCTGGCAACCCAGGCGCGAAGTGTGGGTGAGGCCAAAGGCGAGATCGAGCATATCCTCCTCATCCTCGCTGGCCGGCGCCAGCTTCTCGAACCATTCCTTCTCGACGACGACATGGCAGGTCGAGCAGGCCAGTGATCCCTCGCACGCGCCCTCGATGTCGATGTGATTGCGATGGGCGATCTCGAGCACCGACAGGCCGATCGGCGCATCGACTTCCTTGCGCGACCCGTCTTTGAGGATGAACGTCAATTTCGGCATAGAATGCTCCGCTACTCCCCAACTCTGCTTTCCAGTTCGCCGACCGACAGGCCCGCCAGTGCCTCGCGAATGCCGCGATCCATGCGCCGCTCGGCGAAAGGCTTGGACAGGGCCTCCAGCGCCTCGGCCGCGGCGTTGATGGCGTCGCGGTCCTCGCCGGCGATCGCCGCCTCGACACGGGCCCGCCCCTCGTCGATGGCGGCGCGCTCCTCCGCGGTCAGCAGGGAGCCGTCCTTGGCGAGAGCGGCATCGAGCGCCAGCAGGCTGCGCCGCGACTCGACCCGCGCTTCGGCCAGCAGCCGCTGCATCATGTCGGTCTCGGCATTGTCGAGACTGTCATAGAGCATGTCGGCCATATCCTCGTGGCTAAGCCCATAGGACGGCTTGACCTCGATGCGCTGCGCCACGCCGGTCGTGCGCTCCTCGGCCGAGACGGCGAGAAGACCGTCGGCGTCGACGGCAAAGGAGACGCGAATTCGCGCAGCACCTGCCGTCATCGGCGGAATGCCGGAAAGCTCGAAGCGCGCCAGGCTGCGGCAGTCGGCCACCATCTCGCGTTCGCCCTGCACGACGTGGATCGCCATGGCGGTCTGGCCGTCCTGGTAGGTGGTGAAGTCCTGCGCGAGCTGGACCGGGATCGGCGTGTTGCGCGGCACGACCTTCTCGACGATGCCGCCCATGGTTTCCAGGCCCAGCGACAGCGGCGTGACGTCGAGCAGCAGCGTGTCGCCGCCGCCGGTCAGCGCCTCGGCCTGGAGCGCGGCGCCCAGCGCCACGACCTCGTCGGGATCGATGTCGGTCAGCGCGGGCTTGCCGATCATGGCAGCCACTTCGGCCCGCACCAGCGGCAGCCGCGTCGAGCCGCCGACCAGCACCACGCCCTGCACATCGGAGGCCGACATGCCGGCATCGGTCAGCACGTTGGCCGCGATGTCGATCGTGCGCGCGACAAAGGCCGCGATCATGGCTTCGAACTCGGCGCGCGTGAGCGTGTGAAAGGACGGCGTGCCGGCAACTTCGAGGCGACCCGATGTCTGGTCGCGATCGGAGAGCTGCTCCTTCATCTGCCGCGCCAGAGCGAGCGCGGTCTTGACCGCGGCTTCGTCGACCTGATCGGCGAGACCATCGCGCTTGCGCTCGGCCAGCATCCGCTCGGCGATGGCGCGGTCGAAATCGTCGCCGCCAAGGGCTGCATCGCCGCCGGTCGCCAGGACCTGGAACACACCCTTCTCCAAGCGCAGCAGGGAGAAGTCGAAGGTGCCGCCGCCCAGGTCATAGACCGCGTAAAGACCTTCCGAGCCCTTATCGAGACCGTAGGCCAGCGCCGCCGCCGTCGGCTCGTTGACGAGACGCAGCACTTCGAGGCCGGCGACACGCGCTGCATCGCGCGTCGCAGTGCGGGCGGCGTCGTCGAAATAGGCCGGCACGGTGATCACTGCGCGCTCGACCGGCTTGTCCAGTGCAGCTTCGGCGCGGGCGCGCAGGGATTTCAGGATTTCGGCGGAAATCTCGACCGGCGAGCGCGCCTTGCCGCCGATCCGCAATTTCACCATGTCGGTCTGGCCGCTGCCCGGCTCGATCTCGTAGGGGAGCACACCGGCCACGGTATGAAGGTCGGCCGCGCCCCTGCCCATCAGGCGCTTGATCGAGGCCACGGCATTGCGTGGCTCGCGCGCCATCAACAGACGCGCCTCCTCGCCCACCAGCACGCCGCCGGCCTCGGGATAGGCCACGACCGACGGCACCAGCGCCTTGCCGGCCTCGTCGTGCAGTGCCGCCGGCACACCCTCGCGCGCGATGGCGACCACCGAGTTGGTCGTGCCGAGATCGATGCCGACGGCAAGCGACGCCTCGCCAGCATGCGGCAGCGGCGTTTCGCCCGGCTCGTGGATTTCCAGCAGACTCATGCCTTCACTCGTTGCAGATTCGTGCGCCTGGCGCGCGCCTCCTCGGCGAACTTGTCGAGGTAGCGCAGGCGAAGGAGCGCCTTTCTGATGGCGGCCTTGTCGTGGCGCAAGAACAAAGTCCCGAGACCTTTCAGCGCCTGTTGCATGTCCTCGCGCGCCTGCGCGGCCAATGCATCGACCGCCTTCGGCGTGGCCGCCTCATGCAGCACCTCGCGCGCCTCCATGGCCTCCATCAGGAGGTCGGGATCGTCGATCGTCTTGCCATCGCCCGGCAGTTCGACGCCGTTCAGTTCGGCAAGATAGAAGGCCCGCGACAGCGGGTCCTTGAGGACACGATAGGCGTCGTTCAGTCCCGCCGCTTCGGTCGACGCCCGCGCCCGCTCTTCGGGCGGGCGGGCGACGAAGCGATCCGGGTGCCATTGCCGCTGGGCTGCGAAATAAACCCGGTCGAGCGTCGCGGGCTCCAGATCGAGCGCCGCCGGCAATCCCAGCCGCGCGAAGTGATCCATGGCTCTACTTCAGACGTGGAAGGATTCGCCGCAGCCGCAGCGGCCCTTCTCGTTCGGATTCCTGAACACGAACCCCGACTTCAGTTTCTCTTCCTCGTAGTCCATCTCGGTGCCGATCAGGAACAGCGAGGCCTTGGGATCGATCAGCAGCTTGATGCCGCCGGTTTCCACGACCTCGTCCATCGGCTGCTGCGCGTCGGCGAACTCGAGCGTGTAGCTCATCCCCGAGCAGCCCTTCGTGCGCACGCCGATGCGGATGCCGGCGGTCGGCTTGCCGCGACCGTCGATCAGCGCCTTGACGCGCTCGGCGGCGGCCGGGGTCACCGACATCACCTGCGGACGCGGCCGGCGAACGCGCGGCACGGCGGGTGCGGGAGCCGGTGTCGCTGCGGCGACGGCGGGCTGGGACGTTTCGGTCGTGCTCATGACGCTCTGCTCCGAAATCTTCGGCTACTTACGAGGGGCTGCTACTTGGCAGCTTCCTGGGGCTCGTCCTTCTTGCCGGCCTTGGCGCGATAGTCGGCGATCGCCGCCTTGATCGCGTCCTCGGCCAGCACCGAGCAATGGATCTTCACCGGCGGCAAAGCGAGGTGCTTGGCGATGTCGGTGTTCTTGATCGTCTCGGCCTCGTCGATGGTCTTGCCCTTGACCCACTCGGTGACCAGCGAGCTGGACGCAATCGCCGAGCCGCAGCCGAAGGTCTTGAACTTGGCATCCTCGATCAGCCCGTCGGCGCCGACCTTGATCTGCAGCTTCATGACGTCGCCGCAGGCCGGTGCGCCGACCAGACCGGTGCCGACATCCTCGGCGTTCTTGTCGAGCGAGCCGATGTTGCGGGGGTTCTCGTAGTGGTCGAGCAGCTTTTCGCTGTATGCCATGACACTCTCCTCAAAATCTTCCAGGGCTTAGTGGGCCGCCCATTCGATGGACTTGATGTCGATTCCCTCCTGGGACATTTCCCAGAGCGGGCTCATTTCGCGCAGCTTGGTGACGTGGTGCACCAGCTCTTCGACGGCGGTGTCGACCTCATGCTCGGTCGTGAACCGGCCGAGGCCGATCCGCAGCGACGTGTGCGCCATCTCCTCTTCGACGCCGAGCGCACGCAGCACGTAGCTGGGCTCGAGCGAGGCCGAGGTGCAGGCGGAGCCCGAGGACACCGACAGGTTCTTGATCCCCATCATCAGCGACTCGCCTTCGACATGGGCGAAGCTGATGTTGAGGTTGCCGGGAATACGCTGATCGAGATCGCCGTTGACGTAGATTTCCTTCAACTTGGCGTTCAGCCCCTTCAGCATGCGGTCGCGCAGCTTGGTGAGGCGCACGGCCTCGCCGTTCATTTCCTTCATGCAGATCTCGGCGGCCTCGCCGAGACCGACGCAGAGCGGCGTCGGCAGCGTGCCCGACCGGAAACCGCGCTCCTGGCCGCCGCCCACGATCATTGCCACCAGCCGAACGCGCGGCTTGCGGCGGACGTAGAGCGCACCGATGCCCTTGGGGCCGTAGATCTTGTGGCCGGAGATGCTCATGAGGTCGATGTTCATCGCCTCGACGTCGAGCGCAATCTTGCCGGCGGCCTGGGCCGCGTCGGTGTGGAAGAAGGCGCCCTTCTCGCGGCAGATCTTGCCGATCTCGGCCAGCGGCTGGATGACGCCGATCTCGTTGTTCACGGCCATGATCGAGACGAGGACCGTCTTGTCGGTGACGGCCGCGCGCAATTCATCGAGATCGACGAGACCGTCCTTCTTCACCGGCAGATACGTGACATCGAAGCCCTGCTGCTCGAGGTGGCGGCATGTATCGAGGACGCACTTGTGCTCGGTGACCGTGGTGACGATGTGGTTGCGCCGGTCCTTGTAGAACTCGGCGACGCCCCTGATCGCGAGATTGTTCGACTCGGTGGCGCCCGAGGTGAAGATCACTTCCTTCTCGTCGGCACCGATCAGCTTGGCGACCTGGCCGCGCGCCTTCTCGACGCCTTCCTCGGCCTCCCAGCCGTAGCTGTGGCTGCGCGACCCCGGATTGCCGAACTTGTAGGTGAAGTAAGGCATCATCGCTTCCAGGACGCGCGGGTCCATCGGCGTCGTGGCCTGGTAGTCGAGGTAGATCGGCTGGTCGTTGCGCCGGATCTGGGCAATGGCGGTCATGCTAACCCCTTGAAAATCCTAGGCCGCGCGGGCTTGGCCAATATCCGAGTATCGCACTCGGGTATATAGGTCCCGCCATGCGGCGATCAAGCGTTCGATATCCTCCGAAACGGTATTCCAGCCGAAGCTGATTCTAAGGGCCGTCTCGGCTTCAGCAGGTTCCACGCCCATGGCCAGAAGCACCGCCGAACGTGTCACCTTGCCCGAGGAGCAGGCCGCACCCGCCGACACGCAAATGCCGGCAAGATCCAAGGCCATGACCTGGGTTTCCGCTCGCACGCCCGGCATCGAAATGCAGGTCGTGTTGGGCAAACGATCGGCGCCCGCACCGTAGACGCGGGCCGCCGGCGCGATCTCGAGCACCGCCGTCTCCAGCCGATTGCGCCAGTCCATCGTGGCCAATCCGCTGTTCGCTTCCGTCGCGGCGGCGCCGAAACCCGAAATCCCGGCCAGGTTTTCCGTCCCGGCGCGACGATTGGATTCCTGTCCACCGCCGAGCCGATCCGGGCCGAACGGAGCACCGCTGCGCACGACCAACGCGCCGACGCCTGCCGGGCCGCCCAGCTTGTGGGCCGACAGGCTGAGGTAATCGACGCCCAGGCCGCGCAAATCCACCGGCACCTTGCCCGCGCCCTGCACCGCGTCGCAATGCACCAGCGCGCCGGCGGCATGCGCCAGGCGCACCACCTCGGCGATCGGCTGCAGCACGCCGGTCTCGTTGTTGGCAAACATCACCGACACCAAAGCAGGCTCGGCGGATGCCGCCAGACTCTTCTCCAGAACGCCCAGGTCGACAATGCCGTTGCCATCGACCGGCATGATTTCCATGCCGCGGGCCGCCTTCAACACACTGTCGTGCTCGACAGCCGAGACCAGCACATGCTTGCGGCCTGCCCCGGCAAGGGCCGAATTGTTGGCTTCCGTACCACCCGAGGTGAAGACGACCTCGGCCGGCCGTGCCCCAATCAGCGCCGCCACCTGCCGGCGCGCCGCATCGACGCGCGCGCGCGCCGAGCGACCGGACCGATGCACAGACGACGGATTGCCGCCCGCCTGCAGCGCCTCGACCATGGCGTCGAACGCCGCCGGCCGAAGTGGGCTGGTGGCGTTGTGGTCGAGATACGCGAACGCGGACATGGGAACGGCCTTAGCTGGCGGCGGCCATCGTATCGGATTTGGCGGCCGGGCTCGGCGCTTCGACCAGCCGCGTGCTGATCTTGCGATCGAGCACGTCGAGCAAGGTCACCGAGCTCAGGAAGGCGTGGATCTGGTTGCCCAGCTCCTCCCACAGGTCGTGGGTCAGGCACTTGCTGCGATCCGCCCGGCAGCCTGCCTCCCCCATTTCGGTGCAGCGCGTGGCGCTGATGGGCTCATCGACCGCCAGGATGATTTCAGACACGCGGGTCTCGGCAGAGCCGCGCGCCAGGCGATAACCACCGCCGGGACCGCGCACGCTCTTCACCAGGCCGGCGCGCCGCAACCGGGCAAAGAGCTGCTCCAGATATGACAGCGAGATTTCCTGCCGGGTTGCAATTTCCGACAAAGATACGGGTTTGGCCTGGGCGTGACGGGCCAAATCGACCATCGCCATGACGGCGTAACGTCCTTTGGTGCTGAGCTTCACAGCAGCCTCCTCGTGCCGGCGTCTGCCGGCCGTCGTTACCGAATGCCTAAAGGTCTTGAAAACCAAGGCATTACTAAGATATTCCAACCCCCAACACGGGAACTGGGGAAAAACCAACTCGCTGGGTAGGACTTAGTTAATCCGAGTAGTTTGGTCAAGTATCAAGATTCCCCTATAAGACAGCGCGCCTTTTGCCCCTTCGGAGGGGTTAAATGGGCGATTAACCGGAGCCTCCATGCCTGATGTGATGTTTACCGGACCCGAGGGTCGCCTTGAGGGCCGCTATCACCAGAGCAAGGAAGAGCACGCCCCGATTGCCCTGATCCTGCATCCCCACCCGCAGTACGGCGGGACGATGAACCACAAGGTCGTGTTTTCGCTGTTCCACGTCTTCGTGAACCGGGGCTTTTCCGTCCTGCGCTTCAATACCCGCGGAGTCGGCCGCAGCCAGGGCCGCTTCGACAACGGCATGGGCGAATTAAGCGACGCTGCAGCCGCCCTGGACTGGCTGCAGAGCATGAACGCCGACGCCAAGTCGTGCTGGATCGCCGGTTACTCGTTCGGCGCCTGGATCGGCATGCAGCTGCTGATGCGCCGTCCCGAGATCGACTGCTTCATCTCGGTGTCGCCACCGGCCAATTCCTACGATTTCACCTTCCTCGCGCCCTGCCCCGCTTCCGGCCTGATCGTCGGCGCAGAGAAGGACGAAGTCGTGCCGCTCGCCGATATCCAGAAGCTGGTGGCGCGGCTGTCGCTGCAGAAGGGCATCACCGTCGAGTCGCGCACGGTGAAGGGCGCCAACCACTTCTTCCACGACTCGCTCGACAAGCTCGCGGTCGATGTCGACAAGTATGTCGCCAAGAGCCTGCTCACGCCGCCGGGCCGCGCGACGAGCAACAAGGAACCTTAAAGCCTAAGGCAGATGCAGTGTGCCGCCAGTCAGTGGCTGCGGCGCACCCGTCGTCGTCGGAAAGGTGAGCGGCAGGCCGCGCAGCGAGCGCACCGCCAGGAACCCGAAAGCCTGCGCCTCCAGCCCATCGCCGTCCCAACCGAGTTCGGCTGCGGTCACGACTTTGCCGCGCGTCTCCTCGGCGATCATCCGCAACAGGGTCGGGTTGCGCGCCCCGCCGCCGCAGATCACCCATTGCATCACTGGCGCGGGAAAATGCCGGGCAGCGATGGCCAGCGCGCGCGCCGTGCCGGCGGTCAGCGTGGCGGCGCCATCGGCGGCCCCCAGCCCTTCCGCCCAGGCATCGCTGAAGTCGCCGCGGTCGAGCGACTTGGGTGGAATGCGCTCGAAGAAGCGATGCTCGCTGAAATGCTCAAGCCGTGTGCGGTCGACGGTCCCGGTCGCGGCCAGCATGCCGTCCTTGTCGTAGCGCTGGCCGGCGCGGCGCATGCACCAGTCGTCGATCGGGCCATTGCCCGGCCCGGTATCGAACGCCAGCAGCGACCCGTCGGCGCCGACCCACGTCACGTTGGCGACGCCACCGACATTCACCACAGCAAGCGGGCGCGGCAGATCGCGTACGAGGGCGGCATGATAGACCGGCACCAGCGGCGCGCCCTGCCCGCCCGCCGCCACGTCGGCACCGCGCAGGTCGTTGACCACGCGCACGCCCAATGAACGTGCCAGTGCCGCGCCGTCGCCGATCTGCCAGGTGAAGCGCCTCTCCGGCCGGTGCGTGATCGTCTGGCCGTGGAAGCCCACGAGGTCGATGGTCGAAAGCGCGATGTTCTGCTCAGCCGACCAGCGCCGCACCGCCGCCGCGTGCGCTTCGGTCACGGCCTGCTCCGCAGCGCGGGTGGCGTCGGAGGGAAGCTCGGCACCGAAGGCCGCGCGGATCAGCCGCCGCACATCGTCGGTATAGGGCGCGGTGAGGCACGGGCCGAGGGAGGCGATGTGCTCGCCGTCGGTCTCGATCAGCGCCACATCGACGCCGTCGACCGAGGTACCGCTCATCAGGCCGAGGGTGCGCAGGGGAGATGAAGGCATGGCGGGAATGTGTTACACCCCGGCCCCTTCACGGACAATGCGAGTCGAGCGGCGAGATGACGGGTTTCAAGTCGGATTTCATGCGTGTCGTGCACGAGCGCGGCATGGTGCACCAGTGCAGCGACGCGACACGGCTGGACGAGATGCTGTCGAGCGGCACCCGCACGGCCTACATCGGCTTCGACTGCACGGCCGATTCGTTGCACATCGGGTCTTTGCTGCAGATCATGATGCTGCGCTGGTGGCAGAAGACCGGCCACAAAGTGATTGCACTGATGGGCGGCGGTACGACCAAGATCGGCGACCCGTCTTTTCGTGACGACGCCCGCCCCTTGCTCACCGACGAGCAGATCGACGTCAACATGCTGGGCATCAAGGGCGTTTTCTCGAAATATCTGACATTCGGCACCGGGCCAACCGACGCGGTCATGGTCAATAACGCCGACTGGCTGGACGGCCTGCTGTACATCCCACTGCTGCGCGATGTCGGCCGGCATTTCTCGGTCAACCGCATGTTGACCATGGACTCGGTGAAGCTGCGGCTGGAACGCGACCAGCCGCTTACCTTCCTCGAGTTCAACTACATGATCCTGCAGTCCTACGATTTCGTGGAGCTGTACAAGCGTCACAACTGCATCGTGCAAATGGGCGGCTCCGATCAGTGGGGCAATATCATCATGGGCGCCGATCTTGGCCGCCGGATGGAGAGCGCCGAGCTGTTCGCGTTGACGACACCGCTCATCGCCACCTCGTCCGGCGCGAAGATGGGCAAGACGATGGCCGGCGCAGTTTGGCTGAACGCCGAGCGCGTGTCGGCTTATGACTTCTGGCAATACTGGCGCAACACCGAGGACGCCGACGTCGGCCGCTTCCTCAAGCTCTTCACGGAGATGCCGCTGCCCGAGATCGCGCGGCTCGAGGCGCTGAAGGGCCAGGAAATCAACGAGGCCAAGAAGATTCTCGCGACCGAAGTGACCCGTCTCGCCCACGGTCAGGCGGCCGCCGAACTCGCCGCGGAGACGGCCCGCCGGACCTTCGAGGAAGGCGCCAAGGCCGACTCCCTGCCGACGGTCGACGTGCCGCGCGCACGGCTCTCGGCTGGCATCCCGGCCTTCGAACTACTGCATGAAGCGGGTCTGGTCGAAAGCCGCACCGAGGCGCGCAAGCTGATCAAGGGCGGTGGCGCCCGCCTGAACGACAAGCCGATCGCGGGTGACGCCGCGATGGTCGGCGAGGGCGACCTTGACGGCTCGGGCACGCTGAAGTTGTCGGCCGGCCGCAAGCGGCACGTGCTGATCCGCGCCGCCTAGGGCGCGCGATTCATTTCCGAGGTTGGTGGCGTCGGCGTATTGGTGTCGGGTGGCGCGTTGAAGATCTCGCGCAGCACGCCCGGCGTCACCGCCGACATCATGCTGACATTGCTCTTGAGATCGTCGAACGGCCCCTCGAGGCTGTAGGAGATCGCGAACAGGCCACCGTCCTTGCCGCCGGTGAGCAGCGGCCCGAGCAACGGCACGTTGGACAAAAGATTGTTGAGGGCGAAGGCCGGCACCACCACCCCGCGCAACTGTGCCGTCTCGTGGCCGAGATCGAGCCAACCCTGGGTCGTGAGTCCGATCGAGCGACCGCTGGTCCGGCCATTCCTCACGTCGATGCGGTCGCCGACCTTGTTGATCTTGGCTTCCAGCCCATCGAACTGCTGGGTGGCGTCGCCGGCGCGACCCAAGCCCTCGATCGCGGCATTCAGGGTGCCGACGTCAGGGCGTGGCTTGACGACCTGCATACGATACGGACCCACCTTGAGCGTGCCCTCGAGCGGCGGATCGGCCAAGGCGTCGTTGAAACGACCTTCGATGTGGAGGTATCCACCGACCAGCCCATCGATCCAGCCGGCGTCCTTCAGCAACTGCCCGAAGTCGGCGACATAGAAGAACAGGGTGCGGTTCGTGCCGGCCGGGGTGATGCGGAAAGTCGATCCCTTGCCCCCGCCCAGCGTCATGTCGGCCGAGGCGATGCGCTCGCCTATGAGTTCCAGTCGACCATTGAGGTAGCTGAGCGTGCCACGCTTCACCAGGACCTGATCGAGCTGGACGGTGACCTTCGTGCTGGTGCGCGAAGCTAAGGCCGCGCCCTTGGGTTCCTTCGCGGCCATCTCCTCGCGTGCCTTCAGCATGTTGCGCACGCGCTGCAGTTCCAGTGATTTGCCCCGGAGATTTAGTTCAACGCCGCCCGGCCCTCGCTTCCAGTCGACGGCGATGTCGGTCTGCCCGATCCTGACCTGCTGCAAGGTAACCTGCTGCACGGCATTGTCGCCGGAGAAGCGCACCTGCCCCTTGCCCTGCAGGCCGTTGCCGCGCCCCTCGAAGTCGGCGGTCGTGAGCTTGCCGCCAGTCGCGAGTTTCAGCGCCATCGTGAGCTGGCCATCGGTGCCCGCGTCCTTGGTCCAGAACAGGGGCTGAACCGCGAGCTTGGCCGCCTTGAGGTCGAAGCGGCCGGTCACTTCGCTGGTCCCGTTCGGCGCCACTTGATACTGCAAGGCGACCCCGACCGGTCCCGTCACGTAGGGTTCCGGCGACGGAAATCCCGCCTTGGGCATGAGCGCGGCGGGCAGCGTGCCCTTCAGTTCATAGCGACGACGGAACGGCACCTTGGTCCCGTAGAGTTCGCGCCAGCCAATCTCGACGGCATGCCCATCGAGCTTGCCAGTGCCCGTGATGCTGAGTTCCGAGCCGCCATATTTCACACGGGCCACAGCGTCGCTGAGATCGACGTCGCCCAGCGCGTCTCTCAGGGCGAAGCCCCGCAGCTCAGCGTCGGCCCTGATCTCGATATCGGCCACTGCCAGCGCCTCGATGAGGGGAAAGGCCAGACCGATATCGACGGTGACGTCCCCGCCGACCCGCCTGTAGTCGTAGACGACATCCTTCGGCAACCCGAGCTGGCGCCGCGCGAGGAATTGGGCGACCCGGGGCGCGGGACCGGCGACGGAAAGCTGAATGTTGGCGTGGGACACCGGCTGGTCGAGGCCGGTCAGGTCGATGGTGCCCTTTGTCAGCCGCAAGCCCACGGTATTGCCGCTGGCCACGTCGAAATGCAGCGTCTTGCCCTCGAAGCGGGCCTTGCCCGACACGTCCCGCAATTCCGGCATGTGCGGCATGTAACGGACCATCATGCCGCGGTAGTCCAGCAAACCGACCAGGCGATCGACCTTGAGTTCGGAAATCTCGTTGCCCGGGGCACTCAGCTCAAACTCAGCGGCAGCATCGGCCTCGCCGTTGCTCAGATTGGTGAGCGCCCACTGCCGCCCGCCCGGCGCAAATTCCAGCGGCCAATAGTCTCCGAGGCGGCTGACGGGAATCTTGCGGACGTCGACCCGACCCGTAAGGGTCTGGCCCTCCGGCTTCTTCATGCCGACGCCGGTGATCGACACCGTGGTGGCACCGATGTCGAGTTCGATCTTTTCGACCCTGGCGGTATGCGACGCTGCATCCACCAGGACCCGGGCATTGACCGTCCGCACCTGGTGGGTTGTCGGCAATATGCCCGGAAGCGTCACCTTGCCGTTGCCGCCATTGATGTCGATCTCGACACTGCGGATATCGCCGCCGCCACTCGCCTCGACGCGCAACCGGCCGGACAGCGCAATGTCGATGCCCCGCAGCAGAGCGGCGTCAGGCGACAGGTCGGCGAACATCAGCGGCTTCAGCCCATCGATTTTGGCCTCGACGAAAATCCTGCTGCGGTCGCGCGCGTAGACACCCGACAACGACACGTCGATCGGCTCGCCACCGCTGCTGAATTGGGCGCTGGCGACAATGACGACGCCGCTGGCATCGCGCGTGAGGCGGGCCATCGCGGCCGGCGCCGTCCAGGCCACGCCGCTCGCCACGTCGCGCAGCGTGACACGTGCGCGCTGGACCAGCACCGTATCGAGCTGGCCGAGCAACGACGTCTGGTTCGGCTCGGCCAAAAGCTGATCGACCAGCAGGTCGACGATCTCGCCCTGCGATTTCGTGTCCGGACTGGCAAGGACACGGCGCAGCATGCCGCCTTCGCGCGCGACATCGGCGTCGAGCGTTGGCTGGTCGACGACGATCGACGTCGGCAGGAATTTGCCGCGGGCGATACTGCGGGGATCGAAGGAGAGCGCCACGCTGGGCGCCGTGGCGATCGCTTCGCCGGCGGTATTGCTGATCTTGAGACCGCCCAACACGAGGCGGACCGGCTGGCTGAGCCCGCTCCATTCGGCATAGATCCGGTCGGCACGGATATTGATCTTGGCTTCAGGCGTGTCGAACTGTTCCGTGATTCGCGACTTGAGAAAATCGAGATCGATCGGCCCGGCCATCAGGCGAAGCGCCGCGACGGCAACAAGCACGCCCACGCCGATGACGAAACCGGCGGTGACACGCAGCGCGACGCGGTAAACTCTCTTGATCAATGATCGATACTTCCAGCTTCTTGACGACGGCGTCACCCGCAGGCAAGCGTGCCAGCGGACACCGACAACTTACCTGACCGCCATAACGTATGTCCTGGCTTTCGACTGCCCGCCTGCCACGCCCGCATGATCCAGAGCGGCAGGCCGTGGCGTGGGCCCGGTGGACCGACAAGACCCAGCGGCCCAGCGATCCCGCGGAAGTCGCCCTGCTGGATGCGCTTTTCGGCAACAGCCCTTATCTGACGGAAACAGCCCTACAGAACCCGGTTTTTGTGACCGATCTATGGCGCCAGGGCCCCGAGGCCATTCTGGGCGAACTCGCAAGCGAACTTCGTGCCGTCCGGACCACCGCCCGTGATGGTGCCCTGCCTGAAGCCATCGCGACCATACTGCGACGGCTCAAGCGCCGCGTGGCGTTAGCCGTCGCCGTGGCTGACATTGCAGAGGTCTGGCCGCTCGAGAAGATTACCGGCGCGCTCAGCGACTTCGCCTCGGGCTGCCTCGACACGCTCACCGACTCGATCCTCCTCCAACTCTCGCGCGACGCCCGCATCGAACTCGGCGGCGATCCCGAGGCGGCGGCCCTCACCGTCCTCGGCATGGGCAAGCTCGGAGCGGGCGAACTCAATTACTCGAGCGACATCGACCTCATCCTGCTCTACGACCGCGACGCACCGGCGATCGCCGGCAACGACCAGATGGCGCGGCATTTCGTTCGCTGTGCCCGCCTGCTGGTGCAGTTGCTGTCGGAGACCTCGGCCGATGGCTACATCTTCCGCACCGATCTCCGGCTGCGGCCCGATCCCGGCTCGACGCCGCTCGCCATGTCGGTCCAGGCGGCCGAACTCTATTACGAGAGCGTCGGGCAGAACTGGGAACGGGCAGCGATGATCAAGGCCCATCCTGTGGCTGGCAACCGGGCCGTGGGTGCGGCCTTCCTGGCCGACATGCGGCCCTACATCTGGCGCAAGCATCTCGACTTCGCGGCGATCCACGACATCCACTCGATCAAGCGGCAGATCGATGCCCATCGCGGCGGCGGCACGGTCAAGGTCTTCGGTCACAACGTCAAACTGGGCCGCGGCGGCATTCGCGAGATCGAGTTCTTCGCCCAGACCCAGCAGCTCATCTTCGGCGGCCGCGATCCGTCGCTCAGGCTGCGCGGCACCTGCGAGACCATCCGGGCGCTGTCGGCGACGGGACACGTCACACCAGCGGCTGCCGACGAGCTGATCGAGGCCTACGGCTTCCTGCGCCGGGTCGAGCATCGCCTGCAGATGGTCGACGACCGCCAGACCCACAGCCTGCCGGCCGATGAGGCCGGGGTGGCGGCGATCGCCACCTTCCTGGGCTATCCCGATTCGACGGCATTCCAGCAGGCTCTGCTCGACCGGCTGCGCTGTGTCGAAGGCCACTATGCGCGGCTGTTCGAGGAGGCGCCGAGCCTGGCCGGGCCCGGCGGCAACCTCGTCTTCACCGGCACCGACGACGATCCCGGTACACTTGAGTCGCTCAGCGCCATGGGCTTCCGCGATGCGTCGGCGGCGGCCGGCATCGTGCGGCGCTGGCATCACGGCCGCTACCGCGCCACCGCGACTGCACGGGCGCGCGAACTGCTGACCGAACTGATGCCCGGCCTGTTGAAGGCATTGGGCTCGACCGCCGCGCCCGACCAGGCGCTGCTCAATTTCGATCTCTTCCTCGCCAACCTGCCGGCAGGCGTACAGCTCTTCTCGCTCTTCAAGGCCAATCCGGCGCTGCTCGAACTTCTCGCCACCATCATGGGCAGCGCGCCGGGCCTCGCCGCCCATCTCGCGCGCCGCACGCTCCTCCTCGATTCGGTGCTGTCGCCCGACTTCTATCGCCCCCTGCCCTCGGCCCAGGAGATGACGGCGGAACTGGCGACCGTACTGGCCAACGTCGATCACGAGCAGGACATCCTCGACCTGGCCCGGCGCTGGGCCAACGACCGCCGCTTCCAGATCGGCGTGCAGCAGTTGAAGCACATCGTGCGGCCGGCAGAGGCGGGTTTCGCCTACTCCGATGTCGCCGCCGCCACCATCTCGGCGCTTTGCGACCGGGTCGAACAGCGCTTCGCCGACGTCCATGGCGGCTTTCGCGGCCAGCGCCTCGCCGTGCTGGGGCTGGGCAAGCTCGGCAGCCGCGAGATGTCGGCCACCTCCGACCTCGACCTGATCTTCGTCTACGACATCCCCTCGGACCTCGAAATCTCGGACGGCGCGCAGCCGCTCTCCCCGATCCAATATTATACGCGACTCAGCCAGAAGATCGTGACGGCACTCACTGCCCATACCAATGAAGGTGCGCTCTACGAAGTCGACATGCGACTGCGCCCGTCGGGCCGCGCCGGGCCGCTTGCCAACTCGCTGGAAGGTTTCGAGACCTATCACGCGCAGTCGGCCTGGACCTGGGAGCACATGGCGCTGACCCGCGCCCGCGTGATTCATGGACCGGCGGCCCTGGTCGATCGTCTCGTCGAGATCGTGAGGGCCACGCTCCGCCGGCCGCGCGACGCCGGCACACTGGTACGCGATGTCGCCGACATGCGCGACCGCATCGCCCAGCATGCACCGGCCAAGAGCGCGTGGGATTTCAAGCATCTGCCGGGTGGGCTGTTCGACATCGACTTCGTGGCGCAATACCTGGCGCTCCGCCACGCCGCGGCGCGACCTGACCTGCTTGCCCCTCATCCCGCCGAAACGCTGCGCCGGATGGCCGAGGCCGGCCTGATCGAGCGCGCCGATGCCGAGCGCCTTCGGGCCACGCGCACGCTGCTTTCCGACGTGCAGAGCCTGCTGCGCCTCACCCTGAACGGCGACGAAGCGGCCTTCGACGAGACCAGCGCGCCGGAAGGCCAGCGCCGGCTGATCGCGACCACTGAAGACGCGGCAGATCTAGCCAGCCTCAAGGCACGGATCACGGCCGAGGCAGCGGCCGCACGTGCTATATACGAGCGCATCGTCGAGGCCCCGGCGCGCGCCGCCGGCTGGCAGGCAAGGAGAGACAAATGAGTGTCGAGGAAGGCAAGAAGGCGCCCGATTTCACCGCGGCCACCGATGGAGCCAAGAAACTCAAGCTCTCGGACCTGCGCGGCAAACCTGTCGTGCTCTACTTCTACCCCAAGGACGACACGCCGGGCTGCACGATCGAGGCCTGCGCCTTCCGCGACGCGGCACCTGATTTCAAGAAACTGAAGGCTCAGGTGGTCGGCGTCTCCAGGGACAGTGTCGCCCGCCACGACAAGTTCAAGGCCAAGTACGAACTCAACTTCCCGCTGGTGTCCGACGAGGACGGCAAGATCTGCGAGAAGTACGGCACCTGGATCGAGAAGAGCCTCTACGGCCGCAAGTACATGGGCATCGACCGCGCCACCTTCCTGATCGACAAGGACGGCGTGGTCCGCAAGATCTGGCGCAAGGTCAAGGTCGCGGCCCATGTCGGCGAAGTGCAGGCGGCACTGAAGGCCATTTAGCCTGGCGACGGGCAGGCCCGGATCGCCTTGCCGCCGACCCGTGCCCTGCCCTACGCTCCAATCTGAAGTTCACCCGCCCGGACAGGAACACCCCATGACCAACGACAATCCCGACAACAAGTGGATCGGCAAGCGCACTCCCCGGCCGGACGGCGCGGACAAGGTCACCGGACGCGCCGCCTATGCCGCCGACACCAACATGCCGGGCATGATCTGGGGCAAGGTGCTGCGCAGCCCGCACGCTCACGCCCGCATCAAGTCGATCGACACCTCGAAGGCCGAGGCCTTCCCGGGCGTCAAGGCGGTCATGACCTCCAAGGACATCGTCGACTTCCCGATCGACAAGGGCCCGGTGATGCTGGGCATCCAGGATATCCGCTGGATGTGCCGCAACGTGATGGCGCGCGACAAAGCGCTGTTCCACGGCCATCCCGTCGCCGCCGTCGCCGCGACCTCGCAGGAGATCGCCGCCGAAGCCCTCAAGCTGATCAAGGTCGACTACGAGGTTCTGCCCCATGCCATCGACGTCGAGGACGCGATGAAGCCGGGTGCCACGCCCCTGCACGACCACATCAAGTTCGAGGGCAAGCCTTCCAACATCGCGGGCACGCTCGAGCACAAGAAGGGCGATATCGAAGCCGGCTTCAAGCAGGCCGACGTGATCGTCGAGCGCAGCTTCAAGACCGAGGCGGTGCACCAGGGCTACATCGAGCCGCACGCCTGCCTCGTCAGTGTCACCGACGGCAAGGCCACGATCTGGAGCTCGAGCCAGGGCCAGTTCATGGTCCGCGCCATGACCGCGCTCCTGACCGGCGTGACGCAGAGCGACATTCGCGCCATCCCGGCCGAGATCGGCGGCGGCTTCGGCGGCAAGACCATCATCTATCTGGAGCCGCTGGCGCTGGTGCTGGCGCGCAAGTCGGGCAAGCCCGTCAAGATGGTGATGAGCCGCGAGGAAGTGTTCCGCGCCTCCGGTCCGACCTCGGGCTCGATGAGCAAGGTCAAGATCGGCGCCAAGAAGGACGGCACCATCACGGCCGCCCATGGCACCTACTGGCTGCAGGCCGGCGCCTTCCCGGGCTCGCCGATCCGCGGTGCCGCCGGCTGCGCCTTCGGCCCCTACGACATCGAGAATGCCTATACCCAGGGTTTCGACGTCGTCTCCAACCGTTCGAAGGTCGCGGCCTACCGCGCTCCCGGTGCGCCGATCGGCGCCTATGCCGTGGAGTGCGTGCTGGATGAGCTCGCCCAGAAGCTCAAGATGGATCCGCTCGAGCTCCGCCTCAAGAACTCGGCCAAGCAGGGCACCAAGGCCGTCCACGGTCCGGTCTATCCTGTCATGGGCTACCAGGAAACCCTGAAGCAGGCGCTTGCCCATCCGCACTACAAGGCGCCGTTGAAGCCCAACCAGGGCCGCGGCGTGGCGTCGGGCTACTGGTTCAATGCCGGCGGCGAATCGAGCGCCCAGATGAGCATCAACGAGGACGGCACGGTCGTGGTGATGACCGGCCATCCCGACATCGGCGGTTCGCGCGCCTCGACTGCCAACATCGCGGCCGAGCTGCTCGGCATCGCGCACAGCAAGGTGCAGGTGCTGATCGGCGACACCAGCAGCATCGGCTTCTCGAACCTGACCGGCGGCAGCCGCGTCACCTTCGCTTCGGCGATGGTGGTCACCGATGCCGCGGGGAAAGTCATCGCCGATCTCAAGCGCCGCGCCGCCAAGATATGGAAGATCGATCCCGAGGCCGTGACCTGGGAAAACGGCGAGGCCAAGCCTGCCGGCGACAACGCCGGCAAGTTCGATCCCCTGTCGCTGGCCCAGCTCGCCGCCCGCGCGACCGAGACCGGCGGCCCGATCGGCGCCGGCGCCTCGACCAACACGACAGGCGCCGAAGGTGGCTTCAGCACGCACATCTGCGACGTCGAAGTCGACCGCGACACCGGCCGCGTCTGGGTGACGCGCTACACGGCCTTCCAGGACGTCGGCCGCGCGATCCATCCCGACTATTGCGAGGGCCAGATCCAGGGCGGCGTCGCCCAGGGCATCGGCTGGGCTCTCTCGGAGGAGTACATCTACGACAAGAACGGCCGCCTCGATAACGCCGGCTTCCTCGACTATCGCATGCCCGTCACCTCGGACCTGCCGATGCTCGATGCCGTCATGATCGAGATCCCGAACCCGAAGCATCCGCAGGGCGTGCGCGGCGTCGGCGAGGTGCCGCTGGTCCCCGTGATGGCCGCCGTCGCCAACGCGCTGCACGGCGCACTCGGCGAGCGCTTTTACAGCCTGCCCATGTCACCGCCCAAGGTGCTGGACGTGCTGGAGCCCGAGGCGAAGGCGGCCGACTAGGCTTGCCTCAGGCCAGCTGCTTCTTCAGCTCGAACCAGCGGTCGAGAATGGGGAGAATCTTCTCCTCCTTCTCGGCAGGCAGGGAGAAGACGACACGGTCAATGCCGATCTTCTCGCAGAGTCTCAAGCGCTCGATATTGTCGGGAACGCGGAAGACGCTGATCGGCAGGCTGGCCGGATCGCGGCCGGCCTCCGTCGCCATCTGCCGGAACTGGTCGACGACGCCCATGCCGTCCTTCTCCAGCCAGTCGTCGCGCGGGATCCAGCCGTCGCCGTAGCGGATGGCGCGCCGCGCGGCATGCGGGAAGCCGCCGCCGACGATGATGGGCGGATGCGGCGTCTGCCGGGGCTTCGGCCACTGCTTCATCTTGTCGAAATTCACGAACTCGCCATGATACTCGGGCTCCTCGTTGGCCCAGATCGCCTTCATCGCTTCGATGCGCTCGCGCGCCAGCTTGTGGCGCGTCTTGAACGCGGTGCCGTGATTCTCAATCTCGGGCTGGTTCCAGCCGTTGCCGACGCCGAACAGGAAGCGGCCGTTGCTGAGCTGGTCGATCGAGGACACCATCTTGGCCGTGACGATCGGGTCGCGCTGGATCACCAGCGCGATGCCAGTACCGACCTTGAGCTTGGTCGTCACTGCGGCGGCTGTGTTGAGCGCCAGGAACGGATCCATGATCTCGTAGTAGGCGCGCACCAGGCCGCCGGTGGCCGGATAGCGCGAATTGCCGGCCGACGGTATGTGCGTGTGCTCGGGCACCCAGAGCGATTCGAAGCCGCGCTCCTCCAGCGCCCGGCCGAGTGCCGCCGGATGCATGGAGTCCGCCGTGAAGAACATCACCGCGCCGATTTTCATATTGGCTTCTCCCCTTCCCAGGGTGCGACGGCTACTTCTTCGGCGACCAGCCGTAGATCTTCTGCAGGGATCCACCCATCAACGTCGCGCGGTCGCCGTCGGACAGGCGATCGGTGACGCGGAACGAATCGACGCCCTCCTTGTAGGTCAGCAACGCCACGGCGCGCGTCCAGTCGGTGCCCCACATGCAGCGATTGAGCGAGAAGGCATCGAAGATGCGGCCAAGCGGATCCCAGATGTCCTTGTAGGGAAACTTCTCGTGGCTGAGCGTGCACGCGCCGGTGATCTTGACCACCACGTTGGGGTTCGTGGCCAGTGCCAGCAGCTTGGGCAGCTCATGCCACGGCTCCTTCGGCGCCGGCGGCGCCATCGGCTGTTCCAGCCCGAGGTGATCGATCACCAGGGTCGTGTTGGGATTGCGCTTGGCGAGCAGGCCCACCTGCTCCAGCCGACCGCGTGCCATCAGGTTGACCGGCAGGTCGTGCCTGGCAGCGGTCGCCAGCACGCGGTTGATGCCGGGATCGGCCGCATCGGTCGAAATCTCCGGCGTGAACATGATGCGGATGGCGACGGTGCCGTCCATCGCCGCCCACGCCGCGATCGTATCCTCGACCTTGGGATCGTTGGCATTGACCGGCTTGATGACGCCGAAGCGGCCGGGATGCGCCTTCTGGACGCCGACGGCATAGCTCTCGTCCCAACGGTACATCGTATAGACAGAGACCAGCAGCGCGCCGTCGACGCCGACCGAGTCCATGGCCTTGATCATGTCGGCTGCCGTGACCTCCGGCGGACCGGCGAGCACAGCCGCCCACGGGCGGCCGGGATGATTGCGCTCATAGCAGTGAACCTGGGCGTCGATTGTCGGCATACGGTCTGGCCTCCCACTCATTGGCTGTCGAAGCTATGGTGCTGCAGAGAGGGCATCAAGAGCCGCTGCGATGGTGTCGGTCATACCGCACAGTGAACCATTCAGCCGCAAATCGACCGCGACGTTGACGATCTGCCACGGTACGGCGCAGGTTTAAGCCACATGGGCATATCCGCACGACAGTGGCTGATCCTTCTGTGCGTGCAGTTCACGACGATCCTGTTCGGTCTCACCGCGACCAGCGTCACGGTGATCCTGCCCCAGCTCAAGGGCGCCCTGTCCGCGACCCAGGAGCAGATCTCCTGGGTACTCACCTTCAACCTCGTGGCAACGGCCATCGCCACGCCGCTCACCGGCTGGCTGGCGGCGAGGCTCGGCTGGCGCACGCTGATGGCCGGCTCGGTAGCGGGCTTCACGGTGGCATCGATGTTGTGCGGCCTGGTGCAATCGCTCGAGGCGATGCTGGCGCTGCGGGTCATCCAGGGTGCGTTCGGCGCGCCGATCTTCCCTATGGGCCAGACCATACTGCTCGCGAGCTTCACCCGCAGCCAACATCCCTTCATCATCATGATGTGGGGCGTCGGCGGCGTCATGGGACCGATCCTGGGACCGACCTTCGGCGGCCTGGTCACCGACATGATGAGCTGGCGCTGGACGTTTTTCCTGATCCTGCCGCTCGGCGTCGTAGCCTTCACGGCGGTGTTGTTGGCGCTGACCGACCGCGAGAAGGGAACGGCGCAGCGCTTCGACTATGTCGGCTATGTCTTCATCGCCATCGCGATCGCAGCGGCCCAGCTCATGTTCGACCGCGGCCAGCGCAACGACTGGTTCGACTCGCCCGAGATCATCGCCGAGTGCGTCATCGCCGGTTTGTTCGCCACCATGTTCGCCATCCATATGGCCACGGCACAGGCGCCGCTGTTCGACAGCGCCACCTTTCGGGACCGCAACTTTTCGGTCGGCATCACCATCGCCCTGGTCATGGGCATGCTGCAATACACGCCCATGGTGCTGTTCCCGCCCCTCCTGCAGGAGTTGCTCGGCTATCCTGAAACGATGATCGGCTATCTGATCGCGGCTCGCGGGCTCGGCAATCTCGCCTCCTTCTGCGTCGTGGCCCAACTCACGCGCCTCAACCCCCGCTTCTGCCTGTTCCTCGGGCTGGCCATCCAGGCTTTTGCCGGATTCTGGATGGCCTCGCTCGACATCAACCTCACCGCCAATGACGTGATGTGGACCAATATCCTGCACGGATTCGGATTCGGGCTCTGCTACACGCCCATGGCGGTGCTTGCCTTCTCGACCATGCCGGGCCGGCTGCTGACCCAGGGCAACGCCATCTTCGCCCTGGTGCGCATGCTCGGCAGCAGTGTCTTCATCTCCGTGACCCTGGTCGTGTTCGCGCACGTCACCGCCGAGGCGCATGTCAACCTGACGAGCGGGATTACCGCCTTTACGCAAGACCTGATCGCACCCTGGATCAACGCCTTCGGCCGCACTGGCGGCCAGGCGGAGGCACGATTGACTGCCGAGATCCAGCGCCAGGCCTCGATGATCGGCTATATCAATGCCTTCTACCTGATGACATTGGTGCCGCTGCTCACGATGCCGCTGGCACTGTTGTTTGCGGTCCGCCCCCCACTGAAGCGCTGATCCGGACTTTACCCGGACCGACGGCCCATGTGCCGCCACAGGCCAGTGATTCCCACGCCCAGCGCCAGCATCCCGCCGATCACGAATCCGCTGCCATAGCCGCCGGTCAGCGACAGCGCCGCGCTGAACAGCAGTGGCAGGACCAGCGAGCCCGCATCGCCGAACGCCAGCACCGCACCGGTCGTGGCCCCGATGCGGCCCGAGGGCGAGAGCCGCGCCACCTCGGCCAACAGCACACCGTGCCAACTTACCGCGGTGACGCTGAATGCGATGGCGATGCCCGTGGCCGCCCAGGTCGACCAGGCAGGATCGATGAGCGCCGTGAGAACCGCTGCGACCGCCATTGCAATGCCGAGGAATGCCAGCAAGGTCGCTGGCTTCACCAGACGCGAGGCGAGCCAACCCCAGCCGATGCGGGCCGGCACCGCGACCGCAACGGCTGCGGCAAACACGATGCCGGCACGTTCGAGGTCGTAACCGAGGCCGCGCACGAGATAGAGCACGAAGAAGCCGGTGAACAGCGACTGCAGGCCGACGAAACTGAACATCGCCACGCACATGGTGCGAAGCGCCGGATCGCGCAGGACACTCGCGACATTGGCGCGGATGTCGGCGGGCGACAGCGGTTGGGCGGGGTTGCGGTCGGTGTCGAAGCGCGCGCGGAGCGGCTGCAGCGCCACCACCGTGGCAAGGCAGAGGCCGGCCACGACGAGCAACGCCGTGCGCCAGCCGGACTCGACGGCCAGCACCGGCGCCACCACGCCCGCCAGCATCAGCCCCGCGGGCACGCCGGTCTGCTTGATCGAGAAGATCAGCGGCGCAAGGTGCCGCGGCGAGAGCCGGCCGAGCAGGTGCGAGCTGGAGGGCGTCGAGAGCGCCTGGCCGAGGCCGCCCACGAAGGCGCCCAGCGCAAACAGCGGCAGCCAGCCTGAGGTGGTGACGGCCAAGCCTGTCGCCAGCGCCAGCATGCCGACCTGGGTCATGCGAAGCGCGCCGTAGCGGACGATGAAACCGCCGCAGCCCATGGTCGTGATGAACCCCGCGACCGCGCCGATGGCGAGATAGACACCGACCAGCGCCGGATCGACGCCGAGGTCGAGCACGATGGCGGCGGCGATCAATGGCACCGTCGAGCGGCCCAGCGTCGCGAAGGACTGCTGCACCGTCATGGCGCCGAGCGCTAGATAGAGGTTGAAGATCGTTAAGCTCCGGGACGGTTGGGTTCTGAGAGTGCCGTCGCAGCCCCTGCCTGTCGACGGCCGTCGGCCGCCCTGCGGTCAGAAGGCCAGGAGATTATCGCGGAAATGACGGTGCTCGTAGGCCGTGCGGACCACGCCCAGGCGCTGCAGTTCCGGCACGACACCATCGGTTATCTCCGCGACGTGGCGACGGGTCACCGGGCCACTGAACATGAAGCCGTCACCGCCGACCTCCTCCATGACCTCCGCCATGGCACCGGCGACATGCTGGGCCGTACCGACGACTGGGTCTTCAAGACCGTATCGGTAATTGCTTGCAATCTCTCGCAGCGTGGCGCCCTGGGCCAGAAAGCGTTTCAACGTGCCCTGCTGCCCGTTGGTGGTAAGCTCGCCGAGAGGCGCATCGAGATCGAAGGTCGAGAAGTCGATGTCGGTGAGGCTGCCCATCTGGGCCAGCGTCATCTCCGGCGAGGCCTCGCGCTGCGCCTGCCGGCGCCTGAACCGCTCCTGCGCCTCGGCATTGGTCTCACCCAGGGTCGGCACGACGACGAAGAACAGCTTGCAGCTATTCGGATCGCGTCCCGCCGCCGCCAGCCGTTGGCAGAGGTCGGCGCGGAACGCTTTCATCTCCGGCACCGTGCTGACGGCCGCGACGACGGAGTCCATGTGCCTGGCTGCGAACTGCCGGCCCTGCGGCGAGCCGCCGGCCTGCACAAGCACAGGACGCCCCTGCGGTGGCCGAGCTGTGTTGAGCGGCCCACGCGAGGAGAAGAAGCGTCCCTTGAAGTCGATGGCGCGAACCTTGCCAGGATCGACGAACACGCCGGCTTCGCGGTCCGTCACGATCGCGTCGGCATCCCACGACGACCAGAGCCTGCTCACCAGGTCGACGAACTCGTCGGCCATCTCATAGCGCAGGTCGTGCTCGATATGCGTGTCGAGACCGAAATTCTGGGCCGCCCGCTCGGCGGTTGAGGTCACGAAATTGCAACCCACCCTGCCCTTCGACATGAGGTCGAGTGTCGCAATGAGGCGCGCCAGCAGGAAGGGTGGATAGAAGCTGGTCGAAATCGTCGGCACGATGCCGAGATGCGTCGTCGCCTGGGCAATCAGCGGCACCAGCGGCAGCGGATCGTTCTTCGGCGCCCGCAGCGCGCGCCGAAGGTAGAAGTCGGTGGTGCCGCCATAGTTGTCGGGGACGAACAGCGAATCTTCCAGCAGGAAGTAATCGAAGCAGGCGCGCTCGAACGCCTTCGCCATCTCGATGTGCAGATCGGGCTGCGTCCAGTCTTGCCCGTCCCCGCCACCCCATGGCTGGTTCCAGCCATGGACGCCGTAGGTATTGTTCATGAACCAGCCGAGATGGAAGGGTTTTCCAGCCAAGTGCTCTTCTCCGCCACTGCCTCAAGGGAACGATGCAATCGGCGGACCAGTGGGCTAATGTTGGCGGGCGGAGGTGCGCATGCGCTTCAAATGGCTGGACGACCTGTTTGCCGAACCGGAAGCACCTAACGACCGGCCGCTGCGGGACCTGTCACACTTCGATATGGGAGTCTGCCTGGGCTGTCGGGGCCTCCGCGTCGCAGCAAGTGTGCGCTGCAGTCACTGCGGCAGCACCAAACCCGTCACCGCAGATGCTTGACTGCGCTTCAAATCCGCCGCGTGGCGGCGGCCGTCCCTCTAGCCCTTCGCGGCCTTCTGCTCCTCCAGCCGGTCGGTGGCGGGCGGCGGCGTGGGTGACAGCGCGGAGATCTGCGCGCGCAGTTCGGGCGTCATGTCGATCTTCACCGAGGCGAGCGAGTCCTTCAGTTGGCCAAGGTTGCGGGCGCCGACGATGGGCGCGGTGATGCCGGGATGCGAGCCCACCCAGGCGATGGCCGCACTGACCGGATGCATGCCCTTTTGCTTGCAGAAAGCGACGAACTTTTCGGCGACCTCGAAGGTCCAGGACTCGCCGTAGCGCGCCTCGTACATCTTGTTGGTCTTAAGTCTCCCCACATCGTTCGTGCCGGCCTGCCCGAGATACTTGCCCGAAAGAAGCCCTGCCGCGCCTGGGCTGTAGGGGATGACACCGATGCCGTTGGCCTGGGCCATCGGCAGCAACTCGACCTCGGCCTGGCGTTTCACCAGATTGTACATCGGCTGGATGACCTGCAGCCGCGCCCAGTTGTGACGCTCTTGCAGATCCACGGCGCGCTGCGTCTGCCACGCCGCCCAGTTGCTGACGGCGGGATAGAGAACTTTGCCGGAGCGCACCACATCCTCCAGCCCGCGCATCATCTCCTCGATCGGAGTCAGAGGATCGAACTTGTGCAGGAACAGCACGTCGATACGGTCGGTCTGCAGGTGGCGGAGACTGCGCTCCACCGCGCGCACTACATGGCGGCGCGAACTGCCGCGCGCGTTGATGTCGTCGCTTTGCGGACTGAAGCACTTGGTCGTCAGCACGAGATCGTCGCGATGGCCTTTCGCCAGGCGGCCGAGGATCTGCTCCGAGACGCCCTTGTTGTACTCATCGGCACAGTCGAAGAAGTTGATGCCCGCGTCGCGGACCGCCTTGTACATGGCGGCCGAGGTGGCTTCGTCGGCATCGCCGCCGAAGGACATGGTGCCGAAGCAGAGTTCGGAGACGGAGACGCCGGTGCGGCCGAGGAGCTTGGTTTTCATGGAGCTTTTCTAGCACGCCCGGTCGAATCGCTCTACGCTCGGGAAAATAGCAAGAGCGACGAGGGCGGAATGCAAGACGAGGGTTCGTACGATTTCATCGTCACCGGCGCGGGCTCTGCCGGCTGCGCCGTCGCCGGCCGCCTGAGCGAGGACGGCCGCTTCCGCGTGCTACTGCTCGAGGCGGGACCGAAAGACTCCTATCCCTGGATCCACGTGCCGCTCGGCTACCACAAGACTTTCAACAATCCGAAGGTCAACTGGATGTTCGATTCGGAACCCGAGCCCGAGCTCAACAACCGCATCATGTACCAGCCACGCGGCAAGGTGCTGGGCGGCACCAGCTCGATCAACGGCATGGTTTACATGCGCGGCAACGCCGCCGATTACGACGAATGGCGCCAGCGAGGCTGCGAGGGCTGGGACTACGAATCGGTGCTGCCCTACTTCAAGCGCGCCGAGGACAATGAGCGCGGCGGCAACGACTTCCACGGCACCGGCGGGCCACTGAAGGTGCAGGACCATGCGTGGAAACCGACGCTCGCCAAGGCCATGCACGATGCAGCACTCGAAGCCGGCATCCCGGAAAACCCCGACTTCAACGGCGCCAACCAGGAAGGCGTCGGCTACTACCAGACCACGATCAACAACTCACGCCGCTGGTCGAGCGCCCGCGCCTATCTGAAGGATGCCAAGCAGCGCAAGAACCTCACGATCGCCACCTCGGCGCACGCCACCCGGGTGCTGATCGAGAACGGCCGTGCCGTCGGCGTCGAATACCGCACGCCAGCCGGCCTGCAGGTCGCCAAGGTCACGCGCGAGGTGATCGTCTCGGGCGGCGTCTACGGCTCACCGCAGCTCCTGATGCTGTCCGGCCTCGGCCCAGCGGCACACCTGCAACAGCACGGCATCGCGGTCGTGAAGGACATGCCGGGCGTCGGCAGCCACCTGCACGATCACTTCAACACCTACATCGGCTACAAATGCAGTCAGCCCGTCACCATGAACGACCTGGCGAACAGCCTGCCGCGGCGCATCCTGGCCGGTATGATGTACGCCTTCGGCCGCACTGGGCCGCTGGCCTCGATGGGGCTCTTCGTCGGCGCCATGGTGCGCAGCGACAAGCGCTTCGAGCGGCCCGACCTGCAGATCAACATGTTCGCCTGGGCGATCAAGGAGCGTAACCGCAACGGCGTGGTCCCCCAGCCCTTCTCCGCTTTCGGCCTCTCGCCCGTGCATTTGCGTCCCGACGGCCGCGGCACGGTGCGGCTGAAGTCGGCCGATCCGCTGGCCGCACCCGAGATCCGCTTCAACTTCCTGAAAACAGCCAACGACTGGGACGCCATGCTGAAAGGCATGGCGATCTGCCGGGAAATCGGCAGGCAGCCGGCCCTGAAACCGTTCGTGGTCGAGGAAATCATGCCCGGCGCGTCGGTGACGGAGGACGGCGCGCTGCGCGACTACCTGCGTGCCACCGGCGTCTCCAACCTGCATCCGGTCGGAACCTGCCGCATGGGCCACGGCAGCGACGACGTCGTCGACCCGCAGCTCCGTGTCCATGGCATTGCCGGCCTCCGCGTTGCCGATGCCTCGATCATGCCGTCCATCGTCGCCGGCAATACCAACGCGCCCTCGATCATGATCGGCGAGAAGTGCGCCGACATGGTGCGCGCGGCGGCGCAGTCGGCCTAGGGGCAGGCCGCCTAGGGGTAAGTGATCGTCGCCGGCCAGCTCGTGGCGCCGCCCGAATAGGTATAGGCGGCGGCATTGAAGGCCGGCGGGCCCATGCTGCCCTTGGCATCGCGCGAGAAGCCGTAGCCTTCCTCGGGCTGGCCGAAGAAGCCGGTCCGCATCTTGGTCTCGCCCTTCTCGGCGTGGAAGAACGCCACGGCGTAAACGCCGGGGGCCACATCGGTGAAGGTGCAGGTCGCATGCTGACCGGAGATCGGCGCCACCACGCCCTTGAATTCCTGACCACTCTTGGGGAAGGTCGCGGCCGAGTTGTAGAGGCCGCAGCGCACGTCGCCGTTGTTATTGCGCAGCCCGCTCACTTGGACGGAGATGGAATTGGCCTGCTGCGCGTGGGCGGCCGCGAGGCCGAATCCCGCCGCCAGAACGAGCGCGCATCCGAATTTCACAAGAGTCATAAACTTTCCCCACAAGCGATAGAGACGCGCCGATTCTACCATAGCGGCGGGCGGTCACGCGACGGGGATCGCAAAAGTTTAGCGCCCCGGCCCCAGCAGCTTGAGGCCTTCGACGGTGAGCGTGACCGAGGTGGCCGGATCGCCGTCGGAGCGCAACCAGCCCTTGCCGACCGCCAGCCGGATCCCGGCCTCGACGGCATCCGTGTTCGCCGTCGCCAGCTTGCGCTGAAGCTTGTCGACATGCGTCCAGGTGGGCAGCGGCCTCTTTCCCGTGAGTTCGTGCACGGCCGTCAGCAGGGCGGACATGAACTGCGCGGCGTTCGGCGGCGTTGCGACCATGCCGGGAGTATAGGCCTCACCGCGGCGCGCAGGGAAACACCTTCGGCGCGAGCGGCGGTCAATTCCCCCGGACGGCGGGCTTGATCGCGAACGACTCGCCCGCTTCGCCGCCGGCGTCGTAGGCCACGGGCGAGATCATCCGGCTGGTCCGGTGAACGGTCCGCAGCCTGAGGTCGAGTTTTTCCAGTTCGGTGTCGACCACCGCCGCCTTGAGGACGACGAGGCCTCGCCCGGAGTTGTTGTTCACCTGGTCCCGCCCCGCCTTCATTGCCATCAGCTTGTCGGCGATGGAGGCGACCATGCCCAGGGCGAAGGAGGCGTTGGCCAGGTGTCGCTCCTGGTGCTTGAAGCGCTGATAGTCCGGGGAGGTCTTGTAGCGGCCGAGTTCCGAGCGGACGGCGGTGTCGATCACTTCGGCGAGGTAGTGCGCCACTTCGACATCGGCGCGCAGGCCGAAGAAGACGTAGCGCCCCTCGCCGTCCTGGTCTTTCTCGCGCCAGACGCGGCAATCGCAGAACTCCGCGATCGCGCCGATGCAATCGTCGAGCGGGATGCGCTTCTTGCGATGGGTCTCGTATTCGCGCCGCTCGCAGGGCGCCTCGCGGATCTCGATGTCGGTCAGCGACAGGTCGTGGCGATCGAGCAGCTCCGCCACTTTCTCCGCCGCCGCCAGCGCTTCGCCCTCGGTGCAGCCGTTGTCGATGGTCTTGGCGCGAAGACCCCGGATGCGCGTCCGAAGCTTGTCGAACGCGTCGGCGGTCACTTGGCCCGGTTCCTGTAACCCTGGATGAGGGCGAACGCGACGCCGATGGCGAGGCCGGGAAGCATCGAGAAAATAGCGAGACCCGCCGCCCCCATCTCGCAGCCGCCCGAGTCGCCCGGCGTGCCGCAACGGGGATCGAAGATATGCGCGGCCGTCAGAACGATGAAGAACATCGCCACCGGCACCACGATCATGCCGGCCAGTCCAAACGCGAAGACCCTCGCGACCAGACGCAGCATCAGGCCGCTTCCTTGTCCTTGCCTTCACCCACGCGCGCCGCGAGCGACGCCGCCATGAACTCGTCGAGGTCGCCGTCGAGCACCTTCTGCGGATCGGAGCGCTCCACGTTGGTGCGCAGGTCCTTCACCATCTGGTAGGGCTGCAGCACGTAGGAGCGGATCTGGTGGCCCCAACCGATGTCGGTCTTGTTGGCCTCGATCTCCATCCGCTCGGCCTCGCGCTTCTGCAACTCGACCTCGTAGAGGCGCGCCTTCAGCATCTGCAGCGCCTTGGCGCGGTTCTGGTGCTGCGAGCGTTCCTGCTGCACGGCGACGGCGATGCCCGAGGGGATATGCGTGATGCGGACAGCCGAGTCGGTCTTGTTGACGTGCTGGCCACCCGAACCCGAGGCGCGGTAGGTGTCGACGCGCAGGTCCTTGTCCAGAAGCTCGATCTCGATGTCATCGTCGACCTCGGGATAGACCCAGACCGAGGCGAAGCTGGTCTGGCGCCGCGCATTGCCGTCGAACGGCGAGATGCGCACGAGGCGATGCACGCCCGACTCGGTCTTCAGCCAGCCGTAGGCGTTCGGTCCCTCGACCTTGTAGGCGCACGACTTGATGCCGGCCTCTTCACCGGCGCTCTCTTCGAGCCAGCTCACCTTGAAGCCGCGGCGCTCGGCCCAGCGCGTGTACATGCGCGCCAGCATCTCGGCCCAGTCCTGGGCTTCCGTGCCGCCGGCGCCGGCATTGATCTCGATATAGGCATTGTTGCCATCGGCCTCGCCCGACAGCAGCGTCTCGAGCCGCGCCTTGGCGGCCTCGTTGCGCGCTTCGCCCAGCGCCCGCTCGGCATCGGCGATCATGGCCTCGTCCTTCTCGGACTCGGCCATCTCGATCAGCCCGACATTGTCGTCGATGGCGGCACGTAGCCGCTTGATGGTGGCGATCGCGGTCTCGAGCCGCGTGCGCTCCTTCATCACGGCCTGGGCCTGCTTGGGATCGTTCCACAGCGCCGAATCCTCGGCGCGCGCATTCAGCTCGTCTAGACGTACGACCGCCCGGTCGTAGTCAAAGACGCCTACTCAGGAGCTCCACCGACTCCTCGATTTCCTTCACCATCGACTGGGCTTCAGCGCGCATCTCGACTCCGTCCATCTCTTCCCTCCCCCGTCTTCGGGGGAGGTGTCCGCGCAGCGGACGGAGGGGGTCAGCGCACCGACGTGCACGACGGCCCCCTTCCGACGCTCCGCGCCACCTTCCCCCGCAAGCGGGGGACGGCAAATGTCTTCCGGCGCAGGCGCGCGGAAGAACCTAGTACGTCTCGCCGGTCCCCGTCAGGCCGGGGCGCCGGGCGCCGCCCGCCTGAAGCGGGCCGCCGGGGTCTATACCGGAATATGGGGCGGAGCCGTCAAGCGGAGTCACCATGAAGCCGTCGGAGCCGGGCTCGGTGCCGGGCCGGAAGACCTCGTCGATCGTGCCGCCCTCGTAGGTGAAGCGCACCATGCGCAGGCCCGGCGGAATGCGGAACGGCGTCGGCGCCTTGCCCTTGAAGATCTCCTTGGCGATCTGCTCGAAGATGGGCGCGGCATTGCCGCCACCGGTCTCCTGGGCGCCGAGGTTCCGCGGCTCATCGAAGCCGATATAGACGCCGATGGTGATGTCGGGCGTCGAACCCAGGAACCAGTTGTCGCGCGCATCGTTGGTCGTGCCGGTCTTTCCGGCGATCGGCCGGCCGAGTGCTGCAAGCCTGCCGGCGGTGCCACGCACCGTCACGCCCTGCATCATGCTCACGACCTGGTAGACCGCCGCCGGATCGTGGAAGGGCTTGCGCGAGTCGATCAGCTCGGGTGGTGCCGGCTTGGCCCCGGCCACGGCCTCGCCGCAGCCCTTGCAGGCGCGCGGCTCATGGCGATAGACGGTCTTGCCGTTGCGGTCCTGCACGCGGTCGACGAGGCTCGGCGTGATCTCGAGCGCGCCGTTGGCCAGCATGGCGTAGGCCATGGTCATGCGCAGCAGGGTCGTCTCGCCGGCACCCAGCGACATCGGCAGGTAGGCACCCATGCCGTCGGTAACGCCAAATTCCTTGGCGACATCGACGACCCGCTTCATGCCGATCTGCTGGGCCATGCGCACCGTCATCAGATTGCGCGACATCTCCAGGCCGCGGCGGACCGTGGTCGGCCCGAGGAAGTCGCCGCCGTAGTTCTTCGGCGTCCAGATCGGCTGGCCGTGGCCGGGGTCGTAGCTGAACGGCGCATCGAGCACGACGCTGGCCGGGCTGAAGCCCGCGTCCATTGCCGCCAGGTAGACGAAGGGCTTGAAGGCCGAACCCGGCTGGCGCGCGGCCTGGACGGCGCGGTTGAACTGGCTGCGGCCGTAGGCCCAGCCGCCCGACATGGCGAGCACGCGCCCGGTCTGGGTGTCCATGACAACCACGCCACCCTCGACGTTGGGCACCTGGCGCAGCGCGTAGGTCCTGGGCGGATAGGGCTTGGCGTTGGCCGCCGCTCCTGCGGGCTTCTCTATCTTCTCGACGACGACGACGTCGCCCACGCTCACCACGTCGCGCGGCGCCCGCGGCGGATTGCCGACGCGCTGGTCGGCCAGCGTCGGCCGCGCCCAAGTCATCTCGGCGAACGGGATCGTGCCCTCGTTGTGGCCTTCGCCACCCGGCAGTCCGACGATCTGCACCGACTGGGCGTCGACCTTGTTGACGACCGCGAGCTGCCATGCGGGCGGCCCGAACAGCGGACGGCGCTGGGCGATGCGGGCGAACTCCTCCTCCCACACGCTCATGTCGGGAATCTTGGCATAGGGCCCGCGCCAGCCGTGGCGGCGGTCGTAGGCGATCAGCCCGTCGCGCAGCGCCGTGTCGGCAGCCAGCTGATAGGCCGGATCGAGCGTCGTGCTGACGGTGAGGCCGCCCTCGTAGAGGCCCTTCTCGCCATAGGCCGCCATCAGGTTGCGCCGTACTTCCTCGGCGAAGAAGTCGGCCGTCGTCGTCTCGGTGGCGCTGCGGCGCCGGAGCTGCAGCTTCTCGGCGCGCGCCTTCTCGGCTTCGGCGGCCGTGATGTAGCCGTCCTCCTGCATGCGGGTCAGCACATACTCGCGCCGGGCGTACGCTTCCTTTTCGTTGCGCACGATGTGATAGCGGTTGGGCGCCTTGGGCAGGGCCGCGAGGTAGGCGGTCTCGGACAGGGTGAGTTCGTCCAGCGACTTATCGAAGTAGTTGATCGCCGCCTGGGCCACGCCGTAGTTGCCCGAGCCGAGGTAAATTTCGTTGAGATAGAGTTCGAGGATGCGCTCCTTGGAGTAGGTCTCCTCGATGCGGAAGGCCAGGATCGCCTCACGGATCTTGCGTGCCAGCGTCGCCTGATTGGTCAGCAGGAAGTTCTTGGCGACCTGCTGGGTCAGACCCGAGGCGCCTTCCGGCCGCTTGCCAGGATTGGTGATGTTGGAAATCACGGCGCGCACGACGCCGATGAAGTCGATGCCGGGATGGGTGAAGAAGCGCTGGTCCTCGGCCGCGACGAAGGCCTCGACCACGCGCTTGGGCATAGCCGCGACCGGCACGAACACCCGCTTCTCCCGGGCGTACTCCGCCAGCAGCCGGCCATCGGCGGCATAGAGACGCGACACGGTCGCCGGCTGGTAGTCGGCAAGCTGCTTATGGTCGGGCAGCCCATGGCTGAAATGCCAGAACAGGCCCGCCACGGTCCCCGTCCCCACGATCAGCGCGGCCGTGGCGAAGGCCAGCAAGATTTTGAACAGATTGAGCACGGTCATCTTCTACGCGGCGCCTTTCGAGGCAGCAACGGCGAGAATGACCGCGACTTATGCCTTTCTTGTGGCGCCGCCCGCCGCAAAATGGGCATCAACCGAGCCCCTGAGCGCCTTCGCCAGGGCGATCTGGTGCTGGCGGACCGTCAGGAGCTTCTCGTCCTGGCGATTGGAAAGATAGCCCAGCTCGACCAGGGCCGCCGGAATGTCGGGCGAGGTGAGCACAGCGAAGCCCGCCTGCCGGTGGGTCCGCGGCAGCAGGTTGATGCCGTTGCGACTGAAACTCTGCACGATGGTGTCGGCCAAACGGCGCGAATCGTTCACCGTCCCGCGTTGGCTCATGGCGACAAGGGTGCGCGCGACATTGTCGTCCTTGTCCGCGAGCTTCATGCCCGAGACCACGGCATCGGCACGGTTCTCGCGGGCGGCAAGGGCGGCGGCCTCGCGGTCGCTCGCCTGCTCCGACAGGGTGTAGACCGAGGCGCCGCGGACATCGGGATTGTCGCAGGCATCGGCGTGCAGGGACAGGAACAGGTCGGCCTTGGCTTCCTGCGCCCGGGCCACCCGCTCGCGGAGCGCCACGTAGTTGTCGGTGTTGCGCGTCAGCAGCACGCGATAGCGGTTTCCCGCCAGCAATTCACGCTGAAGCTCGCGGGCGATGGCCATGACGACGGCTTTCTCCTGAGTACCGCGAACGCCCTGCGCCCCTGGATCCCTGCCGCCATGGCCGGGATCGAGGAAGACCAGCTTGGGCCGCGGCAGCGGCGTGGGCTTCTTGACCGATTTTGGGGCCGGCCTCTTGGCCCAGGCGTCGACGCCGCCCAAGCCAAGGGCGGTCAGACCGGACAAGGCGGCAAGCAGATGGCGGCGGTGGAGAGTAGGCATGGCAAACGCCACTTTAATGTCAGAGGGAGTTTATTATTTTTGCGATATCTTAATCTGAATACCTAAGTTCATTGATAATTTCAAGTCTTATCAACAAGTTAAAGAACATTATTCATCTTTCTCAATCTTTTGATTGTCGGCCCCAAGGGAACCCCGTATGTTGCGTCTCGCGAGCAGTCGCCGTCGTTCGAAGCGCCCCCTGTGGGACAGCGCTCCGACGGCAATCCCCAGCCGGGCCAGCGCTGGCGCCCCTTTTTGCAGTGCAAGAACGGACGCGGCGGGTTCGCCAAAGGATTGTTAGACAGGCGGTGACTATCAGGAACACCGAGGTTGGCAGGACCCAGTTGTGGTCCGGCGGCGCGATGCTTCCCCGTCTTGGCCCTGTTTGGCCGTTCGACGGGTCGATGGCGCTCCGTCCCCCTCGCGCCAGAGAGGCGGCTTGGCCGCTGGTCGCTCGCGCCGGCTGGGACCGAACGCCTCGGGAGCGAGCCCATGGCTAGGCGCATGCTCATTGATGCGAGCCACCCCGAAGAAACTCGGGTGGTCGTCGTCGATGGAACACGACTTGAAGAGTTCGATTTCGAAACTTCCACCCGCAAGCCCCTCAAGGGCAACATCTACCTCGCGAAGGTCATTCGCATCGAACCGTCGCTGCAGGCGGCATTCGTGGAGTATGGCGGCAACCGCCACGGCTTCCTGGCCTTCTCCGAAATCCATCCCGACTACTATCAAATCCCGGTTGCCGACCGCGAACGGCTGATCGCCGAACAGCAGCGGCTTCACGCCGAGGCCGACGACGATCACGAGCCGCGCCGCCGCCGCCGCGTCGACCGCTCCGACATCGACGACGCCCGTGCGTCGCGTCGCGAGGAACCGGCCGCCGAGGAAGTCGCTGCGCCCGAAGAGAACGGCCACGTCGCTGAGGCGGTGAGCGAGCCCCCCTCGGAAGCCCCGGCGGAAGCCCAGGCGTCCGAAGCGGCTGTTTCCGAACCGGCACCGGTCGAAGCTGCGATCGAGCCCGCCCCCGAGGCCCCTGCTCCCGAACCGCAGGCCCAGGCTGCGGAGATCGTCAGCGAACGCCTCGACGGTCCAGTCCTCGACGCCGTCGAAAGCACCGAAGCTGCGGTCGCAACTGACGCCCCGGTCGAAATGTCCGAAGGCGAGCAGCCCGCCGGCGATCCATCCGAGACACCGCAGCCGGAAGTTGTCGTGGAAACCCTGGGCGGCGACGATGCCGTCGAGGAGCGCGAGACGCGCGAGCGCCGCCGCCGCAACCCGATCCGTCACTACAAGATCCAGGAAGTGATCAAGCGCCGGCAAATCCTGCTGGTCCAGGTCGTCAAGGAAGAGCGCGGCAACAAGGGCGCCGCCCTCACTACCTACCTGTCGCTGGCTGGCCGCTACTGCGTGCTGATGCCCAACGCCGGTCGTGGCGGCGGCATTTCGCGCAAGATCTCCAACCCCGCCGACCGCAAGCGGATGAAGGAGATGCTGGGCGAGCTCGACGTGCCGCAGGGCATGGGCGTGATCCTGCGCACTGCAGGCCTTGAGCGCAGCAACATCGATATCAAGCGCGACTACGAATATCTCTCGCGACTCTGGGATTCGATCCGCGAACTCACGATGCGCTCGACGGCGCCGGCCCTGATCTACGAGGAAGGCGACCTCATCAAGCGCTCGCTGCGCGACGTCTACGACACCGACATCGCCCAGGTGCTGGTCGAGGGTGAAGCGGGCTTCGAGGCCGCCAGCGGCTTCATGCGCCAGCTCGTGCCGCACCAGGCCAACAAGGTCGAACTCTACAAGGAGCAGATCCCGCTCTTCCACCGCTACCAGGTGGAAGCGCAGTTCGACGCCATGCACTCGCCGACCGTGCAGCTGCGCAGCGGCGGCTACATCGTCATCAATCCGACCGAGGCGCTGGTCGCCATCGACGTCAACTCGGGCCGTTCGACCAAGGAACGAAACATCGAGGAGACAGCGCTGCGCACCAACATCGAGGCGGCCGAGGAGATCGCCCGCCAGGTCCGCCTGCGCGACCTCGCCGGCCTGATCGTGATCGACTTCATCGACATGGAGGAGACGCGGCACCAGCGACAGGTCGAGCACAAGGTCAAGGACGCGATGCGCACCGATCGCGCCCGCATCCAGATCGGACGCATCAGCGCGTTCGGCCTGCTCGAAATGTCGCGTCAGCGCCTGCGGCCCAGCCTGCTCGAGCATTCGACCGAGCTCTGCCCGCATTGCGCCGGCATCGGCCGCATCCGCTCCATCGAGTCCGCGTCGCTTCATGCGCTCAGGGCCATCGAGGAGGAAGGCGTCCGCCGCCGCGCGACCGAGATCCTGGTCAGCGTACCGCCGAAGGTGGCGCTCTACCTGCTCAACACCAAGCGCCACACCCTCTCCGAGATTGAGAAGCGCTACAGCTTCACGGTGTCGGTCGAGTCCGACGACGAACTGAACGCGGCCGATTGCGAGATCGAGCGCGTCCGGACGCGCCGCGAGGACCGCGACCGTCCGGCCCAGGAACTGGCCCGCGCCAACTACGACGAGGTCGCGCGCGAGTTGCCCCTTGGCGACGAGCCCGACGATGCCGATGATCGTGAAGTGGGCGAAGCCGGCGAGCCGGCCGAGCGCGGCGAACGCCGCGCCGAGGGCGAGGAAGGCGAAGCCCGCGATCGTGGCCGCCGCCGCCGCCGTCGTCGTCGTCGGGGCGACCGCCCCGAAGGCGAAAATGGCGACCGGCCTCCCCGGGCTGCCGGCGAGGAATTCCCCGCCGACGACCGCGCTTCGAATGGTTCGGCCGAAAACGGCCACGACCATGCGCCGCGTGACGACCAGGATGGCGATGTGGCCGAAGGCGAAGTTCGCGCCGGCGGCGAGCGTCGTTCCGCTGGAGACCGTCCCGCTGGCGATCGCGGTGAAGGCGATGGCGATCGACGCCGCCGCCGTGGACGCCGCGGTGGCCGCCGCCGGCGGCGCGAGCCTGGTGAAGGCGAGCCCAATGGCGAGCACGCGCCGCGCGAGCCCGACTACACGTCGGAGGAGTTCGCTTCCGATGCGCAGCCTTCGGCGCCACAGGAGCATGCGCCCTACGATCCCGGTCCGCCGGTGAACGCCGAGGCCGCGCCGCCGCCTCCGCCGCCGTCGGAACCCGTCTACGTCCCGCCACCGGCGCCTGCGCCGGTCGTGATGCAGGCAGCCGAGCCGCCGCCGGCGCCCGTCATTCCGGTGATCCCGGTGGCCGACGTTCCGCCGGAGAAGCCCAAGCGCGGCTGGTGGCGTCGCTGACTGAGGACTTGAGACCTTGAATTGGAAAGAGCGCCTCCGCGAAGGCGCTCTTTTCGTTTCGGTACCGGTCGTTGGTCGGGCTTAAGCCTTCACCTGCTCGCCCAGCCAGTCGATGGCGGCCTGCGCGCCGCCCTTGCCGTGCGGGATGTTGAGCGCATTGAGGCTCATCTCGATCACGCTGAGCGTGCCCAGCACCATTGGCGCGTTGACGTGACCCATATGTGCCACGCGAAAAGCCTTGCCGGAGAGATCGCCGATGCCGTGCCCCAGGATCACGCCGCATTTCTGGTTACAGTAGGCGCGCAGCGCCTCCGGGTCGTGGCCATTGGTCGTCACGCAGGTGACCGAGTCGGAACGCTCCTCGGGCTCGATGATGTTGAAGCCGATCGCCTGGCCTTCCGACCACACGCCGACGGCACGGCGCACCGCCTCGGCCAGCAGCCGGTGACGGCGATGCACATTGTCGAGGCCTTCCTCGAACAGCATGTCGAGCGCCTGCCGCAGGCCGAACAGCAGGTGCTCCGGCGGCGTGCCGGCATATTTCTGGTAGTGCAGCGGGCCTTCGCGCTCGGTCCAGTCCCAGTAGGGCGTGCGCAGTTCCGCCTTCTTGTGCACCTCGCGCGCGCGGTCGCTGGCCACGACGAAGCCCAGGCCCGGCGGCGTCATCATGCCCTTCTGCGAGCCCGACATCGCCACGTCGACACCCCAGGCATCCATCGCGAACGGCATGCAGCCGAGCGAGGCCACCGCGTCGACCATCAGCAGCGCGTCGTGCTTGGCCGCACGCATCGCCTTGCCGATCGCCTCGATGTCGTTCACCACGCCCGAGGCGGTATCGATCTGCGCCACCAGCACGGCCTTGATGGAACCGTCCTTGTCGGCCTTGAGGCGCGCCTCGACTTCGGACGGCCGCACGGCGCGGCGCATGCCGCCCTTCAGCACCTCGACCTCGACGCCCATGCGGCGGGCGTTGTCGCCCCAGCCGATCGCGAAGCGGCCGCTCTCCAGCACCAGGATCTTGTCGCCCTTGCTGAGCACGTTGGTGAGCGTGGCTTCCCAGGCGCCATGGCCGTTGGCGATGTAGATGTAGGCGTGACCCTTGGTGTTGAACACACGGGCGACGTCGCTCAGCAGGCTGTCGGTCAGCGCCAGCAGCGGGCCGGAATAGATATCCACCGCCGGGCGATGCATCGCCCGCAGCACTTCGTCCGGCACCGTCGTCGGCCCCGGGATCGCCAGGAACTCACGTCCCGCACGCACGCTCATCTGCCACTGCCCTCCGATTATGTCGGCGCGCACAGTAGCACGGCGGCGGCGCCGTGTTGCCCCTAGTCCATGTCGTGCGGGCCGGCAGTTTTCCTAAAGCGCGTCTACTCGGCGGCTGCCTTGGCCGGCGCAGCTGGCGGCGGTGTGGTCTCGGCCTGACCGGAGGCGGCCGAGGCCGGCTCCATCGTCGTGCCACCGGTGTTCACCACCACGGCTGCGCCTTCTCGGGCGAACTCGATGCCCATGCCGGGGAAGGTGTTGAACATGCGCTTCACCGCCTCGCGCTGGATGGCGGCGGGGTTGCCGGGTCGGGCGGTGAACTTGAAGCGGACCAGCAGGGCGTTCTCGGCGACGTCGGCCACGCCTTGCATCTTGAACGGCGCCAGGAGGTCGGCCTTGAAGGCCGGCATCTCGGCGATGTCGGTGCCGATCTTCTTGGCGGCCTTGCGCAGCTTCTCGATGTCGGTGCCGCCGGCGAAGCGCATGTTGAACTTCACCGTGATCCAGTCGCGGCTGAAGTTGGTGATCTGGCCCAGTTGGCCGA
>JBQTJT010000077.1:0-44362 GCA_052386855.1 Reyranella sp.
GGCCGCGGCCAGGAACCCGCCATTCGCTGGGCTTCAGGGAAAAGATGCCGTTGTAGTGGGCGGGATTGCGCACCGAGCCGCCGATGTCGCTGCCCAGTTCCAGAGGCGACAGGCGCGCGGCCACCGCGACGCCGCCGCCACCGGTCGAGCCGCCTGCCGTGCGGCGTTCATCCCAGGCATTCCTGGTCTTGCCGAACAGCGGGCTCTCGGTCTGAAAATCCATGCAGAGTTCGGGCACATTGGTCTTGCCGAGGATGACCGCGCCAGCGGCCCGCAGCCGCGCGACCAGGCTGGCGTCGGATCGGGCGACATTGTCCTTGAGCGGCGGATGGCTGGACGTGGTGCCCAACCCCGTCACGTCGAAGGCCTCCTTGATGGTGATGGGCACGCCGTGCAGCGGCCCCAGGCTGGTGCCCTTGCGGCCACGGGCACGATCGGCCGCCCGGGCGGCCTTCATGGCCCCCGCGCGATCGATCACCACCAGCGCGTTCAATGGGCCATTGACCCGGGCAATCCGCTGCAGGTGCGCCTCGGTCGCTTCGACCGAGCTCAGCTTCCCGTTTCGTATGGCGCGTCCAAGGCCGGCGGCGGTCTGGAAACACGGATCCATGCATGCCTCCCTTGCATGCTGCCGAGACTAGTCGCCCCTCTCACACCCGGCTATAGAGCCCGAGGAATTCTTGGGGACGTCATGAGCCTGGCTAACAAAACACTGTTCATCACCGGCGCCAGCCGCGGCATCGGCCTTGCCATTGCGCTGCGCGCCGCGCGCGACGGCGCCAACGTCACCATTGCCGCCAAGACGGTGAAGCCCGACCCGCGCCTCGCCGGCACGATCTTCACTGCCGCCGAGGAAATCGAAAAGGCCGGCGGCAAGGCGCTGCCAATGGCCTGCGATATCCGCGACGAGCAGAGCGTCGACACCGCCGTCGCCGAGACCGTGGCGAAGTTCGGCGGCATCGATATCCTGGTGAACAACGCCAGCGCCATCAGCCTCACCGGCACGCTCGCCACGCCGATGAAGCGCTACGACCTGATGCACCAGATCAACGGTCGCGGCACCTACCTGGTCTCGCAGAAGTGCATCCCGCATCTCATGAAGGCCGCCAACCCACATGTGCTGAACCTCTCGCCGCCGCTCGATTTCGACGTCAAATGGTTCGCCAACCATCCGGCCTACACGCTCGCCAAGTATTCGATGTCGGTCTACGCCTGGGCGATGGCGGCGGAATTCAACGACCAAGGTCAAGGCAAGGGGGGCATCGCCTTCAATTGCCTGTGGCCGCGCACCGCCATCGCCACCGCCGCCATTCAGAACGTGCTGGGCGGCGACGAGGCGATGAAGCGCTGCCGCAAGCCCGAGATCATGGCCGATGCCGCCTACGCCATCTTCAATCGGCCGGCGCGTCAGACCACCGGCAACTTCTTCATCGACGATGAGGTGCTGACGGCCGAGGGCGTCACCGATTTCGACCAGTATGCCGTCTCGCCCGGCACATCGCTCATCCCCGACTTCTTCGTGCCCGCCGCGGGTGCGCGCACCGTCGTCGGCCGGGGCTAGCCGCGATCATGGCGACGTTCATGCTGGTGCATGGCGCGTGCACGGGCGGTTGGTCCTGGGAAAAGGTCGTGCCGCTGCTCGAGGCGAATGGTCACAAGGCTTGCGCACCCGACTTGCCGGGTCTCGGCAAGGATTCGACGCCACCCGCCAACGTCACGCTGGCCGACAATGTCGAGAAACTGTCGCGCCTGCTCGACAAGATCGACGAGCCGGTGGTGCTGGTCGGCCATTCGCTGGGCGGCATTACCATCAGCCAACTCGCCGAGGCGCGCCGGCGCAAGCTCAAGGCGCTGGTCTATCTCTGTGCCCTGCTGCCGACTTCCGGCAAGTGCGGCAAGGATATGACCGGCCTCGAGCCCGACGCCATGTTCCGCCTGTCTCGACAGGTCAGCCCGGACGGGCTGACCTACAGCTTCGCCCGCGACAAGTTGCCAACGCTGTTCTACGCCGACGTCTCGCCGGAAGACCGCTACCGCGCCATGGAGCGCCTGCGCCCACAGCCGCTCTCCATCTCGACGACGCCGGTGACGCTGACCGAGGATCGCTTCGGCTCGGTGCCGCGCTGGTACATCGAGTGCACGCACGACAATGCCATCCGCATCAACCTGCAGCGGACGATGGTCAAGATGACGCCGTGCAAGGTCCTGACGATGGAATGCGGCCACTCGCCCTTCTTCAGCAATCCCGAGGAACTGGCCGAGCACCTCGAGACGATCGCGCGCGCCTAGTCTCTAATCAAAGAACGCAAACGCCCGGGTCTCGATGCTCTGGCGCGGCTTCGGATTGCTGGGCGAGGTCGGATCGTCGAAGGCCGAGTGCAGCGAGAAGCGCGCCCGGCCATCCTTCATCGAGTCGTAGCACTTGATCAGGATCGCCTCGTCCCGCGTCATCCTGGGGAAATAATACCAGCGATGGTCGGCGTTCTGGACGCCGATGTAGATCTCGCCGGTGCGGTCGGCATAGATGAGATCGCAGACGGCAAGGTCGCGCGGCGCGATGCTTTCGGCATCGACGAAACCAAGCGGCGCCATCTCGATCGGCTCCTCGGCAATGTTGCGCCACACATTGTACTCGGCGAAGCGCTTCTTGAGCCGGACCTCGGCTTCCTCGGGCAACAGCAGGTCGCGCACGCGCTGCGGACCTGACTTTTCGGTATAGTCGTTGTGCACGCTGCGCACCGGCGCCCGCAGGCCGCGTTCGACGGCGCGGTCGGCGGTTCGCACGGTATGGTCGAACACCACGACCTTCGCGGCGCCGGTCTCGCGCTTGATCAATGCCTCGACCTCGGGCTCGTAGGCGGTCCGCACCTCTTCCTTGTCGTAGAAGTCGCGCACGGCGGTGTCGTGGTGCGTAAGGATGAACGCCTGGTGGTCGAGCGAGAGGTCGCGGACGATCGGCCGCGCGTCGTGGATGCGGACGGGAAAGTCGCGGTAGTTGCCGATCCGGCGCGGCACGCCGGTGCCGTTCGGTGGATTGTAGGTCACCGGCTTGATGCTGAGGTCGGCGAGATACTGGACCGGCGCCTCGACCCAGGAGGCCAAGGGCGGCGGTTTCACGATGGTCGGTTCGAAAGGTCGGACGTTCGACATGATCGCACCCGTAACTGGTAGTTACCCTGTTTACATCGTGCCCGGCATAGCGCGTTCAAGGCCCGTCATCTCATGAGAAGACCTCATGTTTGCCCGACTAAACCGCCGTCAGCGGTAGAGCTTGTCGATGGCAGCGGCGCCGAGGCCAACCTTGTCATAGTGGGCCTTGCAGAGCGCGATGTACTGGTGGACGTCGAAATAGCCCGCGGGCTCGCCCTTCTCGTCGAGCCAGACCAGCGGCCCGGTCACGATGAAGAAGACCTTCATGGGATCGGGATGGTCGTAGGCGACCAGCGTATGGGCCTCGCCCGGGGTCTCGTAGATGAAGTCGCCGGCCGTCGCGGTCCAACCATGCTCGAGATAGCCCCATTTGCCCGAGATCGTGTAGGCGAAGACCTCGTGCGGGTGATAGTGGCGGTTCACCAGGCCGGCGCTCTTGGCCATCAGGATGTCGCACCACTTGTTCTGGCTGGGCGAGATCCAGAGCGGTCGCGACGACACGGTCTCGGTGAAGGGCACGTAATAGCGCTCGTCGTCGGTCGCCGCGTTGGCGGTATAGACCTCCGGCAGGGCATCGGGTTGAAAGACCTTCTCGATCGGCTTCAGGTCGCGCCAGAACTCCATCCCATCCTCCTGTTGCTTATTGTTCAGACGTGCATGCCGCCATCGGCCATCAACACGCTTCCGGTGGTGAAGGCACTGCGGTCCGAGGCGAGGAACAGCACCGATTCGGCCACTTCCTCGGGCGTGGCGTGACGGCCGAGCGGGATCACCGAGTCGAGGAATTCGCCGGCGTCGGTGCCGAGCGCCTGCGTGAGGCCGCTCTCGACGGTGCGCTGGAAGTCGTTGTCGATCGGGCCCGGCGCCACGGCGTTGACTCTGACGCGCCGCGGCGCCGCTTCCTTGGCCACCGTGCGCATGAGCCCGATCAACCCGTGCTTGGAGGCGGCATAGGCCGCGATGCCGGGGTCGCTGGTCACGCCCACTACGCTGGAAGTCATGATGATGCTGCCGCCGTCGCGCATGCCCGGCAGGCCGTACTTGCAGGCAAGGAAGGAGCCCTTGAGGTTCACCGCGATCACCGCGTCGAACACATCCTCGGGATAGTCTGTCACCGGCCGGATGACGCCGCTGATCCCGGCATTGCTGAACAGCACGTCGATCGGCCCCCAACGCGCGACCGTGGCATTCACGTAAGCTGCGGTCTCCCGGGCATTGGTGACATCGGCCAGCATCGCCGTGGCGCGCCCCTCGGGCAGCGACTTCACGGCGGCATCGAGCGCGGCGCGGTCGCGATCGACCAGCATGACCCGGGCACCCTCCTCGGCGAAGCGGCGGGCGCTGGCGAGGCCGAGGCTGCCGGCCGCGCCGGTCACGACGCAAATCTTGCCCTCGAGGATGCCCATCATGCCCGCCTTGCGCCGCCGAGATAGGCGCGTTGCACCGCCGGATCGCGCGCCAGGTCGCTCGCTGCGCCCGTGCCGACGATACGACCATTCTCGATCAGGTAGCCGCGATCGGCGATGGCCAGGCTGCGCTTCGCGTTCTGCTCGACCAGCAGCACCGAAATACCGTCGGCGCGGATTCGCCCAAAGGCGCGGAACAACTCACCGCAGAGGAGCGGCGACAGGCCGAGCGAGGGCTCGTCGAGCAGCAAGACCTCGGGCGCCGACATCAGGGCACGGCCGATCGCCACCATCTGCTGCTCGCCGCCACTCATGGTGCGCGCCGTCTGCTCCAGCCGCTCGGCCAGGCGCGGGAAGAGCGCCAGCACGCGCGCACGGTTGCGGTCCTCGTCCGCCCGCGCCCGGCGCGCGAAGGCGCCCAGCAGCAGGTTCTCCCGCACCGTCAACTCGCCGAAGATCCCGCGCCCCTCGGGCACCAGCGCCAGCCCCGCCTCGACGATGGCATGGGCCGGCAGGCCGGCGAGCGGGCGGCCCGCCAGCGTGACCTGCGCCGGCCCCTCCGGCGGCAGCAGGCCGGCCACGGCCTTCAGGAGCGAGGATTTTCCAGCGCCGTTGGCGCCCAGGATGACCACGATCTCGCCCGCGGCCACGGTGAGCGCCACATCATCGACGGCGCGATGCTGGCCGTAGCGCACCGAGAGGCCCGCGACTTCAAGCATCCTCGTCGTCCCCGAGATAGGCGCGGATCACTTCGGGATCGGCCAGGACATCGGCCGGCAGGCCGGAGGCGATCAGCCGGCCGGTGTTCATCACCAGGCAGCGGTCGCAGAGCGAGCGGATGGCGTCCATGACGTGCTCGACCAGCAGGATGGTGATGCCCTGCCCGCGCAGCGACTGGATGAGCGCGATACCTTGCTCCAGTTCCGTAGGATTGAGCCCCGCCAGCCATTCGTCGAGCAACAGAAGATCCGGCTGCAGCGCCAGCGCGCGGGCGAGTTCCAGCCGCTTCTGGTCGATGTAGGTGAGTTCCCCCGGCAAGGCGTCGCGCGCGCGTGCCAGCCCGACCCGGTCGAGCAGCGTGTCGGCCTCGGCGCGGGCGGCGGCGCCCCAGGCGCGACCCTTGCCGAACGCAAGGCCGGTCAGGACATTGTCGTGGCATGTGAACGACGCCAGCGGGCGAACGATCTGGAAGGTACGGGCCACGCCCAACCGGGCAATGCGATGTGCCGGCTTGCCGGCGATGGCCTGGCCGTGGAGCGCGATGCTGCCGAGATCCGGCCGCAAGGCGCCCGACAGCAGGTTGAGGACCGTGGTCTTGCCCGAGCCGTTGGGGCCCAGGAGGCCCACGATCTCGCCGGTGCCGACGGAGAAGCTGAGACCATCGACGGCCACCAGGCCGCCGAAGCGCCGCGTCAGGCCCTCGACTTCGAGCAGGCCGCTCATGCCCGCCGCCGCCCGCCACGCTCGATCGTCTGTTCCACCAGGCCCACGATGCCGCGCGGGATGGCGTAGACGATGAGGATGAAGACCAGCCCGACCATGATGCTGAAATGGTTGGGAAAGCGCGCCAGCAGGAACTCGAACAGCAGCGCCAGCGGCACCACACCCATCACCGGCCCGTAGAGGCGATGGACGCCGCCCAGCAGGGCCATGATCAGGACGGTGAAGGAGATCACCGGATTGAAGGCGATGGCGGGGTCGATGTAGGTCCAGCGCGGCGCCATGATCGCGCCGGTCAGCGTCATGAACACGGTGCTCAGCACGAATAGCGCTACCTTGGCCCGGGTCGCGTCAATGCCCGAATGGCGCGCCACGGTCTCGTCGTCGCCGATGGCGCGCAACGCCAGCCCGAACCTCGACCGGCTAATCAGGAATCCGGCCACGAAGACCAGCACGGCCAGCGCCAGCAGCTGCCAGTAGATCTGGGCGGCGGTGATGTCGGTGAAGACGTAGCGGCCCAGCGTCCGCGTCTTGTTGACCTCGAACCAGGTGACGAGCTGGCGCACGAGCTCGGCCAGGCCCAGCGTGAAGATGACGAAATAGACGCCGGAAAGCCGGAGCGTCGAGAGGCCGACGATGCCCGCCACCAGGGTGCCGACGCCGGCGGCGATCAGCAGCACCAACGGCCAGGCGAGCGCCTCGGCAAACACCGCCGTGGTGTAGGCACCGATGCCGAAGAAGGCGACCGTAGCGAGGGACACATAGCGCGTCGGGCCGGAGAACAGGCTCCAGGCGGTCGCCAGCACGGTGTAGCTTACGATGTTGATGGCAAGCGACAGGCCGTAATCTCCCAGCAGCAGCGGCACCGAGGCGAGGCCGGCGACTGCCGCCGCGATGCCTGCCGCGCGGAGGGCGTCCTGGGCCGTCACCGGTTGGCCCTGCCGAGCAGGCCCTGTGGCCGCACCAGGAGCACGATCAGGAAGATGGCGTAGGTCGCGGCCAGGGTCAGGCCGGGGTCGATGAAGGTGGCGACATAGGTCTCGGTCAGGCCCAGAATCAAACCGGCGATCAGCGCGCCCAGGAGATTGCCGACGCCACCCATGATGACGACGATCAGCGCCTTCAGGGTGAAGACGACGCCGAGATTGGCGTTGAAGGTCAGGAACATCGAGACCAGCACGCCGGCCGCCGCCACCAGCGCGCCGCCCATCGCAAACGCAAGCGCCGAGGCGGTCCGCACGTCGATGGCGACAAGCTGGGCCGCCACCGGATCGACGGCAACGGCGCGAACGGCGATGCCGAGCCGGGTGCGGGTCAGGCCGAGATAGAGACCAAGGCCGATCACGACCGCCAGCACCAGCGCCAGCAGGCGGTTGGCGGCCACCGTAGCGCCGGCGAACTGCAGCGGTACGGAGAGGAACGAGTAGCTGTAATAGGCGCCGCCGAACAGCGCCAGCATGACGCCCTGGATCACGAACAGCAGCCCGAAGGTGGCCAGGATGCTGTCGACCTCGAGCTGGTCGCGCGACTTGGCGCGGCGCACCAGCGGCTGCAGCAGGTAGCGGTAGACGGCGTAGCTGGCGACAAAGGCCAGCGGCGGCACGACGATCAGGCCAAGCAGCGGATTGAGCGCCAGGCCGGAATAGAACCAGAAGGCGGCGAAGGCGGCGGCGATCAGCAGCTCGCCGTAGGAAAGGTTCATGATGCGGGCGACGCCGTACTGCAGCGTCAGCCCCATGGCGACCAGCGCATACATGCCGCCCAGCGTCACGCCCTGTAGCGTCACTTCGAGCAACATCGCACTACCTCAAAAAGAGAGCGCGCCAGGGCGCGCGCTCATCCAACGCCTAGGGCTTCCAGGCCGGCTTGGGCACCACGACCGTGCCGACGCCGGCGCGCTGAGGTGCCACGCCCACGAAGAAGCCGTCCTGCCACTGACCGATCAGCCAGAAATTGTCCTTCATCATGTTGTCGACCATCTTTACCTTGCCCAGCACGGTGTCGAAGGTCCCGGTCTGCAGCTCCTTGATGATGGCGGCGCGGTCGATCTTGCCCACGCGCTCGATCGCCTGCTCGAGCATCTGGAGCGAGGAGTAGCCGACCTGGCTGCCCCAGCGGTCGGGTCCGCGCTTGAACATTTCCTCGTGCTTCTTGGCGTAGGCCAGGGTCGAGGCATTGTCCTTGGACCAGCCGCCCAGCGACATGATGCCCTCGACGTTGGCGCCGAAGCGCTGCGCATACATCGGAAAGCCGACGCCGACGCCAAGGAACATCACCTTGGGTGCGTAGGATGCGACCTTGGACTGCTCGGTGAGCGCCATCGTGTCGGGCGGGTAGCTGAAGGCCACGAACGTGTCGGCCCCGGAGCGCGACGCCTCGCCGATCAGCGGCGAGAGATCCTGGGTGCCGATGGGATAGCTCTTGTCGTAGGCGAGCTTGAAGCCGGCATCGGTGAACCCCTTGCGGGCGGCCTGCGAGAGGTCGATGCCGAAGCCATCGGCGATCGAGATCATGGCGATCGAGTCGCCGATCTTCTTCTCGTCGCGCAGCTTCTTCAGCAGACCGACCAACGAGTCGACATATTGCGTGCTGGTGCCGAGCATCCAGAAGCTGTTGGGCCAGCGCTTGACGAGATCGGGGGCGCGATCCGTGACGGCGCTGAAGGCGAGCTGCGGATAGCCGTACTTGTTGAACACCGGGCCGACCGCGAGGTTGAGGCCGGTGCCCCACGGCGGGAACAGCAGGTCGACCTTGTCCTGGGTCACCAGGCGCTCGACGGCGCGCACGGCCTCCTCGGAATTGGAGCGGTCGTCGTATTCGATCACCTCGATCGGCACGCGCTTGCCGCCGATCATGAGGCCGCCCTTGGCGTTCACATCCTTGACCCACATCTCGTAGTTCGGGATCTGGGTGATGGTGGCGCCACCGGCGTTGGGGCCGGTCTTGGAAATGGCGTAGCCGACCTTGATCTTGTCCTGTGCCATGGCCGGCGCCGTGGCGAGCGCCGCCGCGGCCAGTGCCGCGAGCGCGCCCAGTGTCAGTCGCTTCATGGCGAGTCCCCTCTTGTTGGCGTTTCCCGGTTCTTTTTTTGCTTTTGCGAACGAGTCGCTACTCTAGACTGACTCTAGACTATATCGTTTGGGACCCAAATCAATTCCCAACTAGGCCGCCAGTTCGAGAATCTCCATGACCTCGGCCGGCCCCTTGATCGGGCGCGGGTTATTGAGCACGGCGCGATCGTGCATCGACTTCTCGGCGATCTCGCGGAAGCGGTCCTTGGCCACGTCCACCTCGGCCAGGCGTCCCGGCAGGCCGAGCGATTTCACCAGGCCGGCCACGAGATCGGCGGCGGCGACGTCCGGCTTGCCGAAGGCCTCGCTGACCCGCTTCTGGCGCTCGGCATTGACCGGCAGGTTCCAGCGCAGCACCGACGGCAGCATCACGCAAGAGGTGTGGCCGTGCGGCACGCCGCAGGCGGCGCCCAGCACATGGCCGATGCCGTGGCTGGCGCCGACACCGACGCCGGAGGTGCCGGCGCCGATCGACAGCCACATGCCGAACTGCAGGTTGAGCCGCGTTTCCATGTCCTCGGGCTTGGCCTTGTGGCCGGGCAGCGCGCGCGACAGCAGCCGCAGCGCCTCGGTCGAGGTGCCGATGGCGAAAGGGTTGGCCTGCTGCGAGCACAGCCGCTCGACGGCATGGTCGACCGCCTTGAGGCCGGTCGAGAGCATGAGATCCATCGGTGTAGCCAGCGTTGCGCCGGGATCGAGCACGATGACGCGCGGCACGACGAGGCGATGGCCGAAGCTCTCTTTTATGCCGTAGCGCGGATCGGTGATGCCGGCGAAGGCGTTGAACTCGGCGGCCGACAACGTGGTCGGCACGGCCAGCATACGGATCGCATCGGCCGGCGGCCTGATCGCCTCCGCCGGGGGCGCTGCCCCTTCCTTGGGCTTGCCGGCACGATAGAGGTCGAGATCCTCGATCCGGGTCGCATTTTGCCAGAGTGCGATCAGCATGACCTTGGTGGCGTCGATCGCCGAGCCGCCGCCCACTGCCACGATCAGGTCGGCCTTGGCCTCGCGCGCGAGCGCCGCACCTTCGATCACGCACGGGCGCGGCGAATGGGCGGTGATGCCGGCATAGCGGTCGCCGAGATCGCGGATCACGTCGGCCAGCAGCACGCTCTGCGCCACCGATTTGGTGGTCGTGATGAAGACACGCTTCGCGCCCAGCCGCTCGGCCTCGGCCCGCAGCGCCGCGCCCGCCGGTTTGCCGTAGACCACACGCTCGATGTCCTGGTGGCCGTGGATGCCGTTCAGCATGAAAGCCCCTCTGTCATCCTGAGCGCAGCGAAGGATCTACCGCTGCCGATTAACCAATGTGTCGCCGGTAGAGCGCCAGCATGCGTTCGTAGTGCTTTTCGCGGGCGGCCTCGTGGAGATTGCCGCGGTCGGAGAAGGCGTAGCCGTGGTGCGTGCCCAATTCGGTCTCGACGCGCGAGGGGAACGGCGCCGAGGCCAGCAGCTTCTCGAACTTGGCGACGTCGGGCAGCGGAACATAGGTGTCGTGCTCGGCGAAGGAGTAATAGCCCTCGGCCGCGATGCCGCCCAGCATCAGGTGCGGCGAGTCCGGCTTGTCGGTGATCAGCCGGGTTCCGTAGTAGGAGGCGAAGCAGGCGATGCGGTCGGGATGAGCCGCGGCGGCGGCCGTGACGAAAGCGCCGCTCATGCAGTAGCCGACCAGGCCGATCTTGCCGGGCTTGGCGTCGGGCATCGACGGCAGCCGATCGAGGATCACGCCGGTATCGGCCGCGACCTTGGCGTTGGAGATCGATTCCAGGTAGCCGAACATCCTGGTGCGGTTCGACTCAGCATCGGGATGATCCCGCGTCGGCCCGCACACGAAGTCGCGGATGGTGCGGTAGTAGAGATTGGGCAGCAGCACGTAGTAGCCCGACTGTGCGATCCTGCGACAGATCTCCTTCAGGCCCTCGCGCACGCCGGGTGCATCCATCAGCATCAGGACGACCGGCAGCGGCCCACCATCGTCAGGCCGCACGGTGTAGGTGTTCATCGCGCCATCTTGCGTGGCGATATCCAGGTCACGTTCGATCATGGCCGGACGGTACCGGCCCCACGCCCCATGGTCTATAACCGCGGCTTCTCATTGGGCTCGAGGAGTGGAACGAGATGCCGGGTGCTTTGGACGGCTTGAAGGTCATCGACCTGTCGCGCGTGCTGGGCGGCCCCTATTGCGGCCAGATGCTGGCCGACCACGGCGCCGAGGTGATCAAAATCGAGCCGCCCCAGGGCGACGAGACGCGCACCTGGGGCCCTCCGTTCGACAAGGAGGGCATCTCGGCCTACTTCGCCGGCATCAACCGCAACAAGCGCACGATCGCGCTCGATCTCTCCAAGCCCGAGGGCCGCGAGGTGCTGCTGAAGCTGCTCGCGGAAGCCGACGTGCTGATCGACAATTTTAAGACCGGCACGATGGAGAAGTGGGGCATCGGCTATGCCGACACGCTGGCCAAGAAATTCCCGCGCCTTGTCCATGCCCGCGTCTCGGGCTTCGGCGAGGACGGTCCGCTGGGCGGCTTCCCGGGCTATGACGCCATGGTGCAGGCTTCGGCCGGGCTTGTCTCGGTGAATGGGTCGCCCGAGAGTGGCCCGGTGCGGGTCGGCGTGCCTGTGGTCGACCTCTCGACCGGCATGAATGCCTGCATCGGCATCATGATGGCGCTCTACGAGCGCGTCAGCTCCGGTAAGGGCCAGTTCATCGACGCCACGCTCTACGACAGCGCCATCGCGCTCCACCAGCCGCATGCGCCGAACTACTTCACCGCGGGGCAGAAGCCCAAGCTCGTGGGCAACAGCCACGGCAGCCTGGTGCCCTATTCGAACTTCCCGACCAAGGGCCGCAACATCGCAATCGCCGCCGGCAACGACGGCCAGTTCCGCAAACTCGCGCAGATGCTGGGCAAGCCCGAACTCGCCCAGGATCCGCGCTTCAAGACCAACAAGGACCGGGTGGCACACCGCCTCGAACTCGAGGCCGAGTTGCGCGAGCTGCTAAAAGATCGCGACGCCGACAGCTTCTCGATCGAGCTGATGCAGGGTGGCGTGCCGTCGGGCGCGGTGCTGGAAGTGCCCGACGTGATGGAGCATCCGCACACGAAGCATCGCGGCATGGTGTGGGAGAAGGACGGCTACAGGAACGTCGGCAATCCCGTGAAGCTCTCGCGGACGCCGGCCGGCGTGCGCAGCAAGCCCAAGAAATTCGGCACCGACACGAGGGCGGTCCTGGCCGAAGCCGGCTACTCGGCGGCCGAGATCGACAGGCTGGTGGCGACCGGCATCGCATTCACCGAAATCAAGCAGGCCTGAGGAGACGACGATGTTCCAACCCGACCTCCTGAAGGGCAAGCGCATCCTGGTGACGGGCGGCGGCACCGGCCTTGGCCGCTCGATGGCGCACCGCTATCTCGAGCTCGGCGCCAATGTCGTGATCTGCGGCCGCCGCGAGGACGTGCTGAAGGAAACCGCCGCGGAACTGGCCAGGGAAACCGGCGGCGAGATCGAGACGGTGGGCTGCGATGTGCGCGTGCCCGACGCCGTCGAGGCGATGATGGACAAGATCTGGGAGAAGCGCCCGATCGACATCCTGGTCAACAACGCCGCCGGCCAGATCCTGGCGCAGACCAACAAGATGTCCTCGCGCGCCATCGATGCCGTGCTGGGCATCGTGCTGCACGGCTCGGCCTATTGCACCGTGGCGGCGGGCCGGCGCTGGATCGATGCCGGGGAGCGCAACAAGGTGGTGATGTCGATCCTCACAGTTTCGTCGCTGACGGGCGCGCCCTTCACGGTGCCCTCGGCGATGGCCAAGGCGGGCGTGCTCGCCATGACCAAGAGCCTCGCCGTCGAATGGGGGCCCAAGGGCATCCGCACCTGCGCCATCGTGCCCGGCCCCTTCCCGACCGAAGGCGCGTGGAGCCGGCTGATGCCCAAGGAGCGCGGCGGCCAGGAAGAGATGATCAAGGCGATCCCCATGCGCCGCGTCGGCGAGCATATCGAGCTCGCCAACCTTGCGGCCTTCCTGGTCAGCGATGGCGCGGCCTACATCAACGGCGACGCCATCGTGATCGACGGCGGCAAGATGCTTCAGTCCGGCGGCGGCGGCGCCAACACCTCGGCGATGCTCGACTGGACGGATGAACAGTGGGATGCGATCCGGCCGAAGAATAAGCAGTAGGTCAGCGCCCCTGTCTTGATTGTCCACTGCGAGCGCGCCTACGTTCCCTGACAGCAGGGAGGTAGGTAGCGCCTATGACTCCACCGAATCAAAGAGGGTGACGCGGCACCGTAATTCCGCGACCGGATCGTTCCCAACTTCCTGACGCAGGAGGGGAGCATGTCCCGAGCGAACCCCGTCTGCCGCAAGTGGACGGGGTTCTCGCTTGGGCGTCCCCGTTTGGACATCAGGGCAAGGTGATCCGCGTCAGCGTGCGCTGGCCGGCGGTGATCTCGAACTCGGATTCCTGCTTGGTGTCGCCCTTGAAGGCGATGGCGACGTACTTGCCCACGGGGAGCGCAAACATCGCGAACGGCGGATAGAGCGTCGTGATATCCGTCCGGTCGCCGTAGATGTCCTTGCCCGGGCCCTTGATCTCGAGCGCCGTGGCGCCAGGCGCCTCGAAAGCGCCGAGGCCGGCTTCGAGCGCGAACTCCATATCGAGCCGCTGGCCCGCCTTGATCTCGAACGGAAAAGTGCGATCGATGGCATCGGCCTTGATGCGCGCGCGATAGGCGCCCGACGCCAGGTCGAATTTGGGCGCGTTGCCGTAGCCGTTGGCGATCGAATCCTCTTTCTCGACCGGCTGGGCGCCGGCAAAGATTTCCATGAACGGGTCGCGCAGGCCCTGCCCACCCTTGCTGAAGACGATCGAGCCTTGCAGCCGGCCGACGCCCGCCACGATCTCGACCGCCGTGGTATCGCCGGCCGCGACCTCGACATCGCGCGAGAATTTGGCCGCACCCAGGGTCATTTTCACCGTGTACTTGCCGGCCGGAACGATGGTCGAGGTCTCGGCATCGTAGGAATTGAAGATCGCGTCGCTGCCGCCCTGGGGCACGACTTCCCAGAACACGTCGCCTTTCTGATTCTCGTCTTCTGTCCGCTTCGCGCGCAAACCGAGGCGGCCGGCGTTCAGCACCACGTCGAGGCGGTTCATCTTGCCGGCCTCGACTTTCACGATTGTCTTGAACCTGGTCGCTCCGGCAGTCAGCTCAACCAAATACTCGCCCGGCGCCAGCTCGGCCTCGATGCGGTTCTTGTAGGAGGTGTCGACATACTCCGGCGCGACACCGGCCGGCGCCGGTCTGTCGAACTTCCAGACGACCGAATCCTTGCCGGCCAAAGGATCATCGCCGTCGGCCAGGCGCGCCGAGCCCTCGAGGTTCCAAGCGGGCTTCGGCTCGGCCTTGGGGGCCGGCGGCGGTGGCGCAACCGCCGGCGCCTTCTTGCGCGCGGCCTCGACGGCGCGGCCGATGGCGCTGCCAAGCTCGCCGGCATTGCTGGCCGAAAGCGCGAGGCCGCCGGTGGCCGCGGCCATGCATTCGAGCTGGCGCACGGCCTGGCGGTCCTGGACGTCGAAGCCCACGGTGTGCACGACCAGCCGCACGTCGGCCTTCTTGAGGGCGGCCGCCACCGCGCAGGGATCGGCGTTGCAGGTCTCGACGCCATCCGACACCAGGATGACGCTGGTGATGCCTTCGCTCGCCTTGAGCCGCTCCGCCGCCATCTTCACCGAGGCGGTCATCGGCGTCATGCCCTTGGGCACGATGCCATTCACCTGCCCCATCAGCGCCGTGCCATCGACCGGCCCGACCTGCTTCAGCACCTCGATGTCGCCACAGTCGCCCTTGCGGCGATGGCCGTAGGTCACCAGCCCGAGCTGATCCTGCGGACGCCAGTCCTTGAGCAGTGTGCGGATGGTCTCGCGGGCAACCTCGATCTTGGTCTGGTTGCCGACCCGGCCCCACATCGAGCCCGAGGCATCGAGCACGAGGAAGACGCGCGCGCCGTCCGCAGGCTGGGCCAGGACCGGGCCGGTGGCGATCGCCGCCAGGACCATGACGACGATGCTGAGAACCAGACGACGCATTGGACGGTACATGGGCAACACCTGCGCTAATCCTCTTTCTTCGACCCCGATGCCACCCAGGCGATCAGGAGATCATAGAACACCGCCAGCACGACCGGACCGATGAACAGGCCGATCAGGCCGCCGGCCAGGGTGCCGCAGATCACGCCTGCGATGATCACCGCCATCGGCGTCTGCAGGCCCCGCGCCATCAGAATCGGACGCAGCACATTGTCGAGCAGCAGCAGCGGCAGCGTGTAGACAGTGAAGAGCGCGGCCGACAGGGCGGGCAGATATATCCACGCCCATATGATCACCGGAATCATGACGAGGTTGGGGCCGACCTGGACGATCGCCAGCACCAGGCAGACGAAAGTGATGGCGCCGGCGAAGGGAACGCCCGCCACCAGCAGGCCGATGCCGATCAGCGCCGACTGCAGGAGAGCGACGCCGATCACGCCCTGCGAGACGTTGCGGATGGTCGAGCCCGCGATCTCGACGAAATGCCGGCCCCTGGCATCGGCGACACGGCCGGCGAGATCGCTCACGGTCGTGGTCAACCTGTCGGAATAGGCGAGCAGCACACCCGACACGATGATCGCCCCGGCAAACTGCAGGACCTCGAAGAAGACGCCGGCCGCCAGCGCACCGACCCAGCGGCCGACCGAGGCGATCTGGCCGACATGGGTCGACAGCAGGGCACGGATGTCGTGCGAGGCGTTCAGCCAGAAATCATAGAGGCGCGCACCGACCAGCGGCCAGTCGCGCACCGACTCGGGCGGCGGCGGCATCACCTGCTTGCCGCCGACCAGGAGCCGGGCATAGGCGTCGAGGGTCTCGATGGCGGAGGCCGACAGGATCACCACCGGTGCCAGAAGCAGCACCAGCAACAGGACCGACAGCAGCGCCGCCGCCAGGCCATGATGCAGGCGCATACGCCGGCGAAGCGCCGCGAACACGGGATAGACGGCAACCGCCAGGATGATGGACCAGATGATCAGCGGCGCCACGGGCCGCATCAGGGCGATGCTCATGTAGACGACGCTGGCGATCAGCGCGAGGCGGACCGCCACGTCGATCGTGAAGCGGGTTACGTCCGCCCGTCCCTTTTCCGTCTCGATCATCGCCGCCTCCCGCTCTGCATGGCATGCGCTGTTCCTAGCGAGCGGGCGCGCCACCGTCCATCGGCTGGCTCTTGTCGGCATGCCGACAGATCGCCGATACTCGCCCCTTCCGGGGGAGGCGTCAGGTATGGATCAGTACGACTACATCATCGTGGGCGCGGGCTCGGCAGGAGGCACCCTCGCCGCGCGGCTCACGGAAAATCCGGCGACCAAGGTCCTGCTGCTGGAGGCGGGCGCGGCCAGCCATCCCTACTCCCGCATGCCGCTCTCCTTCGGCCTGCTGATCGACAACCCGGCGGCCAACTGGCTCTACCAGTCCGAGCCGGAGCCCGGCACCGCCAACCGTGTCATCCCCGTCCCGCGTGGAAAACTGCTGGGCGGCTCCAGCTCGATCAACGGCCTGGTCTGGGTGCGCGGCCAGCCGCTCGACTTCGACACCTGGGCACAGATGGGCAACCGCGGTTGGAGCTGGCGCGAGGTGGCGCCCTTGTTCACGCGCATCGAGAATTTCGTCGACGGCGACGGCTCCAACGGTCGCGGCACCGGCGGACCGCTGAAAGTCTCGACCGTGCCCGACCAGAACCCGCTCTACGACGCGCTGTTCGCGGCCTCGAAGTCGGCCGGCTTCAAGCTCAACCCCGACTACAACAGCGAAGACCAGGAAGGCGTCGTGAAGACGCAGACCTCGATCTACAAGGGCCGGCGCATGAGCGTGGCGTACTGCTACATCGAGCCGGCGATGAAGCGGCCCAACCTGCATGTCGTGACCAATGCGATGACCTTGCGCGTGCTGCTGGAAGGCAAGCGCTGCGTCGGGGTGGAATACGAAAAGGACGGCAAGGTGGTCCAGGCCAAGGGCCGCGAGACCATCCTGTCGGCAGGCGGCGTCGCCAGCCCGCAGATCCTGGAACTCTCCGGCATCGGCCAGCCCGAACTCCTGAAGAAGCACGGCATCGAGGTGAAGCACGAGCTGAAGGCGGTGGGCGAGAATTTCCGCGACCACATCAACGCCCGCATCATCTGGCGCCTGAAGGTGGCCAACGTCTCCTACAACCACATGGCGCGCGGCCTGGGCGCCGTGACGCAAATGATGAAGTACCTGGCGACCGGCGGCGGCTTCATGAGCCTGCCCTCGGCGCCGCTGCTGGCCTTCCTCAAGACGCGGCCGGAGCTCGCCACACCCGATGTGCAGATGCATCTCGTGCCCTATTCGATCAAGGACCCGAAGACCCGCAAGCTGCAGGACTTCCCGTCGATGACGATCGCCTGCTACCAGCTCCGCCCCGAGAGCCTGGGCTCGATCCACATCCGCTCGCCCGACCCCAAGGCGCAGCCGGCGATCCGCTTCAACTTCCTGGCCGACAGGATCGACCAGGACGCGATGGTCGGCGGCTTCCGCATGATGCGGAAGATCGTCGATGCCGCGCCCATGGACGCCTATCGCGACGAGGAGTTCTCGCCCGGCCCGTCGGTCGGCACCGACGAGGAGATCCTGACCTGGATCCGCAACAACTCGCAGACCGCCTATCACCCGATCGGCACCTGCCGCATGGGACCGGCGGGGCAGAACACCGTGGTCGACGACAAGCTCAAGGTGCACGGGATCGAGGGGCTGCGCGTGGCCGATGCCTCGATCTTCCCGACCATGCCCTCGGGCAACACCAACGCGCCCTCGATCATGGTGGGCGAGAAGATGGCGGACATTCTTAGGGCGGCTTAACTGCCGAAATATCAACCGCGGTGTTATCCGCTAGAGTCTTTCCGACAAGCATCGAATAGTCCTAGCTAGCCGACGAAATGACCTCATGCTGAGGAGGCCACGTAGTGGCCGTCTCGAAGCATGGGCTACAGGACGATTGATCCCACCCTTCGAGACGGCGCTGCGCGCCTCCTCAGGGTGAGGTGGGTTAGTGTCAGTCGGAAAGACGCTAGCCGAGCAGGCTAAGTCTGGCGGCTTAGACTTCTGACGCCTTGCTCCGACACCAAAACAACGGACAGACCCATCGTCGCCTGTGCGTGTAGAGGAACTTTATTCAGTTGTCGCTCCCAAGACGCATCATCAGGGACGGCCAAGACATAGGCGACCTCGGCTCCCTTCATCTGCAGCACAAGTTGACCAAGTGCCGAGTAAAGCGCTTGCTCCCGCTGCCGAGATGAACTGCCTTCGACTTCCACGATAAAAATGCCGCGTTGTGGATGCTCCGCGACTATATCGGCTCTCCCGTAGTGAACATGAGCACCAATCTTCACTCCCATATCCACTAGTGCTGCTTCCGCTACAGCGACTCTGGCAGCCTTGTCCGGCTTGTGCATTCCGCCTTTCGCCCGTTCCATCGCATCGATGTCAACTTGCACTCGCCAGCCATCAGAAGGTGGGAAGCGATGGGCGACAAGCCAACGCTTGACCTCAAGCTGATACATCTAACCGCCCAGCCGTCGCTTCACATCGTCGGGAATGGCGATCGCCTTCAGCGAGCGGGCGTCGCCGGCCTTGCGCGCCCAGATGCGCGTCTCCGTGCCTTCGGCGGCGATCTGGCTTGAGGCGTCGCGGAAGACGTGGCTGATGGTGAAGGAGCTGCGGCCGAACTTCGCGACCTGGCTTTCGATGACGAGTGTCTCGCCGGTCTGCGAGGCGCGCTTGAAGGAGCATTCCGCATGGACCAGTGGCGTGCCCTCCTTCCACTGCCCGCTCGTGATGTCGTCGCGCCGGAGGCCCGCCGCCAGGAACAGGCGGTAGGTCGCCTGATCGAACCAGCGGAAATAGGCGGGATAGTAGACGATGCCGGCGGGGTCGCAGTCGCCCCACTCGACGGTGACGGTGTGGCTGCTCTTGAGGGCCATGGTCCTAGGCCGCCGGCCGGCCGGTGATGAAAGCCGTCCCCGACATGCCGGCGATCAGCGTGCCGTCGGCACGCACGACGTCGATACGGTAGTTGGCAATCCGGGCGGAGCGCGCGATCTCGACGGCGGTGGCCGTCAGCATGTCGCCCACCCGGGCCGCGGTGTTGTACATCATGTGAACGTCGATCCCGGCCGACATGATGCCGTGGGAATTGCAGGCATAGCCGAAGGCGGCATCGGCCAGGGTGAAGGTGAGGCCGCCGTGGCAGACTCCGTTGAAATTGACGTGACGATCCTCGACCTGAACCCGGGTGACGGCGCGGCCAAGGGCCACCTCGACCACCTCGATCCCGAGTTCGCGCGTGAAGGTGTCGCGCCGCGCCAGCGCCGCGGCATCGAATTCGGTCATTCGGCGGCGCTCCGCAGCGGCTGCGACGCCGAGGCGATGGCCGCCAGCGTCCTCGACAGCGACTCGCCGTCGGGATCGGCCAGGGCCGCCACGCGCGCGTTGGCCACGGCATCGGCGGCGGCGCGCGGCACAAGGCGGCCTGCGAGCGCAGGTGCAATCACCTCGTCGGCGATGCGCCGGTAGTTTTCCAGGCCGCGCTTGTAAGTGTCGCCATAGCCCTTGATCAGACGGGCCGACTCCGCGATCTCGCGGGCCAGATCGGTGCCGAGAGGGGCAGCAGCGCGGATCGAGGCGAGCCAGCGCTCGATCTCGGCTTGCTCCTCGATGAAGCGGAAGGAATGCGGCCGCCACCAGCGCAGGCCGGCGAGCAGGCGAAGACGCAGGAAGCCCCACACGGTCGTGCTGCGCACATGCATGGAGATGTGGAAGGGTCGCTGTCTGAGAAGCCAGCGTGCCGCGGCGGGCGGCAGCATGGCCGCGATTTCCTCGTTTCCCGGCTTGAAGTGCTCGGTGATTTCCAGGGGTTCGTGCTCTCTTGCACGAACCTCCTTCCGCACGCGCTCGATGCGTTCACGCGAGGTCTTGGCCTGGGCGACGCGGATCACGTCCTCGAAGGACATGCGCACGGCGAGAAGGCGCGCCACCTCGCGCACCAGGTCGGCCGGCAGGCCTTTTAGCCGATCGAGATAAAGGGCGGCGTACTTGCGGTCCTGATAGGCCGCCAGGCGCCGGATGCCCTCCTCCACCACGTCGAGACTGGCGGCAGGGAAATCGCCACGGGCGCGCGCGATCAGGTCTTCGACGCCCGACGTGGCAGTCTGGCGCTTGCGATGCTCGCGCACCGCCTGTTCCAACTCGCCGCGCGCATGGCCACGGCCGAAGGCGAAGGCGGCAAGATTTGTGTCGACGGATTTTCCGGCATGCCGGATCGCCGCCTCGAACGCCGCATCGGGGATCGGCAGCCGGCCCGAGCCCGCCAGCGCGCCCAGCAGCACGGCATTGATGACACCGCCGGATTCCTCGGCGGCCTGGTCCATGTCGAACAGGATCTGCGTGCGGCTGCGCTCTTTCACCGCCCGCAGCAGGCGGCCGACGTCGAAGCTGCCATCGCCCATCGCCATGCGCTCGCCGATGGCCAGCACGCGATGGGTGGAGGCGATCAGCGTCGTGCGCTCGGGCGTCACGAAGCCGTTGAAGATCATGCGTCCGGCTTCCAGCAGCTCGGTGGCCAAGGCCACATCGACCTCGCCGATCGCCGGATTGAGCGCCAGCACCGAGGGGGCCGGGCCCGACGACGGCATGACTTCTAGATAGTAGGTCGTGGCGCCGGTCCGCTGCGCCACGCCCGGAATCTGCGTCGCCTGGACACCGAGCCCCTGGCTTTGCGCGGCGGCCACGATCCAGTCGCAGAGCACGCCGCCACCATCGCCGCCCAGCGCACCGATCAGGATCGTGACGGGCCGGCTCATGCGGCTTTCTCCAGCCGAATATCGACTTCGCGCTCTACGAAGCGCCACTCCGGCGAGGCGCGGAGCTTGACCAGCAACTCGTCGAACCGAGCTTCATCCGCCGGTGCGAACTCGAACCAGGTGAGAAAGTCGAAGATCGCACCGGGCTGGTCGCGGCAATGCACAAGCTGACGCGAGACCGCGGCAAGATACTCGCTGCCGATCGCGATGTGCTGCGACTGCTCCTCGATAACGGCGCGCCGCTCGTCCTGCGCCAGCATCCACCAGGCCGCCGACTTGGTGATCGGAATCAGGGCAGCTCGCGTCGCACCTGGACGACCGAGCACTGACGGCGTGGCATCGAGCACGCGCTTCTCGGTCGAATGCGTGTAACGCAGATTGCTCGTTACACCCGATATGACCCAGGCCGCACCGATCACCGGCTGGGCGCCTTTATCGATGCGAACGACGGGCGCGAGCGATTGGCCGCGCACCGCCGTGAGACGGACGACGCTCCAGGGCCCTGTGGCGCCGCCACTGAAGACGATCGGATCAGGCACTCGCCATTGCCCCAATCACTCTCGAGCGCAGGCGCCACTTCAGGCGGTCCCACCAGCCCGCGTTCTGCACGATGTCGGCCTTGTAGAAGGACGGGCAGAGCACGGCGGCATCGGCCACCTCGCCGCAGAGCCCGCAGCCGACGCAGCCGTTGTTGACGTGCGCGACGGGGTCGGAACGCAACGGATCGGGGCTGGGCTTCACCACCAGCGACGGACAGCCGGAGAGCCTTATGCAGGAATGGTCGCCGGTGCAGACCTCGTCATCGACGCCATAGCGCGTGCGCACCACCCGCTCCCCGCGCTTGAGTTGAGCCGCGATCTGCGGGCGGATGCGGCGCTGGCGGGCGAGCTGGCATTCGCCGTCGGCGACGATGACTTTCAGTCCCTTGTCGTCGGTGTTCATGGCCTCGCGCAAGGTGCCGAGCATGGTGCCGACATTGTAGGTGCGGATGGTGCGCAGCCACTTCACGCCCATGGCTTTCAGCGTCGCCGCGATGTCCGACGTCGTCTCGCCGTCCCGGCGGTTGCCGGCCGTATTGGGAATGAACTGCGCACCGGTGGCCGAAGTGTAGCCGTTCTGCATGATGATCAGCACGCGGTCGCCGCGGTTGAACATCGCCGAGGCGACGCCGCTCAGGAGCCCATTGTGCCAGAAGCCGCCGTCTCCCATCACGGAGATGGTGCGCCGCTGCATCACCGGCGCCACCGCGCCCGCCGCCGCCAGCGACATGCCGAAGCCCAGGATCGAATTGCCGAGGTTGAACGGCGCCAGGGTCGCAAACGAATGGCAGCCGATGTCGCTCGACATGTGGACCTTGCCGACCTCGCGCTCGAGCAACTTGATCGCCGAGAACACCGGACGCTCGGGGCAGCCCGTACAAAAGCCCGCCGGCCGGAGCGGCAACGGTCCGCCCAACAGGCGCTGCGCCTCGGCACGGCCAGCGCGCGCCGCCTCGAAGCGCTCGCGCGGCTTGGAAAGGTCGATATCGTTGGCCGACAGGGCGAAGAATTTGAGCAGCCCCTCGGTCATCACCTCGGCGGTGTATTCGCCGGCCATCGGCAACACGTCCTTGCCGTAGATCCTGGTGTCGATGTCGCGCTTGCGCAGCAGCGCATGGACCGCCTGCTCGATATAGTCGGGCGCGCCCTCCTCGACGATCAGCACGGCGCGCTTGCCCTTGCAGAAGTCGGCGATCTGGTCGGGCACCAGCGGATGGGTGACGTTCAGCACCAGCGTCGGTATCCGGCCTTCGAGCTCCAGCCGGTCGAGGCCGCGCAGCGCCACGTTGGTGATGCCGCCCTGCACGATGATGCCGAGATCGCTGCGCTCGCCGGGCAGGAATTCGTTCAGGCCGTGCTCGACGATGAAGCGCTGGGCGGCGGGCTGGCGGACCTCGACCTTGATCTTCTCGTGGGCGTAGGTCGACGGCGGGTGCGAGATGCGGTCGTAGTTGTGCGCCGCCGGTTCGGCCAGGCGATGGTTGCGCGATATCGCCGGTGGCTTGTTGTCCTTGGCCACGAACTCGCCCGTGACGTGGCAGGCGCGGATGCGCAGCTCCATCATCACTGGTGTGTTGGTGGCTTCCGACAGCTCGAACGCCATCTCGGTGCAGCGCACGATGGTCGGCAGCGACGGCCGGGGGTCCATCAGCCAGAGCGAGGACTTCAGCGCATAGGCGTGGGCGCGTTCCTGGATGACGGAGGCGCCCTCACCGTAATCCTCGCCGACCACGATCAGCGCACCGCCGATCACGCCGGGCGAGGCGAGGTTGGAGAGCGCATCGGCCGCCACGTTGGTGCCGACGATCGACTTCCAGGTGACGCAGCCGCGGATCGGATAGTTGATCGAGGCACCGAGCAGCGCCGCCGCCGAGGACTCGTTGGTGCAGGTTTCGAGATGGACGCCGAGTTCGTCGAGCAAATCCTGCGACTCGACCAGCACGTCGACCAGATGCGACACCGGCGCACCCTGATAGCCGCCGACATAGGCCACGCCCGCCTGCAGGATCGCCTTGGTGACGGCCAGGATGCCTTCGCCGCGGAAGACCTCGCCCTCGCCCAAGCGCAGCGCCCGCACCTCCTCGGTGAAGGAGCGCTCTGGGTTGGTGCGTTGGGCGACGGCAAGCTGCGGTTGATCCAGCATGCCGGGATTATAGGGGCTAACGGCGCCGCCGACGATCCCGTTTGCCGCCCTGGGCGCCGGCTGCTCGGGCCTCGGCGATCAGGTCACGGAACGGCGCCAGGAGCTTTTCGCGGACATTGGGAGCTTCCTCCACCGCCGACAGCGCGAGGGCCACGGCCTCGAGCGTCGAGACCGCATCGGGCCGCGCTTCCTGGCGCAGATTTCCGTAGAGCGACGGCCCATCGGGGACGACCACGAAGCGGCGGAGCTTGGTCAGCCAGGCGTTGCGCCACCATAATGCCTTGGCCTGCGCCCAGTTGCCGTCGAGCACGACCAGCCCCCTGAGGCCGGACAGTGCCATTTCCTGGTTGGGCAGCGTCTCGCCCTTGCGATCGACCGCAATGAGCGGCCCCTGCCCGGTGGCATGCGCCGACCCGAGATAAAGCACTCCCCAGTCGCGCACTTCCACAGGCTCGCCCAGCGCATGGCCCAGATTGCGCCATGACAGGCCGACGACGACTTTCGCGTTGGCGAGAGTCGACGCGATCAGGGGTACCGTGCCCAGCGCCCGGTCCTGTTCCTGCGGGTGCTGCAAAATCAGGACGGCTACATTGTTGTCCACTGTTTCGGGCATGGCCGCGATATAGACTGAACGAGGATGAACGTCACCGTCCTGATCCACGACAGCGTCGTGAAGCTGCCAGCCGAGGCCGACGGCGCGGTCGTCGTCGGCGGCAGCCATGCCGCCGCCTATGCCGCCTACATGTCGGCCAAATACGGCTGCCGCGCCGTCATCCACCACGATGCCGGCATCGGCAAGGACGAGGCAGGCGTCGGCGGGCTGGCCTATGCCGAGAAGCTCGGCATGGCAATGGCGGCCGTGGCGACCGCAACCGCGTGTATCGGCGACGGACAGGACATGTATGGGCGCGGGCTGATCAGCCGCGCCAACGCGCTGGCGGAGAAATGCGGCGTGCGCGCCGGCATGGACTGCAAGGAAGCCGCCGAGCTACTCAAGAAGGCACCGTGGCCGCACACCCAGCCGCCGGAGATGGGCGAGACGCGGCATATCGTCAACGGTTTCGCCTGCGTCGATTCCTCATCGTTGCTGGTGCCGCAGGATCGAGACGGCATCGTCGCCACCGGCAGCCATTGTGCGCTGAACTCCGGGCGGGCCGTCGAGCCCTTCCGGCCGCGGCTCGTCTTCTTCAACGATGCCGGACCCGGCGCCGACATGGGCGGCATAAAGGGCTTCGAGATCCTCGACCGGGCCGGCATCGCCGGAGCAGCCGTCGCCGCGCAATCCGCCCGCATCGGCGACGGTCGCTCCACCTTGCAGGACGGAATAGTCTCGGCGGTGAGCGATGCGGCATACCGTCTGGGCGCGCGTGTGGGCAGCTCCGCCCTTGCACTGGCCCGCGCCGTGGCCGAAAAAGCTCCGTAAGCGTCATTCGGGAGAAGACCGGGGCATGGCCGTCGTCAACGTGAAGTCCGAGATCGCTGGCAATGTCTGGAAGATCCAGACCAAGCCCGGCGACCGCATCGAAGTCGACGGCGAGATCATGATCCTCGAATCGATGAAGATGGAAATTCCGGTGCTCTCTCCCAAGGCGGGAACCATCAAGGAGATCAGGGTCAGCGAAGGCGAAGCCATCGGAGAAGGCCAGCTCGTCGCCATTCTCGATGCGTAGCAGCGCCGTCGCCGTCGACATTGCCCGGCTGTGGGCGCCCGACAATCTGCGCCGGGCGGCTCCGGGCGTTGCCCTGTGCGCCGCCATCGCGGCCGTGGCCTTCATCGCTGACACGCGAAGCCTGCTGCGGTTCGGCGCGGTCTGGGTACCGCCGCTCATCCTTACCCTGGTCATCGGCATGGCACTGCAGCCCCTGTCGGCGCGGCCGGTCCTGAAGCCCGGCCTCGAATTCGCCGGCCGCACCCTGCTGCGCGTCGGCGTCGCCCTGTTCGGCGCCCGGCTGACCTTCGGCCAGCTCGTCGACGACGGCGCGATGCCGATCCTGGTGGCGCTGGCAGCCGTCGGCTGCACGATCGCCTTCGGCGCCTGGGCCGCCCGCTTCTTTGGCCTCAGCCGCGATTTCGGCCTGCTGACCGGCTGCGCCACCGGCGTGTGCGGGGCCGCGGCGGCAATGGCTGCCTCCGCGGTCCTGCCCAAGCACGAGAACTCCGACCGCGACCTCGCCTTCACCGTGATGGGCGTCAACTTCCTCAGCACGGTGGTGATGGTGCTCTATCCACCCTTGCGCGAGATGCTGGGCTATTCCCTGTTCGAGATGGGCGTGTTCCTGGGCGGCTCGATCCACGACGTGGCGCAGGTCGCCGGCGCCGGCCAGACGATGGGCGACAGGGTGCTGAGCGACGCCATCATCACCAAGCTGCTACGGGTCGCGTTCCTGCTGCCGGCGATTGCCGGCATCGCCTGGTGGGTGTCGAGGAGCGGCGGCCCCGTCAGCGATGCGCGCCCTGCCCCGCCCATCTTCCTGTTCGGCTTCCTCGCACTCGCCGCCCTCAATTCGATAGGCGTGGTACCGCCCGCGGTCCAGGCGGCAGCGACCCATATCTCGTCGTTCCTGATCATCACCGCGATCGCCGCACTCGGCATGAAGACCTCGCTGCTGGCGTTGGCGCGGATCGGCATGGGCCCGGTGATGCTGCTGATCTCCGAGACCATCTTCATCGGCCTGCTGGTGATCGGCCTGATTTACGGCCTGCGCGCGCTGGGACTTTGAAGGCTCACGCCCGCGCGCTCGGCCGCGCCGAGACCGCGTTCCACCACCGTGTCAGGTTGGCGTGATCCTCCGGAATCGGCAACTTGAGCGCGCCCCGGGCCGTCAGCAGCGCGACCTGTGCGGTGATGTCGGCGATGTTGTAGCGGTCGACACCGATGAACTCGCGGCCCTTCAACTCGCCATCGAGCCAGCGCATGCGCGCCACGAGTTGCTGACGACGCTGCTCGCCCCAGGGCGCCACCTGCGGCCGCTTGCCGACCCAGAACGGATGCGTATGCACGAACACGTCGATGGTGGGAAGCAGCAGCTCGAGTTCCATCCGCCGGTTCCACATCTCGACCTGAGCCCGTTCGATCGTCGACCGGCCGAACAGCGGCGGCTCGGGGATGGTCTCCTCGAAATAGCGGCAGATCGCCACCGACTCGGCGATCAGAGTGCCGTCGTCCAGCTCGAGGACCGGCAGAGTGCCGAGGGGGTTCTTGGCGAGGAATGCCTGGGCCTTGTGGCCCGCTGTCTCCATGTCGAACTCCTCGATCGGCAGGGAGACCCGCTTTTCGGCCAAGAAGATGCGGACGCGGCGCGGATTGACGCCGTTCTTGAGGCTGTAGAGTTTCATGTTCCCGGCTTGGTTCCGGTCGCCCGCACGACATCGCCCCAGATGTCGATTTCCTTTTTGATGAATTCGGAGAACTGCAGCGGCGAACCCGGCGCCGGAATGGCGGCGCGCTGTTCGATCTGGCGGATCACTGCCGGGTCGTTGAGCAGGGCCTGCATGTCCTTGTTCACCTTGGCCACGATCTCCAGCGGCGTGCGCGCCGGTGCGGCAAGCCCCGACCAGCCGGCGGCGTCGAAGCCCGGCACGGTCTGGGCAATGGTCGGAATCTTGTCGAGCGGTGCCGGCGCCGGACGGGCCGTGGTGACGGCCAGCGCCTTGATGCGCCCGTCCACGATGTGGGTCAGCGCCGCGGCCGTGCTGTCCATCATCAGCTTGACGTGGCCACCCAGCAGGTCGGCCATCGCCGGCCCGCTGCCCCTGTAAGGTATGTGGACGATGTCGAGTTTCTCGCGGAGCTTGAACAGCTCCATGCTGAGATGCTGCGACGTGCCCGGCCCGGCCGAGGCATAGGAAAGCTTGCCGGGCTCCTTGCGCGCCAGCGCGATCAGTTCGCCCAGCGTGCTCGCGGGGAAGCTCGGATGCGCCACGATGACCAGCGGCACCAGGAAGATGTTGGAGATCGGCAGAAAGTCGACCAGCGGCTTGTAGGGCAAGTCGGGGAAGAGGCTGGGATTGACGCCGAACGTGCCGCTCGAGACCACCATCAGCGTATAGCCATCGGGTGCCGCCGCCTTGCCGTACTCCGTCGCCGGAATGCCGCTGCCGCCGCCCTTGTTCTCGACGATGACCTGCTGCTTCCAGACGTCGGTCAGTTTCTCGGCCATCAAGCGGGCGAAGATGTCGGCCGCCTGGCCTGGCGGGAACGGCACGACGAAGCGCACCGTCTTGTTGGGCCACGGCGCCTGGGCAATGGCGGGGGCCGCCAGCAAAGCACCTGCAGCGCCGGCCACGGCCAGCGCGCGGCGACGTGTCGGGTTCGAACGCATTCTCGTCTCCCTTTGATCTTTCGGCCGGGAAGCTAGCACAATCGCCGCGAAAAGACGCGGGCTACCGATGTCTCAGACTCGACACAATCGGCGCCAGAATGGCCATTCCGGTACGACTGGGAGCTGGTTGCGTGACCGATCGCTACTACGATGATTTCAAGATCGGCGACCGTTTCATGAGCGGCGGCATGACCATGACCGAGGCCGGCATCATCGAGTTCGCGCGGCAATGGGATCCGCAGCCGTTCCACATCGATGCGGAGTTCGCGAGGAAATGGACCTATGGCGGCCTGATCGCTTCGGGCCTCCACACGATGTGCGTGACGCTGCGGCTGTGGCTCGATCTCGGGATCTTCCGTGCCAGCAGCCTGGGGTCGCCCGGCATCGGCGAGGTCCAGTTCCCGCGGCCGGTCCGTCCGGGCGACACGCTGCGGGTGGTGACCGACATCACCGAGCTCCGGCTGTCGTCGTCCAAGCCCGACCGCGGCGTGGCCCGCATCCGCCAGGTCACGATCAACCAGCGCGACGAGCCGGTGATGGAACAGGAGACGACCGTCTTCCTGAAGCGCCGGCCCGCGCCGGCCGCAACGCTCAGCGCGCGATCCTGATCGCGAGACGCCGATCACAAGTCACGAGTCACGCCCTCACGCCCCGTCGGGAGTCACACCGCAGCGGCCAAGCCGTTGTCGCCGCTGGTCGAATCCCGGTTCACCGGCGGCGCGGCGGGAGTCGCCAGATGTCCATTTTCGAGGCGCTTCTCCATCATCGAGAAGAGTCGCTCGGCCAGGGCCACCTCGCCGATCGGCCGGGCCTTGAGCAGCGCCAGCTCGCGCCGCTCGGCGCGGTCCTCGGCGCGATGGCGCTCGCCGTCCATGCGCTTCTGCACGTGGATCAGCAGCCGCGTGTTGATCCGGCGCCGCTGGCCCGCCTGCAGGACGATGTCATCGCCGACCTCTCGCGCGTGGTGGGCGATGGCCTCGTCCCAAAGTTTGGCGAAATTCGGCAGCAGGGTCCGCCAGCGATAGAGCGAGCCGCGATTGACGCCGGCGCGCGCCGCCGCTTCCGCGACCGAGCCACAGATCCTGAGATGATACCGGAACGACGCCCGCTGGCGCGCGGCGGTGCGCCAGATCTGCGGCACCGACGACTGGCCTCCAAAAGTCTCCAGGCTCTCGAGCGCTTCTTCCGGGGTCATGTCTCCTCCTCTGTCCTCGCGGGTTTTGCGAGGTGAGATAGGAGTACTGTGAGGATAGGAATAGGTCAATAGGCCCTATTTAGGGCCAACCCCGGCGGCGTGCCAGCATTCTGCCGGCGTCTCAACGCCAGGCGAAGACCGGCTGCTCGAAATGGTCGACGCGCGTGTCGCGCCCGGCCAGCGCCACCTCGCGGAACTGGTAGAGCACGGCGGCGGTCGGCGCATTGACCGTGGCGACAGGCAGCGGCAGGCGGATGATCGGCCGGTCCGATTCCTCGATCGCCACGATCTCGGGCGAGCCTTCGCGGAAAAGCTCGGCGCAGCGGATGCGGTAGGCGGCGGCCACTTCCGCCGGATTGGGCGTCACCTTCACGCCACCGGGGATCCACACCACGACAGGCGCGATGAGATAGCCCGAGCGCGTCGGATAATCGTCGAGCATTCCCAGGACATCGGCGGAGGCGGCCGTAACGCCCAGCTCCTCTTCCAGCTCACGCAGCGCCGCCTGCTCGATGGTTTCGCCGGGATCGAGCCGCCCGCCCGGCAGGGCCCACTGCCCGCCATGCGCGCGCAGCCTGGGCGTGCGCTTGGTCAAGAGGAACGCAGCCTCTCCGGGTGAGTCGGATTCAACCACCACGATGGCCACCGCGGCATGCTTGAGCGTTCCGGAATCCTCGCGACGGCGCCGGTCGAAGCGTCCCAGGCGATCGGTGATCTCGTCTCGCAGTGCTGCATCAAAGCGGAATGACGTCACGCCGCCGCCGGCCTTCTAAAAGTCCAGACGACGGCGGGCGGAATGTTGCGCCAGATGCGGCCACCGCGGGTGCCCGCCAGGCGGAGGCCCTGACGCAAGGCGCTCGGCACGGGCGGCGTCGGTCCATAGGTGAACTGGATGAGCGCGCCGCCCCGCGGCAGCGCCTCGAACACGCCGTGCACGATGCCGTTCACGATATCCGTCGGCAGCGACAGCAGCGGCAGGCTGGAAACCACGGCGGCGATCGTTGCGATCCCATTCGCAGCCAGCAGTTCCGGCAGACGCGCCGCATCGCCCTCGATGATCTTGGGCTCCGTGAAATGGCGGCGCAGGAAGGCCGCCAGCTCGGGGTCGCGTTCGACCAGGGCGAGCCGCGTCGGCGGAATGCCGGCAGCCAGCAGCGCCTTGGTGACCTCGCCGGTACCGGCGCCCAACTCCACGACATGGCCCGGCCGGCCTTCCAGGGCCTGCACCGTTTCGCGCGCCATGGCCTCGGTCAGCAGGCGGCCGCTCGGAATCACCGCGCCCATCGCGAAGGGCCGGCGCAGCCAGCGTTTCAGGAAAAGGGCCGTGCCGGCGCGCGAATCGAGGCCGTGGCGTGACTCAAACGTGGGCATGGCTCGACGCTAGCAGATTACTGGGCGGGCTGCATCGACGGGTCGACGACCCGCGGCGCGGGAGCGGCCTCGAAGACGGTCTGTGTATGGCGCATCTGCTCCAGGGCATTCACCACAGATACGTACACCGCCGCGGCATAGGGCAGCGACTGGACGATCATGAAGACCGCCCAAAGCCGCGCCTCGGGGTCCACGACACCGTTGTTGACCCACAGGGCCGCAGCACCGAGCCACAGCAGGACGGCGAGCACCAGTTCACCGCGCGCCATGCCGAGCGCCATGCCAAGGGTGGCGCGTTCGTCCATCTTCGGCGTGCGCATGAAGGGAAGTCTCGACGTCGCCAGGCCATAGATCACCGCGCGGCCCACCGTATAGGTGAGCGCGAGCCCGGCCAGCGACGCGCCCACGCTCTGGCGGAACGTGCATTTCACGCGGTCGAAATAGAGGCCGAAGGAATAGAGCAGCTTGAAGACGAAGATGCCGATCGTGGGCAGGATGAATTCCGCCGGCGGCAGGCCGACCGGCTTGATGCCGAACAGCGGCGGCAGCAACACGGCCAGAAGCCAGGCGAGTCCGGCCCAGGTGAAGATGAGATTGAGAGCGTCGGCGAACCACGGCGCCCAGCCGGCCACGAAATGATACTTCTGGCCCAAGGTGAGCTTGGTGCTGTTGCCCAGCATCTTGCCCGCGTGCGCCTTCATGATCTGCATGGCGCCGTAGGCCCAGCGGAAGCGCTGCTTCTTGTAGCCGGAGAAATGGTCGGGGGTGAGACCCTTGCCGAAGCGCTCGCGGCTGTACATGGCGCCGTAGCCCTGCTCCATCAGGCGCAGCCCAAGCTCGGTATCCTCGGTGATGCACCAGGTCGCCCAGCCGCCCATCTCTTCCATCAGGTCGCGGCGGACCAGCGTCATGGTGCCGTGCTGGATGATGGCGTCGTACTCGTTGCGCAGGCACATGCCGATGTCGAAGAAGCCGGCATATTCCCAGTTCAGCATTTCCTTGAAGCGGTCGCCGGTCCAGTCGCGATGGTCCTGCGGCGCCTGCACGTAGCCGATCTTGCGGTCGTCGAAGTACGGCACCAGCGCCTTCAGCCAGTCGGGACGCACCTCGTAGTCGCTGTCGATGACGCCGATCACCTTGGCGTCGGGCGCGGTCTGGCTCAGCACATAGTTCAGCGCGCCGGCCTTGAAGCCTTTCATCACGTCGAAGTGGAAGAAGCGGAACCGCTCGCCCAGCGACGCGCAATAGTCCTGCACCGGCCGCCACACCGCCGGGTCCTTGGTATTGTTGTCGATGACGATGACTTCGTAGTCGGGGTAGTCGAGCGCAGCCAGCGACTCCAGCGTCTGGATCACCATCGACGGCGGCTCGTTGCAGATCGCCAGATGCAGCGAGACCTTGGGCCATTCCCGGTTGGCCGGCTGGCGCATGATCATCTCCGCCGCCGGCAAAGCCTCGCGCGACCAGCGCCGGCGCCAGATCGTCTCGACCATCTCGAGCGCCTGCATCAGCGCCATGATGAGGCTTATCGCCAGGAAGAAGGCGAGCACGCCCCAGCCCACCATCTCGGCCACCAGCATGTAGCTGCCGGCCGCGACCGAGCCGCCATAGACGACCGCGCTGGTCGACAGCGCCGCGAGGCCGCAGAAACCGATCAGCCCCGCTGTGCCGAGGTTGCGCCAGCGCCACAGGAAGAACAGCATCAGCGGCAGCGCGGCCGCCACCGACCAGGCGGCGCAAGCAGCCCATTGCGGGAAGCGATCGATGGTGCCGGTCCAGCTGAACTTCTGCTGGCGGTCGGCGTTCCACAGGCCCCAGTAGCCGCCCGCCTTGCCTTCGAGATCGTAGGACTTCCATGGCTGGTCGACGGCCTCGACCACGAAATGCTCGATGTTCTGGCTGCGCAGCCACGCCACGGCGTCGCGTATGTTCTTGGCCTGCTCGGCCGGGGTCGCATGCTTGACCAGGCCGCTGCCCGGGCTGCGGCGCGAGGCGCCGTTCGACGGCCAGCCGACCTCGGTCACGATGATGTTCTTGTTCGGATAGGCCTGCTTCAGCATGCCGATCCGGCTTTTTAGATAGTCGAGCGGTGTCTCGTCCGACTTCTCGTCCCAGTAGGGCAGGATGTGGACGGCGAGATAGTCGACCTCGCGCGCGAGTTCCGGATAGTGCAGCCACACGTGCCAGGGCTCGGCGGTGCTCACGGGCACCTTGACGTTGCGCTTGACGTTCCTGATCTCGCGGATGAGCTGGGCCGGGCTGGTGGCGTTGGGATCGCGCAGGTCCTTCTGACCGTCCCAGCGCAGGATATTCTCGTTGCCGACCAGCACGCGCTCGACGCTGGGGTTCTGGTTGGCCATGCGGATCAGCGCCCGGGTTTCCTCGGCATTGACCTCGCTCGCCTCGCGGCCGAACTGCTGCTTGGCCTCGTTGGCGCTATAAATCCAGGCGCCGGGCACCAGCTTCAGCCCGTTCCTGGCGGCAAGCTCCGGCATGACGTCGCCGCCGTCGGTCGTGCGGTAGGTGCGCACGTACTTGACCTTGCCGCCCAGCATCGCGAAGTCGCGCTCGATCTGTTCCTTGCGCGGCTTGATGGCGGCGGCGGGGGCGTCGGTAAAGGCGGTGCGGAGGAAGCTCCAGATGCCGCTCGCCTTGGCCTCGAGCGGGTCCTGGTCCTTGGCCCACGGGGCATAGGTGACGCCGTGCAGAGGGCCTTCGACGTTCGCCGCCTCGATCTTGGCGTCGAACAGGCGCCAGCCCGCGATCGTGGCCGCGACAACGAGAAGAAGAACCAATCCCTGACGGACCATTAGTGGACGATCGCTCCGACAAACCGCCGGTGGTGCAAGCCGTCGTTGGGATCGCGGTCGCATGTCTCCTGCGGACGATGACCGTCGACGCAAGGACCGTGCCGGATCGACTCAACGAGCCGATAACCACGCAGTGCGGCGGACCTCTTGGAGGCTTCCTTGCGCCCGATTTCCTCGCCTGCGACCCTTCGCAAACGATAAGGCGACCGGGGCGATCTATAGCCGTGCCCCCGTAAACGGTAAAGGGACTGCAAGCGAAGATGGCCAAATTGCCCAAATCTCCGCTGGCAACGGCGGCCGGCCTTCGCCAAAACCCCACAGCGCATGATTGACCATGATCCCCCAACCGATCCGGTGGCCGCCCCCACGGCCGCCCCCGTATCCGTGCCGGCCCACCTGGCCGTCCGATACCGCCCCGCGGACCGTTACGGTTTTCTGGCTGGAGCCGGCGCGCGCCTGCGCTACGCGGTGTGGAACGTCCCGGGAACTCCGCGCGGCACCGCGGTCGTCCTGACCGGCCGCGGCGAGTTCATCGAAAAGTACGCCACCGAGGTCGTGGCCGACCTGATGGACCGGGGCTTCGCGGTCTACGCCCTGGACTGGCGCGGCCAGGGCCTCTCGGACCGGCCCCTGCCCGACCGGGGCAAGGGCCACATCGACAATTTCACCACCTACATGGCCGACCTCGGGCTGTTCCTGGAGACCGTCGTGGCCCCCACGGCCCCCCGGCCGGTCATGGCGCTCTGCCATTCCATGGGCGCCCATATCCTGATGCGGTACCTGGCCGAGAACGGATCGGGACCGCTGTCGGCCGGCGTCTTCGTGTCGCCGATGACCGCGCTCCGGCGCGAGGCCATGCTGCGCTCGATCCTGATGCTGATGCCCGAGGTGCCGGCCGTCGAGGACCGCTACCTGTTCGGCACCGGACCCTTCGTGCTGCTCGCCCGGGAGTTCGCGTCGAATTTCGTCACCCATGACGAACGGCGCTACCGCTTCACCGAGGATTGGTTCGCCGCCGATCCCCGCCTCACCCTGGGCGGCCCGACCATCGGCTGGTCGCGTCAGGCCGTGCGCTCGATGACGGCCGCACTCGCCCCGGGCTACCTCGAGCGCATCGACCTGCCGCTGCTGCTGATCACGGCCGGCGAGGATCGCCTGATCGATCCCGCGAACCACGGACCCATCGTTGCCCGGCTGCGCCATGGCGAGCACTTCACGATCGCCGAGGCCCGCCACGAGATCATGATGGAGACCGACGACATCCGCCTCAGGTTCTGGGAGGCCTTCGACCGGCTGGCCAAAGGCGTGCTGGGCTGATGACCGAATGGCAGATGGCGGTGATCGCCGGCGCCTTCATCGTGGCCGGCATCGCCAAGGGCGCGATCGGCATCGGCCTGCCGCCGATCGCCATCGGCCTCATGACGCTCGCCCTGCCGCTGGGCGATGCGCTGGCGATCATGACCATCCCGACCCTGACCACCAACGTCTTCCAGGCCCTCTACGGCCGCCAGTTCCTGGCCCTGCTGCGCCGTTTCGGAACGATGGCCATCGCGGCCGTGATCGGCGTGATCGCGGCTGCAGTGATCCTCGGCAAGCTCGGCTCGCCCGGCACCATCGGCTGGCTCGGCCTGGTGATGGTGCTCTACGCCCTGCTCGCCCTGTTCGCCTGGCGTCCGGTCATGCCGCGGGCCGCCGAGCCGTGGGCCAATCCGCTGATCGGCCTGGCGACCGGCGCCGTCACCGGCATCACCGGCATGGCCGCCGTGCCGTTCCTGCCCTACATGCAGTCGCTGCAGATCTCGAAGAACGAGCTGATCCAGGGCCTCGGCATCCTGTTCGTGTTCATCACCGCCGCCCTGGCCGCAGCCCTCGTCCAGCAGAACGTCTTCGACACCGCCAACCTGATCGGTGGCGTCGCCGCCATGGTCCCCACCTTCGCGGGCGTCTGGATCGGCCAGAAGGTGCGCCGGGCGGCCTCGCCCGAGACCTTCCGCAAGATTTTCCTCTACGGCATGCTGGCGCTCGGCCTGCACATGGCGCGCGGCTTGCTGTAGGATCGCCCGCCATGCCCCTGCTCAACCACAAAGTCACCATCTGCGGCATCCCCGAGCTGCCGCAACATTGCTCGATCGGCATCACCCATGTGCTGTCGATCATCGACACAAATGAGCCGCGCCCGCGCGCCCTCGACAGCTACCGCGGCGTCGATCACGAGTTGATCCGCTTCGACGATATCGTGGCCGAATATCCCGGCTTCGAAGCCTGCACGCCGGCCCATATCGAGCAGGTGCTGGCGTTCGGCGAGAAGGTGCACGCCCACCCGCAGGGACATGTCCTGGTCCATTGCCACGCCGGCATCTCGCGCTCGACCGCGGCGGCCGCCATCCTCATGACCCAGCACGCGCCCGGGCAGGAGGAAGCCGCCTTCCTGAAGCTGCTCGGCATGCGCAAGCACGGCTGGCCGAACACCCGCATGGTCGAGTTCGCCGACCAGATGCTCAAGCGCGACGGCGCCATGCTGCGCGGCCTGGTCGCCTACCGCCGCGCCCTGCTGCAGGCCAAGCCGCACCTCAGCGAAGTCGTCCGCAACATCGGCCGCGGCCACGAACTGCCGGTGTAGCTCTCCGGAAACGAGTTGTCCGGACTCTGTCTGTCTGGAAATTCAGACGCCATTGTCATCCCGAGGCCGAAGGCCGAGGGATCTTTCAGGCCACAATGTAGAAAGATCCCTCACTTCGTTCGGGATGACAGCATGGACGTGACCGGGCGGCCGTAGAGAACTACCGCCCCTTCATCGGCAGGCCGCCGAGATGGGTGCCGGCATCGACGATCAGGAATTCGCCGGTGATGTTGCTGGCGCTGGTCAGGAAGAAGATCACGGCCTCGGCCATCTGCTCGGGCGTGCCGGCCTGGCGGAGCGGTGTGGTCTCTTCCTGGGCATCGCGCAGCTTCTCGTAGTTCTCCTGCCCCAAGGCGCCCAGCAACCAGCGCGTCTGGATGAAGCCCGGGCATACCGTGTTGACGCGCACCGCCGGTCCGAACCAGCGCGCCAGCGACAGCGTCAGCGTGTTGAGCGCGCCCTTCGACGCGGCATAGGGAATCGAGGTGCCGACGCCCATGACGCCGGCGATCGAGGAGATATTGACGATCGAGCCGCGGTCCTGGTGCTCGTCCCACTGCTTCTTCATCGTGGGATAGACGGCGCGGCTCATCATGTAGGGGCCGGTGACGTTGACGCGCAGGATGCGGTCGAAATCCTCCGGCGTGACGCCCTCGAGGTCGCCCTGGCTCTGGAACTTGGTGGTGCCGGCATTGTTGACCAGGCCATCGATGCGGCCCCACTTCTTCATCGTCTCGGCCGCGAGCTTCCTGCAGTCCGCGTCCTGGCCCATGTCGGCCTGCACGAGGATGGCGTCGACACCCTTGGCCTTCACGGCGGCATAAGTCTCGTCGGCTTCCTTCTTGCTCTTGGTGTAATTGATGGCGACATTCCAGCCGCGTCCCGCGAGATCGACCGCGCAGGCGGCACCCAGCCCCGTGGCCGAGCCCGTCACGATCGCCACCTTGTTCGTCTTTGCCCCGTTCGTCTTCGCCATGTCGTTTTCTCCCCGATATCTCGCCGCACCCTTCTTAGGCTAGGATAGCACCCCATGGCAGACCTGTTTTCGCTGAAGAACCGTGTGGTGTTGCTGACCGGCGCCTCGCGCGGCCTGGGCCGCGACATGGCGCTGACCCTGGCCAGTGCCGGCGCCACCGTGCTCTGCGCGGGCCGCTCTGTGAAAGAGCTCGAGGCCACGACCCGGGCCATCACGAAGAAGGGCGGCAAGGCCCATGTCGTGCCGATCGACATCACCAACGAGGAGTCCGTCTGCACCCAGGTGCGGGCGATCATCGCCGCGCACCGGCGCATCGACGTGCTGGTGAACAATGCCGGCGTCATCCACCGCCAGGACATCGTCGACACCGCGACCGCCGATTTCCGCAAGGTGATCGAGACCGACCTGATCGGGCAGTTCGTGCTCTCGCGCGAGGTCGGACGCCACATGCTGGCGCGCCAGTACGGGCGCATCGTCAACATCTCCTCGGTGCTGGCCGTCCTCGGCCGCGCCTCGGTGGCGGGCTATGTCTCGGCCAAGCACGGGCTGACGGGGCTCACCAAGAACCTCGCGACCGAGTTCGGCCCCTACGTCACCGCCAATGCGATCGCGCCGGGCTACATCCGCACCGAACTCAACGTGCCGCTGCAGAAGAACAAGGATTTCAACGCGCTGCTCGAACAGCGCACCGCCTCGCAGCGTTGGGGCAAGCCGGACGACCTGCGCGGCGCCCTGCTCCTGCTCGCCTCCGATGCCGGCGCCTATATCACCGGCCATACGCTGGTGATCGACGGCGGCATGTCGACGATCCTGTCATAGCCATGACGGGCATTCCGCGCTGGGTGATGTTGCTGCTGGGCGCGGCGCTGATCGTGTTCGGCATCGCCGCCTCGCAGGGCTGGATCCGCGATCCATCGCTCGCCAAGGCGGACTATCTCGGCACCACGGACGTGTCGGCCGAGGAGGCCAAGCTCTACCGCGCGGTGCCGTTCGAATGGCGGGTCACCAGCAACGCCGGCTCCTTCAAGGGCAACGACACCGCCCATATCCGCATCGACTCGTCAGGCGAGCGCACGATCCTGTGCGGCTGGGTCCGCCTCGACAAGGGCGGCGCCTCGATCCGCGCCACGCGCTGGCTGAGCGAGGCGCGCCTGGCGATCGGCGACATCAAGGTGACGGCCCTGTTCATCGCGCCGGTCGAGAAGACACCGGGCGACGGGCTGAACGCGGGCTGCCTGCGGATCGACGGTGATGTGAAGCCAACGCAGGACGCAGCGCTCACGCTCGAAGGGCAGCCGGTGCGGGAGTAGCGCTCCCTTCATTTCATCCCTATTCCGCTAGAGGGAGAAGAGGATGAGAGGCGACGCATTACCGTCTCAACAGTCCGCGTATTTCTCACCAAATATCTGGGAGAGCTTCAACAACAGCTCGAAATACAGGCGGTGGTACCGCGTTGCCAACAACCTTGCATTTTTCCCGGACGCCGATGGTGTCAGGAAATTTCATGCTGCCTTCAAAGCCTTGTAAACGCGCCGCCTCCCGAAACGAGAAACGCCGGGCCGGACGATCGTCCTTGAAATACCATTCATCCGTACCCTTCCTAATGAGGCGCGGACTGATCGGATGCAGGGGCATGTGACGGCTGTTTGCGACTATCGTTTTGCTTGTCTGGTTCCAACCCCGATAGCGATCCCGCGATAGGTAATACCAATGGAATGGCTGTGGGTCGTACTCTCCTTCTGGCCACATTGGCAGGTCGCCGATAGCTTCTCGGATCTTGACGGCCGCTGGCTGTCCGTTGGGGCGCTCACCTGGAAGGCGATGCGTCGGCTCGGGGAACTCATATGTTTCACCGAGGTCGGAGCGAATTCCTACAAAAAAGAGCCTTGCGCGATCCTGCGGAACGCCAAATTGCCGGGCATCTAGGACTTTGGCCTTAACCCTGTAGCCAGCGATGCGGAACCTTACGAGCTGGTTCCTAAAGAGATGGATAAAGTCCTCTCTGACCATTCCGGCCACGTTCTCCACAACAAAGGCCTTCGGCTTGATCTTGCGCAACGCCCTTTCGAATTCTTGGTAGAGGAGATTAATACTCTGGCCGGCTTCCCGAACCCCGCCTTGGCTGAAGCCTTGGCAGGGATAGCATCCGACTAGCAGATCAGCTTTGGGGAATGCTTTGATGTCTGCAATGTCGCCGAGTACGTATTCAGTAGGCGGCAAGTTAGCCAGATACACTTCTCGCGCATAACGTAGAATATCGTTGGCGAGCACTATGTCGAAGCCCGCAGATACCAGTCCGTGATCGGACCCACCGCAACCCGTGAAGAGCGAAACCGCAGAGGGCATGGTGATTTTGCTAACCCCTTGTGAGAGCTAGATTATATCGACAATGGTGAACATCGGCCACACTTAAATTGAAATCGACCGCAGCCGGTCAGGCGGCCTTTAAGACGAGGTCCGACACAAGTTGGAGCGAAGCGCTATATGTCGCCCATTTGCCGTCGGCATGATGGCGCTCGGCGATCAATGTTAAGCGAGCCCGGTCGAAAAAGAGCCCTGCCAATCTGCTTCCATCTCGGAGGTTGCCATCTACTGCATGGAACGGCGTGGCGAACGCCCGCATGGGTTTTACAGCGGTCATGGGTCGGAACCACTTTTCCAACTTATCTAGGCTCAGGTCGTCCCATTTTTGTAGCCAATCGTCTCCACAGGCACACTGGCATAGAACGAAGAGGCCTCCCGCGCGGGAATCGTCCATGGGACGCCACACCACGAAATCTACCCCTTCATCGCCTATCTGCGTCGGATTGGCCGGAAGGCCCGGCTCCGGCTCCCACCTAAATTCACCTGTCCTCTTTGAAAGCGTCTCCATGCCCTTCTTGAAAGTGGTCCCAACCGCTTTGTCACGCGGCGCTCCAACATGAAGTGACTCCGCCGCCCCCCCGATAAACAGCTGCACAAGTATGGCACTCGCACGTTCAAACTGACGGGGGAATCCAACGAAGTCGCCTTTGGTGATCGTAGGCGAAGAGACTGTCGCGAGGCAAAATTCATAAAACTTGCTCGCACTTGGCACATACTCAATTCCGGTATCAGTCACCTTAAACGGATACGCTGCCTTCATGATTTTCTGCCGCCGGTACACCTCTTCATTGACCCCACCGGCGCCGCCTTCCGTGCTCAAGTCCTGTCGCTGAAATTGAGGGGCGTCAGCTGGGGATCCGGACGAATCTTCGATATCTTGTATGGCACCGGCGATTCTGTCGTCCGCAATGCCGGCTTCAAAGACTTGCGATCCACGTCGAATGGCCATCAGTTCAAGCTGATCCGTATCACGCGCAACCCTCTGGTGCTTGTGTCGGTGTGTGTATTCATCGCTCATAGACGTCTACTTCGCGCTCTTTACGAGATGTTCGACGACACTACTCATCAAGCTAAGATTCCCATCGGCTAGTGGCTTCATACTGACCGCCAGCTGCTTCTCGATTTTCTGCTCGCTCATGCTGCTAACAAGCTCACGCAGAATTTCACGAACCTCGACAAGGCCTTCGTTTAACCTCGCATCAATCGACTTGGTGAGTCGCAAGATGTCCTTCAGCGACTTGCCTTGCTCCAGGTATCCAACTTTCACGGGGTCAGCCATCGCCGCCGCCAAGTCGCCAAGCTCACGCGAATCTTCAATTGCGGCGTTTCGACCTTTTGATCGATCTCCAAACATCACTCGAACGATCAATGCCGCCTTTTCAAGTCTCTTGGCGGGGACTGGATTAGGTTTTGGATCGTTCGAGTCGTCTGCTATGCCCACGAAGTCACGTGCGGCAGAGTAGCCGAGGATCGTATAGATCCAAGAGAATGGATATTCTGTGACACTGCCACGTCCCTTGCGCAGGCTATTTTCCGGCTGGAACTTTCCTTTCTCAATCAGCTGGTTGGAAAAATAATAACCCTGCAGCATCCGATGAATTGTCCGATGTTGATCGCCGATCATTTCGGCAACATCTTTGAGTTTCAGATTTCCATCACCAACGACTTCTGCAATCCAAGCCGCCTTGGCGTAAGAATCCCAAGGCTGAGAAGCGGCGATATGACGAACACCTAGGTACGACAACAAGGCCTTCTTGTTGGCGCTCTCGCCGTAAACGATTACGGGAACATTGTTGATGCTAGGGCTGCCGCTGGCCCCCCACATTCGGCGCGCATAAGCGGCTTTCGTCTCCTGCCGCGCAGCACGCGGATCGCCGGCCAATATGAGACAGGCCGCTAACCTGCGATTACCCTCGATGATGGTAATCTTGGATGAATTCCTAGCGCGCCGACCGACGAGAGGCTCAGCATCGAAGTAGCCATTCACGGCTAGTGAGCTTAGGACGTCGTCGACTCCGAACGTGGATACTATGTGATCGAGAATATCTGATTGCTCTTTTCTCGTTCCCTTTTCACTGCCGAACCGCGCATTGGCGGAATCAAGGAGCAGGTCCGACAACGCGATACGTTCGAGTATTCCGCCTTCTACGGCGCCGTTCACGCTTCTCGCTTTCGCCATCTCGATCTCCCACCCAAGACATCCAGCACTCAGATGTCGGAGCCTTTAGGCCCGCAGCATCATGATGGTTTCTTGCATCACTTCCAAGGTGGCCGGAGCGAGAGGATTCGAACCTCCGGCCCCTAGCTCCCGAAGCTAGTGCTCTACCCCCTCACCTAGCCTCTCGCCACAGGTGCCTGTGAAGGCGCCGAAGCCGAGAGAGGAACATGACGGAGGATTAGTGGATGCCGTTGCGGCCGTGCTTCAGGAAGGCCGGACGGGCGCTCAGGCGCTCGTAGTAGGCTAGCACCGCCGGCAAGACCCGGCGCTCCAGCGGCGTCATGAGCCAGCGGTTGACCGACAGGCCGATCGGGATGTCGGCCAGGGTGAAGTCGGCGCCGGCCACGAAAGCCGGCGTCGCGGCCAGCCTGGCATCGAGGATCGACAGCATGCGATTCCAGGTCGTCGTCGAGGCCGCGATCTGGCGCGGGTCATCGAAGGTGGGATCGCGGCGCACCAGCGCCATGAAGGCATAGCGCCAGGAAGAATTGAGGTCGGTCGCCTGCCAGTCGATCCACTGTTCGACCTCGGCCCGCCGCCGCGGCTCCTGCGGCAGCAATGCCGCCCCGCCGTAGCGGCCGGCGAGATAGCGCAGGATGGTGTGGGATTCCCACAGCACGAAATCGCCATCGACGATCACCGGCACCAGGCCGTTGGGATTCTGCGCAAGCTCGGGTCCCTCGTCCCGGCGCTCATAGGCGAGGCCGATCTCGTCGCAGAGCCACAGCACCTTGCGGACGTTGATCGAGCTCGCCTTGCCGAGGATGCGCAGCATCAGGCCTCGTCGACGCCGAAGGCCTGGCGCATCGCCTTCACGCCTTCCTGGTGCGGCGTCCACAGGCGGCCGCCGACCAGGCCGCCGTCGACGACGAGATCGTGGCCGTTGATGAAGCTCGATTCGTCGGAGGCCAGGAACACCGCGGCATGGGCGATGTCGTCGGTGAGGCCGGCGCGCGGGATCGGCTGGTTCCTGGCCATGCCGGCCTTCATCGCGTCGGCATAGCCGTCGGCCTTGTCGGGCGGCAGGCCGAGCGCCTTGGCGAAGATGCCGGTGGCGATGCCGCCGGGCGAGATCGAGTTCACCCGCACGTTCTTCTCGCCGAGCTGCATGGCGACGCACACGGTGAGGTGATTCACCGCGGCCTTGGCGGCGCCGTAGACCATCGAGGTCGAATAGCCGGCGCGGCGGGCGGCGACGCTGCCGTTGTTGATGATGCTGCCCGAGCCCTGCTTCATCATCACGGGCGCGGCGTGCTTCATGCCGAGCATGACCGAGCGCACCAGGGTGGCCATGGCCGCGTCGAAGCCCTCGACCGGCACGGTCTCGATGCCGCCGACCGGCGACGGGCCGCCGGCATTGTTGAACAGGCAGTCGAGCCGGCCCCACCTGGCGAGGCAGGCGTCGATCATCGCCTTCACGTCGGCTTCCTGCGTAGCATCGGCACGCATGAACAGGCACTTGTCCTTGCCGAGCGCCGCCTCGAGCGTGCGGCCGTGCTCCTCGCGGCGGCCGGTCGCCACGACCTTGGCGCCCTCCTTGACGAAGATCTCGGCGGTGCGGCGGCCAATGCCGCTGGTCGCGCCCGTCACGATGGTGATCTTGCCGTCGAGTCTGCCCATGGCGTTTCCTTCATTTCGTCATTGCCTCCAAGGCTATCGCATATAGCGCTTCACTTCTCCTCCCCCGTCTCGGGGGAGGTGCCCGGTCATACGGGGCGGAGGGGGTCTTCGACTGGCGAGAATTCCTCGATGCTTCCGACCCCCTTCGCCGCGTAAGACGCGGCACTTCCCCCGCTTCGCGGGGGCAGAGAAAGGCGGGGGAGGAATATCGATTCCGAGCATGATACACCAACGCCAGCAAGGAGCAGCAGATGACGGTGTTGGGTATTTTAGGCGGCAGCGGCCTCTACGAGATTGCGGGCCTCAAGAACGCGGAGTGGCGCCGGGTCGCCTCGCCGTTCGGCGAGACGTCGGACGAATTCCTGTTCGGCATCCTCGATGGGCTGGACGTCGTGTTCGTGCCGCGCCACGGCCGCGGCCATCGCCATTCGCCGACATCGATCAACTACCGCGCCAACATCGATGCGCTGAAGCGCTCGGGCGTTACCGATATCCTCTCGCTGTCGGCCTGCGGGTCGCTGCGCGAGGACCTGCCGCCGGGGCATTTTGTGGTCGTCGACCAGTTCATCGACCGCACCTTCGCGCGCAAAAAAAGCTTCTTCGGCGAGGGCCTGGTGGCGCACGTCTCGATGGCGCAGCCGACCTGCAACCGGCTGGCCGAGGCGGTGCATGACTGCGCGCAGAAGGCGGGCTTTCCCGTGAAATTCGGCGGCACCTATATCGCAATGGAGGGGCCGCAGTTCTCGAGCCTGGCCGAATCGAAGCTCTACCGGAGCTGGGGCTGCGACGTGATCGGCATGACCAACATGCCGGAGGCGAAACTCGCCCGCGAGGCGGAGATTTGTTACGTGACCGTCGCCATGGTGACCGATTTCGATTGCTGGCATCCCGATCATGATCATGTGCAGGTGGCCGACATCGTGCGTGTGCTGCTCGACAATGCCGAGAAGGCGAAGACCCTGGTCAAGATGATGGCGCCGCGGCTGAAAGCCGTGCGGCCCGCGCCCTGCCCGGCCGGCTGCGATCACGCGCTGCAGCATGCGCTGATCACGGGACCTGCCGCGCGATCGCCCGAGATGGTCGCCAAGCTCGATGCCGTCGCCGGGCGGGTGTTGAGGCAGTGAGTCATGCGGACCGCGGGCGGGCCCCCCGCGGCAAACGTCGTGGGCGCCGGGGCGGCGGGGGGGGGGGGGAAA
>JBQTJT010000078.1:0-14095 GCA_052386855.1 Reyranella sp.
GCAGAGTAGGGAAGACCGTAATGAAATTGGGAACGCTGAAGGAAGGCGGCCGCGACGGCACGCTGATCGTGGTCAACCGCGAGCTGACGCGGGCGGTGCGGGCCACCAACGTGGTGCCGACGCTGCAACGGGCGCTCGACGATTGGGCGGAAGTCGTGCCGCGCCTGCGGGCGCTGGCCGAGCAACTGGCCGACGACAAGGCGCCGGGATCGTTCGAACTCGACAACACGGCGCTCGCCGCCCCGCTGCCGCGCGCCTACCAATGGGCCGACGGCTCGGCCTACGTCGTTCACGTCGAGCTGGTGCGCAAGGCCCGCGGCGTCGAGATGCCGCCGTCCTTCTGGACCGACCCGCTGATGTACCAGGGCGGGTCTGACTCGTTCATCGGCTCGACCGACGAGATCGAAGCCATCGACGAGGCCTGGGGTATCGATTTCGAAGGCGAGATCGCCGTGCTCATCGACGACGTGCCGATGGGCACGCCGGCCGCCGCCGCGCGAAAGCACATCAAGCTGGTCACGATCCTGAACGACGTGTCGCTGCGCAACCTGATCCCGGCCGAGCTCAACAAGGGTTTCGGCTTCCTCCATGGCAAGCCTGCCACGGCCTTCGCGCCCGTGACCGTGACGCCGGACGAGCTGGGTGACGCCTGGGACGGCGCCAAGCTCAACCTGCCGCTGATCTCGACGCTGAACGGCAAGGAGTTCGGCCATCCCAACGCCGCCACCGATCTCACCTTCGACTTCGGCCAGCTCATCGCCCATGCCGCCAAGACCCGCCACCTCGAGGCCGGTACCGTCATCGGCTCGGGGACCGTCGCCAACCGCGATGCCGCGGCCGGCTGCTCCTGCATCGCCGAGCGCCGCGTGCGCGAGACGCTGGACGGCGGCAAGCCGGTCACTCCGTTCATGAAGTTCGGTGACCGCATCCGCATCGAGATGTTCGACTGCGGCGGCCGGACGATTTTTGGCGCCATCGACCAGAAGGTTGTGCGTTACACGCCACCGGCCTGAGCCATGCTAGGGTAGCGTCGGAGGCGGTCATGAAGCTCATCGGCTATTTTCGTTCTTCGGCGGCGTATCGCGTGCGGATCGCGCTCAACCTCAAGGGCATTGCGGTCGAGCACGCCTCGCGGCATCTGCGCAAGGGCGAGCAGAAGGCGCCCGACTATGTCGCGATCAATCCGCAGAAGCTGGTGCCGGCGCTGGTGCTCGACACCGGCGAGGTGCTGACCCAGTCGCTGGCCATCCTGGAGTATCTGGAGGAGACCCATCCGCAGCCGCCCTTGCTGCCCAAGGATCCGGTCGGGCGCGCCCGCGTCCGGGCGCTGGCGCTGATCCCGACCGCCGACATTCATCCCATCCAGAACCTGCGCGTGATGGGCTACCTGCGCGAGAAATTCGGGCAGACCGAGGAAAGCGCCTTCGGCTGGTCGCGCCACTGGATCGAAACGGGCTTCGACGCCTACGAGGCATCGATCGTGAACGATCCAAGGACCGGCGCCTTCAGCCATGGTGACATGCCCACCATGGCCGATCTCTGCCTCATTCCGCAGGTCTTCAATGCCGCGCGCTTCAAGGTCGACATGAAGAGATATCCGACCATCCAGCGCATCTACGATTCCTGCATGCGGCTTCCGGCTTTCGATGCCGCCCAGCCGGCCAAGCAGCCGGACGCCGAGGCGTGAACAAGGGCGTCATTGCCGGCATCGCAGCGATCGCCCTGGTCGGCATCGGCGCGGCGGCGGTGCCGGTTATCGAGCGATATGCGGCGGGGCGGATCAAGGCAGAGATCGAGCGTGATGGCGCCAGCACGGTAGGTGGGGTCGAGGTCGGACTCCTCAAGCGCAGCATCACGCTCACCGATCTCAAGTCCAGCCGCGAGGCCGACGTGTCCATCAGCCATTGGCAGGCCTCGGGCCTGGGCTGGCCGCTGGCCGAACTGATGCAGGGACGCACGCCCCTGGCGGGCCTCAAGTGGGGCGACCCGCTGCAGGCCGACCGACTCGAGTTGCGCAATCTCAGCATCGGCAACCGCGAAGCGGGCGGTACCTGGAAGATGGAGTCACTTGTCCTCGAAGGGCTCGACCTTGCGCGGTTCGATGCCGGCGATGTCGGTCCCTACGGTCCCCTGGTTCTTGTTGCCCGGGCGCTGAGCGCGCTCCAGGTGCGGCGCCTTGAGCAGCGCGGCATGGTCATTGTCATGCCCGGCAGCGGCGACACTTTCAGCGTGGCCACGATCGTTGTCGAACGCTACGACGGCGGGCGCATGGCCGCGATTGTCGTCGGCGACATCGAGGCCACGGCGCGCGCGAGCCGGACACCGCTGTTCAAGGTAGCCGACATCGCGATCGAAGGCCTCGATATCGGGCGCAGCATCGAGGCTTTTTCGTCGGTGGACTGGCATCCCGGCATCTCGATCGGGCAGGTTAGGGTCGAACGCGGCACTGCAACGGGCTTTAGTGGCGATATGCTGGCGCGCTATGGCGTGTCGCTCGCGTCTGTCACCCTCGAGACGATACGCGAAAGCGACACGGTCAGCCGATCCACGACCCGCATCGATGGCTTCGTCCTGGCACCGCCGCTCCGCAGCATGGAAGGCCTGAAGTTGCGCCTGGCCTTGCAGGCGATGGGGCTGCGCGAACTCAAGCTGGGCTTCGATTGCACAGGCGTGGAGGATCGGGCGCGCGGCGAGATCACGGTCGATCGCTGTGCTCTCTCCGGGCCCAATCTCGCGGAGATCAGTTTCACCGGCCGGATCGTGGGCGCCGACGAGGCGTTCTGGCAGGCCATCGACGACGGCGACGTGATTGCCCTCTACGATTCCAAGGCGGTCCTCGGCTCGGCGCGTCTGGTGCTGGCCGATGCCGGCCTGCTGGAACGCGGGCTAAAAGCGCTGTCGGCGACGACGGGACAGCCGGTGTCGACCGCCAGGGCCAACCTGGCGCGCGACATCAGGCGCTTCCAGCCGGCGGGTGTGCTGATCACCCCGACGCTGACGCAGCTACTCGACACTGTCGCGCGGTTCATCGAGCAGGGCGGCACGCTGACCTTCGACGCGAAACCCGTGCCGCCGCTGGCGATCGACAGGATCGACTACCTGATGAGCCCGGGTGCCGATCTCGTGGAGGCACTTGGACTGAAGGCCACCCTGTCGCGCTAGAAAGTGTCGCGCTAGAAATTTGACATTTCAGCAGGTTCTGGGCCATATTTCTGCCAGGCTGGCGCCAGATGTGCCGGCCTTTTTCATTCTGGCAAGACCTACCCGCGGCCGCCCGCGGGCTCGCATTTAGCGCTTGGTGCAGCCGTCGCGAGTCCTGACTCGTGGACCCATCAACCTCTGACCTTCAGTCCAAAGGCGCTGTAAACAGCGCCGGTTCGGGGACACGCGACCTTCTCCTCTCCGGGAGGGGCGGACTCCGGGCACACCCAAGGGCACAACACACGTGCCTTTCAGGTGTGCCCGTTGAGCCAGGAAAAAGCCCGCTTTCATTGGCTTCCAGGCGGCTGGAAAGCCGAATATCCGACAGCCGAGTTGGGCCAAATTTCAAAAGTTGGGCCCGGCGAAATTGGCCTCTACCGCCTGCGGGCGTCGGCGATCAACTGCTTCAGTGCCGCGGCGTCGACCGCGCCGGGGACGAACTGATCGCCGATCACGAAGGCGGGCGTGCCGCGAACGCCCAGCGCGCCGGCAAGCGCCATGTTGCGGTCGATGAGCTGCCTGAACTTGGGATCTTCCATGTCCTTTTCGAGCAAGGCCATGTCGAGGCCGATCGAGGCCGCGAGTTCGAGGATGCGGGCGCGGTCGAGCTTGCCACCGAACTCCATCAGGGCGTCATGCATCGCCGCATGCTTGCCCTGCTTACCCGCAGCCAGGGCGGCGAGGGCTGCAATGCGCGACGGTTCGCCCAGGATCGGCAGGTCCTTGTAGACCACCTTGACCTTGCTGTCGGCGCCAACCACCTGCTTCACGGCCTGGTGCGCGCGCTTGCAGTAGGGGCACTGGTAGTCGTTGAAGTCGACGATGACGACGTCGCCGTTGGCGTTGCCGCTGAACGGGGCGTCGGGATCGGCCAGCAACTCGGTCTTGTGCTGGCGAATCGCCTTCTGGGCCACCGCGTCGCGTTGGGTGTCCTGCTTGCGCTCCAGCTCCTGCATCGCCTCGACCAGCACTTCCGGGTTGGCGATAAGGTACTCCCGGATTTGCCGGCCCAGGGCTCTCGGCTCGCCGCTATCCGCAGCCGCCGCCGGCGTGGCGATGCGGGCAGGTGCGGTGAGGCCGGCGGCGAGGACGGCGCCGCCGCCAATCAGGGCAGCACAGAGGGCGAGGAGGGCTGAACGCATCGTAGTGAACTCCGGAGGGCGAGATTGAGGGGCCGGCGGCGTGACCGGAGCAGACGTCAGCGGCGCGGACGCGTGTTGATGTAGGCCTTGATGTCCTGGGCGCGCTGCCAGGCCGGTGTGCCGGGCTGGAGGCTGCGTTCGGCTGTCGCCGCGTGCGATTGCGCCTCGGCGCGCTGGCCGCGCAGGATCGCCATCTCGGCGCGGGCGAGCGACGTCATGCCGGTGTTGTTCTGCTTGGAGTAGGCCGAGGCCAGCAGCCGCCACAGTTCGAACGAGCCGGATTCCTGCTGGACGGCGAGCTCGAGGTTGCGGATGGCCTCACGGTCGTTCTCGGCACTGTTGGTGTCGAGAAGCGCGCGGGCCAAGTCGATCTTCAGGATGCCGGCCGCCGGCAACAACTGGACGGCGCGGCGGTAGGAGGTGATGGATTCGGCGGCGCGGCCGTTCTCGTAGAGCATCTGCCCCTTCACTTCGTGGAAGTAGGGGTCGTTGGGATACTCCTTCAGGAGGCCGTCGATGGTGAGTAGAGCCGAGCCGAGGTTGCCCTTGCGATAGAGCGCGATGGCGCGGGCATAGCGCGCCGGCACCGAGCGGTCGGCCTCGCTGAAACGCTGCAGGGCGACATCGGGCATGATGAAGCCGTAGAGCTTGGCGACCATGCGGTGATGCATGTTGAGGAATTGCGGCGAGTCGGGCGTATTGACGTAGGGCGAGCGCGCCGCTGCTTCCTCGAACGCGGCGATGCGGTCGGGCGTGAGAGGATGGGTCGACAGATAGGGGTCGCGCTGGTTGATCGCCAGCCGCTCTTCCTTGTGCAGGACGCGGAGAAATTCGATCGTGCCCTTGGGCGACTGGCCGGTCTTCTGGAGGTAGCCGATGGCCGCCTGGTCGGCGGCGAACTCCTGCGTCTGCGAATACTTGAGGAAGGACATGATCGATCCCGGCGCCTTGGTAGCGCCGCCGGTCGGGCCGCCCCGGCCGCTACCGGCGCCCGACGCGGCGCCGCCCGCGATGGCGCCGCCGGCCAGGAGTGTCTCCAGAATCTGCATCGTCGACAGCGATCGCAGCTCTTCGTGCATGCGCGCGAGGTGGCCGCCGGCGATATGGCCGCTTTCGTGCGCCAGGACGCCGATGAGCTGATTCGGCGTCTCGGTCCGCATGATCAGGCCGGTGTTGATGAATATCCTCTGTCCGCCCGCCACGAAGGCGTTGAGGGAATTGTCCTGGACGATCATGATCTCGACCGCATTGGGGTCCAGGCCGGCCGCCTTCCAGATCGGGATGACGAAGGTTCGGATGGTGTTTTCGATCTCGGCGTCGCGTATGAGATTGAGCCGTTGGGCGTAGGCGGCATGAGTCGGCGCCAGCGCGAGCAGCGAGAGGCAAATGAGGATGGTGATGCGTTTGAACACGGTCGGCACGGGTTGCGAGCAGGCTAGGAACGCGCGGCGGCCACGTCAATTGCGCAGCTTGGCGTTGGTGGGCCTCTTTTTGCTGTCGGCTTGTGGCAGAAGTGAGACGGAAGTGGCCTCCGAGCGGGTGGCAAACGCCGCCAATCCGGCCGGCCGGGCGCCCGGGCAGATGGGTCTGTCGAGGATCATTCGGGGCGCTTCGTTCGCCGCCGTCTCGGCCGACGAGAGCCGCGCGGCCGAGGTCGGCCGCGACATCCTGGTGAATGGCGGCAATGCCGTCGATGCTGCAGTCGCCATGTATTTCGCGATGGCGGTCACCTTGCCGTCGGCGGGCGGATTGGGCGCCTCGGGCGCCTGCATTGTCCACAACAGCAAGACCAACGCGGCCGAATCGTTCGTGTTCGCGCCCGTCGCGGCGCCTGGCGCGGTCAAAGGCGTGTCGTTCTCGATACCGACCGGCGTTCGCGCCATGACGCTGATGCACGTACGCCACGGCGAGGGCCGTTGGGAACAGTCCGTGTCGAGCGCCGAGCGGATGGCCCGGTTCGGCGTTCCGGTGTCACGCGCCTTGGCGCGGGATCTCCAGGCCGGCGGCGCCCTCCTCGGGAGCGATCGCGAAGCCCAGCGTATCCTCGGCGCCGGTCTGGCGGAGGGCAGCAATCTCGTGCAACCCGAACTTGCCGGGACTCTGGCGGTGATCCGTTCGCGCGGCGGCGTCGACTTCTTCCAGGGAGCCTTCGCCCGGACCCTGTCCGATCAGATCTCGCAGATGGGTGGCAGCATGCCCCTCGAGTCACTGCGCAACGCGGCCCCGCAGGCGGGTCCGCCAGCCGGCGAGAATTACGGCGCCTTCGGCCGCCAGCGCATCTATGTCGCCCCCTCGCCGATGGCGGGCGCCGCGGCCCTGGCCGGTTGGCGCGGCCAGGCGCCCGCCGGCGGTACGCCCGCCGACTCCGGCGGCTTTTCCAGTTTCGTGGCGGTCGACAGCCGGGGTGGCGCCGCCGCCTGCAGCCTGTCGATGGGGCAGTTGTTCGGTGCCCGCATGATCGTGCCGGGAACCGGCATCCTGCTCGGCGCGCCGACTCCCGAGGCCACGTCCGTGAGCCCGCTGATCATCGCCTATCCCAGCAGCGGCGAATTCGTCTTCGCCGGTGCCGGCGGCGGCGCACCGACGGCGGCGCAGGCGACAGGTGCGGTGGCGCGTGCGACGATCGAGGCCGGACAGAGCATCGCCCAGGTGCTGGCCGCGCGGCGGGGGCAGGGCGGGTACGTCAACGCCGTCGCCTGTCCGGGCGGCCTGCGCGGCAGCGCGGGCACCTGCGAGAGCGCCATCGATCCCGCCGGAGCCGGGCTCGCGCTACTCGCTATTTCGCGGTAGGGCCGGCATCGTGTCGGGCAAGCTGTCGCGGCGCTCCGGCGCCGTCGATCCGTTCATCGTGATGGATGTCATGGCGGCGGCGGCGGAAAAGGAAGCTGCCGGTGATACGGTCATCCACCTCGAAGTGGGACAGCCCAGCACGCCCGCGCCGAAGGGGGCGCTGGAGGCCGCCCGCGCCGCACTGGACTCCGATCGCATCGGCTATGTCGCGGCACTGGGAATCCCGGCGCTGCGCGAACGCATCGCCCGTCACTATCGCGAGTTCTATGGCGCCGACGTGCCGGCGGAACGCGTGATCGTGACGACCGGCTCGTCCGGCGGCTTTCCGTTGGCCTTCCTGGCGAGCTTCGATGCCGGCGACCGTGTGGCGCTGGCGGCGCCCGGCTATCCCGCCTACCGCAATATCCTGGCGGCGCTCAATCTCGAGGCCGTCGACCTGCCGACCTCGGCTGCCGACCGCTTCCAGCCGACCGTGGCGGCGCTCGAGAAGGCCGGGAAGATCGACGGCCTGATCCTGGCCAGCCCGTCCAATCCCACGGGCACCATGGTCAACCGCGCCGAGCTCAAGGCATTGGCGGACTGGTGCACCGGCAACGGGGTGCGCCTGATCTCCGACGAGATCTATCACGGCATCGTCTACGAGGGCGAGACGCACTCTGCGGTCGAGGTGTCGAACAGCGCCATCGTGGTCAACAGCTTCTCGAAATACTTCTCGATGACCGGCTGGCGGATCGGCTGGTTGGTCGTGCCACCCGACCTCGTGCGGCCGATCGAGCGGCTGACGCAGAACTTCTTCATCTCGGTCCCGACTCTGTCGCAGCACGCGGCGCTTGCCGCCTTCGAGTGCCGCGACGAACTCGACGGCCACGTCAGGCGCTATCGCATCAATCGCGACCTGTTGATGGCGGGGCTGCCGACGGCCGGTCTCGATCGCCTGACACCGGCGCAGGGTGCCTTCTACATCTATGCCGACGTCTCGCACCTCACCAACGACAGCCACGAATTCTGCAGCCGCATGCTGCGCGAGACGGGCGTGGCGACGACGCCGGGAGTCGATTTCGACCGTGCACGGGGCACCGGCACGTTGCGCATATCCTTCGCCGGGTCGACCGCCGAGATGGAAGAGGCGGTGCGTCGTCTAAAGGCATGGAGGCGGGAGTGAGAGCAGTTGCCATCACGGCGCTGATTATCGGCTGTCCACTGGCTGCCGCCGCGCAAGGCGGTCCGAGCTTCGACTGTGCCAAAGCCTTGAACGCCGTCGAACGGACGATCTGCAAGACTCCCGAACTTGCCAAGGACGACCGCGAGATGACCACGGTTTATTCCGCGCTGGCGGCCAAGCTTGCCGGACCGGCCAAGGATCACCTGGCCAAGGACCAGGTGCACTGGATCGGCAATCGCAATCGCGCCTGTGTTGCTGATGCCGACGCGATCGTCGACTGCCTCAAGGTGCGCTACGCGGCGCGAATCGAGAACCTCAAGGTATCGGCCGATGGCGCGTATCCGTTCATTAGCGAACACGCCATCTACAAGGCCGGCAAGGTCGGCAAGATCAGCCATTCGATCGACGCGCGCTATCCACAGTTCGACGGCACCAACGCCGATTTCGCCGCCGTCAACCGGACCTTCGCAGATGATGCGAAGAAGAGCGTCGAAGAGGGCACACCGAAGCCCGACTCGGGCGTCGAGCGCGAACAGGCGTGGTCCTACGAGCAGGCCTTCTCGCTGCATCGGCCGAGCGCCCGCGCCATCACGGTGGCGCTCGACTTCTATGGATTCAGTGGCGGCGCGCACGGCTTCGGCGGTACGGTGTGTATGCTGGTCGATCTGCGGACAGGCAAGTCGGTCGAACCGGATGGCGTGTTCGCTCCGGGCGATGCGTGGCTGAAGCAAATGGTCGAGATCGTGACAGCCGATCTCAAGAAGCAATTCGTCAAGAACCCCGGCTTCGACGATGCGTTGGAACCCGCCAACATGGCCAAGACGTTGCGCGATCCCGGGCACTACCGCTGGCGTGCCGACCGGCTCGAGCTGATCTTCAACGCCTACGATGTCGGTCCCTATTCGGCCGGGGCGTACCAGGTCGTGGTTCCCTACAGCCGCCTGCGGCCACTTTTTCGCACCGACGGGCCGCTCGGCCGCTAGTGCAGCCGGCGCCGGTCGCGTGTCGGCGCGGATGACGGGGTCGACGTCGTCTGCTGCGTCTCGACCGGGGGCACCGGGCCGGCATGGTGGCCGATGATGTGCCAGCCGTCGCTCAGCCGCGTGAAAGTGTTGGTCGCCATGAGCTGTCCATTGGCCAGGACCTCGCGGCAGACGACGATGGCCAAGCCGGGGCGCCCGACCACCCATTCCTCGGCGCAGCTTACGCGCGGCGCTTCGGGATGGCGCATGATGGCCCGCCAGCTCGCCATGATCTCCGATCGTTCATGCAGAGCGGCCTGGCCGGGGTGGAGGCAGACCAGCGATCCGATCGGTGCCCAGAGCACGTCCATCGCGGTGGCGTCGCGATCGTTGAAGGCGCGATAAAACGCCCGGTTGGCCGCCAGCACGGCCTCGCGTTCCTCGTCATCGAATTCCGCCAGGATTGGCGGCAGGCGGGGTGGACGGCGCGGCATTCGACCCTCGAAACTCCCTGGTTGCGCGCCTTAGGATTAGCCGACACAGAAGAGGCATCCAACAGCAGAGAATGACGATGTCCATTCCCAAGCTCGAATTTCCGCCGTTCCACCTGCCGCCCGAAGCCGAGGCGCTGCGCGGAGAAGTGCGCCAGTTCCTGAAGGAGACGCTGCCGGCGATCAAGACCGAGGACCGCTTCTCGAGCTGGAACACAAGGTCGTCGGAGTTCAGCAAGGCGCTGGGCAAGCGCGGCTGGATCGGCATCACCTGGCCCAAGCAGTATGGCGGCAGCGAGCGCAGCTTCCTCGATCGCTATGTCGTCACCGAGGAACTGCTGGGCAACGGCGCGCCGGCCGGCGCGCATTGGGTGGCCGACCGCCAGTCTGGCCCGCTGCTGCTGCGTTTCGGCAGCGAGGAGCAGCGCCAGGCGATCCTGCCGAAGATTACCGCGGGTGAATGCTACTTCTCGATCGGCATGAGCGAGCCCGATTCGGGCTCCGACCTTGCGTCGGTGCGCACGCGGGCCGAGCCGGTGCCCGGCGGCTTTCGCGTCAACGGCACCAAGGTCTGGACCTCGGGCGCGCATCACAATCACTACTGCATCACGCTCGTGCGCACGTCCGGGCAGCATGGCGATCGTCACAAGGGCCTGAGCCAGCTCCTGGTCGATCTCAAGACTCCGGGCGTCACCATCCGGCCGATCATCAATCTCGCCGGCCGGCACGACTGGAATGAGGTGACCTTCAACGACTGCTTCATCCCCGAGGAAAGCCTGATCGGCAACGAGGGTGATGGTTGGCTTCAGGTAACGAGCGAACTCGCTTTTGAGAGGAGCGGCCCCGAACGCTTCATGCAGAATTTCCACGTCCTGCGCGAGCTGGTGCGCGTGCTGGGCCGCCAGCCGGCCCGGCGGGCAGGGGCCATCCTCGGCCGCATCGTCGCGCGCCTGTGGACGCTGCGCCAGATGTCGGTCGCGGTGGCCGGCATGATGCAGGGCGGCAAGTCACCGGCCATCGAAGCGGCGCTGGTGAAGGATCTCGGCACGATCTACCAGCAGGACCTGCCGGAGATCGCCCGCGTGCTGGCCGAATCCGATGCGACCACCGAGGAGGACATGGCCGATTTCCTCGACGTCGCCCAGTACGCCACCATGATGGCGCCCTCGTACACGATCCAGGGCGGCACCACCCAGGTCCTGCGCGGCATCGTCGCCCGCGGCCTCGGTCTGCGTTGAGGAGACCGACGATGGATCACGACACGCGCGAGATGCTGCTCGACACCGCCGGCCGCTTCTTCGCCGAGCGCTGCGGCAAGGACATCGTGAACGGGGTCGAAAAGGGCGTGTGGCCCGCCGATTTCTGGACCGAGATCGAGGCGATGGGCCTGCCGCTCACGGCCGTGCCCGAGGACAAGGGCGGCGTCGGCGGCACGCTGGCCGACCTGATGGCCGTGCTGCGTCTGGCTGGCGAGAATGCCGTGCCGGTGCCGCTGGCCGAGACCGCGCTCGCCAATCTTCTGGTTGCCGCTGCCGGCGGCACGCCGGTACCGGGGCCGGCAACGGTCGTGCTGGGTGGTCTGGCGCTCAATAACGGGCGCGTCACCGGCAAGGTCGATCGCGTACCGTTCGCTGGTGTCGCCGAGCGTTTCGTGGGTGTCGCGAACGCGGGCGGCAAGCCTGTCGTGGTCGTGGTCGCGAAGGCCAGCGCCAAAGTGACGGCGGCGCCCAGCCACGCCGGTGAGCCCTATGGATCGGTGGTCTTCGACAAGGCCGCATGCGAATTCTCCGGCGACTCCGCCGTGAGCGCCGATCGCGCATTCGAACTGGCGGCCCTGGCGCGAGCCATGCAGATGGCGGGCGCGGCCGACAAAGTGCTGGCCACGACCGTCGAATATTCCAAGCAGCGCGTGCAGTTCGGCCGCTCGATCTCGACCTTCCAGGCGGTCCAGCACATGCTGGCCGAACTGGCGAGCTGCGTTGCCGCCACCATCGCTTCGGCCGAAGCCGCGTCGCGCGATGCCGACGAGGGCGGATTGGCCGACGGCGGCAGCTTCTCGATTGCTGCTGCCAAGACGCAGGCCTCCGACTTCGCCCAGCGAATCGCGGCCATCTCGCATCAGTCGATGGGTGCGATGGGCTTCACCCACGAGCATGTTCTGCATCACTACACGCGCAGGCTCTGGGTATGGCGGCGCGATTTCGGCAGCGAGAGCTTCTGGGGCGAGAAGATCGGCGCGGCCGTCGCCAAGGCCGGTCCGCAGGCCTTGTGGCCGTCGTTGACGTCGAGCAAATACGCGGCCTGACAACCCTCACCTTCACGATTGCGGCAAAACCGGCTAGAGACGGCCTTGGCGGGTGATGCCTTGCCGTTGAGGGGGAAGCCGATGTCTGCACTACGCTCGATCGTCCTGGCGGTTGGCCTTGTGTATGTGGCGATGGCCACGGCGGGCGCCCAGGCGCCGGCGACGCCGCCCCCCGGTATGACGCAGGAGCAGTTCAACTCCCTGGTCGATGCCATCAGCAACTCGGTCACCGAGAAGCTCAAGGCCGAAGGTGCGATCGCCGCGCCGGCGCCTGCCGGCTCTGCTCCTGCCGCCTCGGCCCCGGCCGCTCCGGCGAACTCCAAGTCCAAGGCCAAGCCGCCTGCGCCCACCGTCGTGGTCACGCCGATCCCCGAAGGGCCGGGCCCCTTCGCCGTCTTCTTCGAGCGCGCCGGCAAGGTCGTGCGCGCCTTGCCTGTGCTCGGCACCCATCTCGCCTCGATCCCCAGGCTGCTCGACCAGAGCGCGACGGGCGGGCGCGGCACGGCTGGCTTCCTGCTCCTGCTGGGCCTCGTCGCCGTGGCGGCGGTTGCCGCCGAAGCAGTCCTGCGCGCTCTCATGACCGGCTTGCGCCATCGCCTCGCCGGCGGCGCGCTGCCCGAGCAGGGCATGCGCTCGCTGGGGCATCTCGGCCTGCTGGCGCTGCTCGACGGGTTGGGCGTCTTCGCCGTCTGGGTGATCTGCAATGCGGCGATCGGGGCCTGGTTCACCGGCCCGATCGGCCAGGACAGGCTCGCCGCCGCGATCCTCGACGGCATCTTCCACTGGCGTCTTTACGTCTTCCTGTTCCTGCTCGTGCTGCGGCCTGCCTTGCCGCAGGCCAGGCTCTGCGACGCCACCGACCGCGATGCGCGTGCCATGTATGCGCGCATCGAGGTGGTGATGCTGCTGATCATCTTCGCCCGCATCCTGGGCCAGGTGCTGATGGCCATCGGCACGCCGCAACCTGCCATCGCCGCCTACCAGGTGATCGGCGCCGTGGTCTACGTCGCGACCTTCATCTGGCTGGTGCGTGGCTCGCGCGAGGCGGCGGCCCAGTGGTTCGGCGGCCTCGGCAAGACCGCCCGCTGGGTCGGCGCCCTCGGCCGCAACTGGGTGCCGGTCGGCATCACCTTCTTCGTGGCGCTGGGCCTCACCCAGATCTACGGCGCCGTCTCGGGCCTCACCCATGTCACGAACGCCATGCTGCTGACCGTCGTCCTCGTGGTCGGGGTGCTGCTGTTCGAGACCTTCATGCAGGCCTTCGTGCGGCGGCTCGATTCGCAGCTCGAGGGCGGCACCCCGGCCAGCGACCGACCCAAGCTGCCCGACGTGGTGGCGCGCTGCATCCGCGTGGCGGTGCTGATCGGCGTCGCCGTCACCATCGCCGAGAGCTGGGTCGTCCAGGTCCTGGCGCTGGCCGACGAGGACCAGTGGGCCGCGATCACGCGGTCCTCGCGCACCGCGGGCTTCACCCTGTTCCTGGCCTTCGTCCTGTGGGAGCTCTTCAAGTACTCGACCGATCCTTACATGGCGCGCAAGACCAAGGATGCGGCCGCCGCGATCGCCGACGGCGATGCCGCGGGACCGCCGGCCTCGCGGATCAGCACCATGATGCCGCTGATGCGCATGACCGCCGCCGTCCTGATCGGTGTCATCGCCGTCATGGTGGCGCTGGAATCCTTCGGCGTGAACATCACGCCGCTGATCGCCGGCGCCTCGGTCTTCGGCATCGCCATCTCGTTCGGCAGCCAGACCCTGGTGAAGGACATCGTCTCGGGCATCTTCTACCTGTCCGACGACGCCTTCCGCGTCGGCGAGTACATCGACTGCGGCAAGGCCAAGGGCACGGTCGAGGGCTTTACGCTCCGTTCGATCAAGCTACGCCACCAGAACGGCCAGGTGCACACCATCCCGTTCGGCCAACTGGGCCAGATCACCAACTTCAGCCGCGACTGGATCACGGTGAAGTTCAACATGCGCTTCGCCGGCGGCACCGACATCGAGAAGCTGCGCAAGGCCGCCAAGAAGATCGGCACCGACAT
>JBQTJT010000079.1:0-33615 GCA_052386855.1 Reyranella sp.
CTCGCCGCCCAGGGCTTCTACCTGCTGCGGGCGCGCACCCAGTTGCGCGAAATCAGCAACATCCTGCTGAAGTAGGCCTGCGCGGTGGAGATCTACCTTCCCATTGCCGAGCAGTCGATGAACGTGTTCGTCCTGCTCGGACTGGGCGCCGCGGCCGGACTGCTCGCCGGCATGTTCGGGGTCGGCGGCGGGTTCCTGGCCACGCCGCTGCTGATCTTCGTCGGCATTCCGCCGGCCGTCGCGGTTGCGAGCCAGGCCAACCAGGTCGTCGCCAACTCGGTGTCGTCGCTGCAGGTTCATTGGCGCCGCGGCAATGTCGATTTCCGCATGGGGCTGGTGCTGTTGGCGGGCGGCATGGTCGGCTCGTCGGCTGGCGTCTGGCTGTTCACCTATCTCAAGCGTATCGGCCAGATCGATTTCGTCATCGCCGTGCTCTATGTCGTCATGCTGTCGGCGATCGGCCTTCTCATGCTGGCCGAAAGCCTGAGCACCTATGTGAAGCGCCGGCGCAATCCCGAATCGCCGCGCGGCAAGCTCCATACGCACTACCTGGTGCACCGCCTGCCGCTCAAGCTCAGGTTCTACAAGTCGAAGCTCTACATCAGCGCGCTGCTGCCGATCGGCCTCGGTTTCGTGATCGGCATTCTGTCGGCGATCCTGGGCGTGGGCGGCGGCTTCGTGCTGGTGCCCGCCATGATCTATCTGCTCGGCATGCCGACGGCCGTCGTGATCGGCACCTCGAACTTCCAGATCCTGTTCGTGGCCGCCAACGTCACTTTCCTGCAGGCCACGACCAACGGCACGGTCGACGTCGTGCTGGCGTTGCTCCTGATCCTGGGCGGCGTGGTAGGGGCTCCGATCGGCTCACGGCTCGCGGCCAAGCTGCCGGGTGTCGTCCTGCGCGGGCTGATGTCGGTCCTGATCCTGGCGGTGGTGGCCGAGTTGCTGACCGAGCTCCTGCGGACGCCGGCCTCGCCCTTCTCGCTCGGCACCCGCGAGGTGAACCCGTGAGACGCCTGCTGATCGCGTTGGTGGCGGGCCTTGCCTGGGTAAGCAGCGCGCATGCCCAGGGCCCTCGTGTCGAGCCGCCCCCTTCCGGCCTGCCGGGGCCGCCGCCCTCGGTGCCCTCAGGATCGGCGACGCCCGACCTGGTCGTCGACCTGTCGCGGGCCCGGGTGTCGATCACGTCGGCGTTCCAGGGCGAGAGCATCCTGATGTTCGGCATGTTCGATCCACCCGGCGAAGTGGTCGTGGTCGTGGTCGGCCCCGAGGCGCGCGAGACGGTGATGCGCAAGGAGCGTTTCCTCGGCCTGTGGCTCAATACCGGCCGCCAGTCGTTCGACGATGTGCCCGCCTACTACGCCATTGCCGCCAGCCAGCCGCTGCAACGGCTGCTCGCCCGCGGCGCCGGCGGCGAGATCCTGTCGCTCGAGGACCGGATGTCGACCGTCACGCCGGTCGGGTCGCGGGTGGCAGCCGAACTGGCGAAGTTCCGCAACGGGCTGGTCGAGGTGAAGCGCCGGGAAGGGCTCTATCCCGCGGCCATCGGCCAGGTCACGGTGCAGGCCGGCCGGCTGTTTCGCGTCGACCTGCCGTTTCCGTCCCGCCTGCCCGAGGGGGTTTACGAGGTGAAGGCCTACCTGCTGCGCGACGGCAAGATCGTGGCCGCAGTGTCGCGGCCTTTGCCGGTCGGCAAGGTGGGGTTCAGCGCCCAGTTGGCAGGTTGGGCGAGCCGCGACGGCGCGCTCTACGGCCTGGGCGCCGTCGTCATGGCGCTGTTCGCCGGCTGGCTGGGTGGCGCGATCATGCGGCGTCTGTAACGGAGGGGAGCTGATCATGAGTGTGAGCGAACAGCCCGTCCGGGCAGAAGAGCGCGTTTTCCTGGTCGTCGTCGACGAGAGTCCGGAAATGCGCAATGCGCTGAGATATGCCTGTCGCCGCGCCAAACGGACCGGCGGCCGGGTCGCCATGCTCTACGTCATGGATCCGCCCGAGGGCCAGCAATGGGGGGCCGTCGTCGACCTGATGCGCCAGGAAGCCCGTCAGCAGGCAGAGGACGTGGTTGCCAAACATGCCGACGCGGCCGCCACCCTGACCGGCCAGCCTCCGACCATTCATATCCGGGAGGGCAAAAGCCGCGACGAGTTGCTCAAGCTCGTCGCCGAGGATCGCTCGATTTCGGTTCTGGTGCTGGGCAGCGCCTCGAGCGGCGAGGGACCGGGCCCCTTGGTCACGGCATTCACCGGCAAGCTCGGCGGTCAGCTCCGGATACCGCTGACCATCGTTCCCGGCGCCCTCACCGAGTCCGAGATCGACGCAATCTCATAGACCGCGCGCGGACCGTGCGCGCAGTTTCCGCGTCGTTCTGTCAAAGGTTCCCCTGGAATGAGGCTTTGTGTTGGAGAACTCGATAGTGTCAGGACTCGAATAGGATTCTGTATCTAATTGATATTGAGTGATAATAATTACATATTCCATAATAATAATACAGTCGCACCTAAGAATCACCTTGATCGACTGGACGCCGGTTCCTACGTCCGGGGTACCGATTGGGGGCGGAGACGTCCCGTTCCCAGCCTGAGCGATGCCGAGCGGCCCCGCCGCCAAGCGTTCGATGAGGAGATTAGGTTTGTTTATCCAGACCGAGCAGACGCCCAATCCGTCGACCCTGAAGTTCCTCCCCGGCCGTGTGGTCATGGAGAAGGGCACGATGGATTTCGCGACCGCCGATACCGCCGTGCCCTCGCCGCTGGCCAAGAGGCTGTTTGCGATCGAGGGCGTGGAGCGCGTGTTCTTCGGCTCCGACTTCGTGACCGTCACGAAAGCGGCGAGCCAGGATTGGCAGATCCTCAAGCCGTCCATCCTGGGCGGCATCATGGAACATTACACCTCGGGCGATCCGGTGGTGGTCGATAGCGCCGATGCAGGCGCGGTCGCGGCGGAAGACGACGAGATCGTCGCCCAGATCAAGGAGTTGCTCGATACGCGTGTCCGCCCGGCGGTTGCCCAGGACGGCGGCGATATCGTGTTTCAGGATTTCAAGGACGGCGTGGTCTATCTCCACATGCAGGGGTCGTGCTCCGGCTGCCCCAGCTCGACGGCCACGCTCAAGATGGGAATCGAGAATCTTCTGAAGCACTACGTGCCAGAAGTGGTGGAAGTCCAGGCGGCCCAGTAGGCCGCTTTCGCTCAAGCGTACAGCGTCGATACTGCATCACGGTCCGTGGGGGATCGTGTGTGGGGGTCGTTCGTTCGAGCCAACGAAACGAAGAGTGTGGAATGAATTTGTCAGTCCGGCCCGCGGTCGAACGCGGGCGTCGTTATGCATTTCCGGCCGCGTGGGCCGCCCTGGTCGCCGCGGGCGTCGGCCTGAGCGAGCCGTTGCCGACCGTCGATGTCGCACCTTATCTGTCCTTCGCGGCGATCGGGACGGCGAATGCCGCGTCGCCCGATCAGCCGGCATTCCTCGCCATGGACGCGCAACCCGCGGGTTTGACGTTCGTGCGCCATGATGTGAGCGAGACCGACGACTGGCCTCATTTCACGACTCGCGAGATCACCCTCGGGCATGGGCGCTTCGCGGCTCCCGGCAATGCCGTCCGCCGGCAGGTTCAGCTGCGGCCCATCAGCCCGCGCACCGCCGACGAACTTGCCGGCTTGTTCCGTGACGTCTCCTACACGCTGACCGAGGTTCGGCTGGGCGAAGCCGTGCCGCCGCTCAAGGTCGACCGCGTGCCGGGCGATCTCAACACCAAGGACGGCAATGAACGCAAGTCGCTGTTCATCACCGCGATCCTGCCGGTGGTCCTCGAGGTCAATCAGCGGGTGCTCGCCGATCGCGAGCAGCTTCTGTATCTGCGCGACAAGATCGCGGCGGCACCGCTGCGAATGACGCCGATCGAGCGTATCTGGCTCGAGGACCTTGCCGATCGTTACGAGGCGTCGGTCGACAAGCTCGACGAGCTGGTGCGCCGCGTCGATATCGTTCCGCCATCGATGGCGATCGCCCAGGGCGGCGTCGAGTCGGGTTGGGGCACGTCGTTTGCAGCCCGCAACGGCAATGCCCTGTTCGGCCAGATCCAGACCGGCGGCCGTCACAGCGTTTCCGTGCCCTGGAAGCCCGGCGCCGGCATGCCGCAGCCGTTCACGGATGTCGGCGAGGCGACCGCCGCCTACATCACCAACCTCAACACCCACCCGGCCTATGCCAGCTTCCGCTCCGAACGCGCCGCGATGCGCGACCGTGGCGAGCATCCCGAGGGTTATCGGCTGATTGGCACGCTGCTGCGCTATTCCGAGCGCGGTCAGGGCTATGTGCAGTTCGTGCGCCAGATCATGCGTGAGAACGAACTCGGCGATTTCGACAAGTCCCGGCTCTCGAGCTTCTGAGAGATCCCTCACGTCGTTCGGGATGACCGGCCAAGAACGTGGCCGGTCACATCATCGGGCGCGGCAGGTCGGCGTCGCTGACCAGCGGATAGCGCCGGGCGTCGAAGAGCTGATAGTGCCACCATTCGTTGCGGTAGAAGTCCCAGCCGGCAGCGGTCATCAGGCCCATCAGCAGCAGCCGGTTTCTCTGCGCCTCCGCGGAAAGGTCGGTTCGGCCGTGATGCGACAGCGGCGTGAAGGCGTCGAATGCCGTGCCCATGTCGAGTTCTTGGTCCCCGTCAGCCAACAGGCTGAGGTCGACCGCCACGCCGCGCGAATGCGGCGAACCGCGACGCGGGTCGGCAAGAAACTCCGGGTCGGGATTGACGTTCCACAATGCCCACTGAGCCTCGACCGGCCGCAACGCATCGAAGATGCGCAGCCTGAGGCCGAGCGGCCGGGCCAGGGCCACGGCCGTGGCAAGCTTTTCCGCCGCCTCGCGATGCAGCCAGCATTCGGCATTCCGGTAGACCGGGCGTCCCGTTAGATTGGCGTCCGTGGCATAGGCCAGCGTCACGTCGACATCGAAGTCGGGCGGGGCGATCGCAACCAGATCGAGTTTCATGACCCAAGAATGCCCAGCCACTGCGGCGAACGCCAGAGGATGAGTCTGGTGCTCGGCCTCGATTGCGCGATCAGTGGCCTTGGCGTGGCGCTGGCGCGCGACGGTGCCTGCCTGGCGTCGCTGCGCGAGGAGGGGCGCGACCAGGCAGCGCGCCTTCTGCCGGCCGTGGCGTCGGTTCTGCGCGATAGCGGACAAAGTCGGAGCGACGTGTCGTTGATCGCCGTGACCGTCGGCCCGGGAAGCTTCACGGGTGTGCGGGTCGGCCTCGCCGCCGCGCGCGGCCTCGCCGTCGGGCTCGGCGTGCCGCTCGCCGGTCTCGTCACGACATCGGTTTTGCAGGCGCAGGCCGTGGCACGCGACCGGCTGGTGGTTGCCGCCATCGACAGCCGTCTCGGCGACTGGTTCTGCGCGATCGGCGAGGAGGCCGCACCCTTTGCCGCCACCGCGACCGAACTGGCGGATCGGCTGCGCAGCAAAGCGTCGGTGATTGTCGGCCCCGACGTCGGTCCACTCGTGGCGCAATTGGTCGCGGCTGGTGTCGACGCTCTGGCCGAGATCGCTTCCGTGGACCCCGTCGTCGTCGCGCGGCAGGGCCTTGCCCCAGGGATCGATGCCTGGCGGGCGCGCAACGAAAGCGAGGGCTTGCCGCGGCCGCTGTATCTGCGTGGCGTCAGCGTCACCCTGCCGGACGGCGCGCGCCGGACCGTCGACTGAATGACCAAGTCTACCGTCCTCTGTCGTCTGGGGGCGCTCGATCTCGACAGGGCGGCCGCCTTGCATGCAGAAGCCTTCGTGCCGTTCGGCGAGCGCGCCTGGACGCGGCAGGACATGGCCGAACTGCTGGCGTCGCCCGGCGTTGCTGGCCTGTTGTTTCAGGTCGAGGGCGTGGCCGCCGGCCTTGCGATTTGCCGCGTGGTGGCCGACGAGGCGGAACTCATCACCCTGGCCGTTCACTCGGCTCACCGCCGCCGTGGTGCTGCGCGCCGGTTGCTGGCGGCCGCGATCGACCATGTTCGCGTGGCCAGCGCCAAAACCCTGTTTCTCGAAGTCGCTGCCGACAATCCGGCGGCCCAGACGCTCTACGAGACGACCGGCTTTCGTACAGTCGGCAGCCGGCCGGCCTATTTCCGGCGGGGTAGCGGACCGGCGGCCGATGCCGTCGTAATGCGTCTCGATCTCAGCTGATCGACCCGCGCCTACGCTCGACGGATCGTCACGATATGGGTGTCGCCATCCTCGTCGATCCCCAAAATGGTGTGGCCTTCGTCGCGGGCGGCACGCGGTACATTACGCAGAGGCTCCTCGCCCCGGAGCCTGACGCTCAGGGTTTCGCCCGGACGCATGCGTTCGAGCTTGAGTTTGGTCCGCACGAAAGTCATCGGGCAGACCTCGCCGGTAATGTCGATGTCATGGTCCGGCTGTATAGGCTTCGAGTGTATGGACATGTCCCCAACTATACCCCGAACGCCTGCCGGTGTAGGGTATTGCACCATGCCTGAACAAAAAGCCAAGCTCGAGCTCCTCTGCGTTGAACGCGGTCTCAAGATGACCGATCAACGCCGCGTCATCGCGCGCGTCCTGTCCGATTCATCCGACCACCCGGACGTCGAGGCGGTCCATCGCCGCGCCACCGCGATCGATCCCAACATCTCCATTGCGACCGTCTACCGCACGGTCCGGCTGTTCGAAGAGGCGGGCATTCTCGCCAAGCATGATTTCGGCGATGGCCGGGCGCGCTATGAGGAGACGCCGGAAGAGCATCACGACCACCTGATCGATATACAGAGCGGCAAGGTTGTGGAGTTCCACAACGGCGAGATCGAGGAACTTCAGCGCAAGATCGCCGAAAAGGCCGGTTACCGGCTGGTCGGCCATCGGCTCGAGTTGTATGGCGTGCCTCTGGACGGCAAAACTCAACGTCAAAAATGAGTGGACGGGGCCATCGCCGCCCCGATAATGGACGAATGCTTGGGACGGCTCCCTGCGGATGAAGCATGCGCATCGACCGCGTTGACAGTGAAGCCGAACTTCTTGGGACTCCCACGTCGAGTGCGGAGATCGTCAAAGTCGTTGCCGGCGATTTCGAAGTTCGACTAGCCCAGACCGCCGCCGAGATCGACGGGGCGCAGGCGCTTCGCTATCGCGTATTCTACGACGAGATGAAGGCGCGGCCGACACCCGAGATGGCGCGGCTAAGGCGCGACTTCGACGGCTTCGATCCGGCTTGCGATCACCTGCTCGTGCTCGATCGCCGCCGTGGCGAGGGGGCCCAAGGCATTGTCGGCACCTACCGTCTGATCCGCCGGCCGGCGGCGGCGAAGATCGGCCGCTTCTATTCTGCGGCGGAATACGACATCGCGCCCTTGATCAACTATCCCGGCGAAATCCTGGAACTCGGCCGCTCCTGCATTGAAAAGGACGCCCGCAATACCGCGACCATGCAGATGCTATGGCGCGGCATCGCGCTCTACGCCTTCCACTACAACATCCAGGTCATGTTCGGCTGCGCCAGCTTCCCAGGCACGGATCCGTCGCAGCACGCGCTGCCGTTCAGCTATCTTTATCATCACCATCTCGCACCGCCGGAAATCCGGGTGCGCGCGCTCGACAGCCGCTACGTCAGGATGGATACGCTGGCGCCGGGCAGCTACGACGAGCGCAAGGCGATGGCGCGCGTGCCGCCGCTCATCAAGGGCTACCTCCGGCTGGGTGGCTTCGTCGGCAACGGCGCGGTGATCGATGCCCAGTTCAACACCACCGACGTCTGCATCATCGTCAAGACCGAACTGGTGACGGAGAAGTACATCCGGCACTACGAACGCGGGATTCGTGATCAGGACGGTTGACCCGCCTGCAGCAACGATGTGGATCGGTTCTCCCTTGCGCGGCGCGTTTCGGCTGCTGAGCTATCTGCTGCTCACGCTGGCACTGCTGCCGTTTCATCTTCTGGCGCAAGCGCTGCGGATAACGCCGGTCGTGCGCTGGCTGCCGGTCGTCTATCACCGCATCGTCTGCGTCATCCTCGGCATCCGCGTCCGCGTCCACGGCCAGCGCTCGACCGTGACGCCGACGCTCTTTGTCTGCAATCACGTATCCTATCTCGACATCGAGCTGCTGGGTGGCCTGGTCCCCGGCAGCTTCGTCGCCAAGGCCGAGGTCGCGACCTGGCCGTTCTTCAGCACGCTGGCCAAGGCGCAGCGCACCATCTTCGTCGAGCGGCGCTCGAGCAAGACCAGCACCAGCCGCGACGAGATGCTGAAGCGCCTCAACACCGGCGACAATCTGATGCTGTTTCCCGAGGGTACCAGCAGCGACGGCACGCGCGTCCTGCCCTTCCGCAGCGCCCTGTTCGCCGTGGCCCAACTCCGCCGCGACGACAGGCCGATCACCGTGCAGCCGGTCGCGATCTCCTACACGCGCCTCGACGGCATTCCGCTCGGCCGCTACTGGCGGCCGCTGTTCGCCTGGTTCGGCGACCTCGACCTGGTGCCGCACCTCTGGCAGATGGTCTGCCTCGGCGAGACCGAGGCGGTGGTGACGTTTTTCCCGACCATCGATATCGACACGCTGGGCGATCGCAAGAAGCTCGCCGAGTACTGCTTCCAGCAGGTGTCGTTCGGCGTGCAGTCGGCAAATTCCGGCCGTCCCGAACTGCTGCCACCCATCCGCGGCGGCGCCTAGGAGCCGGGGCAGGGGCTCTCGACCCTGGCCGCCCCCGATGTTAAGAACCGGCCGTTCCAGCAACGGAGACAGATGACGGACGTCCGCACCGACGGCCAGCGCAAGCGCGTGTTCATTCGCACTTACGGCTGCCAGATGAATGTCTACGATTCGGACCGCATGGCCGATGTCCTGCGGCCGCTGGGCTATGCCCTGTCGGCGAGCCCCGAGCAGGCCGATCTGGTCGTCCTCAATACCTGTCATATCCGCGAAAGGGCCTCGGAAAAGGTCTATTCCGAGCTCGGCCGGCTGCGCGACCTCAAGCTCGAGCGTCGCCGCGCCGGCGCCGACCTCACCATCGCCGTGGCGGGCTGCGTGGCCCAGGCCGAGGGCGAGGAGATCGTCCAGCGCCAGCCCGCGGTCGACATCGTCGTCGGGCCGCAGGCCTATCATCGCCTGCCCGAGCTGCTGGCCCGGGCGGCGCGCAAATCCGACGAGCGGCGCTTCGACGGCCAGCGCCGGCCGGGCGCCGGCGTGCTCGACACCGACTTTCCCGCCGAGAGCAAATTCGACCACCTGCCGTCGCCGTCGGAAGCCGACGTGCGCGCCGGCTCGGCGTTCCTCTCCATCCAGGAGGGTTGCGACAAGTTCTGCACCTTCTGCGTCGTGCCCTACACGCGGGGTGCCGAATATTCGCGGCCGGCAGCGGCGGTGCTGCGGGAGGCGCGCGGCCTGGTGGCGGCGGGCGCGATCGAACTCACGCTGCTCGGCCAGAACGTCAACGCCTATCACGGCGAGGGCGCTGATGGTTCCACCTGGGGTCTCGCGCGGCTCATCAGGGAAATTGCCGGGATCGAGGGCCTGGTGCGCCTCCGCTACACCACCTCCCATCCGCGCGACATGGACGACGATCTCATCGCCGCCCACGGCGACGTGCCGCAGCTCATGCCCTACCTGCACCTGCCGGTGCAGTCGGGATCGGACCGCATCCTGGAAGCCATGAACCGCGGCCATGGCCGCGACCATTTCCGCCGGCTGGTCGATCGCCTGCGCGGCGTCCGTCCCGATCTCGCTTTGTCGTCGGACTTCATCGTCGGCTTTCCGGGCGAGAGCGATGCCGACTTCGACGACACGATGCGGCTGGTCGACGAGACCGGCTTCGCCTCGGCCTACACCTTCAAGTACAGCCGCCGGCCGGGCACGCCGGGGGCGGCGCTGGGCGACCAGCTCGACGAGAACCTCAAGACGGCGCGTCTCGCCGCGCTGCAATCGCTGCTTGGAACCCAGCAGCGCGATTTCAATGCCTCCAAGGTTGGCACCATCGTGCCGGTGCTGTTCGCCGAGGCCGGCCGCAAGCCGGGCCAGGTGCTGGGCAAGAGCCCGTGGCTGCAGTCCGTCTATGTCGAGGGCGATGCCGGCATGATCGGCTCCATCGTCGATGTGCACCTGCGGGCGGCCTATGCCCTCAGCCTGACCGGCGAGATCGTGACGGGCCGGTCTCCCTCCCGCCTCGAGGTCGCCGCGTGAGTGTTTCCCCCACCGGCGTCCGCGCCGCCGACGTCCAACGCATGAATTTCGACGACAATGCCCTGATGGCGTCGCTCTACGGTAATCACGACCGCCATCTCGTGCGCATCGAACAGCTGGCGAACGTGCAGTTGAGCGCGCGCGGCAACCAGCTCGCGATCGCCGGCACGCCGGACGACGCCACGATCGCGCACAAGACGCTGGCCGCGCTCTACGAGCGGCTGAAGCGCGGCCTGTCGATCGAGATGGCCGACATCGACGCCGCCGTCCGCTTTGCCCGCACCGGCGCCGAGCGCGGCGACGAGGACGGCATCCGCACGCGCCGGCGCACCGTGCAGGCTCGCTCGCCGGGCCAGCGCGACTATCTGGCGGCGCTCCGCGAACGCGACATGGTGTTCGCGCTGGGGCCGGCCGGCAGCGGCAAGACCTATCTCGCCGTCGCCGTCGGCGTGTCGCTGCTGCTGGCGGGCAAGGTCGAGCGCATCGTGCTGTCGCGGCCGGCCGTCGAGGCCGGCGAGCGGCTGGGCTTCCTGCCTGGCGACATGAAGGAGAAAATCGATCCTTATCTCAGGCCGCTCTACGACGCGCTGCACGACATGATCCCCGCCGAGCAGATCGCCAACCGCATGGAGTCGGGCGAGATCGAGATTGCGCCGCTTGCCTTCATGCGCGGCCGCACGCTCGCCCACTGCTTCGTCATCCTCGATGAGGCGCAGAACACCACGCCGATGCAGATGCGCATGTTCCTGACCCGGCTGGGCGAGGGCTCGCGCATGGTGATCACCGGCGATCCCAGCCAGACCGACCTGCCGAACAATCAGAAGTCGGGCCTCAACGACGCCGTCGACACGCTGGACGGTATCGACGGTGTGCGCTTCGTGCGGCTGACCTCCAAGGATGTCGTGCGCCACGACCTCGTCACCCGCATCGTCGATGCCTATGACGCGCGCGACAAAAAAGCCAAGGCTTAGCTGCCACGTCGTCCTGCTGGACGAGGGTTGGCCGAAGGCGCTGCCCGGTGTCGAGCGTCTGGTCCGCAAAGCCGCGCGTGCGGCCGCGCGGCGCGGGAAGTCCCTCAACGTGGCACTCGCCGACGACAAGGTGGTGCGAGCACTGAACGCCCGCGACCGAAAAAAAAACAAGCCCACCAACGTCCTGTCCTACCCGTCGGGTGAACGCGCGTTCCTGGGTGACATCGTGCTGGCCCGGCAGACGGTCTGGCGCGAAGCCAGGGCGCAGAAGAAATCACCCGCCGATCACGTGGCCCATCTGGTCGTGCACGGGGTGCTTCATCTGCTCGGTCACGATCACGAGACCGGCGAGGGCGACGCCGAGCGCATGGAAGCGCTGGAGCGGCGGATCCTGGCGCGTCTGGGCATCGCCGATCCGTATCTACTGTCTTCGGACCGCGAGCCTCGGGCTCGCTCATGAGCCCGAGCGAGCCGGCGGCTCGCGGTCCGGAAGAGTCAGAGCATCTCGAGAGGCTGCTTGCCCCTGGGCGGCGGAAACGCGCGGTCGAGTTCGGCCAGGATCTGCGGTGTCAGCTTGACGTCGAGCGCGCCGAGATTTTCCTTCACCCGCTCGCGCGACGATGATTTCGGAATGGTGACGACGCCGGGCTGGGCGAGCAGCCAGGCGATCGCAAGCTGGGCCGGCGTGCAGCCGATACCGTCGGCCAGTTTCTTGAGAGACGCTTTGCGCAGCAGTCCGCCCTGATCGAGCGGCGAATAGGCCATCAGCGGGACTCCGCGCTTGCGCATCCAGGGCAGCAGGTCGAACTCGGGGCCGCGGCGCGACAGGCAGTAGAGCACCTGGTTGCTGGCGTTGAGGCCCTTGTCCAATCGAGCCGCGTCTTCCATGTCGCCAGCATCGAAGTTGCTGACACCGAAGTCGCCGATCTTTCCTGAGTCGCGCAGACGATGGAACGCCTCGAAGGCTTCCTCGAGTCGGGCGCCGCCGCGCCAGTGCAGCAGGTAGAGATCGATCCGCTCGATTTCCATCCGCGCGAGGCTGCGCTCGCAGGCCGCGATCGTGCCGGCGCGCGAGGCGTTGTGCGGATAGACCTTGCTCACGATGAAGGGACGCTGGGCGCGGCCGGCGATGGCCTCTCCCACGATCTCCTCGGCGCCGCCATCGCCGTACATCTCGGCGGTGTCGATCAGCGGATAGCCGAGATCGAGCCCGTATTTCAGGGCGTCGAGCTCTTCGGCGCGCCGGCGGGGGCTCTCGCCCATCCGCCAGGTGCCGAGGCCGAGCACAGGCATCGCCGCGCCGGAGGACAATTTACAGGAACGCATCAGGAACTTCCGCGATTGCAACGCTGGGCCGATAGCCTATCTTAGCAACCATGCCCGATTCCACAGCGCACAGTACGAGGCCGGGCGTTTCTGGCCCGGCATCGACAAGCGAACCCCCCGTGGTGCCGGCCCCTTCGGCGGTTCCCGAGGCGCCCTCCACGGGTGGAATATTGCGCGCCATTCTGCGCCGCCTCAGGCGGCGCGAGAAGAACGAGGCGGTCCGCGAGGCTATCGAGGAACTGATCGAGGAGACGCCCGAGAGCGACACCCCGATCAGCGAGGACCAGCGCGTCCTGCTCGCCAACATCCTGAAGCTGCGCGACAAGACCGTGGCCGACGTCATGGTGCCGCGCGTCGACATCGTCGCCATCGCCGCCGACACGCCGCTCGACGAGGTCGTGCGGGTGATCCAGACCGAGGCCCATTCGCGCTATCCGGTCTATCGCGAGGCGCTCGACGACGTGATCGGCATGATCCACATCAAGGACGTTCTGGCCTATTGGGGAACGTCGAAGAAATTCAATCTGCGCGACATACTGCGCCGCGTCGTCTTCGTGGCGCCGACCCTGCCGGTGCTCGACATGCTGCTCGACATGCGCCGCTCGCGCACGCACATGGCGCTGGTCGTCGATGAGTTCGGCGGCACCGACGGCCTGCTCACCATCGAGGATCTGGTCGAGGAGATCGTGGGCGAGATCGAGGACGAGCACGACGTGGCCCAAACGCCGACGGTCGCCCGCCGCGTCGCTGGTACCCTCGACGTCCACGGCCGCACGCCCATCGAACTTCTCGAGCAGGAGATCGGCAGCGTGCTGTCGGAAGATGAACGCCGCGAGATCGACACCGTGGGCGGACTGATCTTCTCCCTGCTCGGCCGCATTCCCGAGCGCGGCGAAGTCGTCAGCCATCCCTCCGGTGTCGAGTTCGAAGTGCTCGACGTCGATCCCAGGCGCATCCGCCGCCTGCGTGTGCGGCAACCGACGTCGTCCCGGTCTGCCGCCTGATCGCCGCGACCCTGCAATGAAACTTCAAGGATGGCGGGCCGCCGGCGCGGCTTTTCTGGCCGGCGCGCTCGCAGCTCTGGCGATGCCGCCGCTCTATTGGCTGCCGCTGGCCGTCGTGGGCATGGTCGTTTTCGTCTGGGTGTGGGAGACGGCGCCGGGGCCGCGCAGCGCGCTGCTGCGCGGCTGGGCCTGGGGCACCGGACATTTCGCCGTGGGCTCCTACTGGATACTCGAGGCCTTCTCGGTGCCGCCGGCCGACTACCAGCTCCTGGGTCTGCCGATCGTGGCCGGTCTGGCGGCGCTCCTGGGCTTTTTCCCGGGCCTTGCCGCCGGGGCGTCGCGCTGGGCCGTGCTGAGGTGGCCCGGGCTGGCCGGCCGCTATCGTCGTCTCATCCTGCTGGCGATCGCCTGGACCGTCGCCGAATGGCTGCGCGGCCATGTCTTCACGGGCTATCCATGGAATCCGCTGGGCCATGTCTGGGCCTTTGCGGCGCCGTTGCTGCAGGGTGCGGCGCTGTTCGGCGTCTACGGTCTCGGTGCCTTCTCCTTCCTCGTCCTCGCGGCGCCCACCGCGGGATGGCGGGCTTCGCTCGCGGCCCTGGTCGCGGTCGGGCTTGCCGGCGCTGCGGGCGTGGCGGTGATGGCGCCGGCTGGCGACGGGCAGCCGGGGCCGATGCTGCGCATCGTCCAGCCGAACATCCCGCAGTCCGACAAGTGGCGGCCAGACACGCGGGCGCGTCACCTGGCCAAGCTGGTGGAGATGAGCCGGCGCGACGGCTTCGACCGTCTCGCCGCCGTCATCTGGCCCGAGACGGCGCCGCCCTTCATCATCGAGCCGGGATCGCCGGCATTGGCGGTCATGGCCACGGCCGTGCCGCCCCAGGGTTATCTGCTGACCGGCGCTGCCCGCGGCACCGGTCAGCGCGAGGACGGCGTATGGAACTCGCTGCTCGTCATCGACCGCGCCGGCGCCATCGCGGCGCACTATGACAAGGTCCATCTGGTGCCGCTGGGCGAGTACATCCCGTTCCACAAGCAACTCGCCCCGGTGTCCGGCTTCATCGGTCGCGGCTCGTTCGAGGTGGGCGAGCAGCGCGCCACCCTTGCGGTTCCAGGTCTGCCGTCCTTCTCGCCGGTGATCTGCTACGAGGTGATCTTTCCGGCGGCGGTGACAGGCCCGGGCGAGCGGCCGCGCTGGCTCCTGAACGTCACCAACGATGCCTGGTTCGGGCTTTCGAGCGGCCCCTACCAGCATCTCGCGAGTTCCCGCCTGCGCGCCGTGGAGGAGGGGCTGCCGATGATCCGGGCGGCCAACACCGGCGTATCCGCCGTAATCGATGCATATGGCCGGGTTCTGGTATCGCTCGACATGATGCGGGAGGGCATCATCGACCATCCCCTGCCGCCGGCGCGAGAGCCAACGCCCTACGGTCGTTGGGGTGACGGGAGCCTATTGGTTGTCCTGGCGTTTCTGGTCGGCGGGTTGTTCGTCGGAGGCCTGCCCAGCCGCCGGCCTCGCTCCTGAACTATTCCACGTTTTCAAAGCCCTGAGGTTCAGCTTGCATTCTGTGCAAGAGGGGCTAATGTCATATGCAGCTTAGGCGTGTAGATATGCATTTATGCACTGGTTCTGTCATCGGTTCCGCGCACTTTTGACGTGTCTCCTCCTTCTGTTTTCCCGTCACGAAATCGCATCTAGAGGAACCTGGACCGATGGCAAGATCACACCCGGTTGACGTCCATGTCGGAGCACGCATGCGGCAGCGGCGGACACTTCTCGGGATGAGCCAGGAGAAGCTCGGGACGGCCGTCGGGCTGACGTTTCAGCAAATCCAGAAGTACGAGCGTGGCTCCAACCGCATCGGGTCGAGCCGGCTGTACGAGTTCGCCAAGGTGCTGGACGTGCCGGTGTCGTATTTCTTCGACGAGATGCCGGCCAATGCGCTGGCCGGGCGGCCGATGTCGGGACGCGGGCGCAAGGGCGGCTTCGGCGAGACCGGCACGCCGTTCGAGCAGGAAAAGGACCCGCTGATCAAGCGCGAAACCCTCGAATTGGTGCGTGCCTACTACAAGATCCGGGAATCCCGGGTGCGCAAGCGCATCTTCGAGATGGTCAAGGCCGTGGGCGCCGCCAGCCATGCCGAAGCCCTGGGCGGCCGTAAGGGTCGCTAAAAAGGCAGGGGGAGACGGTAGGGCGCAGGTGACCACTCCGTGAACCTCTTGATTTCCACCGCTAATTGGAGTTTTTAGCGGCGCGGCCTCGATGGTCGAGGCCGCCGCGGACGGATTTGGACGACTTGCCACCGCGAAAACAAAGGCTAAGCCGGACGTTGGCGGCCCTGCTGCCCTGCCCGGAGTCCAGTGTGAACCGTGGGAGGGCATTGTGACGCTCAAGGACTATCTTTTTACCAGCGAATCCGTTTCCGAAGGCCATCCGGACAAGGTCAGCGACCAGATTTCGGACGCGATCCTCGACGCCTTCATCGCCAATGACGTGAAGCTCGGCCACGCCGACGACAGCCACGCCAACACCCGCTTGGGCTGCGAGACGCTGGTCACCACCAACAAGATCGTGATTGCCGGCGAAGGCCGCGCCTCCGAGCCATACATGAAGAAGTACGGCAAGCAGACCATCGTGAACCGCGAGGCGCTGAGCGAGATCGCCCGCAACGTGGTGCGCGAAATCGGCTACGACCAGGATGGCTTCAGCTATCACGGTGCCGACATCGAAGTGCTGCTGCACGGCCAGTCGCCCGACATCGCCATGGGCGTCGATGCCAAGAAAAAGGGCGGCAATCTCGGTGACCAGGAAGGCGCCGGCGACCAGGGCCTGATGTTCGGCTTCGCCTGCCGCGACAGCGAGGAATACGAGAAGGGCTCGTTCATGCCGGCGCCGATCTTCTTCTCGCACAAGATCCTCGAAGTGCTGAGCAAGGCCCGCCGTTCGGGCGAACTCGGCGACCTGCAGCCCGACGCCAAGAGCCAGGTGACGGTGCGTTATGTGAACGGCAAGGCGGTTGGCGCCGCCAAGGTCGTGGTCTCCACGCAGCATCGCGAGACCACTGCCAAGGGCAAGAAGTACAACTCCGGCATGATCCGCGAGATGATCGCGGGCCACGTCGAGAAGTCGCTGCCCAAGGGCTGGATGCCCAAGAAGGCCGCCGACTTCTTCGTCAACCCGACCGGCAACTTCGTCGTTGGCGGTCCCGACGGCGATTGCGGCCTGACCGGCCGCAAGATCATCGTCGACACCTACGGCGGCTTCGCCCCGCACGGCGGCGGCGCCTTCTCGGGCAAGGATCCGACCAAGGTCGATCGGTCCGCGGCATACGCCGCCCGCTACCTCGCCAAGAACGTGGTGGCCGCCGGGCTCGCCGACCGCTGCCTGATCCAGGTCGCCTATGCGATCGGCGTCGCCGACCCGATGTCGCTCTATGTCGACACCCAGGGCACCGGCAAGGTCGACGAGCGCAAGCTGGAGAAGGTCCTCAACGACATCTTCCCGCTGCGCCCGACCAACATTCGCCGCGGCCTGCAGCTCAACAAGCCGATCTACCAGCGCACCGCGGCCTACGGCCACTTCGGCCGCAAGCCCGAGCGCGACGGCGGCTTCTCCTGGGAACGCACGGATCTCGTGTCCGAACTGAAGCGGGCGTTCGGCGCGCGCTGAGCTCGTCCCTTCGTCGATACCAAGAGGCGCGCGGAGGTCCACTCCGCGCGTCTTTTCATGTGAGGAACGTGGCCTAAATTATTGATTCTATAGCAATTTCGGATATTCTCAGGAGGGATGGCTCCTCTGGAGAATGGCGGCTTCCAGCAATCGGTGTGGGACGGCGAACGCCGCCAGGCGATCGATTCCCTCATGCGGGCGCTGCTCTACATTGCACAACAGGTCGGGCGGCCGGTCGGCGAAGCCGACATACGGCGGCTCGCGGTCCTGCCCCTCTCCGGTCTCGACGAGAGTGCCTTCCTGACGGCCGGTAAGCGGCTGGGGCTGGAGGCCTATGCCGTCGATCTTGCCGGCCCCGACAACGTTGGGCGGCTGGATGACCTGCCCACGCCATTTGCCCTGGTCGGCGCGCCCGACCAGCCCGCTTATGTCGTGGTGGCCGGCGGCGGCAGCCAATGGACCGTGCTCGACGTCGTCGAAGGTCGCGTCTGGCGCCTGGCGACCGACGAGGTGATGGCGCTGGGCGCGCGGGCGCTGGTGATGCGCGAGGTCGGCGTCCACGAGCGGCGCCAGGAGTGGTACGCGCCGCTATGGGCCCGGGTGCGGCCGGTCGTGCTGAAGCTCGCGGCGATGTCGTTCGTCATCAACCTTCTCGGCCTCGCCACGCCAATCTTCATGATGCTGGTCTTCAATGCCGTGATCGGCCGCGACGGAAGGATGGACGCCGCGGCGACCATGACCGTGCTCTGCATCGGCATGGTGATCGCCTATGCCATCGACTTTGGGCTGCGCGTCGCGCGCGGCTGGCTCTCGGCGCGCACCGGCGCCCGCCTCGACACGATGATGAGCGGCGAGGTGCTGCATCACCTGGTGCAACTTCCCTATCGCCACTTCGAGCGCACGCCGTCGGGCGTCATCGCCGAGCGGTTGCGCCAGCTCGACGTGCTGCGCGGCTTCTTCACCGGCCAGATGCCGGTCCTCGCCATCGACATCGCCTTCGTCGCACTCTTCCTGGCCGCCACCTTCGCCATCAGCACCACGCTGGGCGTCGTGACGACACTGGCCCTGCCGGTGGTGATCGGCGTGTCGCTGGCCACCCATCGTTCCCAGCGCCGGCTCGCCGAGGAAAACTTCCAGGCGCTGGCGGCCAAGAGCTCGACCTTGACCGAGACGGTCGCCAATGCCGCCACCATCAAGGCCCTGGGACTCGAGGCCGAGGTCGAGAAGCGCTGGCAGGCGCGGGTCGAGCAGTCCGCCTGGACCAGCTTCCGCGCCAGCAACCTCGCCAACATCGCCGCCAGCGCCTCCGGTGCGCTCCAGCTCATGGCCTCCCTGGCGATCGTGGCCATCGGCGTGCACGAGATCCTCGACCATCGCATGACGGTGGGCGCGCTGATCGCCGTCAACATGCTGGCCTCGCGGGCGCTGCAGCCGATGCGCCAGCTGGTGGTGGCCTGGCAACAGCTCCAGGCGGTGGCGGCGGCCTTCCGGCGAATCGACGGGCTGATGCGTGAGGCCGTCGAAAGTCCGGCCGGCGCGCTGGCGCCGATGCCGCCGCTGGTGGGCGACATCGCGTTCGAGCGCGTGACCTATCGCCCCGACGATCATGTTCCCGCCGTGCTGCAGGACGCCGACCTCGACATCGCCGCCGGCGAGATCCTGGGAATCATCGGGCCGTCGGGATCGGGCAAGACGACGATCGCCAATCTCGTCCAGGGACTGTTCAAGCCGTCGGGTGGCCGGGTGCTGGTCGACGGCACCGATATCTCGCATATCTCGCCGGCCCAGCTGCGCGCCCAGATCGGCTGCGTGCCCCAGGAGCTGCAACTCTTCACCGGCTCGGTGAGGGAAAACATCGCCATGGGCGTCACCAACAAGGACCCCGGCCGCGTCGTGGCGGTGGCCAAGTTCGTCGGCGCCCATGATTTCATCCAGCGTCTGCCGGAGGGCTACAACACCGTGCTGGGCGAGCGCGGCCAGGGACTGTCGATGGGGCAGCGCCAGCTTCTCTGCATCGCCCGCGCCCTGATCCGCAATCCGCGCATCCTCATCCTCGACGAGGCGACCAGCGCCCTCGACCCGGCGACGGAGGAGCAGCTCCTGCGGCAGCTCAAGGCCAACACGCGCGGCCGCACCGTCATCATGATCACCCATCGCCTGGCACCGCTCGCCATCGCCGACCGGGTGGCGCTGCTGATGGACGGGCGCATCGAGCGTGTCGGTCCGCCGACCGAGGTCATGGCCTATGCCCGTATCCGCATGGCCGAGGCGAGCCGCGGCCGTGGCGCACCGGGCGCGGCGGCGAGCACCGTGTCGCGCGCGATGATCGCTTAGGCGCACTCGAGCGGCCCGTTTTTTGGCACAGCTCGTTGTGCCACGGGTTGTCTGGGCACCTGTGCCGAGAACCGGAGCCAAGCCCTTGAGCGTGCAGGCGGATCGCCCCGTGACGACCTGTGCCACCGGGCTTGCCTACTTTTCATCGTCAGTGTCTGGCCTTTTGCGCGCCGCCGCCGTCGCGCGCAGCCCGGCCTCGTAGGCGGCCACGCGCTTTTCTCCCGCATCCAGACGGAGTCTGAGCTCGGCGTCGCGCTCGCGCCTGGCCCGCAGCTCGGCGGCTCGCGGCCCGTAGGTTTCCGGCTGCAATGTCTGCAGCAGCTTCCACAGCACGCGATTGTCCGGCACCCGCTCGTGCCCGACGATCCGGCCGTCGTGCCACACCGGCACCTCCGCGCCGACCAGGGCGCGCTCCATGACTTCGTCGCGCAGAAGCTCGCCGGCGCGCCCGCGGGCGCGATCCCAGGAGACACGGAAGTCGGCATCGGCGTCGCGCCAGTTGTAGACCGTGCGGCGAGCGAGGCCCGAGGCACGGCAGGCGGCGGAGACGGAGCCGGGGCGCGCAAACGCGCGCAGGAAGCGGCCCTGCGGCCGCCAGCAGCGTTTGATCGGGGTCATCTGGAAGTCCTGTTCAGGCAAATAAAAACGCCCGCGGATGGATCCGGGGCGTTGGGAGGCGTGGGCGCTAATGGCCCATCCTGACGAAAATACTATCAAAAACCTGCGGAACTTGCAAGTTTTCTCAAGTGCAATATTTGCAATTGCTAATCAATTGCAAACAAAACCGCCATACTGCAAACTGCCGCCGCAGTGGCGGTCAGCGCCGCTGGGATTTTTCAGTCGAGCAAGGCGGTGGTTGTCATGTTTTCCGATTTTGCGACTACACCGCGCCTCAAGGTCATGGGCGAAGAAGACGGCATAGAGATCTTCTTTCCGGCGCTGGCGGCCTATCACGGGCAATCGGCGCTGGCGATGCTGGCGATTACCTTCCAGGGCTTGCGGGCGGCGCTCACCCACCTCTCTCCCACATCACCTGCACCGCGGGCCGAAATTTCGATCGTCAGCGGCCACCCCGGGCCGGGCGTGCGCGATGCCTTCGAGTTCGTCACCCGCGCCACGACCCGCGGGGCCTATGTCGTCGACCGTTCGCTGCCGAAGGCGCGCCTCAATCCGCGCACTGAAATCTCCTATAGTTTCCGTCTCACGCTGCGTGACCGCACGGTCGAAGCGGCCCTGCGGCCTGGCTTCCTGCCGCAGCGGTTCTTCGACCTGTTCGGACTGGTCGCCGCCGACACGTCGTACACAGCTGAGTTGAGTGCGCTCAAGCAGGCCATCGCGGTTCGTGCGCTGCAATCGTCTCCCGAAAGCCTGTTCGAGCTGGCCTGACGGCAATTGCATGGCTCGCGATCAGCGAACGGCGGCCGGCGTCCTTGCCCTGACCTGCGGTCATCCCGACGGCAGTCTGGCGCAGCTCGCCACGGTGCCGGGCGACGGCGCCCATGTGCGGCTGGTGGACCAATATGCGCTCGACGGCCTGCCGCTCGAGACGCACAAGGCCCTGCTGATTTCGATGCACGCCGATCAGCGATTTCTATCCGCCCGCGCCGATCGGCTGGATCGTTTTGTCGACCAGGGCGGCACGGTCGTCGTCAGTGGGCATGTCGCGTACCCTTTCCTCACCGGCCTCACGCCGTTCCAGCCCATCGAGAACTATCGATTGCGCGATCTCGTGGTCAATTGCGAGACGCCGCATCCGGTCTGGGCCGGCGTGATCGCCAAGGAGCTGATGTTTCGGCGCGGTGTGGCCGGCTTCTACGGTCGCGGCTGGCACCGGCCGCCCGACGGGGCAACGGTTCACCAGAGTCTCGGCGCCGACCGCCGGCCGCTCGATTTCACGTACCGCATCGGGCTTGGACGCGTGCTTTTCCACGGCGGCAACGACCTCTGGCAGTACGGCGCCGTCCAGGATTCGACGCGCCGCATCGCGCCTCAGCTATTGCGCTGGCTTCTCGTACCGGAGGTGGATTCGTGACTCTCGCAGTGCTCGACGGCGGCACCTACTATCATCACGAAACGATCTACGCGCCGCGCTACAGGGGCACGTTCGATCGCGCGATCTACATGCCGGACCTCACAGTGGCCGATCTCGAGGACGTGACGGTGCTGATCGTGCCGGACCGGTCGCATCCGGAACTGCTGCGCCGCCACCGCAACCTGTTCAAGGCGTTCCTCGACCGCGGTCGCACGCTGGCCGTTCTCGGTGAGAATGCCGCCGAGACCTGGGCGCCTGGCGTCGTCTGGTCATCGCGGCCGACCAACTTCTGGTGGTGGCTGGAACCCGGCGCGGAGCCGCCGCAGCATCTGGTGCGGCCCGACCATGAACTTTTCCGCTTCGTCGCCTTTCGCGACAGCATCTGGCACTTTCACGGCATCCTGCATCCCCCGGCAGGTGCCGAGACGCTGATTGCGGTCGCGGCCGATCCCGAAGGGCGCGATGGTGGCGGCGCCCTGTTGTACGACGACCGCGTGTCGACGCCGGGGCGTCTGCTGGTTGCGACGCTCGACCCATTCTATCACCACGGCAGTCACTTCATGCCGGCCACGACCCGCTTCCTCGACGGCTTTCTGCCCTGGACTCGCGAACTCGCACACCAGGCGACGCCCTGACGCCGCTCCTGACCACCCCGCTCGTCGACCGTTCGACCTGATCAGAACCGGTTGCGCAGGGTGACCATGATGTTGCGGCCCGGCTGGATCAGGGGATTCGTCACGCTTTGGGGATAGGACATGCTGGGCACCGTCGAACCTGTCTGGTAGGCGGTGTTGAGTATGTTCTCGACACCGATGGTGACGATCGAATCCCCGAACTGCGGCGAGACCAGCTCGGCGAGGTTAAGAGTCGCGTAGAGGTTCAGGATCGCATAGCCGCCGGTCGAGTATTCCTGCAATGGATCGATGCGCGTCTTCGAGAGCGCCCAGTCCATCCGTCCGACCAGCGAGACGCCGGTGTCGGCCGGAGCGTACTGGACACCCAGGTTTCCGTAGACGGGCACGATGAAAGGCGATGGCGTGTTGGTGGTGGTGTTGGTCGCCGTCAGCGTCGATGCCGCCCCGAAGAAAGTCACCTCCGGGCGGACCTGCCAGCGGCCCTCCAGCTCCACGCCGTTCATGTTCACGCTGCCGACATTCTGGCGTTGCGTGTTGCCGAAGCCCACCGGCACCGTCTCGATGAAGTTCGCGAACTCGTTGTGGAAGGCGGTCGCCGTCAGGCTGGCGGTCGCAAAACGCAACCTGTAACCCACCTCGAACGTAAGGCCGGTTTCAGGCACCAGGTTTGGATTGGGCAGCATGAAGCCGGAACTGGTGACGGTGAAGTTGTACTTGTCGAACGTCGTCGGCGCACGGAACGACGTCGCGGCATTGCCGAAGAATTCCAGCTCGTTCACCGGTCGATAAGCCAAGCCGACGCTGCCGGTAAGGGCATTGTTGGTGACGTTGTTTCCCGCTTGATAGAGCGGCAGCAGCGCATTCGGAACGGGCGAGGTCGCGGCCCGTGTGTTGATCACGTCGTATCTCGCCCCGCCCGTGACGGTCCATTCCGGTGCCGGCGTCCACTCCTGCAGGGCGAACAGGCCGAAGCTGGTTTGCGAGGTGTAGGGTCCGGTCTGCGCTGTATTGACGTTCGTCGTGACGAACCGGTTGCCGGCGACGTTGCGGTTGATGGTCTGGCTGGTGCTCAGGCTGCCGGGCCGCTGTTCATCATTGAAATCGGCGCCGACCGTCGTCTTGGCCGGCGTTCCGGCCAGATTCCACGGGATCTCGCCGTAGGCCCGGCCGCCGTAGACCAGCGGCCCGATGACGTCGCTTTCGGTGAAGGTGGTCCGCCGGAGCACGGAATTGTTGGTGTTGGTGAGCTTGGTATAGAAATTGTTGACGTAGACGCTGGCGTGGACCTGGCGGAACAGCCCCTCTTCGAATGTTCCCGAGTAGCTGAGGTTGGCCATGTCGACACGGTTGTCGGCGTTGCGCGCCCTGATGAAGGGCGCTCCCGGCGCGCCGGCGGATCCGTCGCTGTCGCGTTCGCTGCGCAGGTCGAGGCCGATGCGATGGCCGGCGGCCGGGGTGTAGCCGAAGGTCGCGCTGCCGCCCAATGTCTGAAAGTCGGTGTTGGGGATCTCGCCGATCGGGGATTGATAGTTGTCGCCGTGACGGGTGCCGAAGGACAAGCGTGCATCGAAGCCGAAGCCGGTCGCTTCGGCATCGACATGGGTATTGGCCGTTCCGGCGGCGCTGCCGAAGGTGAAGGCCGTTCCGGCGCCGACACGGGCCGGGCCGTTCGGATCGCCCTTCGCCTTCCGGGTCACGATGTTGATCAGGCCCCCCAATGCGTCGCTGCCGTACAGCGACGACGCCGGTCCACGGATCACTTCGACCCGCTCCACGTCCTCGGGCTCGAAGAACAGGAACTGGAGCGTGTTGCGGCCGCGGAAGCGGACGCCATTGACGAACAGCGGCACGCGAAAATCGTTCGTGTTCAGGCCGCGCACGCGGACTTGCCCGCCGATTCCGCCGGCCCTCGAGACGGTGACGCCGGGAAGCTGTTGCAGGATGTCGGTGAGGCTGGACGGGCTCATCAGCTCGATTTGCTTGCGCGTGATCACGCTGGTCGATTGGGTCGGCTGATGCAGGATCCGGGGCTGCGGCAGCGCCGGCCCGTAGGGCTCCTTGTCCTCCTGGCTGGTCACCGAGAGCGGCGGCAGTTGCATGGGCTGCCCGGCGGGAGAGGGGTCCTGTGCCCAAGCCGGACTGGCAAACAACGCCGAGCCCATCGCCAACACAACGCAAGAATGCCGCATTGAATTCGTCCCCCACTGACTTTGTAATGATAATACGAATCATTCGCATATAGCAAATGAGACTTACTAGCATTATAGAAATGAAGCGATGACGGCCGGCGGCCACGCCGGAGTTGCGGTGGATGTGGGTGGGAAAATGTTGCGATCAGTTTGGATATGCGCGGCAACGGCAACGATCGTTTGCGCCACCGCGACAGGCGGGTACGCCGAAGACGTCGTCGACCAACGGGCGCGCCGATTCGTCTTCACATCGCCCGCCGAGCGGATCGTTTTTCTGCCGATGCCGGCGCCCTCCACCTACATCGCCATCGATGGCACCGAGCGGCGGATCGTCGGGATGAACCTGGGGTCGGCGACCGCCATGCGCGACGGCATCCTGGGCCGGCTCTTTCCCGGCATGCGGTCGATCCCGACCGACGTGACCAGCGGCGCAGGCTTTATGCCCAACATCGAGGCCATTCTCGCGCTTCGGCCCGATACGGTCTTCCAGTGGGCAACCGCAGGCAAGGATCCGATCGAAATGCTCGACCGGGCGGGGCTCCGAACGCTGGGCATCCGCTACGGCACGCAAGAGGACATGGCGGGCTACGTCGAGATGATGGGCCTGGTTGCCGGCAAGCCGGAGCGCGCCGCCGAGATCATGCGGCGGCAGGAGGAGCGGCTGGAAGCGATCACCGGCGCCATGACAGGTCTGACCGACCGTCAGAAACCCCGCGTGCTGTCGTTGGGGCGCACCACCGACCGCTTCAGCGCCGCCGGCGCGGGCGGCTACACCGATTTCTACATCCAGCTGGCCGGCGGCCGGAACGTGGCGGCGTCCGAGCGCCTGGCCCCGGGCGGCGTCACGCTCGAGCAGATCCTGACCTGGGATCCCGAAGTGGTGCTGCTCGGCAACTTCGACTCGGCGATGCCCGCCAACCTCTACGCCGACCCGCGCTGGCAGGGTGTCGCGGCGGTCCGCGCGCGCCGGGTCTATCGCGTGCCGCTGGGCGGTTATCGCTGGGATCCGCCAAGTCTCGAATCGGCACTGACCTGGACGTGGCTTGCGGGCTTGCTGCAACCAGATCGCACCACCTTCGACCTTCGCGCCGACATGCGCGCCTGGTATCGCCTTCTGTACGGCCACGAACTCGGCGATCCCGAGATCGACTCCATCCTGTTCGCGGCGGCGAATGCCGGTTCGGTCGGCTACGAGCGCTACGGCAAGAGATGAGCAGCCCGACCCTCCAGGTCGCGCTACGTCCCGCGGCTTCCACGACGATTTCGGCGGCGCAGATCCTTCTCGTCGCCGGTCTGGTCGTGTTGTTGGCGGCGACGATCCTCGTCTCGCTCGCCGTCGGCCGCTATGCCGTGCCGATCGACCGCGTCGCGATGATCCTCATGGCGCCGCTCACCGGCATGAGGCCGAGCTGGACGCCGACCGAGGAGTTGGTGGTCTGGACGGTGCGTCTTCCGCGGATTCTGATGGCGGGCATCACGGGCGCAGGGCTCGCGCTGTCGGGTGCGGTTCTCCAAGGCATCTTCCGCAATCCGCTGGTCGGGCCGCAGACGATCGGTGTCTCGTCCGGCGCGGCGCTGGGCGGCGTGGTCGCCATCCTGATCGCGGGCTTTGGCCCGTTGGTTACAGTCGGCGCGTTCGTCGGTGCCATTGCAGCCTTGCTCGCCGTGCTGGCCATCCATCGCGCCGACAGCGTGTCGCCCGTGCTGTCGCTCGTCCTGGCCGGCGTCGTCGTCGGCGCGTTCTGCGGCGCCCTGGTCGGATTCGTGACCTTTGTCGCCGATCCCGAGACCAAGCTGCCCGGCATCGTCTTCTGGTTACTGGGAAGTTTCGGCACCGCGACCTGGCCACGCCTGGTGCTGGTCAGCCTGTGCACGGTGCTGGCCGGCAGCGTCTTGCTGGCGATGCGCTGGCGCATCAACGTGCTGTCACTGGGTGACGAGGAGGCACGAAGCCTCGGCGCCCGTCCCGGCCCGGATCGGCTGATCCTCCTGGGCGGCGTCTGCCTGATCGTGGCAGCACAGGTCGCCGTCAGCGGCTCCATCGGATGGGTCGGCCTGGTGGTGCCCAACCTGGCGCGTATGATCGTCGGCGCCGATCATCGCAAGTTGCTGCCGGTCGCCACGTTGATCGGCGCCATCTTCCTGATTGTCGCCGACACCTGCGCGCGCGGGATCAGCGCGGCGGAAATACCAGTGGGTCTGGTTACCGCCATCGTCGGGACACCGGTCTTCGCCTACCTGCTTCGCCGCAACGCCACGGCGCGCACGCCATGATCGAGGTTCGCGACGCCGGCCATTGGTTTTCCCCCGGTCAGTGGTTGTTCCGGACGCTGTCGCTCGCCGTTCCCGCCGGCAGCATCGCCGCGATCCTCGGTCCCAATGGCCGCGGCAAGACGACTTTGTTGCGCGCCGTTTGCGGTACGCTGGCATTGCGCGAGGGCGCCGTCGGCGTGCCCGATCCGGTCGGCTACGTGCCGCAGGCGCACGGCGCCATCGCATACTCGGCACTCGACATGGTGCTGCTGGGCCGAAGCCGTCGACTGGGCCGCTTCGGGGCACCGAGCCGCGCCGATACGGCAGCGGCCATGGCCTGTCTCGACGAAGTCGGTCTCGCCGATATCGCGGGGCAGCGCTATGACCACCTGAGCGGCGGGCAGCGCCAACTGGTTTTGCTGGCGCGCGCTCTGGCGACGGAGTGCCGTGCCCTGGTGCTGGACGAGCCGGCTTCGGCGCTCGATTTGGCCAACCAGGGCATTGTATTGCGCCTGATGCGGCGCCTTGCCGTCGATCGCGGGCTCGCCATCCTGTTCACCACGCACGATCCCGACCATGCGTTGGCGGTGGCGGACACTGCCCTGCTGCTGCTCGAGAAAGCCGATCACGTGTTTGGCGCCGTCGACGACACGTTGAGCGAGGCCAACCTGTCACGCCTCTACGGCATCGAGATTCGTCGGCTCACCTTTTCCGACGGTGCCGGCCGCGGCGAAGCGGTCGTGCCGATGCACGGACTAGGCCGGCAATGACCCCGCTGCCGATCCGTCGGCGTCGCCAATCAGGAAAGCGTCCATGAGTTTCACCCGTTCGATTTTTTGCCTTTTCGCTGCGCTGTTGCCGACCGCTGCGTTTGCACAAACGGAGGTGTCGCCGGTATCGCCCGAAGCATCGCCGCCCGCTGTTGCCGCTTCGCTGCTGCCGCGTGACCTGTCGGTATGGGGAATGTTCCTCCAGGCCGACTGGGTGGTGCAGGCGGTCATGATCGGGCTGGCCGTCGCCTCGGTCATTACCTGGACGGTGTTCGTGGCCAAAAGCCTGGAGCTTGCGGCGGCGGTGCGCCGACAGCGGATCACGCTGGCCGCCGTCGATGGCGCGCCGTCCCTTGCGAAGGCCCCAGGCAGTGAACTGGTGATGGCTGCGGATGCCGAACTGAAGCAGTCGGTCGATACGACGGATGACAGCGACGGCCTGAAGGAGCGGGTGGCGTCACGGCTGGAACGGCTCGAAGCCGCCGCCGGCCGGCGCATGATGAAGGGCACGGGCGTGCTGGCGACCATCGGCGCCACGGCGCCCTTCGTCGGCCTGTTCGGTACGGTGTGGGGAATCATGAACAGCTTCATCGGCATCTCGCGTGCCCAGACCACCAACCTCGCCGTGGTGGCACCTGGCATCGCCGAGGCTTTGCTGGCGACGGCGCTCGGCCTGGCGGCGGCCATTCCGGCGGTGGTGATCTACAACCACTTCGCCCGCCGGATCGCCGCCTACAAGGCGCTGGTCGGCGATACCTCGGCCGCGGTGCTGCGGCTGGTGTCGCGCGACCTCGGACGGCGCTGAGCCATGTCGGTCAAACTCGATCACGGCGAGGACGATCTCGCCGAGACCCACGAGATCAACGTCACGCCCTTCATCGACGTCATGCTGGTGCTGCTGATCATCTTCATGGTCGCGGCGCCGCTGGCGACTGTCGATGTGCCGGTCGATCTGCCGGTCTCGACGGCGGAGCGCCAGCCCAAGCCCGACACGCCGCTCTATCTGACTCTTAAGGGCGATTTGTCCTTCGTGCTCCGCGATACGCCGGTCAGCCGAGACGCGTTGCCCAAGGCACTGGATGAGGCCACCGGTTCGAAGAAGGACGAGCGCATCTTCCTCAGAGCCGACAAGAGCGTGCCCTATGGCGAACTGATGCAGGCGATGAACGTGCTTCGGACGGCAGGTTACCTGAAAGTGGCCCTCGTCGGGCTGGAGCAATGAGGGAGAGCATCCGCTGGGGAGGCAGCTTCGCCGTCGTGCTGGCGGTGCATGCCGGTGCGGTGGGTGTGGCCCTGGGCTGGAGCGAGGCTGTGACGCCCCATTCGCCGCCGGCGGCGGTGATGGTCGAGTTGGCGCCGCTGCCGGAAGCGCCGGCCGCGACCCCCAACGAGGCGCCGCCGGGACCGGAGCTGAGCGAGGTGATCCCCGAACCCGAACCGCCGCCGCCCGTGGAAATGCCGCCGCCGGTGATGGCCGAAGTCACCTTGCCCGAACCGGAGCCGCCGCCGCCCGTCGACCTCAAACCGCCGCCACCCAAGCCGGCGATCAAGCCGCCTCGGCCCCGGGTCGCGGCGCCGCAAGCGGCGCCAGCTGAAGCGCGGCAGGCCGCGGCGCCGGCGCCAGGCGCGCCGGTCGCGCGGCCGTCGAGTGCCTTGCCGACCTGGAGGGGCCTGCTGATGAGCCATCTCGAACGTCACAAACGCTACCCCAACGAGGCACAACGTGCGCGTCACCAGGGTGTCGTTCATGTGCGCTTCACCATGGATCGGCAGGGAAGGGTGCTGGCCGCTCGCATCGAGCGCGGCGCCAACGTGGCAAGCCTGGATCAGGAGGGTCTCGATCTCCTGCGGCGCGCGCAGCCACTGCCGCCACTGCCTGCCGATCACCCCGGCGACACGCTGGAGCTGATCGTCCCGATCCAGTTTTTTCTGCTGAGGTAGGCCGGCGTCAGAGCAGATCGCCGAAGTCGGGATCTTCCAGGCGGGCCAGCCGCTCCGAGGCGAGGCGGGCGCAGTCGATCAGCAGCGCCTTGCGCCGCGCGGCGGCGACGGGCCGGCGCGGCGGGTGGCGCAGGATCTCGCCACCATCGGCGTCGGCCACGATCAGGCCGATCTCGTCGGGGATCAGGGCCTGGGGGAAGTCGACGGGGATGGCGACGTAGAGCTGGTCGCACCAGTCGAGGTAGTCGGGCCATTTGCCATCGACGCGCCAATCCTCGATCGACGACTTCACCTCGACGATGACGAGTTCGCCGGCGCGGCCCATGGCAAAGATGTCGGCGCGCCGTCCGTCGGGCAGCGGCAATTCGAGCAACACCGAATAACCAGCCTGGCGCATCAGGCGGCAGGCGCCCCGGCAGACGGCGATGGTGACCTCGGGGCGCGCCTGACGTACTGCGGGCTGCATGTCCATGGCGTGGCATCGTATATGCTATTGGGAGATGATGCCCATTCGAGATCTTGCCGCCCTGGAGGCCGACGTCCGACGCGACCTGGCGTTGATCTCCTACCCTGAGCTGCGCTGGCTGCGTCCCACCGTCGGGCCTGGAGGCGAGAAGGTCCTCGACGTGCTGATCGTGGGCGGCGGGCAGGGCGGTCAGGCGCTGTCGTTCAAGCTCAAGCTCGAGCGCATCGACAATCACCTCGTGATCGACCGCGGCCCGGCCGGCGGGGAAGGCCCGTGGCGGACGTTTGGCCGTATGAAAACCCTGCGCACCTGGAAGACGGTGACCGGTCCCGATCTCGGCCTTCCCTGCCTCACCTATCAAAGCTGGTTCGAGGCGCAGCATGGCAGCGAGGCCTTTGCGCGCCTGAACAAGGTCGCGCGCGAGAGCTGGAGCGATTACCTGCACTGGCTGCGCCGCGTGCTGGCGCTTCCGATCGAGGTCGGAACGGAGATGCTGGGCATCGAACCGCTCGACGGTGAAGCAGGACGCACGCTGCTCAGCGTGCGCGTGAAAGACAGTGCGGGCGAACGGTCGATCCTGGCACGCCACGTGGTGCTCGCGCATGGCATCGAGGCGAGCGGGCGGTGGACGATGCCGGCGTTCGTCGAGCGCCTGCCGTCCGGCCTCAGGGCCCATGCCGCCGACGCCATCGACTTCGCGGCGCTGGCCGGCCGGCGCGTCGCGGTACTCGGAGCCGGCGCGTCGGCCTTCGATAATGCCGCCACGGCCTTGGAGGCGGGCGCGGAAGTCCATCTGTTCTGCCGCCGTCCCGAGCTGCAGAGGGTCCAGCCCTACAAGTGGCTGTCGTTCCCGGCGTTCTTCCGCCACTTCGGCGATCTCGACGACGCCACCCGCTGGAAGTTCATGAATCACGTACTGTCGCTGCGCGAGGCCCTGCCGGTCGAGACCTGGGACCGCGTGACGTCGCACAAGACCTTTCATCTGCAGACCGGCGCGCCGTGGCTCGATGCCCGGAGCGACGGCGCCGCCGCGATCGTCACGACGCCGGCGGGCGAGCATCGCTTCGACTTCCTGATCTGCGGCACCGGCTTCGACATCGACCTCGGCCTGCGGCCGGAGCTGGCGGCCATCGCCCCGCATGTCCGCACATGGCGGGACGCCTACGTGCCGCCGGACGGGCAGGGCAACAGCCGCCTCGAACGCTATCCCTATCTCGGGCCGGGTTTCGAATTGCTGGAGCGGACGCCGGGCAGGGCACCCTGGCTCGGTCGTGTCCGGCTGTTCAATTTCGGGTCGACGCTGAGCTTCGGCCCCAGCGGCTCGTCGATCAACGGCATGAAGTTCGCCGTGCCGCGATTGGTCGAGGGTCTGACGCGCGACCTGTTTCGCGCCGAGATCGACCGGTTGTGGCAGGGCCTCACGGCCTATGACACGCCGGAATTCCCGACGCGCTTCGCCCGCGATCGCTGAGGCTTCGCCCTTACGGCTTTTGCGGAGGATTGAGGCGCGGCGGCGCGGGATCGACGGGCGTCTCCAGCGTCGGCACGAATTTCTGGGCCAGCGCTTCGGCGCGCTTGCGGTCGCGATCCGGCATCTGCTCGGTGATCTTCTCGCGGGTCGCGCGGGAGTCGGGATGGCCGCCACGTTCGGCGACCACCAGCCACTTGTAGCCTTCGACCGGGTCGGCCGGACCACCACCGCCGCCGATCAGCATGATGCCCAGCGCATTCTGCGCTTCGGTCAATCCCTGCAGCGCCGCGCGGCTGTACCAGAGGCGAGCCTGCGCCGGATCGCGCGTGACGCCGGAGCCGGCAATGTAGGCGTTGGCGAGCTTGAACTGGGCCGACGACACGCCGGCGTTGGCGGCGACTTCGAACCAGTTGATGGCCAGTTTCAGGATCTTGTCGTTCGCGGCCTTGTCGCGCGAAGCGGGCGTGCGGGCCGCCATGTCGCCCAGTGCCAGCGCCGCCTCGGGAACGCCGCTCTTCTGCGCATGCAGCAGCCAGCGATGGGCAGCGGCCGGATCGCGCTTGATGCCGCTGCCGTCGGAAAGCGCCAGGCCGTAGCGCAAGGCAGCATACGGGTGGCCCTTTTCCGCCGCCTGCCGATAGAGGTCGGTGGCACGGACCGAATCGGCGTTGGCCGGCCCCAGGCTCTCCGACATGGCGCGCCCGAGGGCATAGAGCGCGTAGGGGTCGCCGTTCATGGCGGCCTTCTCGAGCCAGGCGCGCGCCTGGATGAGATCGCGTGGCACGCCCTGGCCACGCAGGTAGAGGGTTCCGAGATTGAGCTGGGCGCGCTTGTGGCCTTTTTCCGCGGCACGCTCGAACAATTCGACCGCACGCGCCTCGTTGCGCGGCGTGCCGCCGTCGCCGTGGGCGAAGACCAGCGCCAGCCGATGGGCGCCTTCAGCCGAGCCGGCGTCGGCGGATTGCTGGATCAGCCGCAGGCCCTCGCGCTGAGCGCCGCGTTCCAGGAGGACCGCGCCCAGCCATGCCGTGGCGTCGGCGTCCGAAGGCGCCAGTGTGCGCAGCGACGATTCGGCGCCGGCCAGATCGCCGGCACGATAGGCTGTCACTGCCGGGCGCAACGCCGGCGAGACATCGGTTGCGTCGTTCGATTGGGCGTGCGCGACGGTGCCGGCGGCGAGAAGTGCCGCGAGCGGCACCGCCCGCCTCGCGATCATTTGGTCTTGAAAGTGTAGGCCACCGCGTCAGCTTTGGCCTTCTCGAGTTCTTCCGGCTTCAGCTCGCGGGCCAACTGCTCGAAAGCCTGAGGCGGCACCTGGACGTTCCAGCGCTCGGCGAGGGCGAGCCACTTGTAGGCCTCGAACGTGCTCTTGGGCACGCCCTTGGCTTCGGCATAGGCACCGGCGATCGGCAGCATTGCCGGCAGGTAGCCGCGCTCGGCGGCATCGAGCAGCAAGGGTGTCGCCTTGTTGACGTCGTAGAGCTTCGACTCGGGATTGCCGTAGACATAGAGCCCGAGGAGGAACTGGGCGCGCGGATCGCGCTCCTTGGCGAGAACCTGAAGTTCCTTTTCCGTCGTCACCACGTCGCCGGCCTGCAGGGCCTTGAGGGCCTCGTCCAGTCCGGCCGCCGCGGGCTGCGACACCACTGCCAGCAGTGCGGCAGCGGCGGGAACACAGAGAAGGGATCGCAAGGAACGGACGATTCGCACGGATACGGACTCCCGACAACGACCGCCGGTGCTGGCAGCCAGTATTGGTGGAATGCCGGATCGTCTAGCATGGAATTGGGGCCGAAACACGAAACCGCGCGGCTTCCGCGCCGGCTGAACTGACAGCGCCGCTCGACTGCCGCCGTCCGCCAATTCTTCAGGCAATCGACGATGTTGCCGGCCGACGCTGACGTTTTCGGTCAGGCGGCAATCAAATTGCATTGAAAATGCTGTCACTGATTGGTCTTTTAGCAGACAAGTCATTGATATTCCTAGTGAAAGTCCTGAAAAGAGGCCAGACAGAGGTGAAACAGAGTCACCCTTTTTGACTATCTGATGCCCGGAGCGTGCAGAAATTCTTAGGAATTAGTGGGGTTGGCCAAAATCAGATATGCGATTTTGCAGGTGACTAATGGCCGGGGCATTTGTTAAGTTACCTTCATAAGAGGCACTGATCTGACTTCGTAATTCATTTCTGAAAGGTATTTCATCCCAGTTTGGCAGCGCTCGCAATCCGAGCGCGCCCGCACCCACCAAAGTTCCACCTAGCCCGCCAGCGGCCCCCAAGCCGCTCATCGAAGCCCCCTTCCCACACACCCCAAGGCTTCGATAACCCCACACCCAGGCGGGCTCCTAAGGAAGGCCGGTCGTTCCCCAAGCGAC
>JBQTJT010000080.1:0-5074 GCA_052386855.1 Reyranella sp.
CTTCTTGAAGGAACCGATGTTGGCCATGTGACTTCTCCTTGCTGTTTCGAGCCCCGCGACCATCGCGGCCTCGATGGCGATCGTTTGCCGGAGGCGATCGACGCTGCACCCGCTCGCGGGCCGGAGCGCAGCGGAGGATGGCGGCGGAGCGACTTTCTTGCCTCGCGAGGAATGGGCGAAGCCCAGGGGAAGAAAGTCGCTCCGACGCCGTTGCGGCTCAGGCGATCGAGGCGCAGCCGTCCTACGGCTAGATCAAGCCAAGGAGAGGCCGTGGGTCGTACGCCGAACAGCATCCTCGCGAGAAGTCGTGGCTAACCTGAAGGGTCCTGCGCAAGAGAGCCGGCGTGCCGGGCGAAGAGAAGACGGCCGTGGCGTAGAAAAAGGACGGCGTCCGTCCCTGCCAGCCGCACGAAGACAATGAACCCGCCACAGCATCTGTCGGCTGCACCGAATACACGGGGCTCGTCGACGCGCTATCGAGAGCTGCGTTCGTGCCACTGCATGATAACGAGCATTCACCGCCCACCTTCGCCGACTTGTTCGACGATGAGGATGCGGAGAGCGTCAGCGTCTCTGGTCGTGCAGGCGCCAGCCGATCGGCGAGTGAACGCCCCCGATGCGCTGTCTATCCGACGGCGGGGCAAACAGCGTCATGCGCGAGAAGGCCGTGACGCCAGAGAGAACGGCGCCGACAACCGCGAATGCCGTCTGCCAGCTGCCGGCGGACATGCCGATGCCGGCCAGTGCAAACGACACCTGATAGCCGGCGAACGTCGCCGGTACCGCATAAAGCAAGCCGATGCCGGCGCGAACCAGCGGCGTGCGGGTGGTGGCAAAGGCAATCTGCCCGAGCACCAAGGTCGCGCCGCCGATCACAAGACCCACGATGATCGCACCGATGACCCCTGCCCCGCCGTGAAAGGCAGCGAGGCCCGCTGTCAGTCCGGCAAGGAAGGGAAGCGCATAGATAGCGAGCGTGAACAGCAGCGAGCAGAACAAGCCGAGGCCGAAGACGCTGAGAACGATGCCAATGACAAGCATGGTGGATCTCCGTGACAAAGTTCGAACGGTTGCGCTTTCCACCACCACCATGGCGCGATCTAGTTACTGTCGACCGTGAAGTTGGCCAAAAGGCGGCGCTATGCGCCGCCCGAACCGAAGCGCCAAACCGGGATGCCGAGCTTGCGGGCCTTGTCGGCCAGATTCTCCTGGATGCCCGAGCCCGGGAATACGATGACGCCGATCGGCAGGACTTCCAGGATCTGGTCATTGCGCTTGAAGGGTGCCGCCTTGGCGTGACGGCTCCAATCCGGCTTGAACAGGATGTGCGGTACCTTGCGGTCGTCGGCCCATCGGGCGGCGATACGTTCGGCACCGGTCGGCGAGCCGCCATGCAGCAGGACCATGTCGGGATGCTTGGCTCGGACCTTGTCGAGCGTACTCCAGATCAGCTGGTGGTCGTTGAAGTCGGCGCCACCGGTGAAGGCGATCTTGGGTCCGGCCGGCACCAGCAGCTCCGTGTCAGCCCGGCGGCGGGCGGCCAGGAAGTCCCGGCTGTCGATCATCGCCGCGGTGAGCGCCCGGTGATTGACCATCGACCCGGTGCGCGGCCGCCAAGCCGAGCCCGTATGGACCTCGAAGCGATCGGCGGCCTGGTCGCGGAAGAGTTCTAGTGCGTTGCGTCGTTCGATCAGGGTCAGGCCCTCGGCGACGAGACGCTCCAGCTCAATCGAGCGGACCTCCGAGCCGTTCTGCTCCTTCTGGCTGCGACGCTGCGCCTGCTCGTTGGCGTCGAGCTCGCGCTCGATCCGCTGGGTGGCGCGATGGAACAGGTTGACGGTCGACCACAGCAGCTCCTCGAGATCGGGCTCGAGACGGGTGTCGGTGAGGGTCGCGACCAGCGCATCGAAGATATCGACGACGGCGCCAGTGATGACGTTGGCTTCGGGCAGCGGTCTGGGGTCGGGCTCGTCCTGGAAGGGACGATGACCGTAGAGCTGCAGTTCGGTGAGGACGTGATCGGTCGCGGATGAGGCGTGCAGAGGCTCGAAGTCGGGATCGTCGCGTTCGGTCGCCATGATTGATGTCCTTTGTCGGATCGGCCGCGCCCATCGCGGCCTTCGTGGGCGTCGACAGATGGCGGGCAGAACGGTCCCGCACCGCGCGTGCGGCCGGAGCAGAGCGGAGGACGGCGGTCCGAGGCTTTCTTGCCTCGCGAGGAATGCCGGCTTCAGCCGGCAGGGGAAGAAAGCCGCAGGACCACCGTTGCGGGACCGGGCGGCCTGCCGTCCGATCGCCCCTCTAGAAGGCCAGGGCGCGCGCTCCTCCGATCCGAAGGGCAACAGAGCGACCGGCCACGAAGCGATTCGCCGTGCGTGTGCTCATCCCGTCGCTGCCGTCACCAAGGCCAGGAAGCGAACCACGTCCTGCGGAGCGAGCTGCCGGCGCACGGATGCTCGGAGCCTTTCCACTCCCAGGCGGCGGAGATCCTCGTTGAAGTCGTCGAAGCCGGGCAACAGGCTCCCCACCTCGATTCCGGCGGCCTCGGCGCGGTTGCACAGGCTCGCCATCGCAACATCACCGGCCGAATCGGCATCGCGAGCGACATAGAGACGGCGCAATGTTGGTGGGAGCAGCAGTGCCGCGAGATGGTTGGCCGAGAGCGCGGCGACCATCGGCAGGGTCGGCAGCACGCTGCGCAGCGACAGCATGGTCTCGATCCCTTCCCCGGCGGCCATCACGTCGTCGGCCACACCGAAGCGGACACCATGCCCGAGGAGATGACCCATGGCCCGTCGCGGCGAGTCGATCGGCGCCTTGTCACGGCCTGAAGGATCGAGCCAGGTGCGATGCGCTCCAGTGATCCAGCCGCCAAGGTCTGTCACGGCGGCGATCAAGGCCGGCCAGGTCTCCGTCGGACGGTCGTTATCGGGCCGATAGTAGCAGCGCGAATGGAAGCGCAGCGGATCACCGTCGAACACAGTCACGATGCCGCGGCTGTGCAAGTAGGTTTGCGCCAACGTGCCTGCGATCGGCGTGGACATGGCGTAGAGACGCCGTGCGGACTGAGGCGAACCCCGCGGCGCGGGAAGACGATCCTGCCATGGAGCGAGCTGGTCTGGCGGCAAGGCGAGGAACGCGCGTGCCTCGTCCAGGGCATCGCGCAGGCGATCGAGCCCTCGATTGAGGGCGATGAGGTCTAAAAGGTCGCCATGCTCGCCGGTGGCGGCGTCGGTCCACTTGCCGGCGGCGCCCTTGCCATGGTCCGGGCCGCTCAGGCGGACGAACAGGCTGCGGCCCCGCGTGTTGGCGACATCGCCGACCAGCCAGTAGCGGCCCTCGCGATGGCCGTTGGAGAGATAGTGGCGGCACACCGCCTCGGCATTGCGCGCGAGGTGGCGGGCCAGGTCGGCGGCGGGTGACGCCATGGCCGCCCCCTCACGCTGCGGCCCGATCGGCGATGCGCACGATCGGGTGGCGTTCCGTTAGCCCGGCGAGGATCTCGGGGCCATTGGCGCCGGTCGGCACGAACAGGCGCAGCTTCCAGGCGATGATCTCCGAGATGAGGCCCATCGCCTTCAGGCGTTCGACCATCCCGTCGGTGAAACCGCAGAGTTCGACCCGGAACAGGCCCATGACCCTGGCGCGGCGAAGGGACAACCCGTCCTGCAGCTCGAGGATGGTTCGACCGTCGAGCACGGCGGACCAGGCGTTGGCCGGTGCGATGGTCACGCCATCGGCGCTGACGGCCTGCGCCACCCACGCCGGCGAGACCAGCCGCCCGATGACGCGCTCGCCGGCATCGGTCTGGAGGCGGTAAACCCGCATCGAATCGTCCGGCAGGCGCTTCCAGATCGGCAGCAGCAGTCCCGTGACGACGTGCAGATCGCTCTCGGTGAAGGCGGGAATCTCGATGAGTTCCCGCTCCCAGGCTTCGGTGAACGCGACGCGATTGGCCTGCTCCCAATGCGTCTGGTCCAACGCCGCCAAGGACATCGCAGTCCGCTCCATCGGCCGCAGCAGACGAACACGGCGTTCGACCTCGCCATCGTCGAGCACGAGGCTCGGCGCTGTGACCTGCACGGCCGACCGGCCGGACTGCGCGTTCACCAGCAAGACCGCACGTGGGTCGTCCGCTCGATCCAGCGCCTCGGCGAGCGAGAACGGCCGATTGCGCTCGCGTCGGCGGAGGGTGAATACCTGGGTCTCTGCGTGCGTCTCGGGATGGACGTAGAGAGTGCGCCGGTCGGTCACGACCAGGCTCTCGGCGGTCAGCGTCTCGACGCCGATGTCGTAAGTGCCGGAGGCCTGCGCCCCCTCGATCTTCGCGCGGAGTAGGTCCTCGAACACGCCGAACAACGTGTTCTGCAACTCGATGGTCAGCGCCAGCAGGCGGTTGAGGAAGGTCGTGATCGGCGGCAGCTCCTCGCGCAGGCTGCCATCCTGATCGGTCAGGTGTAGGCCGGTGGCGTCCTCGAAGGCTTTTAGCGAGCAACCCTCGACCTTGCCGGCGAACAGCAGGAGGTAGAGCTGGCGTAAGGCCGCGCGGCCATAGGGCGATTCGAGATTGTCGTCGGCCCGGAACAGGCCCTGGCCGCCGGTTTGGCGTTGGCCCTTGGTGATGGCGCCCAAGGTGTCGAGCCGCCGGGCGATGGTCGACAGGAAGCGCTTCTCGGCCTTCACGTCGGTGGCGATCGGCCGGAACAGGGGCGGCTGCGCCTGATTGGTGCGATTGCTGCGCCCCAGCCCCTGGATGGCCGTGTCGGCCTTCCAGCCGGCCTCCAGCAGGTAGTGAACCCGCAGGCGCTGGTTCCGGGCTAAAAGGTCGGCGTGGTAGGAGCGGCCGGTGCCGCCGGCATCGCTGAACACGAGGATGCGCTTGTCGTCGTCCATGAACGCCTGCGCTTCGGCCAAGTTGGCAGACCCAGGACGGTTCTCGACGCAGAACCGCTCTTTCTTGCGCACGATCCGCCGCGACCGGCCGGTGACCTCGGCGACCAGGTCGGTGCCGAAGCGCTGCACGATCTGGTCGAGGGCGCCCTGGACCGGCGCGAGCGAGGCCAGCCGCTCGATC
>JBQTJT010000081.1:0-34146 GCA_052386855.1 Reyranella sp.
TTGGTAGGCCCGGCAGGATTCGAACCTGCGACATAACCGTTATGAGCGGCTCGTTCTAACCACTGAACTACGGGCCCCCACCGACCTCGATGGTTCCAGCGCGGCCCTTTTACCCTATTCGGTGGGCGGCACGAACATATAGCCGATGCCGCGCACGGTGCGAATGACGGTCGGCTTTTCCGGGGTGGGCTCGATCTTGCGCCGGATGCGGGTGATGCGGAGGTCGATGGCGCGGTCGAACGGGTCGCGGCTCCTGTGGCTGGTGGTCTCCAGCAGCCAGTCGCGGCTGAGCGGGCGGTTCGGGTTCTCGGCGAAGATTTTAAGGACATCGAACTCGCCCGACGTCAGGGCCACGTCCTTGCCGGCCGAGTCGAGCAGCAGGCGGCGGGGCAGGTCGAGGGTGAAGTCGCCCATGCGGACCCGTTCGAGGCGGGACGGCGTCGATTTGTTGACCGAGCGCCGCAGCACGCTCTTGCAGCGCGCCAGCAGCTCGCGCGGCTCATAGGGCTTGGCGACATAGTCGTCGGCGCCGCTCTCCAGGCCCAGCACCTTGTCGACGGCGTCGCCGGCGGCGGTCAGCATGATGATGCCCACCCGGGTGTTGCTCTCGCGCAGCCAGCGGGCGAGCGCAAAGCCGTCCTCCTGGCCGGGGAGCTGGACGTCGAGCAGGACTAGGTCGGGCATGGCGCGGGAAATCTGGCGGCGCATCTGGGCGCCGTTCTCGACGGCGATGACGCGCAGGTCGTGGTTGACGAGATAAGTCTCGGCCGCCTTGCGCTGAAATGCGTCGTCCTCGACCAGAAGGATGGAGGGTTGCTGCATAATCAATATTCCAAAAATGGATGACTTCTAATACAGAGAAAATACCATTTATTTCCAATGAATTATAGCTCTATCTTGACATCTTTGATACAGTAATTGGGTCTCGCGGCCACAGGCTAACCACATGTTGTTTTCATGCTCGTCCACACGAACCGGAACCGATCCCGGCCGCAGGTCCGCCACAGGCGGACGTCCTGGGGACATGCGGCCCTGTCGTGACCGCCCGTGGACAGCCGGGCGATCGCTCCTCGGAGTCGGGCGCCGGCCATTTGGATATCAGGTGGCGGCGCAACGAGTGCCGGCGCGGATGAAGGACGATGTCGGTCGCCGCGGCTGATCCCGCCACCGAAGAGGTGGAGGAGTTCGGCTCGGCCCGGCAGGAGGCTTTCGTTCGCGCCGAGCTCATCCGGCGCCTGTTCGACGGCTCGGCCCAGTCGCGCTATTTCTCGTTCGTGCTGTGGCCGGTGATCGCGGCGATCTACTGGCGCCAGATCGACCTGCTCGAACTCGGCGGCCCCTTCGTCGCCCATCTCGCCGTCACCTTCGGCTTCGACGTGCTGCGGCGCAATTTCACCCGCGCGCGGCCCGCCGACCAGGACGTGGTCCGCTGGGGCTGGTGGTTCGCCGGTCTTTCCTTCCTGGCCGGCGCCTGCTGGGGCGTGGCGGGTTTCATGCTCGCCTCCAAGGACTTCGAGCTGCAGCGCATGCTGCTTGGCCTGGTGCTGCTCGCCACCATTACCACCGCCGTGCCGATCCGGTCCGCGCATCCGCCGACCTTCTATGCCTTCGCAGTCGCCACCACCGCGCCGCTCCTGCTCGTGCTGCTGACCTCGGTCGATCCCTTCTTCCAATTGGTCGGTATCGCGGGCGGCGCCTATGTCGGCCATTTGATGGCCTATGTCCGCGACGTCCATCGCTGGCAGTACGACAATATCGCGCTCGCCTTCCAGAAGGAGGACCTCGCTCGGCGTCTGCAGGTCGCCTACGACGAGGCGCGTCTGGCGCGTGACGCGGCGTTGGCGGCGCAGCGCGAGGCCGAGGACGCCAACCAGGCCAAGTCGACCTTCCTCGCCACCGTCAGCCACGAGATCCGCACGCCGATGAACGGCGTGCTCGGCATGATCGACGTCCTTGAACGCACGCCGCTGTCGCTCGAGCAGCGCGAGTCGCTGGGCACGGTGCGCTACTCGGCGTCCTCGCTGTTGCGCATCATCGACGACATCCTCGATTTCTCGAAGATCGAGGCCGGCCGCCTCGACCTCGAGACCCTGGAGCTCTCGACCGTGGAGTTGATCGAGGGCACGGCCGAGACGCTGGCGCCGCAGGCTGCCGCCAAGGGCCTGAAGCTCGCAGCCTATGTCGCCCCCGGCGTGCCCGACCGGGTGATCGGCGATCCGCTGCGCCTGCAGCAGATCCTGTTCAACCTGCTGGGCAATGCCATCAAGTTCACCGAGAAGGGCTCGGTCCGCCTGGTCCTGGAGCAGGCACCGGGCGAAAATGACGGCAAGGGCGCGGTGAGGCTCCGCATCCGTGTTGCCGACACCGGCATCGGCCTCACCGCCGAACAGCGCGAGCGCCTGTTCCAGCCCTTCGTGCAGGCCGACAGTTCGACCACCCGCCGCTTCGGCGGTACCGGCCTCGGCCTCTCCATCGTGCGCCGCCTTGCCGAGGCCATGCAGGGCGACGTCGTGGTCGAAAGCGAAGCCGGCATCGGCTCGACCTTCATCGTCTCCGTCGCGCTTGTCGCGGCCCAACCTGCTTCTCAGTCCGCGGCGGAACCGCTGCTGAAAGGCCTGACGCTCGATCTTGCGCTGCCCGATCCCGAGGAGGCGCGCGCAGTCGGCCGTTACCTCGGCGATGCCGGCGCGACCGTCCGTGTTGCGGCGCCCGGTGCCTCGTTCCTCGGAATCGCGGTCGGCGCAGCCGGAATCGACCGGCGGATTTCCCTGCATGACGGGCCCGCCCTCGCGGAAGGCACGGTGTCGGGCCTGCCGCGGCCGTGGCGGCGCGACGTGCTGATCCGGGCAGTGGCCCGCGCCGCGGGACGGGCGGCCGTGGCAGCACCTGCCGTCCCCGATGCGTCGCGCAGTCCGGGCCGCTTGAGAGGGCGCGTGCTGGTGGTCGACGACAATTCGGTCAACCGCAAGATTCTGGCGCGCCAGCTCGAGCTGACCGGCGTCTCGACCGACTCGGCGGCCGGCGGCGAGGAAGCGCTCGCGCTGTGGAGCCAGGGTGGCTACGACCTCGTGCTGGCCGATCTCCAGATGCCGACCATGGACGGCTTCGAGCTGGCGCGGCGGATCCGCGACAGCGAAGCGACCGGCCGGCGCGCGCGCACGCCCATCCTGGCCGTCACCGCAAGCACGCTGGAAGAGCAGGAGCTGAAGAGCCGGGCGGTCGGCATGGATGGCTTCATCACCAAGCCGATCGGCATCGAGCAACTCAAGGCGACGCTTGACGTGTGGTTGAAGGATGCCCGCAGCGAGACCGGGGGAGAACAGACGAAATGAGCAGCGCTTACGATCGCGACAAGCTCGTCGAATTGTTTGGCGACGATCCCCGCACCCTGGCCGAGGTCGAGCGCGAATTCCTCGACACCGCGCGCGTCGCCGAGCGCGAAATCACCGGCACCGACGATCTCGCTGCCATTGCCCGTGTGGCGCATCGGCTGAAAGGCGCGTCGGGCATGATCGGGGCGGCGGCGCTGCGGCAGATCGCCGAAGCGGTCGAGCGCGCGGCCAAGGCCGAGGATCTGCCGAGCGTGCGGCGCCTGCACGGCATGTTCAGCCAGGAAGTGCGGCGCGTGGCCGAACAGGCTGGAGTTGCCGACGAGGCGTAGCGTGCCGATCTAGCCGCGCGGGCGCAGCATCATCGTCGCCGAGTAAGACAGCAATCCACGACCGTTCTGCTCGACCAGTCCGCGCAGGAAAGCGATCGACTTGCCGCGCCGCGGGATCTCGACCCGTGTCGTGAGCGGCGCCGTGGTGTCGCCGGCCGAGAGGAACTCGGCGGCAAAGGAAACGGTCGACGGCGCCATGTCGGTCGCCAGAGCGGCGGCGCGGGTGATCGCCGAATCGGCGAAACTCATCAGGTAGCCGCCGTGCAGGGCGCCACCGGAATTACACATCCGGGGCAGCGTCGGCTGGACCGCCGCAGTGCCCTCGGACTCCGCCTTGAGATAGATCGGACCGATGTGGCGCGAGTAGGCGCTGGCGGTGGTGAACAGCTCGAAGCCGGCCGGCACCGTCTGGTCGATCGCGGCGAGATGGCGGGGCGCGTTCTCGTCCTTGCGCGCCATCGCCTTGGCGCGCGCCACGTGGCGGCACACGCCCGACCACAAAGCGATCGTCTTGCCTTCCTGGGTGATGGTGCCGCGCGCGAAGGCGAGGCGCCCCGTGACCTGCAGCGGCTCGCCGCGGGCTTCCAGGGGCGGCCCGATGCGCGCGCCGTCGAGGAATTCGGCCGCGATGCTCACCGTCATGGCGAAAGAGGTGTTGGTGCCGCCGTCGGCGGCGCGGCCAGCAACCAGGCAGAGCGCGTAGTCGGCGAAGGTGAGCAGTGCGCCGCCATGCACGCCGCCCGCGTAGTTGCCGTGGGCGGCGTGGGTCGGCAACACGCAGTGGACGCTGTTCGCCTGCCGCGCATCGCCGTCCAGCCTGTAATAGATCGGACCCATGTGGTCCTCGAACGGATCGGGCGGCACGAACACCGAGTAGGCCGCAAGATTGATGTCGGGCACGGGCGAGGCCTTCCGCTTGGCTCTTGTGGAGAGTCGTTCGGCGGCTCTAATAGGGGAAATTACTCGAAGAAACAAAGAGCCACGGAGCGAAACATCATGGCGAGCAGCGCCCACAAGGTCGATATCTCCTGGGACCGCCGTCCGTCCGGTGTGGTGGCGCATGTCGTGTTCGACAATGCGCGCCGACTGAACGTGCTTAATCCGCCCGCGCTGCTGGATCTCACCGAAGCGTTCCGCTCGCTTGCCCGCGAGGACGATCTGCGCGTCGTCGTGTTCTCGGGCGCCGGCGGCAAGGCCTTCATCGGCGGCGCCGACATCAACCACATGGCGACGATGCGCGAGGCCGAGGACGGCCGCGCCTTCATCACCCTGGTCCACAGGCTCTGCCAGTCGATCCGCGATTGCCCGGTGCCGGTCATCTGCCGCCTCGAGGGCTATACGCTGGGCGCCGGCCTGGAAGTGGCGGCGGCGTGCGACATGCGCATCGCCGCGGACGACGCTCATTTCGGCATGCCCGAGGTCAAGGTCGGCATTCCCTCGGTGGTCGAGGCGGCCTTGCTGCCACGCCTGATCGGCTGGGGACGGACGTCGTGGATGCTGCTGACGGCGGAGAACATCGGCGCTGCCAAGGCCGAGGCCTGGGGCCTGGTCGAGGAGATCGTGCCGGCGTCCAGGATCGCCGAAGCGGTCGAGCGCTGCGTGCATTCCATCGTCGAGGCAACGCCACTGGCGGTGCGGGCGCAGAAGCGCCTGATGCGCCGCTGGGAGCGGCTGTCGCTCGACGAGGCGGTGCAGGCCGGCATCGACGCCTTCGCCCAGTCGGTAAGCGACGGGGAGCATATCGCGCCCATGACGGCCTTCGTCAATCGCAAGAGGAAGACGTGAGCAACGCCAAGACGGTCCGTATCGGCTGCCACTCCGGTTTCTGGGGCGACACCGAGACCGCCGCGGTGCAGCTCGTGCGGCACGGCAACGTCGACTATCTGGTGAGCGACTATCTCGCCGAAGTGACCATGTCGATCATGGCGGCGCAGAAGCTCAGGAACCCGCAGGCCGGCTACGCCGTGGATTTCGTCACGGCGGTCATGGGGCCACTTGCGCGCGAGATCGCCGAGAAGAAGATCAAGGTCGTGACCAACGCCGGCGGCGTCAATCCGCAGGCCTGCCGCGACGCGGTGCTGAAGGCCTGCGAGGCGGCGGGCGTGAGGCTGAAAGTTGCCGTCGTGCTGGGCGACGACATCCTGCCGCGCGCCGACGAGTTCCGTGCGGCCGGTCTCCGCGAGATGGACACCGGCGCCGAGCTGCCGGCGAAAATCGTCAGCATGAACGCCTATCTCGGCGGCTTCCCGATCGCCCGCGCGCTCAGCGAAGGCGCCGACGTGGTGATCACCGGCCGGTGCGTCGATTCGGCGGTGACGCTGGGCGCGCTGATCCATGCCTTTACTTGGACGCCGGAGGACCTCGACCGCCTCGCAGCCGGCACCCTGTGCGGCCATATCATCGAGTGCGGTGCGCAGTGCAACGGCGGCAACTTCACCGATTGGCGGCTGGTGCCGGACTACGACAACATGGGCTTCCCCATCGCCGAGGTTTCCAGCGACGGCTCTTTCGTGCTGTCCAAGCCCGAGGGCACGGGCGGGCTGATCACCACCGCCACGGTGGCCGAGCAGATGCTCTACGAGATCGGCGATCCGCGCGCCTACATCGTGCCCGACGTGGTCTGCGACTTCACCGAGGCGCGCTACGAGCAGAAGGGCAAGGACCGCGTGCGCGTGTCGGGGGCGAAGGGCCGGCCGCCGACCGACACCTACAAGGTCTCGACCACCTGGCCGGACGGCTACAAGTTCAGCTCGATCTTCATGCTGGGCGGCCGCGAGGCGGCGGCCAAGGGACGCCACAGCGCAGAGTCCATCATCAAGAAGACGCGCCGCATGTTCGTCGACAAGAGCATGGCCGACTACCGCGACGTCAGCATAGAAATCATCGGCAGCGAGGCGACCTACGGGCCGCATTCGCGCGCCGCCGACAGCCGCGAGGTCGTGGTCAAGATCGCGGCCAAGCACGACCAGAAGGAAGCGCTGTCGTTGCTGGGCCGCGAGATCTCGCCGATGTCGACCGGTGGCGTCGTCGGCATGACCGGTAGCTTCGGTGCCGGCCGCGTCTCCCCTTCGCCGGTGATCCGCATGTTCTCCTGCCTGGTGCCCAAGAACCAGGTGCCGGTCACGGTCGATATCGACGGCCATCAGATCGCGATGCAGGAGGGCGCCCGCAGCGGCGGCTTCGAGGCGAAGTCCCTGCCGGTCGAGGCGCCGCCCGCCGCGGCGCCGTCGTCGGGCGCCACCGGGACCGTGCCGCTGGTGGCGCTGGCCTACGGCCGCTCCGGCGACAAGGGTGACAATGCCAATATCGGCATCTTTGCGCGCAAGCCCGAGTACCAGCCCATCCTCGATGCCGAGGTGACGGAAGAGGCGGTGGCGAAGTACTTCGCCCATCGCATCAACGGCCCGGTCACGCGTTGGCGGCTGCCCGGCATCAACGGCTTCAATTTCCTGCTGCGCCAGGCGCTGGGCGGCGGCGGCATGGCCTCGCTCAAGGCCGATCCGCTGGCCAAGGCCTTCGCCCAGATGCTTTTGGACATGCCGGTGCGGGTGCCGGCCGAGATTGCCAAGAGGCTGGCGGCCTAGACGGCCCCCAGCCGGGGCCAAATGGTGTATCCTGCCGGGACCATGACCGGCCCCGCCAAAACCGTCGAATCGTCCCGGAAAGCCGGGGAGAAGGCCGAGCGGCTGGCCGCCGCCCTGCGGGAAAACCTCAAGCGCCGCAAGGCCCAGGCGCGCGCCAAGGAGCGGGTCGAGCAGGCTCCCGACAAGGACTCCGGTTGAGCCGGGGGGCCCCGTCGTCTAGAAGCGCCTCTACCCCTCTGGAAACACAAGAATGACAATCCTCTCCGACCGCTGGATCCGCCGCATGGCGCAGGAGAAGGGCATGATCGAGCCCTTCGTCGATGCCCAGAAGCGCGAAGGCGTCATCTCCTACGGGCTCTCGTCCTACGGCTACGACGCCCGCGTCGGCAACGATTTCAAGATCTTCACCAACGTGAACTCGGCCGTCGTCGATCCGAAGAACTTCGACCAGAACAGTTTCGTCGACCGCAACACCGACATCTGCGTCATCCCGCCCAACTCCTTCGCGCTGGCGCGCACGGTGGAATATTTCCGCATCCCGCGTGATGTGCTGGTGATCTGCGTCGGCAAGTCGACCTACGCCCGCTGCGGCATCATCGTGAACGTCACGCCGCTCGAGCCGGAGTGGGAAGGCCATGTAACGCTGGAGTTCTCCAACACCACGCCGCTGCCCGCGCGCATCTATGCCAACGAGGGCGCGTGCCAGTTTCTCTTCCTCCAGGGCAACGAACCCTGCGAGGTCTCCTACCGTGACAAGGCCGGAAAATACCAGGGCCAGCGCGGCGTCACCTTGCCCAAGATCTGAGGAGTCCCCCACTCATGGATCGCATCCGAATAAAAGGCGGCCGCCAGCTCAAGGGTGAGATCACCGTTTCGGGTTCCAAGAACGCCTGCCTGCCGGTGATGGCGGCGGCGCTGCTGACCGACAAGCCGTTGACGCTGAAGAACGTGCCTCGTCTCGCCGACATCACGACCATGATGCAGCTCCTGCAGCAGCACGGCGTTGAGATCCAGGCAGCGCCGGGTGAGAACGGGCACAGCCACGGCACGACGCTGACGCTCTGCGGCAGCAGGATCACCTCGACGACCGCGCCCTACGACATCGTGCGCAAGATGCGCGCCTCGGTGCTGGTGCTGGGGCCGCTGCTGGCGCGCGAGGGCGAAGCCCGCGTGTCGCTGCCCGGTGGTTGTGCGATCGGCGCGCGGCCGGTCGACCTGCACATTGCCGGTCTCAAGGCCATGGGCGCCGAGATCGACATCGACGGCGGCTACATGGTGGCCCGTGCGCCCAAGGGCCTGAAAGGCGCGCGCTATACTTTCCCCAAGGTCTCGGTGGGTGCCACCGAGAACCTGATGATGGCGGCCGCTCTCGCCAAGGGCACGACCGTGCTCGCCAATGCCGCACGCGAACCCGAGATCATCGATCTCGCCGAATGCCTCGCCAAGATGGGCGTGCCCATCGCCGGCATCGGCACCGAGACCCTGACGATCGAGGGCGTGCAGCAACTCAAGGCCGCGACGCATACGGTGGTCCCGGACCGCATCGAGACCGGCACCTACGTCATGGCCGTGGCCATGACCTCGGGCGATGTCGAGCTGGTCGGCGGTCGCCTCGACCTGATGGAGGCTGCCGCCCAGACCCTGCGCGCGGCCGGCGTGGTGATGGAGAAGACCAACCGCGGCTTCCGCGTCACCCGCGCCAACGGTCTGCACGGCGTCGACGTGATGACGGAGCCCTATCCCGGTTTCCCGACCGACCTGCAGGCGCAGATGATGGCGCTGATGACGCGGGCCGAAGGCGCGTCGATGATCACCGAGACGATCTTCGAGAGCCGCTTCATGCACGTGCCTGAACTCGCGCGTATGGGTGCAAACGTCGTCGTGCACGGCGAGTCAGCTCTGGTCCGCGGCGTGCCGAAGCTGCGTGGCGCCGACGTGATGGCGACCGACCTGCGCGCCTCGGTGTCGCTGGCCATCGCGGGCCTCGCCGCCGAAGGCGATACGACCCTGCACCGCGTCTACCACTTGGACCGCGGCTACGAGCGGCTCGAGGAGAAGCTCGCGGCCTGCGGCGCCGACATCGAGCGGCTGAAGGGCTGAGGATGGCGGGCAAGCTGAAACTCTCGGCACTCGATGCCGACGACCTCGGCGTGATCTCCGCCGCCGTCCAGGATGCCCTGGTGGCGGTGCGCGACTGCGCCTATTTCAAGGACGAGAGGCGCTTCGTGCTGCTGCTCAACCGCTTCCAGTGGGAGGCCGACCCGGCCGTCGAGGCGGCCCATTCCCGGACCCATTCCGCCCTTGTTTTCAACGAGGTGACGGCGGTCCGGCACCACCAGATCCCGCTCGGTGAGCCCGACCGGATGCTGGAATTGCTGGCCGTGACGCTGGAAAACGACGGTTCAGTCGCCCTGCGCTTTGCCTCCGGCCGGGCTATCCGGCTGGAAATCGGCCGTCTCGCATGCCATTTGGGGGATGTGGGCGAGCCTTGGCCCACCCCCTGGAAGCCCGCCCATCCGGTCGAATAGCCCTTTCGCGTAGTGCCGGGGGCCTCGACGAGGGGCGGGCATTCGTTACTGGAGCATGCGGTCGTGTCGAGCGAACCAAACGAGAAGCTGATTCTGGCGATCCCCAAGGGCCGCATCCTCAAGGAGGCGGCGCCGGTATTTGCACGCGCCGGTATCGAGCCTGAGGCCGCCTTCGCCGATCCCGACGCGCGCCAGCTCCGCTTCGCCACCAACCATCCCGACCTCGACATCATCCGCGTGCGTTCGTTCGACGTCGCCACCTTCGTGGCGTTCGGTGCCGCCCACCTCGGCATTGCGGGCGCCGACGTGCTGATGGAATTCGACTATCCGGAAATCTACGCGCCGATCGATCTCGGCATCGGCAGGTGTCGCCTGGCCGTCGCCGAACCTGCCGAGATGGCCAGCAGCGACGATCCGCGCCGCTGGAGCCACGTCCGCATCGCCACCAAGTATCCCGAGGTGACGCGCAAGCACTTCGCGGCGCGCGGCGTGCAGGCGGAATGCGTAAAGCTCTCGGGCGCGATGGAACTGGCGCCCTCGCTCGGCCTCAGCCACCGCATCGTCGACCTGGTCGATTCGGGCCGGACGCTCAAGGACAACGGCCTGGTCGAGGTCGAGCACATCGCCGACGTCACCTCGCGCTTCATCGTCAATCGTGCCGCGCTGAAAACGCAGCCGGAGCGGGTCGGCGGCTGGATCGATCGTTTCCGAGAGGTCAGTCGTGCCGCCGCTTAGGCTCGACGCCTCGGCGCCGGGCTTCGAGAAGGACTTTTCCGCCTTTCTCGGCCGCAACCGGGACACCGACGAGAATGTCGATCGCGTCGTGGCCGAGATCGTGGCCGATGTGCGCGCGAGAGGCGACGCGGCGCTGATCGACTACACGCGGAAGTTCGACCGTTTCGAGACGGACGCGGCAGGCCTGCGTATCGGCGAGGCCGAGCGCGCCGAGGCCGCCGCCAAGGTGCCGCCGGCGGAACGCGAGGCGTTGACTTTCGCCGCCAGGCGCATCGAGGCTTTCCATCGCGCGCTCCTGCCCAGGGATGTCGATTTCACCGACTCGACCGGCACGAGGCTCGGGGCACGCTACCGGCCGGTCGATGCCGCCGGCGTCTACGTGCCGGGCGGCACCGCGGCCTATCCTTCGTCGGTGCTGATGAACATCGTGCCGGCCAAGGTGGCCGGTGTCGGGCGCATCGTCATGGTCGTGCCGACACCCGATGGCGTGGTCAATCCACTGGTCATGCTGGCGGCTGGCGTCGCCGGCGCCGACGAGATCTGGCGCATCGGCGGCGCGCAGGGCGTGGCGGCGCTCGCCTACGGCACGCAATCGATCAAGCCGGTCGACAAGATCACCGGGCCGGGCAACGCCTATGTCGCCGCCGCCAAGCGCCGCGTCTTCGGCCAGGTCGGCATCGATCTGATCGCGGGTCCATCGGAGATCCTGGTCGTGGCCGATGCCAGCAGCGATCCGGCCTGGATCGCGGCCGATCTTCTTTCGCAGGCCGAGCACGATCCCTCGTCGCAGTCCGTTCTGATCGCCCAGGACCCAGCCTTCGCTGACGCCGTGGCGCGCGCCGTCGAGGCCGAGCTCAAGACGATGAAGCGGGCGGAGATCGCGCGGCAGAGCTGGCGCGACAACGGTGCCATCATCCTGGTGCCCGACCTGGCGGCGTGCGCGCCGATCGTCGATCGCATCGCTGCGGAGCATGTCGAACTCGCCCTGGAAATGCCCGCTGCCGAGGCCCTGTCGCAGAAGATCCGCCATGCAGGCGCGATCTTCCTCGGCCGCCATACGCCCGAGGCCATCGGCGACTATGTCGCCGGCACCAATCATGTGCTGCCGACCTCGCGCGCGGCGCGCTTCTCGGGCGGTCTCGGCGTCTCGGATTTCCTCAAGCGCACCTCGCTCGTGTCCTGCACGCCCGATGCCCTGGCCGCCCTCGGCCCGGCGGCGCTGGCGCTCGCCGGCGCGGAAGGTCTCGAGGCGCACGGCCGGTCGATCTCGATCCGGCTGAACCGCCGAAGCTAGGGGCCCTGCGATGTCGAAGTCGCGCCGGATCGCCGACATCGTGCTGGACGAGGAGTCCGTTGCGCGCCGCTCGCCCGAGGTCGAGCACGAGCGCGCCGTCGCCCTGTTCGACCTCATCGAGGAGAACGATTTCCATCTCGTTGGCGGCGAGCCCGGCCCCTACCGGCTGCGGGTCGGCATCTTCGAGCAGCGGCTGGTGTTCGACGTGCGTAACGACGAGGACCGCAAGCTGCGCGATATCGTCCTGTCGCTGACGCCCTTCCGCAAGGTCGTGAAGGACTACTTCCTGATCTGCGAGAGCTACTACGCCGCCATCAAGAAGCTCGGGCCGTCGCAGATCGAGGCACTCGATATGGGGCGCCGCGGCCTGCACAACGAGGGATCGGAGCTGCTGCGCGAGCGGCTCGCCGGCAAGATCGAGGTCGATCACGACACCGCCCGCCGGCTGTTCACCCTGATCTGCGCCCTTCACATCAAGTCGTGAGCGGCGTGCCAGTTTCGAGCGGATTGCCCGCCAGCCTGCTCTTCGCCTGCAGCGAGAATTCGGTGCGTTCGCCGATGGCCGAGGCGCTGGCCAAGCGCCTTTACGGCCAGGCGGTCTATGTCGAATCGGTGGGCGTGCGGGCGCGCGAGGTCGATGGCTTTGCCGTAGCCGCCCTGGACGAACTCGGCATCGACGTCCATCGCCACCACGCCCAGACGTTCGAGGATGTCGACCCGACGTCGTTCGATCTCATCGTCACCCTGTCGCCGGAGGCGCATCACCGGGCTCTGGAATTCACCCGCGGTACGGCGGCCGAGGTCGAATACTGGCCGTTGCCCGACCCGAGCGCGGTCGAAGGCTCGCGCGACGCGCAGTTGCAGGCTTTTCGCGAAGCCCGCGACATGATCATGGCCCGTCTGAAAGTCCGGTTCGGCAGCCCGTCGGGGCCGACACCCTGATGCCCCGCTCTTTCCGCAACCATGGAAAGAGCGGGGTAGAGGCGAATTGGTTTGCTAGTTCGTCGTGACGCGGCCGGCGCGATCGACCGAGACGTTGACCTTGGCGTTGTTCTTCAGCGCATGAGCGTGCCAGGTGCCGTCCGAACCGCGTGTGAGAGCGCTCACGCCAGAGTAACCGGCACTTTGGATGACCGACTTCGCATAGCTTTCCTCGGCGCTCGGCGTCCAGGATTGGGCCTGCACTGCGGTGGTGGCGGCGATCGATGCGCCAAGCAGTGCGATCGCTAGAAGCGTACGGTTCATGAAAACGACTCCTGTTACACGGGGAACTTTCCCCGGAGCCATTGCTGCTTCGGATTGTGAAGACAATATGGTTCACGCGATGCGCGAATTTGAAAATGATCGTGACTTGACCTGATCGAATGTCAGGCCGTCGCCAGGACAGGATCCGATCGGGAGTCTACTGCGCGCCGGCGTACCAGGCGCTGCGATGTGACGTTCGGCGCGCCAGAGGCAGGTTGATGATGTCGAGGAACACCGAGACCGCGCCATCGCCACCGGCGAGGTTGCCCTCGATAACCTCGACATTGAAGACGAGCTTGTCGCCCTCGAGCTTGGGCGACTTCAGCACCATCACCGCGTCGACCACCTCGCCCTTGGCCTTGTTGAGCACCGACACCGTGGCGTTGGGTGGATCCTTGGCGAAGCTGTCGGGCGCGTTGCCGCTCCATTCCTCGAGCAGGTGCTTCGTCAGCGCGTGACCGGCCGAACGGACCGGCCGGTCGGCGAAGACGATGGCGCTGGGCGAGATGCCCTCGAGGGTGAGCGTCTGGCCCGCGAGCTTGGCGCCGCGGGCGGTGAGCACGATCATCGACGGCACGAGCTGTGGCTGCTGCGGCTTGCCGATGGTCTTGCCGGGGAGCGGCGCGCTCTGCGGCACGCCGGCGGTCTGGGCGCTGGCCGCATGCGGCAGGCCGAGGAGAGTCGACGCCGCGAGCAGGGCGGCGGCGAGGCGAAGGGAACGCATGCGACCTCCGATAAGGCTCAGTAGCAGGGCAGGAGGGGCGGCGCGCCGCAACGCTTCCCGTAGCGCGGATCCAGTTCCGGCGGCGGCGGCGCACCCGCGCCACCGGACGGCTGGTTGGCGTAGTAGGGGCCGGTCGGCGAGGGATTGGACCATTGGCTGTTGCCGTAGGCGCTGGTGTCGTAGCGGCTGCCGACCGCCGGCGATTCGCCGCCGGTGGTCTGATTCTGGCCGAGATAGGTCAGGCCCTGCGAGCCGCCGATGCCGAACCAGACCGTGTCGATGAAGATCGAGGCAGGCCCATCGGCGTTGGCGATGCTGCCCTCGAGGACCTGGACGTCGAACGTCAGCCTGTCGCCATCGAGCTTGGGCGACTTGAGGACGGCAACGATATCGGAGACGGAAGAACCGTCCTTCTGGAACACCGACACGGTGGCATTGGGCGGATCCTTGGCGAAGCTGCCGGTCGTCCAGATGTCGACCATCTCGGGCGTGAGCATATGGCCGACGCCACGCACCGGGCGGGTCATGAAGAGGACGGCGTTGGGCGCCACGCCTTCGAGGGTGAGCTTCTGGCCCACAAGCTTGGCGCCGCGGGCATTGATCACGATGAGCGCCGAGGAATGCTTGCGGTTCGAGGGCGTGCCGATCGTCTTCTGGGCCGGCGCCGTGATGGCGCTCTGTCCCGTCGCGGAGGCAGCCGCAGGGGCCGGTGCTTGCGCCAGAGCCAGGCCGGGGGCCAGGAACGCGGCGGCCAACAGGCCCGAGAGTCGCTGGATTCTCATCTCACTGTCCTTCCTTCCCCGGGGCATTTTGCAGCCGCCGTACATATAGGCGAGAGGCGGGCGCCTGAGAAGAGCAGGTTGCGTTTCTATCTTGTTGGGTCCATTGACTAAATCCCCGGTGCGGCCCATTTTCCGCCCGCTTCCTTCCACAATTTCACTCCTGCCGGAGGCCGGATGGCCAAAGAAGATCTGATCGAGTTCAACGGTGTGGTGTCCGAGCTCCTGCCCAACGCCATGTTCCGGGTAAAGCTCGACAACGATCACACGATTCTTGCCCACACGTCGGGCAAGATGCGCAAGAATCGCATCCGCGTGCTCGCGGGGGACCGGGTCACGGTTGAGATGACGCCGTATGACCTGACCAAGGGCCGCATCACCTTCCGCTTCAAGTAGGCGTTGCGCCTCTCGCCGATCCCCCCACTCGTCCTGGCCTCCGCGTCACCGCGCCGGCTCGACCTGCTGCGACAGGTCGGACTCGAGCCTGCCGAGATCGATCCCGCCGACATCGACGAAACGCCCGCCGCGCGCGAGCTGCCGCGCGCCTATGCCTTGCGCATGGCAACGTCGAAGCTCGCGGCCGTCATGCCTCGTCATGCCGGCGCCGTGGTCGTGGCCGCCGACAGCGTCGTCGTGTGCAGCCGGCGCATCCTGCCCAAGGCCGAGACCGAGGCCGAGGCGCGTGCGTGTCTGGGCCGGCTGTCCGGCCGGCGGCATCGCGTGATGGGCGCCGTCGCCGTCGGCTTTCCAGATGGCACGGTGCGGACGCGCCTGGTCGAGACCGTCGTGCGCTTCAAGCGGCTGGAGGCGGCCGAGGTCGACGACTATCTGAAGAGTGGCGAATGGCGGGGCAAGGCCGGCGGCTACGCCATCCAGGGCCGCGCCGCACGCTTCGTCGACTTCATCTCCGGCTCCTACAGCAACGTCGTCGGCCTGCCTCTGTTCGAGACCGTGAAGCTGCTGAAGCCGGTCCTGTCGTGAGCAAGGTCGACCGGCTGATCTGCCATGTCCTGCCCAACGCGTTCCTGATGGCGCTGACCGCCGGCGGGCGCCTGGTGGAACTGAAGATCGTGCGCCGCGACCGGCCCAACCACATCGACAGCGTGTTCCTGGGACGACTCGAGCGGGTGATGTCCGATCTCGATGCCGCCTTTGTCGACATCGGCCTCGGCCGCTCGGGTTTCCTGCGTGCCGCCGACCGCGCCGGGTCCGACGATTGGCTGCCGCCCGGCGCGCCGCTCCTGGTCCAGGTGCGCAACGACGACGAGGGTGAGGGTGAAAATGCCAAGGGACCCCGGCTGTCGATGAACCTCGCCGTGACCGGACGCTATCTCGTCTATCACCCGGTCGGCGCGGGTGTGAGCTTCTCGCGCCGCATCGAGAGCGAGTCCGAGCGCGAGCGCCTGCGCGGTCATGTCGAGGGCCTGCTCGAAGGCGGTATCGTCCTGCGCACTGCCGCCGCGGGCGCCTCGCTCGACGTGCTGCGTGCCGACGCCTCGGGGATCATGGAGCGCTGGGAGACGATCCGCCGCCAGGCCTTCGACTCGCAGCCGCCCGCTGACCTGACGGCCCATGTTCCCGGCGAGCGCGACCCGATCGCCCGCGCCCTGCGCGATCACGGTGCCACCTTGGAAGAGGTGATCCTCGACGATCGCATGATGGCCCGCAATCTCCAGGACGAGATGGACCGGCAGGCCGAGAAGATCCGCGTGCGCTGGCACAACGGCGCGATGCCGGCCTTCGATATCGACGACGTGGCCGGCCAGATCGACACGGCGCTTGCGGATCGCATCGCACTGGAGAGCGGCATCGAAGTGCTGTTCGAGCCGGGCGAGACGCTGTGTGCCATCGACATCGACAGCGCCACCGCCGGTGGCCGCCAGGGCCGCGCGCCGCGCCGGCCGATCGAGGTCAATCTTGAGGCGGCCCCCGCCATCGCCCAGCAGCTCCGACTGCGCAACATCGCCGGCGCCGTGGTGATCGACTTCGTGACCATGCGCAGCAACTACGATCGCGACAAGGTCCAGGCCGCCCTTGCCGAGGCCCTGGCCGACGATCCCGTGCCGACCCAGCTCTACGGCTTTACCCGGCTCGGCCACTTCGAGTTGACGCGGGCCCGCCGTGGCGCGACGCTGAAGGCCCAGCTAGAGGCGCTTGAGAAGAGCGATGACTGACCGATCCACTCCACCGCTGCGCGCCGTGCGGATCATGGCCAAATGTCCGATCTGCGAAAAGGCCGGCACCGTCGAGTACGCACCCTTCTGCTCGAAACGCTGTGCCAATATCGACCTCGGGCGGTGGCTGAAGGAGGGCTATCGCGTCGAGACCGACGAGGCGCCGACCGACGAGGAGGGCGGCGGCTCCGCGCCGGGGTCAACTAGACAGACGGGCTAGCCCATCCTATAAGCCCGCGCCGTCCGAAGTGGTGCGCCCAGGTAGCTCAGTTGGTAGAGCATGCGACTGAAAATCGCAGTGTCGGTGGTTCGAACCCGCCCCTGGGCACCATTCCTTTTCAGCGCGCAAGTCCAGTGACTTGCCCTACGGCCCCCCTCCAGTTTTTGCGGCATTGATAAACACACGAAAGGTCCGACCATGCGGAAGAACAAGATCAAGGAAATGTGGCGCGAAAAGAAGACCGCGACGATGGGCTGGCTGTCCGTCGGGCACAGCTTCACCGCCGAGGTGATGGCGCGTCAGGGCGGCTTCGACTCTCTGTGCGTGGACCTCCAGCACGGCACCAGTGAGTGGAACAACGTGCTGTCGATGCTGCAGGCGATCTCGCAGACCGATGTGACGCCGTTCGTGCGCGTCAACTGGAACAATCCCAACGACATCATGCGGGCGCTCGATCTCGGCGCCTACGGCATCATCGTGCCGCTGATCAACAACGCCAAGGAAGCCGCGGCCGCGGTGGCTGCCTGCCGCTTCCCGCCGGTCGGCTTCCGCTCCAACGGCCCGATCCGCGCCGCGCAGTACGGCGGTGCCGATTACGTGGCCAACGCAAATGACGAGATCATCGTCATGGCGATGATCGAGACCAAGGAAGGCCTCGCCAACCTCGACGCGATCTGCGCCACCAAAGGACTCGACGCCGTCTACATCGGCCCGGCCGATCTGTCGTTTGCGCTGGGCATGCCGCCGCGCTCCGACAATCCGGACCCGCTGCACATGGCGACTTGCGACAAGATCCTCGCGGCGGCACACAAGGCCGGCATCAAGTGCGTCATGCACTGCGCCACCGGCGCGTTCGCAGGCGGTGCGCTGAAGCGCGGCTTCGACATGGTGATGGTGACGTCCGACATTTCCTGCATGATCGCGGGCGTGAAGAAGGAAATGGCGGAACTCAAGGCCAAGTCGGCCTGAGCCGGGTGATCGCATGAATGGAGTGGGTGCGGCGAAGGCCGCCGAGATCGCCGGGCGCGTCGAGGCGTTCGTTCGCGACGTCGTCGTGCCTTACGAGAAAGATCCACGTTGCGGCGACCACGGTCCGACCGACGAGCTGGTCGCCGAACTGCGAGACAAGGCGCGGGCGGCGGGCGTGCTGACTCCGCACATCCTTCCCGACGGCAGCCATCTCAGCCAACGCGAGACCGCGACTGTCCTGAAGGCGTCCGGCCTGTCGCCGCTCGGTCCCGTGGCGGTGAACACGATGGCGCCCGATGAGGGCAACATGTACCTGCTGGGCAAGGTCGGCAGCCCGGAGATGAAGGAACGCTTCCTGAAGCCGATGGTCGAAGGGCGCGCGCGTTCGGCGTTCTTCATGACCGAGCCGGCCGGCGAGGGCGGCGCCGGCTCCGATCCATCGATGATGCAGACCACGGCGGTGCAGGACGGCAATCACTGGGTGATCAACGGCCGCAAGACCTTCATCACCGGCGCCAAGGGCGCCAAGGTCGGCATCGTCATGGCGAAATCCACCGCGGGCGCCTGCATGTTCGTGGTCGACCTTCCCGATCCGGCGATCCGCATCGACCGCGTCATCGACACCATCGACAGTTCGATGCCCGGCGGCCACTCCATGGTGACGATCGACAATCTCCGGGTGCCGGCCGACCAGATGCTCGGCGAGAATGGTGGAGGTTTCAACTACGCGCAGATACGTCTCAGCCCGGCCCGCCTGTCGCATTGCATGCGCTGGTTCGGCGCCACTAAACGGGCAAACGAGATCGCCACCGCCTATGCGGTCAAGCGCCATGCCTTCGGAAAGCCTCTGATCGATCATGAAGGCGTGGGCTTCATGTTGGCCGACAATCTGATCGACCTGAAGCAGGCCGAACTGATGATCGATTGGTGCGCCGATGTTCTCGACACTGACGTGCTCGGAACGGCCGAGAGCTCGATGGCCAAGGTGGCCGTGTCGGAAGCGCTCTATCGCGTGGCCGATCGCTGCGTCCAGGTGATGGGCGGCACCGGAGTCTCCACCGATACGATCGTCGAGCAGGTCTTCAGGGAGGTCCGGGCCTTCCGCATCTACGACGGGCCGACCGAGGTCCATAAATGGTCGCTGGCCAAGAAGATCAAGCGCGACGCCGCGAAGGCGTCCTAGGTTCGGATCGGTTGGCACGCTCCATGCCCGGGGATAAAGTCCGGCAACCGGGAGGAGTTCGAACATCATGAGCCGTATCACGCGACGGGCCGCCCTTGTCGGCGCCTCTGCTTTGCCGTTCGGCGCCGCGCACGCCCAGGCGAAGTTTCCCGACCGACCCATAAAACTGATCATTCCCTGGGCGGCCGGCGGGCCGGCCGATGCCGGCTTCCGCATCCTGGCCGAATCGGTCTCCCAGAAGCTCGGCCAGCCGGTGGTCGTCGAGAACAAGGGCGGGGCCGCCGGCGTGCTCGGCGCGCTCGCCCTTCAGGACGCCAAGCCGGACGGCTACACGATCTGCCAGATGCACATGAGCATGTTGCGCCAGCCGATGCTCAACCCGGCGCTCAAATACGATCCGATCAAGGACCTCACCTACATCCTGCAGATCACCGGCTTCGTCATGGGCGTGGTGGTACGCACCGAGGCACCGTGGAAGACGCTGCCCGAGCTGCTGGCCTACGCCAAGGCCAATCCCGGCAAGCTGAACTGGGGCACGCTGGGCGCGGGTTCGACCCAGCATCTCGCGATGGAGAGTCTCGGCATGGCGCAGAGCCTCACGTGGACGCACGCGCCCTATCGCGGCACGGCCGACACGATGCGCGCGCTGCTGGGCGGCGAGATCGACTTCGCCTCGGAGTCTTCGGGTTGGGCGCCGATGGTCATGGCCGGCAAGCTCCGGCTGCTGGCGGTCTTCACCGGCACCCGGGCGAAGCGCTTTCCCGACGTGCCGACCGTGCGCGAACTCGGCCTAGAAATCGCCGTCGACAGTCCGGGCGGCCTGGTCGGGCCGAAGGGCATGGATCCGGCCGTGGTAAAAATCCTGGCCGACGCCTTCCGCGCCGCGGCGCAGGAGCCGAAGCACCTGGAGTTCCTCAACAACATGGACCAGCCGCTGCTGCTGATGGATGGCCCCGCCTATCGCGAGGCGATGATCAAGACCATGGAACAGGAGCGCGAGCTCTTGCGGCGGCTGAAACTGCTGCCGGCCTAGGAGCCCTTCATGCCAGCCTTCCAGAGTTCCACCACGGTGCTGGACTCGATCCTGTTCCGCGATGCCTTCGGCACGCCTGCGATGCGGCAGGTCTTTTCCGACAGGGCCTTCATCGCGCGCTGCGTCGAGGTCGAGGTGGCGCTGGCCAGGGCCGAGGCGCGCTGCGGCGTGATCCCGGAGGCGGCGGCCGGCGAGATCGCCCGGTTCAGCAACGCCGAGACGCTCGACTTCGAGCATCTCGGCCGCGAGACCGACATCGTGGGCTATCCGATCCTGCCGCTGGTCCATCAGCTCGCCAAGCAGTGCGGCGAGGCCGGCCGCTTCGTCCATTGGGGCGCCACGACCCAGGACATCATGGATACCGCCGTCGTCCTGCAGCTGCGCGAGGGCCTGCGCATCGTGGGCGAGGATCTCGCGGCCCTGCGCGGCATCCTGGCCAGCCTTGCGCGGAAACATCGCGACACGCCGATGGCCGGCCGCACGCATCTGCAGCACGCGCTGCCCATCACCTTCGGCTACAAGGTCGCGATCTGGCTCGCCATGTTCGACCGGCACGCCGAGCGCCTGGAACAATTGAAGCCGCGCGTGCTGGTCGGTCAGTTCGCCGGCGCCGCCGGCACGCTGGCATCGCTCGGCGACAAGGGTTTGGACGTGCAGGCGGCGTTGTGCGCAGAACTCGGCCTCGGCGTGCCGAGCTCGACCTGGCATGTCGCGCGCGACGGTCTGGCGGAGGCGGTCAATTTCCTCGCCCTCGTCACCGGCTCGCTGGGCAAGATCGCGCTCGACGTCATGATCATGGCCTCGACGGAGTTCGGCGAGGTCTACGAGCCCTTCGGCACCGGTCGTGGCGCCTCCTCGACCATGCCGCAGAAGCGCAATCCGATTTCGTCCGAGCTCATGCTCGCGGCCGGCAAGGCGGTGCGCCAGCATGCCGGGCTGATGCTCGATGCCATGGTCCACGATTTCGAGCGCGCGACCGGCCCATGGCATGCCGAGTGGATGGCGGTGCCCGAGAGCTTCGTGCTGACGGCGGGCGCGCTGAACCAGGCGAGGACGGCGCTGGGCGGGCTGATCGTCGACGAGCGCCGCATGGCCGCCAACCTCGCCATGTCCAAGGGGCTGATCGTGGCCGAGGCCGTCATGATGGGGCTGGCGCCGTTCCTCGGCCGCCAGCAGGCGCACGATATGGTCTATACTGCCTGCCGCACCGTCGCCGACAGCGGCGGTGAGCTGGCCGAGGCTCTGGCCAAGGTGCCCGAGATCACCAGGCATCTCGACCGGGCGGCGCTCGACCGCCTGACCGATCCCGCGAACTATCTCGGCATGGCGCCGCAGATGGTCGACCGGGTGCTCGGAAGCGCCGGCCGCTAAAACCTCAGCGGCCGAGGCGCCAGCCGACCTCGGACTCGAAGCTGTCGAAGAAGTCTTTTTCGTAGGCTTGCTCGGGCGCCGCGCGAACGCGGGCGTCGAGTTCCTCGGCATCGCGGCCGATCAGGATACGCCAGCGCTCCGCCCGGACGCCGTCCAGGATGATGCGCGCCGCTTCGGCCGCGGATGTCGGCGCTTCATCGAGGAAGCGCTTGGCGCGGTCGGCCACGATCTTGCGTACCTCGTCGTCGGACAGGGCCGCCGCATCGCGGCCCATCGAGGCAATGCGCGCCCGCGCCTGGGCGATTTCCTTGGGCGTCATGACGTCGGTGTCGTTGCCGCTCTGGACCTTGCGTGAGTTGGCGACGATCGAGGTGCCGATGTGTCCCGGCATCACCACCGAGCATTTGATGTGCGGCGCGTTGATGCGCAGGTCGGTGATCAGCGCCTCGGTGAAGCCCTTGACCGCGAACTTCGCCGCTGCATAAGCGGTCTGCGGGATGTGCGGTGCGATCACGGCCCAGAAACCGTTGATGCTGCTGGTGTTGACGATGTGGCCGGCGTCGGCCTTCTTGAGCATCGGCAGGAAGGCGCGGGCGCAGTTGTAGACGCCGCCCCAGCAGACGTTGAACGTCCTCTCCCACTCGTCCTGCTCGTTGACGACGAGGCTGCCGCCGCCGCCGATGCCGGCGTTGTTGAACAGCAGGTGGATGCAGTCGGTGTCCTGATCCCGGGCGACGGCATCGCGAAAGCCGCGCACCTGAACGGGATCGGAGACGTCCGCCACATGCGTGGTGATGCGCTGACCCTGGCGCATCCCGTCGACTTTGCACAGGCGTCGTGTTTCTTCCATCGCCGCGGCGGAGACGTCGCAGAGCGCGATGTTGCAGCCTTCGGCGATCAGCTGTCTTGCGAGCTCGCGGCCCATGCCGGTGCCGCCGCCGGTGATGACGGCGATCCTGCCTGCAAAATCCTTCATGCGCCTGCACCTCCCTGAGCCTGGCGTTGGTCGGGCCGGTATCTCCGCATCACCTCCTGCAGGAGGTCGAGCGGCAGCGCGTGGATGGTGCGACCGTCCCGGCCGGTCATGGTCTCGGCCATGCACATCGCGTTGAGGATCGCCTCTTCGGTTGCCTCGGCCGCCGCCCGGAAGAGGCTCGTCATCGCGTCGGGTGCCAGCATCTTCACGTTGCTGATCCTGTCGTTCTGGCCGATGTGATTGCCCGTCGAGAACGCGATGAAGATATCGCCACTCCCGTTCGCACCGATGCCGCCCACCCAGGAGAGCCCTGTCGTGGCCCGGCGGGCGAGCCGCTGGCATTGGATCGGAATGAGAGGCGCGTCGGTCGCCAGAACGACGATGATGGAACCTTCCGTCGCGGGCGCCGGGGCCGTGCTTATGCCCGAACGATGTGCCGGCACCATGTCCGGTCCGATCTCACGACCGACCGGCACGCCATCCACGCGCAGCAGATCGCGCGCGCCATAGTTCGCCTGCACCAGCGCGCCGACCGTATAGCGCTCGCCGTTCTCGACGACGGTGCGCGATGCCGTGCCGGTTCCGCCTTTGAACTCGTGGCAGATCATGCCGGTGCCGCCGCCTACATTGCCTTCGGCGATGGCGCAGCCGCCGACCGCGCTGTCGAACGCGGCAAACGCGTGCGCTTGCGTCAGGGGGAAACCCTGGATGTCGCTGAGCCAGCCATCGTAAGTCTCGGCGACGACGGGCAGATGAAAGGCCTGGGAGGCGCCATCGCGAACCGCCAGGGCCGTGATGGCATCACGGACGATTCCCACCTGATAAGTGTTGGTGATCCCGATTGGCGCACCGAGCAGACCCTGCTCGGCGAGCCACGGAAGGCCCGTCATTTCGCCGTTGCCGTTGAACGAGAACGTGCCGGCGAAGACGTAGTCGGTCCAGATTTCCTGTCCACGCGGCCAGATGGCAGTGACGCCGGTCCTGGCAATCCGCGGACTATCCTGGATGACGGTCGAGTAGCCTACTTTGACGCCCGCCACATCGGTAATGGCGTTGAAGGGGCCGGGCGGGAGAGTCCCGACCTTGAGACCGAGATCGCGCAGGCGTGCACGAGGCATTGGCTCTTCCCGGTCTTCAGCGAAGGCTCATGCCGGCCGGCCGGGATGGCGCGGCAGGAATGCCGTCAGCAATCCCAGCAGGAGCAGGAACGGCGTGAGCTTGTAGACGGTCTCGATGCTGGTGAGGTCGGCGAGCTGGCCCAGCGCCGCGGCGCCAAGCCCGCCCAGGCCGAAGGAGAAGCCGAAGAACATGCCGGACACGAGGCCGACGCGGCCGGGCAGCAGCTCCTGCGCATAGACCAGGATGGCGGAGAAGGCCGAGGCCATGATCATCGCCACCGCGACGGCGAGCACGCCGGTCCAGAACAGGTTGGCGTAGGGCAGCATCAGGGCGAAGGGCAGCGCGCCCACGATCGAGAACCACATCACCGGGATGCGGCCAACCTTGTCGCCCACGACGCCGCCCGCGATGGTGCCCATGACGATGCCGACCAGGAACGCGAACAGGTAGAGCTGCGCCGTCTGCACTTCGACGCCGAACTTCTCGATCAGATAGAAGGTGAAGTAGCTGCCGAGGCTGGCGCTATAGACGTTCTTGGAGAACAGCAGCGCCACCAGCACCAGCACGGCGCCGATCACGCGGCCTTGCGACAGGGCCGAGAGGGTGGGACCGGCGGTGGCCTTGGCGCGCGCGGCCGGCTTCGCGGCGGTGCCCTTCGATTCGGCGCGCCTTCGGCTGTACCAGCCACCGACCTGGAACAGCACGGCCATGGCCACGAGGGCGGCGGCCGAGAACCACACAATGCTCTGTTGGCCATGCGGCACGACGATGAAGGCGGCCAGCAGCGGGCCGGCGGCGGAGCCCATGTTGCCGCCGACCTGGAACAGCGACTGCGCCAGACCGTAGCGGCCGCCCGCCGCCATGCGCGCCACGCGCGAGGCCTCGGGATGGAAGACCGACGAGCCCATGCCGATCAGCGCCGCCGCCAGCAGGATCAGCGGGTAGGTGTTGGCCTGGGACATCAGCAACAGGCCGACCAGGGTGAAACCCATGCCGACCATCAGGGAATAGGGCTGGGGACGCTTGTCGGTGTACATGCCGACCACGGGCTGCAGCATCGAAGCGGTGCACTGGAAGGCGAGCGTAATCAGGCCGATCTGGCCGAAACTCAGCTCGTATGAATCCTTGAGGATGGGATAAAGCGCCGGCACCAGCGACTGCATCATGTCGTTCAGCAAGTGACAGAAGCTGAGCGACAGGATGACCGCGAAGGTCGTGTTGTTGGCCGAAGCGGAGGCTGCTGCCTGTGCCGGCGCGGCGGTCGCGCTGGCGGTCATTGTGTTGTCGCTCATGGTCGCATGATACGGGCCGGCGTCCGGCGACACCACCGCGCCTCCGGCAGGCCTGCGTTGCATAAGGGAACGCGGCATGGCGCGGGGCGTTTCACTTTCGTGCAAACCGACATTCCCGCCCGCCTCGACCGCCTGCCGTGGAGCCGGTTCCACCGCCTGGTCGTGGTTGCGCTCGGCATCACCTGGATCCTCGATGGCCTCGAAGTGACGCTCGCCGGATCGGTGGCGGCCGCCCTGCAGACCAGTCCGCGGCTCCAGCTCACCGCCGAGCAGGTGGGCCTCACCGGCAGCGCCTATCTTGCGGGCGCGGTACTGGGCAGCCTGTTCTTCGGCCACCTCACCGACAAGCTCGGTCGCAAGAAGCTCTTCAACGTCACCCTGGGTGTTTACCTTGTCGCCACGGCCGCCACCGCCTTCTCGTGGGACTTCTATAGCTTCCTGCTGTTCCGCTTCCTCACCGGCGCGGGCATCGGCGGCGAGTACGCGGCGATCAACTCGGCGATCCACGAGTTGATGCCGGCGCGACTACGCGGCCGCATCGACCTCGCCATCAACGGCAGCTTCTGGATCGGCGCGGCGATGGGTGCGCTGCTCTCGGTATGGTTGCTCGATCCGGCATTCCTCGATCCCGACATGGGCTGGCGGGTGGCCTTCGGCAGCGGCGCGCTGCTCGGGCTGGTGATCCTCTTTCTGCGCCGCTTCCTGCCCGAGAGTCCGCGCTGGCTGATGATTCATGGCCAGCCGCGGGAAGCGGAGCGGGTCATGGCCGAGATCGAGGCGAGCATCGTCGCCAGCGAGCGCGTCGTGCTGGCGCCCGTCAAGACGATGCTGGCGCTGGGCGATCCGCACAAAGTGACGCTGGTCTCGGTGGCGCGCACGCTGCTCAAACACTATCCGGGGCGCACCACGCTCGGCCTCGTGCTGATGGCGGCGCAGGCCTTCGTCTACAACGCGATCTTCTTCACCTATGCGCTGATCCTGACGCGTTTCTACGGCGTGCCGGGCGACAAGGTCGGGCTCTACATCCTGCCGTTTGCCGTCGGCAACTTCCTGGGGCCGCTGATCCTCGGCCCGCTGTTCGACACGATCGGCCGCAAGACGATGATCGTCGCGACCTACGGGATCTCGGGCATTCTCCTCGCCGTCACGGCCCAGCTTCTCAATGCCGGGCTGCTCGATGCCACGACGCAGACCGTGATGTGGAGCATCGTCTTCTTCTTCGCCTCGGCGGCGGCGAGCGCCGCCTATCTCACCGTCGGCGAATGCTTTCCGCTGGAAATTCGCGCGCTCACCATCGCGCTGTTCTATGCCTTCGGCACGCTGCTGGGCGGCGTCGGCGGGCCGTGGCTGTTCGGCGTCCTGATCGAGGGCGGCGACCGCGGCGACATCGTCGCCGGCTACCTGCTGGGCGCCGGCATGATGATCGCGGCCGCCCTGGTCACGACGAGGCTCGGTGTGCGGGCGGAGTGCCGGCCGCTCGAGGAAATTGCTCCACCGTTGTCGTCACGGCCATAGTCCAGCCCTGTTGCCTTCCCCGTTCTGAAACAATGCATGCCTAGGGTCGGCGGCATGACCTTTCGCATCGCCCAGATTTCGGACACCCATCTCAGCGACGACAAACCCTTCTTCGTCGACAATTTCGTGCGCATCGGCGAGGCCTTGCGGACGGCCCGCCCCGATCTCGTCCTGAACTCGGGTGACATCTCGCTGGACGGCGCCTCGAGCGATACCGACCTGATGGCGGCACGGGCGCTGCACGACGGGCTCGATCTTCCGGTGCGCTACCTGCCCGGCAATCACGATCTCGGCGACAGCCAGGATGCGCCGGCGCACGGCGAGGGGGCAATCGACGCGATGCGGCGGGCCCGCTACCTCAGCCATTTCGGCGCCGACTGGTGGACACTGGATGTTCCCGGCTGGCGGTTGTTGGGCGTCAATGCGCAGCTTCTGGGCAGCGACCTCGATGCTGCCGAGCACCAGGAAGACGACATCGTCACGGCGATCGCGAGCCTCGGCCGGCGCCGTCTGGCGCTGTTCCTGCACAAGCCGCTGTTCGACCGGACGGTCGATGAGACGGCGATCACCGGCCGCTTCGTCAATCCCGTGCCGCGCCGCCTGCTGCTGATGTCGATGGGTGGCGTCGTGCCGGCGTTGGTCGCGTGCGGTCACGTGCACCAGTTTCGCGAAACCTGGTCGGCCGGCGTGCACCATGTGTGGGGTACGTCGACGGCCTTCATCATCCCGGATGTGCGGCAGCCGCGCTACGGCATCAAGGAAGTGGGCTACGTCGAGCACCTGCTTGAGCCGGACGGCCGCCACGAGAGCCGGCTGGTGCGGGTGCCCGGCGTGCCGACGCTCGACATCGCCGGGTTTCCCGCCGCCTACGGTCCGATCTAGATTTTACGCCGGCCCCCTTCAGGCAGGGACGGGCCGGGCGCGCTGGTTGTAGAGCAGCTTGCGGATGCGGGCCTGTTCCTCGGGCGGCAGCTTCTCGCGCTCGACCGAGAGATCGGCGCCGGCCGCCATGCCCTTTTGCACGGCGGGGCGGGCGCCCAGCTCCTCGAACCAGCGCTTGAAGTGCTTGAACTCCTCGATGTCCTGGCCCTGGAATTTCCAGTTCACCGTCCACGGGTAGCAGATCATGTCGGCGATCGTGTACTGGTCGCCGACGAGATACTTGTGCTTGTGGAGCCGGTTGTTGAGCACGCCGTAGAGGCGGTTCACCTCATCGGTGAAGCGGGTGATGGCGTATGTCTGGTCGCCTTCCTTGGCCTGGTCGACGCGGCGGAAATGGCCGCACTCGCCCGACTTCGGGCCCTGGTTGGCCATCTGCCAGATCAGCCACTGGTTGACCTCGTACTTGGTCCTGACGTCCTGCGGATAGAACTTCCCGGCCTTCTCGGCGATGTACATCATGATGGCGCCCGACTCGAAGATCACGATCGGCTTGCCGCCACCCTTCGGTTCATGATCCACCATCACCGGCATGCGGTGATTGGGATTCATTTCCAGGAACGCGTCCGTGAACTGGTCGCCGCGTCCGATGTTCACCGGGACGATCTTGTAGGGTGTGCCCAGTTCCTCGAGCAGGACGGTGACCTTCTTGCCGTTGGGCGTCGGCCAGTAATGCAGATCGATCATGGGGTCCTCCGAAAGCGCGAGCGTCCGCCGGTCGCTCCTCTCCGTCAATGGTGTATGCTGGTCACCGGAAGGAAACCGGGAGGATCACATGTGGGTCCGCAACGCTTGGTACGTCGCCGGCTGGTCGCACGAGCTCGAGGCCGGCCGCATTCTGGCGCGTGTCATCATCGACCAGCCGCTGGCGCTCTACCGCAAGGCCGACGGCCAGGTCGTAGTGCTGGAGGACCGTTGCTGCCACCGTTTCGCGCCGCTCTCGATGGGACGGCTCGAGCACGACGATCTGCGCTGCATGTATCATGGCCTCAAGTTCGCGCCGGACGGGCGTTGCATCGAAATTCCCGGCCAGAAGCTCATTCCGCAGAGCGCCTTCGTGCGACGCTATCCGGCGGTCGAGCGCGGCGGCTGGATGTGGATCTGGATGGGCGACGAGGCGCTGGCCGATCCGGCGTCGATCCCAGACTCGGTGCGGCTCGACGATCCCGGCTATCGCATGCGCAGCGGCCAGCTCGACTATGCCGCGCACTATCTGCTGATCGACGATAATCTGCTCGACCTCTCGCATCTCTCCTTCGCACATGAAAAGACGCTGGGCCTCGACATGCCGCAATGGGCCGACGAGCGGCCGCGCATCTCGGTCCTGGAGCGGGGCTTGCGCGTGGAACGCTGGCTGCGCGGCCAGCCCTCGCGCAGCTTCATGAAGCGCTGGGGCGAGACGCTCGACCTGTGGAACAGCTACGACTTCCTCTTTCCCGGCATCTTTCTGCTGCGCACCGCCTTCTATCCGGTGGGCACGGCCGAGCGCTGCAAGGGCCAGCCGCCGTCGGAGCCGCCGCTCTTCCTGCGCTACGACGACCAGGCGGTGACGCCGATGACGGCGCGGACATCGCGCTACTTCTACGCCGCCGGCGCGCGCAGTGCCGACCTCGATGAGGACCGCGTCGGCCGGCTCTATGCCGTCGTCGAGGCGGCCTTCAACGAGGACAAGGCGATCATCGAGGCGCAGCAGAAGTTGATCGACATGGACCCCGAACGGCGCATGCTGCCGACCAGCCTCGATGCCGGTCCGACGCAGTTCCGCAAGCTCGTCCAGACGCTGCTCGATCATGACGGCCAGCCGAGTCCGGCTCGCAACGCAACAGTACAAGTAGGGTAGGGCGTGACCGACAATCAGAATGGGCGGTCCGTCCGCCGTCTCGAGGATGCGCGCTTCCTGCTGGGGCGCGGTCGCTATGTTGAGGACATCAATGCAGGTGCCGCGCTGCACGGCTACGTGCTGCGCTCGCCGCACGCCCATGCGCTGATCCAGTCGATCGATGTGTCCGGCGCCAGGGCCTTGCCCGGCGTTCAGCTGGTGGCACTCGCCGCCGACCTTGCGGCCGATGGGCTGGGGCCGCTGCCCTGTCTGGCGGCGGTGAAGCCGTTGATCGTGCCGCCGCGGCCGGCGCTGGCCGATGGCCGCGTGCGCCATGTCGGCGATCCCGTAGCCTTCGTCGTGGCCGACAGCGCCGACGTGGCGCGCGAGGCCGCCGAGCTCATCGAGGTCGACTACGAGCCGCTGCCCGCCGTGGTCGACGGCATCGCAGCGCTTGCCGAGAACGCGCCGGCGCTGTGGGACCAGGCGCCGGGCAATCTCGCTTTCCATTTCCGCAAGGGCGACCATGAAGCCGTGGCGCAGGCGATGAAGAACGCCGCCCACGTCGTTGCCATAGAAGTGATGAACAACCGCGTCGTCGTGGTGCCGATCGAGCCGCGGGCCGGCATCGCCCGCTACGATGCCGCGACCGGCACGATGGACCTCGAATTGACCGGGCAGGGGCTGCACGGCATCCGCCGCCAGCTCGCCGAGTTCGTCTTCAAGGTGCCGCTGGAAAGCATCCAGCTTCATGCGCCCGATGTCGGCGGCGGCTTCGGCATGAAGAACTTCCTCTATCCTGAATGGGTGCTGCTGCTGTGGGCGGCGCGCAAGCTTAGGCAGCCGGTGCGCTGGATCGCCGACCGCGCCGAGGAGTTTGTGTCCGGCGCCCAGGGCCGCGACATCGCGGCCTCGGCCAGGATCGCGCTCGATGCCACGGGCCGCATCCTGGCGCTCGACGTGGCGATGGTGGCCAACCTCGGCGCCTATCTTTCGGGCAACGGTCCCGGCGCCTCGGCCGTCGCCGCCTCGACGGCGCACGGCGGCGTCTACGATATCCCGCTGATCGCGGTCGACGTGCGCGGCGCCTTCACCAACACCGTGCCGGTCGATGCCTATCGCGGCGCCGGCAAGCCCGAGGCCAACTACATCACCGAGCGTGCGATCGAAGCGGCGGCGCGCGTGATCGGCCGCGATCCCGCCGGCCTGCGGCGGCAGAACCTGATCGCTTCGTTTCCGCACAAGACGGCGATGGGCATGGCCATCGATTCGGGCGGCTTCGTCGCCAACCTCGATGCCGCCGTCGTGCGCGCCGATACGGCGGGCTTCGAGGCGCGTCGGGCGGCGGCGAAGGCACAGGGCCGGCTGCGCGGCATCGGCATCGGCTGCTTCCTCGAGACCTCGCGTGGTGCGCCCAACGAAGGCGCCGAGGTACGCTTCGCGCCCGACGGCACGGTGACGATTGCGCTCGGCACCGAGTCGAACGGGCAGGGGCACGAGACATCCTTCGCCCAGATCGCGGCCGAGCATCTCGGCCTGCCGATCGATGCTTTCCGTTACGTGCAGGCCGATACGCGCCAGGTGAAGAGCGGCGCGGGCCATGGCGGCGCGCGGTCGATGCACATGGGCGGCGCTGCGCTCGTGAAGGCGATGGACGCGGCCCTCGCCAAAGCGCGGCTGCTGGCGGCACATCTCTTGCAAGCGTCGGGGGATGATCTCGATTATCGCAACGGCCGGTTCATGGTGCGCGGGACAGACCGAAGCATCGACCTCGCGGCGCTGGCGAAGAGCGCGACCGATCCTGCGAACCTGCCCGACGGAATGTCGCCGGGGCTGGGTGAGCACGTGCTGAACATCACCGACGTCTTCACCTTCCCGAGCGGCTGCCATGTCGCCGAGGTCGAGATCGATCCCGAGACCGGCGCGTGCGAGCTGCTGCGCTACACCGCCGTCGACGACTACGGCCGCCTGATCAATCCGATGCTGACCGAAGGCCAGGTGCAGGGTGGCGTCGTGCAGGGCATTGGTCAGGCGCTGCTGGAGCACACCGTCTACGATGCCGCTTCGGGCCAACTGCTCAGCGGCTCGCTGATGGACTATGCGTTGCCGCGCGCCGACGACCTGCCCTTCTTCGACATCGATTTGATCGAGCGGCCGACCGCCGCCAATCCGCTGGGCGTGAAAGGCTCGGGGCAGGCGGGCTGCATTGCAGCCCCCCAGACCGTGATGGCCGCCGTCCTCGACGCGCTCCGTCCCGCCGGGGTGATCGCGATCGACATGCCGGCGACGCCGGCCCGCGTGTGGCAGGCGTTGAAATCGGCCAGGTGAGGAGGACATATGCCCAGGATCAACGGTGAACGACTCCTGGCCGATCTGCGCCGCATCGCCGATTTTGGCCGCTACGAAACCGGGGTGCACCGGCCGCACCTCTCGCCGCAGGATGTCGAGAGCCGGCACTGGCTCGCGGCGCGGATGAAGGAGGCCGGGCTCGAGCCGGTGATCGACGGCATCGGCACGGTGATCGGCAAGAGCCCGAGGACCGGTCCTCGGCTGCTGCTGGGCTCGCACTCCGACACACAGCCGAGGGGCGGCTGGCTCGACGGCGTCATGGGCGTGATCTACGGGCTCGAAGTGGCGCGCGCGCTGGCCGAGGATCCCGAGACGGCGCATCTCGCCGTCGACGTCGCCTCGTGGGCCGACGAGGAGGGCCACTGGGGCCAGATGACCGGCAGCCGCTCGTTCATCGGCATATTTTCCGAGGCCGACATCGACAAGGCCAGGCACCGCGACGAGGGTACGCCGATGCGCGAGGCGCTGAAGGCGGCCGGCCTCGACAAGGTGCCGCGCGAGCACCTGGAAGAGGGAAGGTACCGCGGCTATCTCGAGGCGCATATCGAGCAGGGCGGTCTCCTGGAGGCGAGCGACAAGCGCATCGGCATCGTGACGGCAATCGTCGGCATCATGGCGTTCCGCCTGACCTTCGGTGGCATCCAGAACCATGCCGGCACCACGCCCATGCCGATCCGCAAGGATGCCGGCGTGGCGATGATGCGGCTCTACAACGACGTGATGGACAAGTTCCCCGCGGTCTCCGGTCCGCGCAGCGTCTGGACCGTCGGCAAGATGTCGATCGAGCCCGGCGCGCCCGCGATCGTTCCCGGCAAGGCCGAGATGATCCTCCAGTTCCGCGATGCCGACACCAAGGTCCTGCAGGCCTTCGAGGCCAAGCTGTTGGAGATCGTCGCCGATCACCAGGAGAAGGGCCCCTGTACCGTCGAATGCGTGAACCTCTCGCGCACCCAGCCGCTCTTGATGGACGAGCGCTTCCTCGAGGCCATCGAGGAGTCGGCCGTGGCGCACGCACCCGACATGCACGTCCGCATGCCGTCCGGCGCCGGCCACGATGCGCAGGTGATCGGCCTCAAGATTCCCGCCGCCATGATGTTCGTGCCCTCGATCGGCGGCATCTCGCATCACTTCACCGAGAACACGGCCGATGCCGACATCGTGCTGGGCTGCCAGGTCTTCGCCGACGCCGCGGCGAAGATCCTGAAGGGGAACTAGAGCCCCCAGCCCGAGAGTCACGGAGACACGCGCTTCCCGTCACTCCGGGAGTCACGCGGCGGCCGCTAACCCCAGGTCGCCGCTGCACATTTCCGGTGCCAGAGACGTCGCGGCGGGAGTCGCCGATTGACTCGTTTCAGAATTCCGTCCGGCCAGCGCGGCCCGCAGCAGCAGCAGCTCGCGCCGCTCGGAGCGGTCCTCGGCACGGCGGCGATCGGTGTCCAGGCGGCTCTGCACATGCATGAGCAGCCGGGTGTTGATCCTGCGCTTCTCGCCGATCTTCTGGCCGCGATAGAACACCGGCTGCACCTCGATCACGTTGGCCTGCAGGGCGATGTCGTCGCCGACTTCCTCGGCGCGGCGGCGGATGGCGTCCGCCCAGCGCCGGGCGAACTCGGGGTCCTTCTTCTTCCAACGGTAGAGCGTGCCGCGGTTCACGCCGGCACGGTGCGCCGCTTCCATGACCGAGCCACAGAGCGCGAGCTGTTCCAGGAACGCGGCGCGCTGGCGGGCGGGCGTCCGTCGCCGCCGCGGATTGGCGATCGCCCGTGCCAGCAAACCGGGCGGCGCGGCCGCTGGCGCCTGCGCGACGGGAGCGAGCGGATTGTTGATGGGGTTGTAGGACAGCGGCTGGCGGGCATACCGTTCGAGCGCCTCCTCGGCGCGGCGGCGCGCCGATTCCTCGGCCAGTTCGGCGGGGTCCCGCTCGGGGGTCCCGAAGTGCCAGGGTTGTTTCGACATCGTTCCAGTCTCCTTCCTTCCGGGAAATCACCGGCATGGATAGGATATATAGGAACGGAAGATAGGGGTCAATAGGCCGATCGGCCATCCAGCCATTTTCGCGCGGCGTGGATGTCCGGGAACACGCGCATCGGCCGCTTGACCGTGGCGAGGGACCTGAAGACGGAGGACAGGCCGTAGTTCCTTTGCGAGCCCGCAACCACGGCAAAGGGGCCGAGGCCGTCGATTTCGAGGAAGCTGGTCAGGAGCATCACCAGCTTCCGCCTGTCGGCTTCGTTCATGCCGGATTGACCGTGGGTCGCGACGAATATCTTGGGAAAGGCCAGGGCCTTTTCCTTCTTGAGCGCCGCCAGATACTCCTCAAAATCCTTGAGCGTGACGACGCCCTCTGACACGCAGATCACCATGTGCTCCAGATGGGAAACCTTCCACTCAAGGGGCATTGGCAGCTGATCCGGAAGAAATGCGGGCCACGACGAACCCAACACGAGCAGCATAACCCAAAAAAGCCGGCAGCGCTGGCTGTGAATTCCGCACTCCCGGACGAGAGCCGCCCTAGGGTCCGGACTCATTTGAGCCAGTAGGAGACGGTTGCAGCGATGAGGGCGCCGGCGAGGTAGTTCTGAGCGAGCTTGTCGTATCGTGTTGCGACGCGGCGCCAGTCCTTGAGCCTGCACCACA